>JBEBCD010000083.1:0-42185 GCA_041158045.1 Actinomycetota bacterium | reverse complement strand
CCCGACTCGACGATCCGTCCGTCGACCAGGACGTGGACGAAGTCCGGGCGCAGCTCCGCGAAGAGCCGGCTGTAGTGCGTGATGACGAGCACGCCGAGCCCCTGCTCGCTCGTCGCGTCCTCCACGCGGCGGGCGCAGTCGCGCAGCGCGTCGATGTCGAGCCCCGAGTCGAGCTCGTCGAGCACGGCGATGCGGGGGGCGAGGAGCGCGAGCTGGAGCGTCTCGTTGCGCTTCTTCTCGCCGCCCGAGAAGTCGACGTTGATCGCGCGGTGCACGAGCGCGGGATCGAGGCCGATGCGGGCCGCCTCGGCGTCGATGCGGGCGGCGAGGGCGGAGGGCGCGGGGAGCGTGGCGAGCGCGGAGGGCGCGGGGAGCGCGGCGCGGGCAGCGAGCGCCTCGGCCATCGCGTCGTCGAGCATCACCCCCGGCACCTCGGACGGGTACTGCATCACGAGGTGCAGGCCCGCGAGCGCGCGGCGCCACGTGGGGAGCACGAGGAGGTCGGCACCGTCGAGCGTCACCGACCCGCCCGTCACCTCGTAGCCGTGCTTGCCCATCAGCGCGGCCGAGAGGGTGGACTTGCCCGCGCCGTTGGGGCCCATGACCGCGTGCACCTCGCCGGAGCGCACCGTGAGGGAGAGGCCGGAGATGATCTCCGTCCCGCCGACGCGCACGCGCAGGTCGCGGATCTCGAGCGCGCTCATCGGGGGCCGCCGGGCGGGGTGGGGGGCGCGGCGACGTAGACGTCGCCGTCGCGCACCTCGACGGCGAAGACCGGCACGGGGCGCGTCGCCGGCAGCGTGGACGGCGCGCCCGTCACGAGGTCGAACGCACTCCCGTGCCGCGGGCACACGAGCGCGCACGCCGCGACGTCGACCTCGCCCTCGGCGAGCGAGACGTTGGCGTGGCTGCAGCGGTCGCCGATCGCGTGCACCCGGTCGCCGAGCCGCACGACGGCGACGGCGGTCGCGCCGACCACGACCCGCAGGGGGACGGCCTCGGCGAGGTCCGCGAGGCGGCATGCGCGCACGGCGGTCACGCGGGGCCTCCGGCTGCCGCCGGGCCGGCGCCGACCGCGCCCACCGGGCCGGCGCCGGACGCACCGACCGCGCCCACCGGGCCGGCGCCCGAGGCGCCGACCTTGGCCCGCACGCGCGCGAGCGCGGCCTCGACGACCGCGTGTCGCGGCAGGCCGTCGAGCACGTCGCGGAAGAATCCGAGCACCACGAGCCGGTCCGCCACCTCGGGCGGGATGCCGCGGGACTCGAGGTAGTAGCGCTGCTCCGCGTCGATCGGGCCGACGGCGCTCGCGTGCGAACACTTCACGTCGTTGGTCTCGATCTCGAGGTTGGGCACGCTCTCGGCCCATGCCCCGTGCGACAGCGTGAGCGTGCGGTTGGTCTGGAAGGCCTCGGCCTTGTCGGCCTCGTCGCGGATCTTGATGAGCCCCGTGTAGACGCTGCGCGCGGTGCCCGCCACTGCGCCCTTGAACAGCAGGTCGCTGCGGGTGCGCGGCGCCACGTGGTCCTGCATCGTGCGGAAGTCGTGCATCTGCGTCCCATCGGCGAAGTACAGCGCGACCTGCCGGGCGCTCGCGCCGCGCCCGACGAGCCGCACCACGGCGCGCATGCGCGCGTAGTCGCCGCCGAGCGCCACCGTGGCGAGCCGCAGCGTCGAGTCGCGGTCGCCCTCCGCACGCTGGGATCCGATCTGCCAGGTGCCGCGGCCCCACTCGTTGATCGACACGTAGGTGATGCGTGCGGCCGCCGCCGCGCGGACGTCCACCGACGGCAGCGCGAGGGCCCGCACGTCGTCGGGCGACGAGAAGCGCTCGAGGATCGTGACCTCGCTGTCCTCCCCCGCCTCGACCACGAGTCGCGGCCGCACGAGCACGCCGGACGCCGCGACGCGGTGCTCGATGAGGATCGGATCCGCGACGACCTCGCCGCGGCGCGTGGCGACGACGAGCTCCTCGTCCGCGTCGGCGCTCAGCGCCTCGAACGCGTCGTCCGGCGATCCGCCACCGGCCGGCGCCCGCCGCGCGACGTGCGCCCCGCCCGACGCGACGGTGGACTCGTGGCCGGCGGGCGCGAAGTCGCCGAGGTGCAGCTCGCCGATGCGGCTGTAGCGCCAGAGCTCCTCCTCGGCCGTCGGGAGGGGCGGCAACGACGCGAGCGCCGATCCCGCGCGCGTCACGCGCCGCCCCGCTTCTTGCCCTTGCGGCGGCCCTTGGACCCGCGGCGCTTCGACCCGCGACGCTCCTCGTCGAGCTCGAGCATCACGTGCGGCGCGACGCCGTCCAGCAGGTCGCGCACCTCGCCGAGCAGCGCGGCCGCCGAGCCGTCGTCGAGGCCCGCGGGCGGCGGCGCGGCCGGCGTCGCCACCGCGTCGTGCGCCCATCCGACGTCGACGCCGCGCGGCGCGAACGACGCGCACCCCGCGGGACAGCGCCACGGCGCCTCGGGCGCGAGCCCGAGCTTGCACGAGCGCACCGCGTCGCCCGTGGCGTACGTGCGGCTCTCGAAGTGGCGGCAGTCCGTGCGCATGACGGTCAGCCGACCGAGCCCTCCATCTGGAGCTCGATGAGGCGGCTCCACTCGACCGCGTACTCCATCGGGAGCGTGCGGGTCACCGGCTCGATGAAGCCGTTGACGATCATGCCCATCGCCTGCTCGGCCGTGAGGCCGCGGCTCTGGAGGTAGAAGAGCTGCTCGTCCGCGATCTTGGACACCGTCGCCTCGTGGCCGATCTCGGCGTCCTGCTCGCCCACCTCCATGTAGGGCAGGGTGCGGCTCTCGCTCGTCTCGTCGAGGATGAGCGCGTCGCACTGCACGTGGCTGCGGCAGCCCCGGGCGTCCTCCTCGACGCGCACGAGGCCGCGGTACGTCGTGACGCCGCCGTCCTTGCTGATGGACTTGGAGACGATCTTGCTCGAGGTCTCGGGCGCGGCGTGGACCATCTTGGCCCCCGCGTCCTGGTGCTGGCCCGCGCCGGCGTAGGCCACCGAGAGCACCTCGCCCGTCGCCTTGGGCCCGACGAGGTAGACGCTCGGGTACTTCATCGTGAGCTTGGACCCGATGTTGCCGTCGACCCACTCCATGTGGCCCTCGGCCTCGACCCGCGCGCGCTTGGTCACGAGGTTGTACACGTTGGGCGACCAGTTCTGGATCGTGGTGTAGGTGACGTGCGCCGAGGGCTTGACCACGATCTCGACGACGGCGGAGTGGAGCGAGTCGTTGGTGTACACCGGCGCCGAACAGCCCTCGATGTAGTGCACCTTGGAGCCCTCGTCGGCGATGATGAGGGTCCGCTCGAACTGCCCGGCGTTCTCGCTGTTGATGCGGAAGTACGCCTGGAGCGGCATCTCGCACTCGACGCCCGGCGGCACGTAGATGAAGGAGCCGCCCGACCACACGCTCGTGTTGAGCGCGGCGAACTTGTTGTCCCCCGGCGGGATGACCGTGCCGAAGTACCGCTTGACGAGCTCGGGGTACTCGCGCAGTGCGGTGTCCATGTCGCAGAAGAGGATCCCCTGGCGCTCGAGGTCCTCGCGGTTGCGGTGGAAGACGACCTCGCTCTCGTACTGGGCGGTCACGCCCGCGAGGTACTTGCGCTCGGCCTCGGGGATGCCGAGCTTCTCGTACGTCAGCTTCATCTGCTCGGGCAGGTCGTCCCACTCGCTCACCTGCTCGGTGGCGGGGCGCAGGTAGTAGTAGATGTCCTGGAAGTCGATCTCCGGCATGTTGACGGCGAACCACGGGGCCATCGGCTTGCGTTCGAAGGTCCGCAGCGACGCGAGGCGCATCCGCCGCATCCACTCGGGCTCGCCCTTCCACCACGAGATCTGCTCGACGACCCCCTCGTGGAGGCCCTTCTCGGGCGTGAAGGCGTACTCGACCTCGTCGCTCCAGCCGAGCTTGTACTTGGAGAGGTCGAGATCGAAGGTCGTCATGGGGCTCCGCGCGGGGGGAATTTCTCCTATCCAGATAGTAACAATTGACCGCCCGGATTCCCCGACCGAGCGCCGCGCGACCCGGGTCGATGCGCGCACGCGAGCCGCGCGCGCGAGCGCACGTGGGTAGGGTCGGAGGCTCGTATGGAGCGGTTCGGCTTCGTCGGACTGCCCAACGCGGGGAAGTCCTCCCTCTACAACGCGCTCACGGGCTCGCACGCGCTCGCGGCCCCGTACCCCTTCGCAACCAAGGACCCCAACATCGGGGTCGCGCGCGTGCCCGACCCGCGCCTCGACGCGCTCGCCGCGATGTCGTCGAGCGCCAAGGTCGTGCCCGCGACGGTCGAGGTCGTCGACATCGGCGGCCTGGTCGAGGGCGCGAGCAAGGGCGAGGGCCTCGGCAACAAGTTCCTCGCCAACATCCGCGAGGTCGACGCGATCGTCTTCGTCCTGCGCGCCTTCGCCGACGACGACATCCCCGGCCCCAGCGACCCGCTCGAGCACCTGCGCGTCGTGGAGCTGGAGCTCGCGCTCGCCGACCTCGAGACGGTGGAGGCGCGCCTCTCGCGCGTGCAGAAGGCCGCCCGGCTCGGCAAGGGCGACGCCGCCGTCGCGGAGGAGGCCGCCGCCCTCGAGCGCGCGCAGGCGCACCTCGGCGCCGGTCGGCCCCTCTACCGCGCGGGCATCTCCGACGACGACCGCGCCGTGCTCGCGCCGCACTTCCTCCTCACCACGCGCCGCGTGCTCGCGGTGGTCAACGTCGCCGAGGACGACCTCGCCGGCATCCCCGCGCAGGTGGCCCGCGTGCAGGCCGAGCTCGCGCCGCCCGGATCCGCGAGCGAGCGCGAGGTGGAGGTGCTCGGCATGAGCGTGCAGCTGGAGGCCGAGGCCGCCCAGCTCGCCCCCGGCGACCGCGCGGAGATGCTGGAGGCGCTCGGGCTGGGCGAGGGTGCGCTCCCCCGCCTCGTGCGCTCCGCCTACCACCTGCTCGGGCTGCGCACGTTCCTGACCACGGGCGACAAGGAGTCGCGCGCCTGGACCTTCCGCGCCGGCTCGACCGCGCCCGAGTGCGCGGGCCGCATCCACACCGACCTGCAGCGGGGCTTCATCCGCGCCGACGTCATCGGCTGCGAGGAGCTCCTCGCCATCGGCTCCTGGACGCGCGCCCGCGAGCTCGGCAAGGTCCGCGTCGAGGGCAAGGACTACCTCGTCGCCGACGGCGACGTGCTCGAGATCCGCTTCAACGTGTAGCCGACGTGGCCCGCGCACCGCTCCGCGACGCCTGGCTGGTGAGCGACGGGCGGGTGCTCGCGAGCGCGAGCGTGACGGCGACCCGCGCGGCCCGGCGCCGCGGGCTCGTCGGCGCGCGCGAGGTGCCCGTACCGCTCGTGCTCGAGCCCTGCCGCTGGGTGCACTCGGTCGGCGTGCGGTGCACGCTCGACGTGGCCTACCTCGACGGCGACGGCGCGGTGATCAAGGTGCAGCGCCTCGCGCCGTGGCGCGTGGCGCTGCCCGTGCCGCGCGCGGTGCGCGTCGTCGAGGCCGCGGCCGGATCCTTCGAGCGGTGGGGCCTGCGCACCGGTGTGCGCGTCGAGGTGCGCGGGTGAGCGGCGGCGCCGCGACCGGCACGCTCGTGCTCGTCGCCACGCCGATCGGCAACCTCGGCGACCTCCCGCCCCGCGCCGTGGAGGCGCTCGCCGGCGCCGCCGCGGTGTGCTGCGAGGACACGCGCCACTCGGGGCGCTTGCTCGCACACGCCGGGATCCAGGGCCGACGGCTCATCGTGGTCAACGAGCACACCGAGGCCGAGGCCTGCGGCGAGGTCGTGCGGCTGCTCGAGTCGGGCGCCGACGTGGCGCTCGTGACCGACGCGGGCACGCCGGGCCTCAGCGACCCGGGCGAGCGCGTGGTGGCCGCCGCGGTCGGCGCCGGCGCGCGCGTGAGCGCCGTGCCGGGCCCGGCCGCCGCCGTGATGGCGCTCGTGGTGAGCGGGCTCCCGACGCGGCGCTTCGCCTTCGAGGGCTTCCTCCCCCGCGCCGGGGCCGACCGCGCGGAGCGCCTGGCCGAGCTCGCCACCGAGCGGCGCACCGTCGTCGTCTACGAGGCGCCGCACCGCCTCGAGCGCACCCTCGCCGACCTCGCGCTCGCCTGCGGACCGTCCCGGCGCGTCGCGATCGCCCGCGAGCTCACCAAGCTCCACGAGGAGGTCTGGCGCGGGACGCTCCACGGGGCCGTCGGGCACGTCGCGGCGCGCCCGCCGCGCGGCGAGTACGTGCTCGTGCTCGAGCCGGCGCGACCGCCCGAGCCCGCGACCGAGGCCGAGCTCGTCGAGGCGCTGCGGGCGGAGCTGCGCGGCGGCGCGAGCCGCAAGGACGCGGCCGCGCGGGTGGCGGCGCGGCTCGGCGCGCCGCGCCGACGGGTCTACGAGCTCGCGTTGCGGCTCGGCGACAGCGCGAGCTGACGCGACTGCGCGACGAGCACGCCGCGGGAGTCCCAGACCTCGCCGTCCTCCTCGAACGTGCCGCCCTGCACCGCGTGCGAGCGGAACGTGCAGCGCAGCGGGCCGGGCGCGGGCACCGCGCGGACGTACGTGGTGAGCTGGATCGTCGGCACCCAGCCGCTGGCCCCCGGGAGATTGAACACCGTGGGCGGGAACACGTCGCAGGCGAGCAGCAACGCCATCGTGTCGACGTCTCGGCCGTCGCGGAAGGCGAACCATCCCCGCACGAGCGCCGTGCCGGTCGGTCGACGCTTCACGAAGCCCACGTCGTCGGGGTGGATGCGCACGACGACGCGCTCCATGAGCGGCATCGGGAAGCCCTCGGTGCCGGGTGCGCGGCGCGGGCTCGCCTCGAAGTCCGAGAGCTCGGGCGGCGCGACAGAGCGCCACTCGGCCTCGGGCGCGTCGGGCGCCTCGCCGAAGGTGCCGAGCGCGCGCACGATCTCGCGCCCGCCCGCGGTCATCGCCGCGGTGACGGTGGTGTAGGAGCGGCCGCGCTTCACCACCGTCGTCGCGATCTCGACCTCCGACGGCGCCGCCGGCGACAGGAACGTCAGCGCGAGCGCGATCGGGTCGCGCCGACCGGATGCGGCGCGCATCGCGTGACCGACGAGTGCCGAGAGGTAGCCGCCGTTGGCGTTGCCGCGGATGTCCCAGCCGTCGTGCACGCGCGCCGCGTACCGACCCGCGCCGAGGTCCGCGTGCGCGATCGCGTCGTCGAACTCGTACGGCATTTCGCTCAGCGTACGCGCGTAGGATTCGCGCGGTGACGGCCGCCCCGACGCCCCCGCGCGCGTACCGCGCGACCACGCCGATCTACTACGTCAACGCGCGACCCCACCTCGGCCACGCCTACACGACGGTCGTCGCCGACGCGGTCTGCCGCTGGCACCGACTGCTCGGCGAGGAGGCGCACCTGCTCACCGGCACCGACGAGCACGGGCTCAAGATCCAGCGGGCCGCCGAGGCCGAGGGCGTGACGCCCCAGGCCTTCGTCGACGGCGTCGCACCGCTGTACGCCGCGGCGTGGGAGCGGCTCTCGGTGCGGGTCGACGACTTCATCCGCACCACCGAGCCGCGCCACGCCGCGGGCGTGCGCGCGCTCCTCTCGGCCTGCCACGCCGCCGGCGACATCGAGTCCGACACCTACCGCGGCCACTACTGCGTCGCGTGCGAGGCGTACTACCTCGAGGCCGACCTCGTGGGCGGCAACTGCCCGATCCACTCGCGGCCCGTGGAGTACGTCGAGGAGGACAACTGGTTCTTCCGCCTCTCGCGCTTCGAGGGCCGCCTCCTCGACTGGTACGCCGCGCACCCCGACGCGATCACGCCGCGCCACCGCCTCAACGAGGTGCTCGGCTTCATCCGCCAGGGCCTCCAGGACTTCTCGATCAGCCGGCGCTCGCTCACCTGGGGCATCCCGCTGCCGTGGGACCCGTCGCAGGTGACCTACGTGTGGTTCGACGCGCTCACCAACTACGCGTCGGCGCACGGCTACGGCTCGGATCCCGCCGGCTTCGCCGCGCGGTGGCCGGTCGACTGCCACTTCATCGGCAAGGACATCATCCGCTTCCACTGCGTCTACTGGCCCGCGATGCTCATGTCGGCCGGCCTCGAGCCACCCCGCGGGTGGGCGGTCGGCGGCTTCCTTCTCGCCGACGGCGAGAAGATGTCGAAGACGACGGGCAACGTCGTCGACCCGCTCGACCTCGTGGACGAGGTGGGCGTCGACGGATTCCGCTACTACCTGCTCGCCGACACCGCGTACGGCAACGACGGCGACTTCTCCCACGACGGCCTGCTCGCGCGCTACAACGCCGACCTCGCGAACAACCTGGGCAACCTCGCGGCCCGCGTCGCGACGGTGGTGGAGAAGAAGTGCGGCGGGCGCGGACCCGCGCCCGCCGCCGACTCGCCACTCGCCCCCGCGGCCGCGCGCGCCGTGGCCGAGGCGACGGAGGCCTGGGCGGAGCCGCAGCCCGCCCGCGCACTCGAGGCGACCTGGGCGCTCATCCGCGCGACCAACGCGCACCTCGAGACCCACGAGCCCTGGAAGATGCCCGAGGGGGACGCCGTCGCGCGCGTGATGGGCGACGCGCTCGAGGCGCTGCGGATCGTCACGCTCCTCGCCTCCCCCGCCCTGCCCAACGTGTGCCAGGAGATCTGGCGGCGCCTCGGCCTCGACGGCCGCGTCGAGGACCGGCGCATCGGACCGGACGGCGCGTGGGGCGGCTACCCGGGTGGGCTCCCCGTCACCAAGGGCGAGCCGCTCTTCCCCCGCAAGCGCACGTGAGCGCCGCCGTCGGCGGGTGGGTCGACACCCACTGCCACCTCACCGACGAGCGCATCGAGGGCGGCACCGACGCGGCGCTCGCCGCCGCGCGCGAGGCCGGCGTGACGCGCATGGTGACGATCGGGACCGCGCACGACACCTCGCTCGCCGCGCTCGCGGTCGCGGCGCGCGAGCCCGACGTGTGGGCGACGGTCGGGCTGCACCCGCACGACGCGAAGGACGGGCTCGACTGGATGCCGGACCTGCTCGGCGGGCCCCGCGTGGTGGCCGTCGGCGAGTGCGGGCTCGACTACCACTACGACCACTCCGACCGCGCGGTGCAGCGCGAGGCGTTCGCCCGCCAGATCGCCTGGGCGCACGAGCGGGGGCTGGCCCTCGTCGTGCACACCCGCGAGGCGTGGGACGACACCTTCGCCATCCTCGACGAGCAGGGCACGCCCCCGCGCACCGTCTTCCACTGCTTCACCGGCGGGCCCGAGGAGGCGCGTCGCTGCCTCGATCGGGGGGCGTGGCTGTCGTTCTCCGGCATCGTGACGTTCAAGAACGCCGACGACGTGCGCGCGGCCGCCGCCGCGTGCCCGGAGGACCGCATGCTCGTCGAGACCGACGCGCCGTACCTCGCGCCCGTGCCCCACCGCGGCAGGGCCAACCACCCGGCGCTCGTCGCGCACGTGGGCGCGATGCTCGCCGAGCTCCGCGGCACGACCGTCGCCCGGGTCGCCGAGGCGACCGCGCGCAACGCCGAGCGGGTCTTCCCCGCGCTCGCGGGCGGCGCAGCGTGCTGACCGTCTACGAGCGCCGCCGCATCGCCGTGCTGGTCGGCGTCACCCTGCTCGCGCTCCCGCTCGTGTGGTGGTCGCGCGGCGACGGCGGGGCGGGGACGACGACGGCCGCGACGACCACGACGGCCGCCGGCGGCGACGAGGTACCGGCTCCGGTGATCCTCGGCGGTCCGCCGCCCGTCGTGCAGGACGGCTCCGCGCAGATCGCGTACCCGTCGCTCGACGCGGGCGTGCAGGGCACGGCCTCGTTCAGCAACTTCGACGGCGGCCCGGCCAACGTCTGCTGGGTGCCGCCCGCCCCCCTCGGCGCGCCCCTCACGATCACCAACCTCAACAACGGCCGCACCGCGAGCTGCATCAACGTGCTCCGCGAGTCGATGCCGGCCAACGCGACGATGCTCCTGCACACCAAGGTGTACGAGGCGCTGTCCGACCTCGCCGAGGTGCCGATCCCCGTCGTCGCCGGCTGGTGAGCGCGAGGCCCGCACCGTGACGCTCGGGCGCGCCCGGGCCGTCGAGCTGCTCGCCCGCCACGGCCTCGCCCCGCGACGCGCGCGCGGGCAGAACTTCGTCGTCGACCCCAACACGGTGCGGCGCATCGCCCGCCTCGCCGGGGTGGGCCCCGGCGACCGCGTGATCGAGGTCGGGGCCGGGCTCGGGGCGCTCACGCTCGCGCTCGCCGAGACCGGGGCGCGCGTCACCGCGATCGAGGTGGACGACGGGCTCGTGCGCGCGCTGGGCGAGGTGCTCGCCGGGCATCCCGACGTGGAGCTGCTGCACGCCGACGCCACGACGCTCGACTGGGCCCGCCTCGCGCCGCCCGGGGGGCGCGCCGTGCTGGTGTCCAACCTGCCGTACAACGTGGCGACCCCGCTCGTGGCCGACCTGCTCGACGGCGCGCCGGGCATCGCCCGCATGCTCGTGATGGTCCAGCGCGAGGTCGGCGAACGCATCGTCGCCGGACCGGGCGACGGGGCCTACGGCGCGGTGAGCGTGAAGGTGGCGTACTGGGCCGTCGCGCGGCTCGCGGGCGACGTGCCCCGCGACGTCTTCCTGCCCGTACCGCGCGTCGACTCGGTGCTCGTCGAGATCGTGCGCCGCGACCGGCCGGCGGTCGACGCCGACCGGGTGCGGCTCATGGCGCTCGTGCGCGCCGGCTTCGCCCATCGCCGCAAGATGCTGCGGCGCGCGCTCGCCGGCCTCGTCGATGCCGCCGCCTTCGACGCCGCCGGCGTCGCACCGACGGCCCGCGCCGAGGAGCTCGGACTCGACGACTGGGCGCGCCTCGAGCGTGCGAGCCGCCACACTGGGACGCCGTGAGCACCGCCGTCACCGTCGCCGCGCACGCCAAGCTCACGCGCA
Organism: Actinomycetota bacterium; assembly: GCA_041158045.1. GTDB lineage: Bacteria > Actinomycetota > Acidimicrobiia > Acidimicrobiales > Ilumatobacteraceae > CAXRBC01. The sequence goes on along the minus strand of JBEBCD010000083.1, from coordinate 31,296 downwards.
CGCTCCGCGTGATCGGCGTGCGCCACGACGGCTACCACCTCATCGACGCCGAGATGGTGACGCTCGCGCTCGCCGACTCGCTCGAGATCTCGCCGCACGACGAGGACCGCCCGCCGCGCATCGAGGTGACGGGCCCCCACGCGGGCGCCGTCGGCGGGGGCGGCGACAACCTCGTGGCGCGAGCCCTCGCCCTGTGCGGGCGGCGCGCCGACGTGCGGCTGCGCAAGGAGATCCCGGCGGGCGGCGGCCTGGGTGGCGGCAGCGCCGACGCGGCCGCGGTGCTGCGCTGGGCCGGCTGGCGGGACCTCGAGGGCGCGGCGCGCATCGGGGCGGACGTGCCCTTCTGCCTCGCGGGGGGCCGCGCGCGCGTCGGCGGCATCGGCGAGATCGTCCGGCCGCTGCCCCACGTCGACCTCGTCGTCACCCTCGTCGTGCCGCCCTTCGGCGTGTCGACGCCCGCGGTCTACGCCGCGTGGGACGAGCTCGCGCGCCGCGCACCCGGCACGCCCGCGGCGACGGGGCCCAATGACCTCGAGGCGGCCGCGTGCGTCGTGGAGCCACGGCTCGCGCGGTGGCGGGAGGACATCCGGCGCGCGTGCGGCGCGACGCCGACGCTCGCGGGGAGCGGTGCGACCTGGTGGCTCGACGGCGACCACGGCGACGCCGCGCGCACCCTGGAGGGCGCGACGGTCGTCGTCACCCGCACGCTCGACGCGCGCGGCTGACGGGCGGGTCGGCTACTTGTTGCGCTGAGCGCGGGTGCGACGAAGCATCTTCTTGTGCTTCTTCTTGCGCATCCGCTTGCGGCGACGCTTGACGAGTGATCCCATGCGTCGCCGACGATAGCGCGCACGGGCCGTAGACTCGTGGCGCCACGCTCCGGGGTCGTTCAATGGCAGGACGACGGGTTTTGGTCCCGTATATAGGGGTTCGAATCCTCTCCCCGGAACGACGATCCCCTCGCCGCGCGCGTCGCGCGACCGGGGCGCACCTGTGGTAGCACGGCGGGCGTGACGACCTACGCGGTGATCCTCGCCGCGGGCGAGGGTACCCGCATGCGGTCGACGCGGCCGAAGCCGCTCCACGTCATGTGCGGGCTGCCGATGGTGATCCACGTGGTCGCCGCGCTGCGCGACGTCGCGCCGGCCCGCACCATCGTCGTCACGGGCCACGCCGCCGACGAGGTGCGCGGCGAGGTCTCGACGCGCGCCCCGGAGTGGGCGCGCGTCGCATTCGCCCGCCAGGAGGCCCAGCTGGGCACCGGGGACGCCGCGCGGGCAGGCCTCGAGGGCCTCGAGCCGCTCGCCGGGCCCGAGCTCGACGACACGAGCACCGTCGTCGTGATGCCGGGCGACACCCCGCTGCTGCGGCCCGCCACGGTCGCGGCCCTCGTGGAGGAGCACGAGAAGTCGGGCAACGCCGCCACGCTGCTCACGGCCCACGTGGACGACCCGTTCGGCTACGGGCGGGTGCTGCGCGGCCGCGAGGACCGCGTCGTCGGCGTGGTCGAGGAGCGCGACGCGACGCCCGAGCAGCGCGCGATCGCCGAGGTCAACACCAGCATCTACGCCTTCCGGCGGGACCTGCTGGGTCCCGCCCTGCGCCGGATCGAGAACCGCAACTCCCAGCGCGAGTACTACCTCACCGACGTCGTCGGGGTGCTCGCGGGCATGGGCCACCGCGTCGGCTCCCACACGGCGCCGGCCGCCGAGGTCACGGGCGTCAACGACCGCTGGCAGCTCGCCCTCGCGGAGCGCGAGCTGCGGGCGAGGACCAACCGGGAGTGGCTCCTGCGGGGCGTGACCATGTACGACCCACGCCAGACCTTCATCGACGTGACGGTCGCCATCGGGCGGGACGTCACGCTGCTGCCCGGCACGATCCTGCAGGGCGCGACCGCGATCGGGGACGGCTGCGAGATCGGGCCGGACACGCGTCTCGTCGACACGACCGTCGGGGACGGGGCCCGCGTCGAGCAGACCGTCGCGCGCGGGGCGACCGTCGGCGCCGGCGCGGTGGTCGGTCCGTACGCGCACCTCGCGGAGGGCGACGCCGTCGCCGACGGCGCGGTCACCGGCGCGTTCTATGATGGGCGCGCAACGGGGGGTCGGGGCACGTGAACTCGTCGATCGACAAGGTCACCACGAAGCGGATGGCGCTCTATACGGGGCGCACCCACCCCGCCCTCGCCGACGAGGTGGCGACGCACCTCGGCGTGCGGCTCGGCACGGCGAGCGTCACCGAGTTTTCCAACGGCGAGCTCCGGCCGCGCTTCGGCGAGTCGATCCGCGGCGGCGACGTCTTCATCATGCAGACGCACTGCGGCGTGGACGGTCGCAGCATCAACGACTCGATCATGGAGCAGCTGATCATGATCGACGCCGCGTACCGCGCGTCGGCCAAGCGCATCACCGCGGTGTGCCCCTTCTACGGGTACGCGCGCCAGGACCGCAAGGCCGAGGGCCGCGAGCCGATCACCGCGCGCCTGCTCGCCGACCTCTTCAAGGCGGCGGGGTCCAAGCGCATGGTGTCGCTCGACCTGCACTCGGGCCAGATCCAGGGCTTCTTCGAGGGCCCGGTCGACCACCTCACCGCGATGCCGGTGCTCGAGCGCTACGTGCGCGACCACGCGCGCGAGGGCGTCGTGATCGTGTCGCCCGACGCCGGCCGCGTGAAGGTCGCGGAGCGCTTCGCCCAGCACCTCGCCGACATGAGCGCCGACGTCGCCTTCATCAACAAGCGCCGCCCCAAGGGTCTCGCCAACGTCGCGGTGGCCAAGGAGGTCATCGGCGACGTCGAGGGCCGCCTCTGCATCCTCGCCGACGACATGATCGACACCGCCGGGACCATGGTGAGCGCCGCGGAGCTGCTGCTGGCACGCGGCGCGCGAGAGGTGTGGGCCATGGCGACGCACGCGGTGCTGTCGGGGCCGGCGGTGGACCGTCTCAAGAACTCCAAGATCGAGCGGGTCGTGGTGACCAACACCCTGCCGCTCGGCGAGGACAAGCGATTCGACAAGGTCGAGGTCCTCTCGGTGGCCAAGATCATCGCCGACGCCCTCGCCGCGGTCTTCGAGGAGACCAGCGTGAGCGACCTGTTCGGGGGCGAAAACCAGGCCTGAGGCCGTAGACTGCGGCCTCCGTATGCCCACCGCACTCAAGACCACCGTCGGCCGCGCCACCGGGAGCGCCGCCTCGCGCCGGCTCGTCGCCGCCGAGCAGATCCCCGGGATCATCTACGGCCACGGCATGGAGCCGGTCAAGGTCGTCGTCGGGCGCCGCGACCTGCGCGACGCGCTCGCGGGCCCGGCGGGGCAGAACACGATCCTCGAGCTGCACGTCGGCGACCAGAAGTACCCGGCGATCGTCAAGGAACTGCAGCGCGACCCGGTCAAGCGCGTCGTGCGCCACGTCGACTTCATGCAGATCTCGCTCACCGAGCTCATCACCATGGCGGTGCCGCTGCACCTCACCGGCGTCGCCAAGGCCGTCGTGTCCGAGGGCGGCATCGTCGACCCGGTCGTCAACGCGATCAACCTCCGCGCCACCGCGACCAACATCCCCAACGAGATCGTCGTCGACGTCTCCGACATGGGCATGGACGACGTCGTGCGCCTCGGCGACCTCTCGCTGCCGGCCGGCGTGACCGCCGTCGGCGACCCCGACACGGTCGTCATCACCGTGCTCACCACCAAGATCGAGGAGGTCGCCGCGCCGGCGGCCACCGCGACGCCCGCCGAGGGCGAGGCCGCGGCCGCGCCCGCCGAGGGCGCCGCTCCGGCGGCGGACGCGAAGCCCACCGAGTAGTCCCCCATGGCGCCGTTCGGCCGCCGGGGGCGGCCGGAGCGTCGGGGGACGCCGTTCGACGCGCTGGTCGTCGGACTGGGCAATCCCGGGGACCGCTACGCCGGGACGCGCCACAACGTGGGCGCCGACGTCGTCGCCCTGCTCGCACGACGGTGGGGTGCGTCGCTGCGGGCGGGCCGCCACCGCGCGCTCGAGGCGCAGGCGACGACCGACGGACGCCGCGTCCTGCTCGCGGCCCCGACGACCTTCATGAACGACTCGGGCGACGCCGTCGGGCCGCTCGCCCGCGCCTACGGCATCGGGGACGCGGCGCGCATCGTGGTCGTGCACGACGAGCTCGACCTGCCGCCGGGGACCGTGCGCGTGAAGATGGGCGGCGGGCTCGCCGGCCACTACGGGCTCGAGTCGATCGAGCGGCACCTGCGCACCCGCGACTTCGTGCGCGTGCGGATCGGCGTCGGCAAGCCGCCGACCAAGGAGCGGGGCGGGGAGCACGTGCTCGCGCGGCCCACCGGCGAGACGCGGGCCGCGCTCGACGTGGCCGTGGAGGTGGCGGCCGACGCGGTCGAGGCGATCGTGCGCGACGGCGCGGACGCCGCGATGCGGACCGTCAACGCCCGGTAGGGCGCCCGTGACGACCCCGCCGCTCGCGGCGCTCGCCGGCACGCTCGCGCACCACCGCGCCCTCGGGGACGCCCTCGGGGCGCGCAACGCCGCCGTGGCCGTCCCCGACCACGCGCGGGCGCTCGCGATCGCGGGGCTGTGCGAGCGGCTCGACGGGGAGCTGCTCCTCGCGGTCGTGCCGAGCGGCACCGACGCCGCGACCCTGCGCGACGACCTCGCGGCCTTCCTCGGCGAGCACGACGCCGTGGTGCTCCCCGCCTGGGAGACCCTCCCGTTCGAGCGCGTCAGCCCGAGCGTCGAGACGATGAGCCGGCGCCTCGAGGTCGGCTGGCGCCTGCGCGCCGAACGCCCCCGGGTCGTCGTCGCGGGCGTGCGCGCGCTGCTGCAGAAGTGCGCGCCGGACGACCCCGACCCGATCCGCGTCGCCGCCGGCGGCACGGTCGACCCCGACGAGCTCGCCGCGCGGCTCGTCGCCTTCGGGTACCGGCGCGAGGACGTCGTCGAGCACCGCGGCGAGTTCGCCCGACGCGGCTCGATCGTCGACGTGTTCCCGGGCACCGCGGCGGCCCCGATCCGCGTCGACCTCTGGGGCGACGAGGTGGATCGCCTCGCCGAGTTCGACCCCGACGACCAGCGCAGCACGCGGGAGATCGCCGAGGCGCGGATCTTCCCCGCCCGCGAGCTGCGGCTCGACGACGACGCGCGCGCGCGTGCGCGTGCGCTCGTGGCGGAGGAGCCGTGGGGACGCGAGCAGTGGGAGCGCCTCGCGGAGGGCCAGGCGTTCGACGGCATGGAGTCGTGGCTGCCGTGGGTCGCGGGTGCGCCGCGCCTCGTCACCGACGTCGCCGCCGCGCACGGGCCGCTCCACGTCGTCGTCTGCGAGCCGCGCCGCGTGCGCGACCGCGGGGCGGAGCTGCTCGCCGAGGAGGACGATCTCGCCCGCGCCCTCGCCTCGACGTGGTCGCGCGACCCCGAGCGGCCCTTCCCGCACCTGCACGCCGACGTCGCGGCGCTGCTCGAGGGCACGACCGCCCGGTCGCTCGTCGCGATGCACGCCGCCGCGACGGGGCCGGCCATGGCGCGCGTGGAGTGCGGCGCGTGGGGTGCGCCGACCAACGACCTCGAGGCGGTCGGTGCGCGCGCGCGGCGCCTGCTCGCCGACGACGGACGCATGGTCGTCGCGGCGGACACCGAGGCGTCGGCCGCGCGCTTCGCCGAGGTGCTCCGCGAGCAGGGCTTCGTCGCGCGGCGACCGGCCGAGGACGGCACGTCGCCGGCCGAGCCGGGGCTCGCCGTCGTCGTGGCGCCGCTGTCGCGCGGCTGCGTGCTCGAGGCCGAGCGCCTCGCGATCGTCGCCGAGTCGGACCTCACGGGCCGGCGCCGCACGCGGCGCCCCGGGCGGGCCCCCCGCCGCGGGGCGGGCGCGGGCTGGGAGGACCTCGCCATCGGCGGCCACGTGGTGCACCAGGTGCACGGCATCGGGCGGTACCTCGGCATGGTCACCCGCGCAATGGGCGGCGTCGAGCGCGACTACCTGCACCTCCAGTACGCCAACGGCACGATCTACGTCCCGACCGACCACCTCGACGTGGTGCGCCAGTACGTGGGCGGCGACGCCCCCGCGCTGCACCGCATGGGAGGCGCGGACTTCGCGCGGTCGAAGGCGCGCGTGCGCAGCGCGGTGAGGGAGGTGGCGCAGGAGCTCGTCGTGCTGTACCAGCGCCGCGTGCGGGCGCCCGGGCACGCGTTCGCCGCCGACGGTGCCTGGCAGGGCGAGATGGAGGCGGCGTTCCCGTGGGAGGAGACGCCCGACCAGCGGCGCGCCATCGAGGAGACCAAGGCCGACATGGAGCGCGCGGTGCCGATGGACCGGCTCGTGTGCGGCGACGTCGGCTTCGGCAAGACGGAGGTGGCGGTGCGCGCGGCGTTCAAGTGCATCCAGGACGGCAAGCAGGTGGCCGTCCTCGTGCCCACCACCCTGCTCGCGGCGCAGCACGGCGCGACGTTCGCCGCGCGATTCGCCGGCTACCCCCTGCGGGTGGCGACGCTCTCGCGCTTCTGCACCGCCGCCGAGGCGCGCGACGTGCTCGCGGGCCTCGCCGACGGGTCCGTGGACTGCGTGATCGGCACGCACCGGCTGCTCCAGGACGACGTGCGCTTCCGCGACCTCGGGCTGCTCGTCGTCGACGAGGAGCAACGCTTCGGCGTGCAGCACAAGGAGCGGATGAAGCGGCTCCGCACCCACGTCGACGTGCTCACGCTCTCGGCGACCCCGATCCCGCGCACGCTCGAGATGAGCCTCGTGGGGATCCGCGACCTGTCGCTCCTACAGACGCCGCCCACCGACCGCCAACCGATCCTCACGTTCGTCGGCGAGTACGACGAGCGCGTCGCGGTGGAGGCGATCCGACGCGAGCGGCTCCGCGACGGCCAGGTGTTCTGGGTGCACCACCGCGTGCAGACCATCGAGGACCGCGCCGAGGAGCTGCGCCGCCTCGTGCCCGAGGCGCGCATCGCCGTGGCCCACGGCCAGATGGACGAGGCGCGGCTCGAGCGCGTCGTCGTGGACTTCTGGGAGGGCGCCTACGACGTGCTCGTCTGCACCACGATCATCGAGAGCGGCATCGACATGCCGACGGTCAACACGCTGGTGGTCGAGCGCGCCGACCTGCTCGGCCTGGGCCAGCTCCACCAGCTGCGCGGGCGCGTGGGCCGCAGCGGCCAGCGCGCCTACGCCTACCTCTTCCACCCGCGCGACCGCTCGCTCACCGAGGAGGCCCACGAGCGCCTGCGGACCATCGGCGAGTCGACGGAGCTGGGCAGCGGCTTCCGCATCGCGATGCGCGACCTCGAGCTCCGTGGCGCGGGACACCTCCTCGGCGAGGCCCAGAGCGGCCACATCGCCGCGGTCGGCTACGACCTCTACTGCCAGCTCGTCACCGAGGCCGTCGCCGAGATGAAGGGCGAGTCCCCCGCGGCGCCGGCGGACCTCGTGCTCGACGTACCGACCACCGCGTACCTCCCCGCCGAGTACGTCCCGCGCGAGGACCAGCGCCTCGACGCCTACCGCCGGCTCGTCGGCGTCACGTCGCACGCGCAGGTCGACGACCTGCGACGAGAGTGGGCCGACCGGTTCGGGCCGCCGCCGCCGCCCGCCGAGGCACTCCTCGACGTGGGGGCGCTGCGCGCGGAGTGCCACCGGCTCGGCGTCCGGGAGATCTCCGTCGCCGACGGCGTCGCCGCCATCGTGCCGATCGACCTGCGCGCGAGCGTGCGCATGCGCCTCGCGCGCACGATGCCATCCGCCTCGCACGACGAGCGCGCGCGCCGCCTGACGGCGCGACTGCCGCGCGACGTCGCGCCCGCGCGCGCGGTGCTCGCGCTCCTGCGCGAGGTCGCGCCACCCGACGAGCCGCAAGTAGTGTGACCGCGATGTCGGCCCGGCGCGCCACCGTCCGCGGTGCGCTGCTCGTCGTGCTCGGCGCGCTCGTCGCCCCGGCGTGCGGCGTCGTGCGCCCGACGGCCGCCACCGTCGAGGGCGTGCGCATCTCGCGCGACGAGCTGGAGACGACGTTGGAGGACCTCGCCGAGGTCGGCCAGCTCTCGCTCATCGGCGGCGTCGCCCCCGGCGACACGGTGCGCGGGGTGCTCGGCAGCCTCATCGAGGCCGAGGCGACGCGCCAACTGCTGGCTGCGCGCGGCGAGTCGGTGACCAACGCCGACCGCGAGGCCGCCCGCGCCGGCATGGAGGCCGCCGGCCAGCTGGGGACGGCCCCCGCCTTCCTCGAGACGCTCGTGCTCGACATCAACTCGGCGCTCGTCGCCCGCGGCCGCCTCGGCGCGCCCGACGACGCCGAGGCGCGCGAGGCCTACGCCCGCGAGCCCGCGACGCTCGGGGCGCTCTGCCTGCGCCACCTCGTCGTCGGATCCCGCGACCGCGCCCGCGCGCTCCTCGCGGAGCTGCGCGCGGGGGCGCCCTTCGCCGACGTCGCGGCCGAGCACTCCGACGAGCCGGCCGCGCCGCGCACGGGCGGCGTGCTCGCCGGACCCACCGGCGACTGCCTCGGGCTGCGCGAGATGTGGACGTCCTTCGACCGCGACTTCGTCGCCGGCGCGCTCCGCGCGCGGGCCGGCGTGCCGACCGACCCGGTGCGGTCCTCCTTCGGCTGGCACGTGATCCTCGTGCGGCCGTACGACGAGGTCGCCGACGACCTGCGCGCCGCGACCGCGGCCGACCCGGGCGCCGCACTGCTGGACGGACTGCTCGCCACCGCCGACGTGTCGGTCGACTCCGCCTACGGGCGGTGGAACCCGGCGAGCGGCGCCGTCGACCCCAACACCTGACGCCGCGCCGATGGCGCCGCGCGTCACCGTCGTCGGGCTGGGACCCGGCGACCCCGCGCACCTGACCGACGCCGCGCGGGCCGCACTCGCCGCCCACCCGGTGCGGATCCTGCGCACCGCGCACCATCCGAGCGCCGGCGTCGCGCTCGCCCTCGGCGCGACGACCTGCGACGACGAGTACGAGCGGCACTCCACCTTCGACGAGGTGTACGCCGCGATCGTGGAGCGCGTCGTGGCGGCCGCCTCGGAGCACGGCGCGGTCGTCTACGCGGTGCCCGGGTCGCCGCTCGTGCTCGATCGCACGGTCGACCTGCTGCGCGCCGACGCGCGCGTCGAGACGAGCATCGTGCCGGCCGTGTCGTTCCTCGACGCGGCGTGGGCCGCCCTCGGCGTCGACCCGTTCGCGGGGGGCGTGCGCCTCGTCGACGCGCACCGCTTCGCCGAGCACGCGGCCGGGATGCACGGGCCGATGCTCGTCGCGCAGTGCCACGCCAACTGGGTGCTCTCGGAGGTGAAGCTCGCGCACGAGTCGGCGGGCGGCGACGAGCCGGTCGCGCTGCTCGTGCGGCTCGGCACGTCGCAGCAGCGGGTGGTGCACACGACGTGGGCCGAGATGGACCGCGCGGTCGAGGCCGACCACCTCACCTCGCTGTGGATCCCGTCGCTCGGCGAGCCCGTCGCGGGCGAGCTCGTGCGGCTGCACGCCCTCGCGCGGACGCTGCGCGAGCGGTGCCCGTGGGACCGCGAGCAGACGCACGCGTCGCTCGTGCGCTACCTCCTCGAGGAGACGTACGAGGTCGTCGACGCGATCGGTGCGCTCGACGCGCGGGGCACGGCGGCCGACGACGCGCTCATCGAGGAGCTCGGCGACCTCCTGTACCAGGTCGAGTTCCATGCGACGATCGCGGAGCAGCAGGGACGCTTCACCATGGCCGACGTCGCCCGCGCGATCCACGACAAGCTCGTGCGTCGCCACCCGCACGTCTTCGGCGACGCGACGGCCGAGTCGGCCGGCGACGTCGTGTCGACGTGGGAGGAGGTCAAGCGCCGCGAACGCGAGGCGGCGTCGCCCGGCGGCGCCGGGCCCTTCGACGGCGTCGCACGCGCGGCACCCGCGCTCATGTACGCGGCCAAGGTGCAGCGCCGCGCCGCCGACCGCGGCTTCGACTGGCCGAGCGTCGACGGCCCGTGGCACAAGGTCACCGAGGAGTCCCTCGAGCTGCGCCGCGCGGCCCAGGCGGGCGACCCCGACGTGGTGCGCATGGAGGTCGGGGACCTGCTCTTCTCGGTGGTCAACCTGGCGCGCCACCTCGGCGCCGAGCCCGAGACGGCGCTGCGGGCGGCCACCGACAAGTTCCGCGCCCGCTTCGAGGCCGTGCTGGCACTGGCCCGGGAGCGGGGCATGGACGTCGCCGAGGGGGGCGCCGGGGCCGACCTCGCCGCGCTCGACGCGCTCTGGGACGAGGTGAAGGCCCGCTGAGCCGCCCCGGGCCCGGCGCGCGCCGCGCCCGTAGCCTCTCGGCGATGTCCGCGACCACCGAGATCCGCGAGGTGCGCGGGCTCGAGGTGCTCGACTCGCGCGGCAACCCGACCGTCGAGGTCGAGGTCGTCGTCGCCTCCGGCGCACGTGGCCGCGCGATGGTGCCCTCGGGCGCCTCCACCGGCGAGCACGAGGCGGTGGAGCTGCGCGACGGCGGTGCGCGCTACCTGGGCAAGGGCGTCGCGCGCGCGGTCGGCCACGTCGATGGCGAGATCGCGCGCGCGCTCCGCGGCGCCGACGCGGCGGACCAGCGCGCGGTGGACGCCGCGCTCGTCGCGCTCGACGGCACCGCGGCCAAGTCGCGCCTCGGGGCCAACGCCATCCTCGGCGCGAGCCTCGCGACGGCGCACGCCGCGGCCGCCGCCCGCGGGCTGCCACTGTGGCGCCACGTCGGCGGCGACGACGCGCACGTGCTGCCCGTGCCGATGATGAACGTGCTCAACGGCGGCGCGCACGCCGACAACAACGTCGACCTGCAGGAGTTCATGGTCGTGCCCCTCGGCGCGCCGTCCTTCGCCGAGGCGCTGCGCTGGGGCACCGAGACGTACCACGCGCTCAAGGCGGTGCTCCGCGGGCGGGGCCTCGCGACCGGCGTCGGCGACGAGGGCGGCTTCGCGCCCGACCTCGCGAGCAACGAGGCCGCGATCGAGGCCCTCGTCGAGGCGGTGCACCGCGCGGGCTTCGAGCCCGGGCGCGACGTCGCGATCGCGCTCGACCCCGCGATGAGCGAGCTGTGGCGCGACGGGCGCTACGTGCTGGAGGGCGAGGGGCGCACGCTCGACGCCGACGGTCTCGTCGCCTGGTGGTCGGACCTCGTCGCGCGCTGGCCCATCGTGTCGATCGAGGACGCGATGGCGGAGGACGACTGGGACGGCTGGGCCGCGCTCACCCGCGCCCTCGGCGACCGCGTGCAGCTCGTCGGGGACGACCTCTTCGTCACCAACGCCGCGAGACTGCGGCGCGGCATCGAGTCGCGCGTCGCCAACGCGGTGCTCGTGAAGGTCAACCAGATCGGCACGCTCTCCGAGACGCTCGAGACGATGGCGCTCGCCCGCGAGCACTCCTACGCCCGCGTGATGAGCCACCGCAGCGGCGAGACCGAGGACGCGACCATCGCCGACCTCGCCGTCGCGACGGGCTGCGGGCAGATCAAGACGGGGGCGCCGGCGCGCAGCGACCGCGTCGCCAAGTACAACCGCCTGCTGCGCATCGAGCGCGACCTCGGCACCGCCGCGCGGTACCCGGGACGCGCGGCATTCGCCGCCGCGACGCGCTGATCCTCGCGGACGCGCGGCGCGACCGCCACAATGGTGTGTCGTGTCCACCGTCGCCGTCCCCCGCTCGCGCACCCGGTACGCGCTCCCGGCGCTCGGCCTCGTCATCGTGCTCGGCTTCGTGATGGCCCTCTTCGTCATGCCCGCCGCTCCTGGATCGCGCAGCGCCAGGCCCTCGCGTCGGCGCGCGAGCGATTCGCCGTCTACGAGGACGTCAACGCGGCGCTGCAGGACGAGGTCTCCGAGCTGCGCAGCACGCAGGGCACCCGCGACGCGATCCGTTCGCAGCTGGGGTACCTGCTGCCCAACGAGAAGCGCGTGCCGCTCCTCGACTCCCCCGCCGCCAGCGTCGAGCTGCCCGCGCGCTGGCCGTACTCGATCGTGGCCGGGATCCTCTCGGTGCGCGGCGAGCGCGCACGAGCGAACGGCACGATCCAGCCGCTCGGCCCGCTGCAGCCCTGAGCCGCGTGCGGTAGCGTCGCCCGCGCATGGGCGGCAGCATCCTGGGCAACCGCGTCCTCCGCAAGGAGGACCCGAAGTTCCTCACCGACGGCGGGACGTACATGGACGACCTTCGAGACGAGCCCGCGCTGCGCGGCGCCGCCTGGGTGCACTACGTGCGATCCACCATGGCCCACGCGACGCTCGGTGCGATCGACGTGTCGGCCGCGGCCGCCGCACCCGGCGTGATCGCGGTCCACACCGCGGCGACGCTCGGCCTCGAGCTCGAGAAGGCCGCGTACAACCCCCAGGCGCGCAAGTCGATGCTCGCCTCCGACCGCGTCCGGTGGGTCGGCGAGCCGGTCGTCGCCATCGTCGCGGAGCGCCCCGACCAGGCAGCCGACGCCGCGGACCTCGTGATCGTCGACTACGAGCCGCTCGAGGCGCTCGTCGACCTCGAGGCGGCGCTCGAGTCGTCGACGCACGCGTACCCCGAGATGGGCGGCAACGTCGCCTTCGACACCGCGGCGCTCGGCATGCCGGCCCTCAGCGACGACGGCTTCTTCGAGGGCTGCGACGTCGTCGTCCGCGGCCGCTTCGTCAACCAGCGCCTCGCCCCGTGCCCGCTCGAGGTGCGCGGCTCGGCCGCGGCGTGGGTGGACGGGCGACTGCACCAGTGGATCTCGACCCAGCACGCGCAGGGCGTGCGCAAGCAGCTCGCCAAGGCCAACGGCCTCGACGTCGCCGCCGTGCGCGTCATCACGCCCGACGTCGGCGGCGGCTTCGGCGCCAAGATCGACTCCTACGCCGAGGAGCGCCTGCTCGGGCGCCTCGCGGCGGCCGTCGGGCGCCCCGTGCGCTGGCGCGAGACCCGCAGCGAGTCCATGGTGGGCATGGGCCACGGCCGCGGTCAGGTCCAGCGGGTGGCCATCGGCGGCACCCGGGACGGCCGGGTGCTCGCCTACCAGCTCGACGTGCTGCAGGACTGCGGCGGGGCGGTCGACATGGGCACGGTGCTCGCACCGTTCTGCACCCGCCCGATGGCCTCCGGCGTCTACGCGATCCCCAAGATCGAGTGCCGCACCCGCTCGGTGGTCACCACGACGACGCCGATCGTCGCCTACCGAGGCGCGGGGCGGCCCGAGGCGACGGCCGCCATCGAGCGCGCGATGGACATGTACGCGGCCGAGATCGGCATGGACCCCGCCGAGGTGCGCCGGCGCAACCTCATCGCCCCCTTCGACGCGCCGCACACGACGGCGATCGGCACCGCGTACGACGTGGGCAACTTCGGCGGCGCCCTCGACGCGGCGCTCGCGGCCGCCGACTACCCCGCGCTGCGCGCCGAGCAGGCGCGCCGCCGCGCGGCGGGCGACCGCACCCTGCTCGGCATCGGCGTGAGCGCGTACGTCGAGATCACGAGCGGCGGCACCAACAAGGAGATGGCGCGCATCCAGGTGCTGCCCGACGGGAGCGCCGTCGTCCACACGGGCACCTCGCCCCACGGCCAGGGCCACGTGACCTCCTGGGCGATGCTCGCGCACGAGCAGACGGGCATCCCGATGGACCGCATCGACGTGCGGTGGGGCGACACCGACCTCGTCCCCGACGGCCTCGGCACGTACGGCTCGCGCTCGCTGCAGCTGGGCGGCGCGGCCGTGCACGAGACCGCGGTGCGCCTCGTCGACGCGGCGCGCGACCACGCGGCGCGCGCGCTCGAGGCCGACCCGGCCGACGTCGTGCTCGACAAGGACCGCGGCGCGTTCCACGTCGTCGGCACGCCGGCGCGCGCGATCGGGTGGGGCGACCTCGCGACCCGCCTCGCCGGCGACGGCGGGCTCGTCGAGGAGCACACGTTCACCTCGGGCGGCGCCACGTACCCGTTCGGCGCGCACGTCGCCGTCGTGGAGGTGGACGCCGACACCGGCAAGGTCCGCCACGTGCGCCACGTCGCCTGCGACGACGCGGGTCGCGTGCTCAACCCGATGCTCCTCGAGGGACAGGTGCACGGCGGCATCGCCCAGGGCGCCGCGCAGGCGCTCCTCGAGGAGGTGCGCTACGACGACGACGGCAACCCGACGACGTCCAACCTCGCGGAGTACGCGTTCATCTCCGCCGTCGAGGCGCCCGCGATGCAGCTCGTGCGCATGGAGACCCCGACGCCGCACAACCCCCTCGGCGCCAAGGGGATCGGCGAGTCGGGCACCATCGGCTCCACTCCCGCGGTCCAGTCGGCCGTCGTCGACGCGCTCGCGCACCTCGGCGTGCGCCACGTCGACATGCCCGCCACGCCCGAGCGGGTCTGGCGCGCCATGGCGGACGCGTGACGGGCGGCCGCGGCAGCGACGCGACCGCGCCGATCGTCGCCGAGGGCCTCGTCCGCCACTTCGGCGACGTGAAGGCAGTCGACGGGATCGACCTCGAGGTCCGGCCGGGCGAGATCTTCGGATTCCTCGGACCCAACGGCGCGGGCAAGAGCACCGCCGTGCGGATGCTCACCACGCTCCTGCGACCGACGAGCGGCACCGCGCGCGTCGCGGGCCACGACGTCGTGCGCGAGGCGGACGCGGTGCGGCGCAGCATCGGCGTGGCGCTGCAGGACGCGGCGATCGACCCCCTCATGACCGGGCGCGAGCTGCTCGCGCTGCAGGCCGTGCTCTACGGCATCCCGCGCGCCGAGTCGCGCGGGCGCACGGAGGAGCTCCTCGAGCGCGTCGGCCTCACCGCCGCGGCCGACCGGCGCGTCGGCACGTACTCCGGCGGCATGCGCCGCCGTCTCGACCTGGCGCTCTCGCTCATCCACCGCCCCACCGTGCTGTTCCTCGACGAGCCCACCACCGGGCTCGACCCGATGAGCCGCGTCGCGCTGTGGGAGGAGGTCCGCCGGCTCAACCGCGAGGGCACCACCGTGATGCTCACCACCCAGTACCTCGAGGAGGCCGACCAGCTCGCCGACCGCGTCGCCATCATCGACCACGGCCGCATCGTGCGCCTCGGCACGCCGGCGGAGCTGAAGGCAGACGTGCGCGAGCCGTCGCTCATGGTGACGGTGCCCGCCGCGCAGCAGGACGCCGCGCGGGGCGTGCTCGCGCGCTTCGGCGAGCTGCGGCCCGGCGCCGAGGGTCGCCTCGGGGTCGGGCTCCGCGGCGGGGCGTCGGCCGTGACCGACGTCGTGCGCGCGCTCGACGAGGCGGGCGTGCGGCTGCAACACCTCGAGCTCCACGAGCCGAGCCTCGACGACGTCTTCGCCGACGCGACCGGCCACCGCCTCGAGGGCGCGTGATGCGCGCGGCCCACGTGGTCGCCCTCGCCCGGCGCTCCACGCTCGCGATCGTCCGCCAACCGGCGCTCGTGTTCCCCAGCGTCGTCTTCCCCCTGTTCTTCGCCGCGCTCAGCAACTCGTCCTTCGGCCGCGCCACGGCGCTGCCCGGCTTCCCCGAGGTGTCGTCCTTCCTCCAGTTCTCGCTCGCGGGCACGGTGACGCAGGGCGTGCTCTTCGGCTCCGTGACGGGGGCGGCCGCCCTCGCCACCGACATCCAGGACGGCTTCTTCGACCGGCTCCTCGCCTCCCCCACGTCGCGCACGGGGATCCTCCTCGGGCGGCTCGCCGGCGGGGCGCTCTTCGGCGCCGTGCAGGCGGCGATCTTCGTCGCGGTGCTGTGGCCCTTCGGCGCCGAGGTGCGCGCCGGCATCCCGGGCTTCGTCGTGATCGTCCTCGCAGGGATGCTCGTGGCGTACGCGGTCGGGGCGCTCATGTCGGGCGTCGCCCTGCGCACCGGCTCGGCCGAGGCCGTGCAGGGGTCGTTCCCCCTGCTGTTCATCCTCCTGTTCCTCTCGAGCGCGTTCTTCCCCCGCGAGACGATGAGCGGCGCCTACCGCACCATCGCGGACGTCAACCCGGTGTCGCACATGGTGGAGGGCCAGCGCGCGCTCGCGGTCTCGGGCTGGAGCGCGTCGGCCGCCGCCCGGGCGCTGCTCGTGCCCGCGGGCATCGGCGTCGTGGGCACCGCGCTCGCGCTGCGCGCCCTGCGACGCAGGCTGGCGGCGTCGTGAGCCTCGCCGTCGGCTCGCCGAGCGAGCTCGGCACGCTGCGCAGCGCGCGCGGGCTCGCGATGCGCGGCATCCGCAACGTGCGCCGCCTGCCGTCGGCGTTCTTCCCCGCCCTCGCGATGCCGATCTTCAACATGGTGGCGTTCTCCGGGACCTTCTACGCCGTCACGCGACTCCCCGGCTTCCCGACCGACCGCTCGATCAACTGGTACATGCCGCTCGGCATCCTCATGGGATCGGCCTTCGGCGGCGTGGGCCTCGGCTTCTCGACGATCCGCGACCTCGAGAGCGGCTTCTACGACCGACTGCGCATGGCGCCGTCCTCGCGCGCCTCGCTCATCCTCGGGCCGCTCATGTCGACCTGGGTCCGCGTGGCGATCATGAACGCGCTCGTCGTGTCGCTCGGCGTGGCGCTCGGCGCGCGTTTCACCGCCGGCGTCTGGGGCGTCCTCTCGCTGCTCGCGGCGTCGCTCGGGCTGTCCACGGTGGCGGCCGGCTGGGGGCTCGCGCTCGCCTACCGCTTCCGCGACATGCGCGGCGCCGCGATCATGCAGCTCTCCGTGTTCGTCGTCATGTTCCTCTCGACCGCGCAGGTGCCGCTCACGGTCATGCAGGGCTGGCTGCACACCGTCGCGCGGATCAACCCGGCGACCAACATCCTGCGCCTCGCGCGCGCGGGCCTCGTGGACCGCGCCGACCCCGACCACCTGTCGTGGGCGACGGCGTGGGGCGGGCTGGCCGCGCTCGCCGTGATGGCCACCCTCACGATCGGCTTCGCCGCCCGCTCCCTGCGCCGCCTCGACGCCTGACCCGCGGCGCCGCACGGCGCCGCGGCGGGGCTCGTGCGGCCGTTCACGAAGTGGACACGACCCGCGCCCCGCGGTGAGACTGCCCGCGGGCGTGCCGACCGGCACATCGGGCGGGCGCCGCGCACGCACGACGGAGGCACGCATGGCGAGCACCACGGTCAAGGTCAGCATCACGGTCAACGGCGCGACGACGAGCGGCGAGGTCGAGGCCCGCACCCTGCTCGTGCACTACATCCGCGAGCACCTCGGCCTCACCGGCACCAACGTCGGGTGCGACACGTCCAGCTGCGGCGCCTGCACGGTGCACCTCGACGGCGAGGCGGTGAAGAGCTGCACGATCCTCGCCGCGCAG
The DNA here is from genome assembly GCA_041158045.1 of Actinomycetota bacterium. GTDB lineage: Bacteria > Actinomycetota > Acidimicrobiia > Acidimicrobiales > Ilumatobacteraceae > CAXRBC01. The sequence goes on along the minus strand of JBEBCD010000083.1, from coordinate 14,056 downwards.
GCCGACGGCGGCAGCGTGACGACGATCGAGGGCCTCGCCAAGGGCGGCGAGATGCACCCGATGCAGAAGGCGTTCATGGAGAACCACGGCCTGCAGTGCGGCTACTGCACGCCGGGCATGGTGATGGCCGCCATCGGCCTGCTGCAGGAGAACCCGCGGCCGACCGAGGAGGAGGTGCGCGTCGGGCTCGAGGGCAACCTCTGCCGGTGCACCGGGTACCACAACATCGTGAAGTCCGTGCTCGCCGCCGCGGGCACGAAGTAGGCGACGGAACCGGGACGAGGGAGGCACGACGGACATGACGATGATCGAGCAGCGACCGACGACCGTGATCGGCAAGGCGCTCCTGCGCAAGGAGGACCCCGCGCTCCTCACGGGCGAGGCGAAGTACACCAACGACCTCAAGATCCCCGGCGCGCTGCACCTCGCGGTGCTGCGCTCGCCGCACGCGCACGCCCGCATCGGGCGCATCGACGTCGCGGCCGCCTCGCGGCTGCCCGGCGTCGTCGCCGTCTACACGGGCGCCGACCTGCAGCCGCTGTGGGCCGCCCCGATGCCGTGCGCCTGGCCGGTGACCAAGGACATGAAGAACCCGGCGCACTATCCGATCGCGGTCGGCAAGGTCTGCTACGTCGGTGACGGCGTGGCCGCCGTGCTCGCGACCAGCGACGCCGCCGCACGCGACGCCCTCGACGCGATCGTCGTCGACTACGAGCCGCTGCGCGCGGTCGTCGACCTCGAGGACGCGCTCAAGGACACGACGGTGATCCACGACGCGCTCGGGACCAACGTGTCGTACACCTGGCCCCTCGTGATCGAGGAGCAGCCCGGGCAGGTGGACGAGGCGATGCGCACCGCGAAGTACGTGGTGAAGCAGCGCTACGTCCAGCAGCGCCTCATCCCGATGGCGATGGAACCGCGCGCGGTGGCGGCGGTGCCGCAGCCCTTCGGCGGCGACATCACCCTGTACTCGGCCACCCAGGTGCCCCACATCCTCAAGGTGATGACGGCCATCACGGTCGGCATCCCCGAGCACCAGGTGCGCGTGGTCGCCCCCGCGGTGGGCGGCGGCTTCGGCTCCAAGCTCAACGTCTACGCCGAGGAACTGCTCTGCACGGCCCTCGCCCGCAAGCACGGCTGCCCCGTGCGATGGGTCGAGGAGCGCACCGAGAACGCCCAGGCGACCATCCACGGCCGCGGCCAGATCCAGGACGTGGAGCTGGCGGCCGACGAGCGGGGCAAGTTCGTCGCCATGCGCGTGCGCCTCATCGGCGACATGGGCGCGTACCTCCAGCTCGTGACGCCGGGCGTGCCGCTCCTCGGGGCATTCCTCTACGCGGGCGTCTACGACTTCCCCAAGGCCTTCGACTTCTCGTGCACCTCGGTGTTCACCACGATGACCCCCACCGACGCGTACCGCGGCGCGGGGCGGCCCGAGGCGACCTACGCGATCGAGCGGACCGTGGACGTGATGGCCGCGAAGATGGGCATCGACCCCGCCGAGCTGCGCCGGCGCAACTACATCCGCAAGGAGCAGTTCCCCTACACGGCGTACACCGGCCTCACGTACGACTCGGGCGACCACGAGGCCGCCGCGGCCAAGGCGCTCTCGCTCGTCGACTACGACGGCGTGCGCGCGCGCCAGAAGCGCCAGAACGTGGCGGGCGCGACGAAGCTGCTCGGCGTCGGGATGACGTCGTACTTCGAGATGTGCGGCCTCGCGCCGTCCCGCGTGCTCGCGTCGCTCAACTACGGCGCGGGCGGCTGGGAGTCCGCGACCGTGCGCATCCTGCCGACCAACAAGGTGCAGGTCGTCACCGGCACCGCGCCGCACGGCCAGGGCCACGAGACGGCCTGGAGCCAGATCGCGGCGGAGAAGCTCGGCGTGGCGGTCGAGGACGTGGACGTGCTCCACAGCGACACGGCCATCGCCCCGCTCGGCCTCGACACCTACGGCTCGCGCTCGCTGCCCGTCGGCGGCGTCGCGATCGCCGGTGCCTGCGACAAGGTGATCGACAAGGCGCGCCGCATCGCGGCGCACCAGCTCGAGTGCGACGCGGCCGACCTCGACTTCGCGGGCGGCACCTTCTCCGTGAAGGGCTCGCCCGACAAGCAGATGCCGCTCGCCGCGATCGCCTTCGCGGCGTTCACGGCGCACAACCTCCCGGACGGCCTCGAGCCGAACCTCGAGGCGCAGTACACCTACGACCCGCCCAACTTCTCGTGGCCGTTCGGCACGCACGCCTGCGTGGTGGAGGTCGACGTCGAGACCGGCAAGGTCGACGTGCTCACGTACGTGGCCGTCGACGACTGCGGCGTCCAGATCAACCCGCTCATCGTCGAGGGCCAGGTGCACGGCGGCGTCGTGCAGGGCCTCGCGCAGGCGCTCTACGAGGAGGCCGTGTACGACGAGGACGGCAACCTCAGGACGTCCAACCTCGCGGAGTACCTGGTCCCCGCGGCGTGCGACGTGCCGCCGATCACCACGGGCCACACCGTCACGCCCTCGCCGACCAACCAGCTCGGCGTGAAGGGCGTGGGCGAGGCCGGCACGATCGGCGCGGCCCCGACCGTCATCAACGCGATCGTCGACGCGCTCTCGGGCTACGGCATCGTGGACGTGCCGATGCCCGCGTCGCCGCAGACGATCTGGAACGCCATCCGGCGAGCACAGGGAGGTGCGCGATGATCCCCGCAGCATTCGAGTACGTCCGGGCCGGTTCGGCCGCGGAGGCGATCGACCTCCTCGGCCGCCACGGCGACGACGCCAAGCTCCTCGCGGGCGGCCACAGCCTCCTGCCGCTCATGAAGCTGCGCCTCGCGCAGCCGAGCGTGCTCGTGGACGTGGGGCGGGTCAAGGACCTGTCGTACGTGCGCGACGGGGGCGACCACGTGGCGATCGGCGCGCTCACGCGGCACTCCGACGTCGAGCACTCGAAGGTGCTGAAGGAGCACGCCCCCCTGCTGGCGCACGCCGCCTCGCACGTGGGCGACTCCCAGGTCCGCCACCGCGGGACGATCGGGGGCTCGATCGCCCACGCCGACCCCGCGAGCGACCTGCCGGCCACGACGCTGGCGCTCGGCGCGACGTACGTCGCGCAGGGACCGAAGGGCACACGCGAGATCGCGGCCGCGGACTTCTACACCGGCTTCCTCCAGAGCGTGCTCGCGCCCGACGAGATGCTCACGGAGATCCGCGTGCCCAAGATGCGGGGTGCCGCGTGGGGCTTCCAGAAGTTCAACCGGCGGGCCCAGGACTGGGCGATCGTCGGCGTCGCCGCATGGCGCCGCAACGGCTCGGCGGGCGTCGCGCTCGTCAACATGGGCTCCACGCCCGTGCTCGCGACCAGCGTGGCCACCGCGCTCGCCGGCGGCGCGTCGATCGCCGACGCGGCCGCGCTCGCGAGCGCCGAGGCCGAGCCCCAGTCCGACAACAACGCGTCCGCCGAGTACCGCCGCCACCTCGCGTCGGTGCTCGTGCGCCGCGCGCTCGAGCAGGCCGGCTAGAGCAGACCGGAGTACGCGCCGCCGTCCACCTGGAGGTGGACGCCGGTGACGTAGCGCGCGGGCTCCCCGCACAGGAACGCCACGACGCGGCCGAAGTCGCCGGGATCGCCCATGCGGCCCGCGGGAACGCCGGCGACGCCCGCGGAGGGGTCGTCGCCGTGCAGCTGGCGCATGCGGTCGGTGGCGTGGCTGCCGGGCTGCACCGAGTTGACCGTGACGCCGTCGGCCGCCACCTCGCGGGCCACGGTCTTGAGGAAGCCCGTGAGCCCCGCGCGGGCCGTGCTCGAGAGGATGAGCGACGGGATCGGCTGTCTCGCAGCGACCGACGTGATGGCGACGACGCGGCCCCACCCGCGCTCGCGCATGCCGGGCACGACCGCGTGCGTCATCGCGACCGACGCCATGAGGCTCGCGTCGAGCGCGGCGCGGTAGTCCTCGGGCCGCGTCGCACCGAAGCCGCCGGCCTTGGGGCCGCCGCCGTTGAGCACGGCGATGTCGACGTGACCGAGCACCGCGCGCGCCTCCTCGACGAAGCGCGCCCCGCCCTCCGCCGTCGCGACGTCGCACGCGAGGCCGACGCAGTCGTGGCCGATGCGCGCCGCGGCGTCGCGCACGCGCTCGGCGTCGCGGCTGCAGATGACGACGCGCACGCCCTCCGCGGCGAGCGCCTCCGCGGCGGCGTACCCGAGCCCGGCCGAGGCGGCCGCGACCGCGGCCGTGCGCCCGCGGATGCCGAGGTCCACGCTCGGCGAGGCTAGCCACGGGCCCCGCTCGTAGCATGGGGTGCACACGAGGCGGTGGGAACCATGGGTCCGCGCGCGGACGCCACGACACGAGCGAGCGACGCGAGGTACCTCGACGCGATCGCCGACGCCGAGACGTTCCCCTACTGGCTCGACGACGCCGACGAGCCGGAGTCCAATCCGACGATCGTGCGCGACGCGCGCGCCGACCTGTGCGTGGTGGGCGGCGGCTACACGGGCCTCTGGTGCGCGATCGGCGCCAAGCTGCGCAACCCGTCGCGCGACGTGGTCCTCATCGACGCCCACGAGATCGGCTCGGGGGCGAGCGGGCGCAACGGTGGCTTCATGGACTCGTCCCTCACCCACGGGATCGCCAACGCCCAGCGTCGGTTCCCCGAGGAGGTCGACGTGCTCGAGCGGCTCGGCCGCGAGAACTTCTCGGCCATCGTCGACTTCATCGACCGCCACGGGATCGACTGCGACTGCGAGCGCAGCGGCATCATCGAGGTCGCGAGTACCTGGCACACGCCGACGTACGCCGAAGAGCTGCGCGAGGACTACGAGCAGCTGGCCGCCCTCGGCCACGACGTGGTGTGGCTGGACCGCGACGCCATGCGCGACGAGGTGCACTCCCCCGTGTTCACCGCCGGCCTCTGGGCCCGCGACTCGGGCGCCCTGCTCGACCCGGCGCGCCTCGCCTGGGGCCTGAAGCGCGTGGCGGAGGGGCTCGGCGTGCGGATCCACGAGGACACCCGTGCGACCGGTCTCGAGCGCGACGGCGCGGGCATGGCGGTGCGCACGCCCCTCGCGACGATCCGGGCCCACCGCGTGGCGCTCGGGACCAACACGTGGCGGCCCCTCGTGCGCGGGGCGGGTCGGTACGTGATCCCCGTCTACGACTACTGCCTCACGACCGAGCCGCTCACCGCGTCGCAGCTCGCCGGCCTCGGCTGGCGGCGGCGCCAGGGGCTCTCGGACGTGTCCAACCAGTTCCACTACTACCGCCTCACCGCGGACGGGCGGGTGCTGTGGGGCGGCTACGACGCGATCTACCACTACGGCGGGCGCACGGACCGCGAGCTCGAGTCGCGCCCCGAGTCCTGGGCTCGGCTCGCGCGGCAGTTCTTCGAGACGTTCCCGCAACTCGAGGGCGTCCGGTTCTCCCACATGTGGGGTGCGCCGATCGACACGTGCTCACGGTTCAGCGTCTTCTGGGACACCGCCTACTCCGGCCGCGTCGCGTACGCGATGGGCTACACCGGGCTCGGCGTCGCGAGCTCGCGCTTCGGCGCCGAGGTGATGCTCGACCTGCTCGACGGCGTCGACGGCGCGGCCACCCGCACGCGCTTCGTGCGCAGCAAGCCGCGCCGCTGGCCGCCCGAGCCGGTGCGGTGGCTCGCCATCCAGCAGACCCGCCGGTCGCTCGATCGCGAGGACCGCACCGGTCGGCGCAACTGGTGGCTCCGACTGCTCGACCGGATCGGACTCGGCTTCGACACGTGAGGTCGTCGCCCGTAGCCTGACCGCATGTCGTGGGCGTCCGTCGACGAGGTGCGCACCGCGCTCGACTCGCGCCACTACCTCGCCGACGAGGGGCTCGCGACCGCCGTCTTCCTCGCCGTCGCGCTCCGCCGCCCCCTGCTCCTCGAGGGCGAGGCCGGCGTCGGCAAGACCGAGCTGGCCAAGGTGCTCGCCGCCGCGCGCGGCAGCGAGCTGATCCGCCTGCAGTGCTACGAGGGCATCGACGCCTCGCAGGCCGTCTACGACTGGGACTACGCGCACCAGCTGCTGCACCTGCGCGCCGCGGAGGCGAGCGGCGAGGCCCGCACCGCCGGCGCCGCGTCGCTCGAGGGTCAGGTGTACTCCGAGCGCTTCCTCGTGCGCCGCGCCATCCTCCGCGCCATCGACCACCGCGACGCGATGCCGCCGGTGCTGCTCGTCGACGAGATCGACCGCGCGGACGACGAGTTCGAGGCGTACCTGCTCGAGGTGCTCTCCGACTGGCAGGTGACGGTGCCCGAGCTCGGGACCTTCCGCGCCAAGCAGCCGCCCGTCGTCGTCCTCACGTCCAACCGCACGCGCGACGTGCACGACGCGCTGAAGCGCCGCTGCCTCTACCACTGGGTCGAGCACCCGGGCTTCGAGCGCGAGGTCGCCATCGTGCGCCGCCGCGTCCCCGAGGTCGCCGAGCGGCTCGCCCGCGAGGTGGCCGGCGCGGTCGAGCACCTGCGCGGCCTGCAGCTCGCCAAGCCGCCGGGCGTGGCCGAGACGATCGACTGGGCCACCGCCCTCGCCCGGCTCGGCGCCGCCGCGATCGACGAGGCGCTCGTCGAAGCGACCCTCGGCGCGGTGCTGAAGTACCGCGAGGACCACGAGCGGGTGCGCGACGAGGGCGTCGCCGCGCTCGTCAAGGTCGCCTTCGACCGCGGGATGCGGGGTGGCTGAGGCCGCCACCGCGCCGCGCGGCACGGCCGACGGCCTCGTCGTGGCCTTCGCCCGCGTGCTGCGCGGGGCCGGCCTCGACGTGCCGCTCGACGCCGTCCTCGCCTGCAACGCGGCCCTCGGCCTCACGGGGGTCGCCGACCGCGCCGCGACGTACTGGGCGATGCACGCGACGCTCGTGCGCCGCCACGAGGACACGCCGACGTTCGACCGCGCCTTCGCCGCCTTCTGGGACGCGCGGGACGCCGAGCCCCCGGCGCCCGCCGAGGAGCCCCTCGCCGTCACCCTCGCGCTCGACGAGGGCGACGGGGGCGAGGACGGCGCCGACCCCGCGGACGGGCGCGAGCCGACCCTCTCCCTGCGGTTCTCCGCCGTCGAGCAGCTGCGGACCAAGGACTTCGCCCGGTACGACGCGCACGAGCTGCGCGAGGCCCAGCGGATGATGCGCCGCCTGCGCCTCGCGGGGGCGCCGCGGCGCTCCATGCGGCTCGTGCCCGCGCGCCGCCGCGGCCGCCACGACCTGCGCCGCACCGTCCGGGCGGCGCTGCGCCACGGCGGCGAGCCGGTGCGCCGCCACTGGCGCGAGCCGGGCGAGCGCCTGCGCCGCCTCGTGCTCGTCCTCGACGTCTCGGGGAGCATGGAGCCCTACGCGCGGGCGCTCCTGCGCTTCGTCCACGCGGCCGTGTCCGGTCGCCAGAAGGTCGAGGCCTTCACCCTCGGCACCCGCCTCACCCGCATCACCCACGAGATGGCGACGCGCGACCCGGACCGCGCCCTCGACCGCACCGCCGGCCAGGTGCGCGACTGGAGCGGGGGCACCCGCCTCGGCGAGTGCCTCCGGCGGTTCAACGACGAGTGGGGCGTGCGCGGCATGGCGCGCGGCGCGATCGTGGTGGTGCTCTCCGACGGCTGGGACCGCGGCGAGCCGGGCCTGCTCGCCGACCAGATGCGCCGGCTCTCGCGCGTCGCGCATCGCATCGTCTGGGTCAACCCGCTGAAGGTCACGCCCGGCTACGCGCCCCTCGCGCGCGGCATGGCGGCCGCGCTCCCGTGGGTCGACGACTTCGTGGAGGGTCACTCGGTCGAGGCCATGGAGCGCCTCGCCGCGGTGATCTCGCGCACCGATGCGTGAGATCCTCGGCGACCTCGAGCGCTGGCGCGCCGCAGGGTCGCGCGCGGCGGTCGCGCGCGTCGTCGACATCGAGGGCTCCGGCCCGCGCGACCCGGGCGCCGCGATGGCGGTCAACGAGGCGGGCGAGGTGGTCGGCTCGGTGAGCGGCGGCTGCGTCGAGGGCGCCGTGGTGACCGAGGCGCTCGACGTGCTCGCGTCGCGCGACCCGGGCCGGCTCGTGACGTTCGGCTACTCCGACGACGAGGCCCACGCCGTCGGGCTCACCTGCGGCGGCACGGTGCACCTCTTCATCCAGCCGTGGACGCCCGAGGCATTCGCCGCGCCGGCGCGGCGCATCGCCGCGGCCCGGCCCGCGGCGGTGCTCACGGTGCTCGACGGCCCGGGCCGCGGCGCCACCCTCACCGTCGCGCCGGGCGAGCCGCCGACCGGCACGCTCGGGCACCCGGAGCTCGACCGCGTCGCCGCGCGCGACGCCCTCGGCGAGCTGGAGGCGGGGCGCACCTCGATCCGCCACTACGGCCCGCGCGGGGAGACGACCCCGGAGGACCTCGAGGGTGCGCCGGTCGTGCGCGTCTTCGTCGAGAGCTTCGCCGCGCCGCCGAGGATGCTCATCTTCGGGGCGGTCGACTTCACCGCGGCCCTCGCCCGCGTCGCCAAGGTGCTCGGCTTCCACGTCGTGGTGTGCGACGCGCGGGGGGTCTTCGCCACCGCCCGACGATTCCCCATGGCCGACGAGGTCGTCGTGTCGTGGCCCGGGCCCGTCCTCGAGGCGCGGGGCGCCGAGCTCGGGCCCCGCGACGCGGTGTGCATCCTCACGCACGATCCCAAGTTCGACGTGCCGGCCGTCGTGGGCGCCCTCGCCACCCGGGTCGGCTACATCGGCGTGATGGGCAGCCGCCGCACGCACGCCACGCGCCTCGAGCGCCTCGCGGAGGCCGGCGTGCGCGACCCCGCCGACCTCGCGCGGCTGATGTCGCCGATCGGGCTCGACATCGGGGCGCGGACCCCGGAGGAGACCGCGATCTCGATCTGCGCCGAGATCATCGGCCGGCGCGTCGGGCGCGCCGTGCCGTCACTGCGCGAGTCGACCGGGCCGATCCACCGCTAGCTCGTCGGGTCGTACCAGCGCACCCAGTCGGCGCGGTCCTCGTCGACGAGGTGCACCTCGACGCCGCGGTCGCCGCTGCGGGCCTGGACGATCGCGCGCTCGACGCCGAGCGACATGAAGACGTGCCCCGGGTACCAGCCGAGGTCGCCCGGCTGGACGTCGTCGGCGGCGACCCGCGACGCCCCCGCGGCCTGCGCCGCGGAGCCGCGCGCGAGCGCGAGGTCGCCCCAGGCCCACGCGTACTTGGTGAGCGCCGAGCAGTCGAGCGCCGTGCCCGGCTCGTCGGCGTGGAGGCGGTAGGGCACCCCGAGCTGGCTGAGGGCGGCGAACACGACGAGCTGACGCTGCAGCGGGGCCCGGCGCCAGGCGGCCGCGAGCTCCGACGCGTCGACGTCGAGGTGCCGCGCGACGCGGCCCGCCACCTCGACGAGGTCGCGATCCACGGCCTCGAGGCGCTCGCGCGCCGGCAGGCCGCGCGCCGCGTCGAGCCAGCGGGCGACCTGGGCGGCGCGGGCGGCGAGCGCGGCCGCCGGCCACTCGTCCATCGGCTTGGCCCCGGCGGGCGACGCGACCCACGGAGCCGTCGGACCGACGGGGAGGGCCGTCCCTGCGAGCGCCACCGCGACGACGAGGGCGGCACGTGCCGTCCGTGAGCGGATGCGGGTCATCGTCGGGCTCCTGGGCGCCCCGCGAGGGGCGATGGGGGGTGGGATCGCGTGGCCCGGCCGCCGCGCGGCCGAGGGCCGGGGCGATGCGGGTCGGGACGAGTATGACGAGTGGGTGTCAGTCTATTTCAGGATTCGTCACGAAACCGTCATATATGGGGACCCGCCTCCGACCCTTATGGTGAGCGGGATGCTGGGGATCCTGCTCGCCGCCGGGGCCGGGACCCGCTACTCCGCGACGGCCCACAAGCTGCGGGCCGCCCTCGCCGGGCGCACCGTGCTCGAGTGGTCGCTCGCGCGGGCCCGCGAGGCCGCCATCGGCCCGATCGTCGTCGTCGGGGGCGCGGTCGACCTGCGCGACCTCGTCGGGCCCGACGGTCCCGAGGTCACCCTGGTGGTCAACCCGCGCTGGCGCGAGGGACTCGCCACGTCGCTGCAAGCCGGCCTCGACGTCGCGCGCCGCGGCGGCCACGACGCCGTCGTCGTCGGCCTCGCCGACCAGCCCGCCGTCACCGCCGAGGCCTGGCGCGCCGTCGCCGCCGCGCCGTCGCCGATCGCCGCCGCCACCTACGGCGGCCGCCGGGGCAACCCGGTGCGCCTCCACGCCGAGATCTGGCCGCTCCTGCCGACCACCGGCGACGAGGGCGCCCGCTCGCTGCTGCGCGTGCACGACGGCCTCGTCGTCGACGTGCCCTGCCCGGGGTCGGCGCGCGACCTCGACCGCCCCGAGGACGTCGCCGCGCTCGAGGCGGAGCTGGCGGGCCGATGACGGCGGATGCGGTCGATGGCGGCGCCGCGCGCCCCGCACCCGACCCCCGCGACGCGGCGCGCGTCGCCGCGCTGCTCGGACGCGAGCCCCGCGGTCGTTGGGACGTCGTCGTGCGCGACGGCGCCGGAGACCCCGTCGTCGTGCGCAACGCGCCGCTCCTCGACGACGGCACGCCGATGCCGACGCGCTACTGGCTGGTCGGGCCGGCGGCGTCGCGCGCCGCGGGACGTCTCGAGGCCGAGGGCGGCGTCGACGCCGCCGAGCGCACGGTGCCCGCCGCGGCAGTCGCGGCGACGCACGCGCGGTACGCCGCCGAGCGCGACGCCGCGCTCCCCGCCGGCCACCCCGGTCCCCTGCCGTCCGGCGGCGTCGGCGGCACGCGCGAGGGGGTCAAGTGCCTCCACGCCCACCTCGCCCACTGGCTCGCCGGCGGCGACGACGCGGTCGGCGACTGGATCGCGGCGCGCCTCGCCCCGCCCGTGGCCGCGATCGACGTGGGGAGCAACTCGACCAACCTCCTCGTCGTCGACGGGGCCGGTGCCGAGCTCGCGCGGATCGTGTCGGTGACGCGACTCGGCGAGGGCCTCGCGACGGGCGCCACGTCGGGCCCGTCCGGCGCCCCCCTGCTCTCCGACGCGGCCATCGGGCGCACCGTGGCCCGGCTCGCCGAGTACCGCCGCGAGTGCGACCGCCTCGGGGTGCGCCTCGCGCGGGTCGTCGGCACGGCGGCCTGTCGGCGGGCAGCCAACGTCGCCGACCTCGCCGCCCGAGTGCGCGACGCGACCGGGTGGACCCTCGACGTCGTGGCGCCGGAGCGGGAGGCGGCCCTCGCATGGGCGGGGGCCGTCGGGGCGGGGAGCACGCCGGCCGCGGACGCGGCCGGCGCATCGACCACGTCGGGGACGCTGCTCGTCGACATCGGCGGCGCGTCGACGGAGCTCGCGGTCGGGCCCGACCGCGCGGCGAGCATCGCCCACGGCGCGGTGTCGGTGACGGAGTCGCACCTCGCGCACGACCCGCCGCGGCCCGAGGAGCTCACCAACGCGATCGCGGAGGTCGGCGACGCGGTGACGGATCTCGCCGCGGTGCGGGCGGGCGACGCGGCGTGGGACGCCCTGCGCGCGCCGGCGCGGGTGATCGGCGTCGCGGGCACCATCGTGACGGCGGCGGCGGTGGAGCTCGGGCTGCGCGAGTGGGACGCGGGGCGGTTGCACGGCTTCGTGCTCGGGCGGGCCGCGGCGGAGGACGTGTTCCGCACGCTCGCGACGGAGCCGCTCGCGGACCGCGTGCACAATCCGGGGCTGCCCCGCGAGCGCGCCGACGTGATCGTCGGCGGGTGCTGCGTGCTCGTCGCGATCATGCGCCGCCTCGCGCTCGACGGGATCATCGTGAGCACGCGCAGCCTGCTCGACGGCCTCGCCGCGGAGGCGCGCCGCGCTACCCTCGTGGCGCCGACATGAGCCACCCCGCCGGCGCCCCGCCGCTGCGGCTGCGCGGCGCGCGCGTGACGATGCGGCCGCTCGAGCCCCCCGACTTCGACGCCTGGAGCGAGGTGCGGCTGCGCAACGCCGCGTGGCTCGAGCCATGGGAGCCGCGGCGCGTCGAGGGCGCGCCCGACCCGGCGCGGGACCGCCAGGCGTTCGAACGGCGATGCGCGGCCCGCGACCGCGAGCGCCAGGTGGGCACGGCGTACGCGCTCGGGCTGTGGGTCGACGGGGCGCTCGCCGGCGAGGTCAACCTCAGCAACGTCGCGCGCGGCGCGATGCAGTCGGGCACGATCGGCTACTGGGTCGACCGCGAGCGCGCGGGGCGGGGCTACGTCGCCGAGGGGGTCGTGGTCGTGGCGCGGTTCGCCTTCGAGGACCTGGGGCTGCACCGCGTCGAGGTGTGCGTCATCCCGCGCAACCACAACAGCCGCCGCGTGATGGAGAAGCTCGGCTTCCGCCAGGAGGGGCTCGCCGAGCGGTTCCTCGAGATCGCGGGGGTCTGGGAGGACCACCTGCGGTTCGGATTCACCGCCGAGGAGTGGCGGGCGCGGCGCGAGGAGCTCGCCGCCCGCTGGCTCATCCCTCGCGCCACCCCCGCGGACAGACCGGCCGCGTCGCCGTCCCCGCGCGCGTCTGCGTCGACGCCCCGCGGCGGCAGCTGACGGTCATCCTCGGCGGGACCGGGTCGAAGACCGCGATCCAGCCGTCGGTCGCTCCGAGCGGCGGGGTGCCGAACATCCCGGCGTCGGCGGTGCCCGTGACGACGATGCGGCCGTCGGGCAGCGCCGCGATGCCCGCCGCGGACTCGTTGCCGACGGTGCCGAACTGCGCGACGAGCCGCAGCGAGCCGTCGGCGTAGCGCACGACGATCGCGGCGTCCGAGCCACCGAGACCCGTCGCGCCGGGCAGCGCGGCGCCGGCACCGAGCGCCGTGTAGACGAGCCCGGTCCGGTGCGCGACGGAGGAGCTCGCGCCGTCGTGGGCCGCGGAGCCGATCTGCCGGATCCACTCGACGCGACCGGCGCCGGACACGCGCGCGACCCACGCGTCGTCGCCACCGGCGGCCGTCGCACCCGCGACGGCTCCCGTCGTCGTCCCCGTGACGATCGTCGCGCCGACGCCCGCCCGCGCGATCCCGTACGCGACCTCCGTAGATCCGAGTTGTGAGATCCATGTTGGGGGGCTCTCCGGGAGCAGGCGGGGCACGGGACCCCAGAAGTATCCGCCGATCTGGGTGGTCCACGAGCGCGTCCCGTCGGCCGCGAGGCGCGCGACCCACGCGTCGCGACCACCGTACGATGCCGCGCCCATCGCACCGTCCGTGTAGCCGGCGACCGTGACGGGCCCCGCCGCGTCGATCGCCGCGTCGGTCGTCGTGTCGCTGAGCGCCGAGCCGAACTGCTGCAGCCACTCGCGGCGCCCGCCCGCGTCGATCCGCGTCACCCAGGCCTCGCGCGACTTGCCCTCGTTGCTGAATCCCGGGAAGTTGCCGTACGTCGTCCCGACGACGAAGGCGACCCCGTCGGGATCGACCGCCAGGCCGCGTGCACGCTCGATGACGTCGGTCGAGACGTGGACGTTCCAGAGCTCCCGACCGTCCGACGCGAAACGGGTGAGGAAGCCGTCCCGCTCACCGGCGTTGACGTTGCCCTGCATCCCCCCGTAGGTGTCGCCCGCGACCCAGACGTCGCCCGCGTCGGAGATCGCGACGCTCGTGACGATCTCGTCCTGCGGGGTGCCGAAGCGCCGGAGCCAGCGTCGGGCGCCCGCCGCGTCGTAGACGGCCACCCACCCGTCGATCTGGCGGTTCGGATACCCGTCGATCGGCCCGTCGGTCGCGCCCGCAACCGCGATGAGACCCGATCCATTGACCGCGACGTCGATGATCGCGTCGTCGCGCTCCGTGCCCACGAGGGTCGACCAGACCGGCCGCGCCAGCGGCGACCGGGCGAACGCCGGTGCCGAGGGGACGGTGGCACGGGCATCGGCGGACGGCGCCGCGAGCGCGGCGATGGCACTGGTGAGGACGGTCGCCGCCGCGGCGAGCAACGGGCGGCGCCGGGCGCGAGGCTCCCGGGCCGAGGTCCGCACGACTCGTCAGCGGGAGGTGATGCGGGCGCGGAGCGCGGCGAGCCGCTCGGCGAACCACGGCTGGCGCGTGCTCCAGAGCTGCGGCACGAGCTCGGCCTCCACGGCCTCGGCG
>JBEBCD010000082.1:0-3328 GCA_041158045.1 Actinomycetota bacterium | reverse complement strand
TTCGGCAACCAGTACTAGGAGGGTCCGTGTCGTTCCTCAAGGAGTTCCTGAAGTTCCTCTCCAAGAACAAGAAGCTCTGGCTCGCCCCGGTGCTGCTCGTCCTGCTGCTCATCGGCGGACTGCTCGTGCTCGCGTCGCACTCGCCGCTCGCGCCGTTCATCTACGTGCTGTTCTGAGCGCGACGGACCCCCTGCCCCGCCCATGACCGCGATCCTCGGCGTCTCCGCCTACTACCACGACTCGGCGGCGTGCCTCGTCGTCGACGGGGACATCGTCGCGGCGACCCAGGAGGAGCGCTTCACCCGCAAGCGACACGACGCCACCTTCCCGCACCGCTCCGTCGCGTACTGCCTCGAGGCGGGGGGCCTCACGCCGGACCGGGTCGACCACGTCGTGTTCTACGACAAGCCCTTCCTCAAGTTCGACCGGATCTTCGAGACGTACCTCGCCTTCGCGCCGAGGGGCTTCCGGTCGTTCGCCCGCTCGCTGCCGGTCTGGCTCAAGGAAAAGCTCTTCCAGCGCGCCGTGATCACCCGCGCCCTCGAGCCGACGTTCGGCGACATCGGGGAGCGGCTCCTCTTCTCCGAGCACCACCTCAGCCACGCCGCGAGCGCCTTCTTCCCCTCGCCGTTCCGCGACGCCGCGGTGCTCACGATGGACGGCGTCGGCGAGTGGGTCACCACGTCGGTGTGCGTGGGGCGCGGCAACGACCTCGAGATCGCCAAGGAGATCCACTTCCCGCACTCGCTCGGGCTCCTGTACTCGGCGTTCACGTACTACACGGGGTTCAAGGTCAACTCGGGCGAGTACAAGGTGATGGGCCTCGCCCCCTACGGCGAGCCGAAGTACGCGGACCTCATCCGCGAGCACCTCATCGACATCCGCCCCGACGGCTCGTTCGCGCTCGACATGCGGTACTTCAACTACTGCACCGGCCTCACGATGACCAACGACCGCTTCGCGGAGGTCTTCGGCGGCCCCGCGCGGCCCTTCGAGGCCGCGCTCACGCAGCGCGAGATGGACCTTGCCGCCTCGGTGCAGGTCGTCGTGGAGGACGTCGTGCTGCGCCTGGCGCGCAGCGTGCGCGCGGAGACCGGCATGCGCCACCTGTGCCTCGCGGGCGGCGTGGCGCTCAACTGCGTGGCCAACGGCGTCCTGCTGCGCGAGCGCATCTTCGACGACATCTGGATCCAGCCGGCCGCGGGCGACTCGGGCGGCGCGGTCGGCGCGGCACTCGCCGCGTACCACATGGGCCTCGGGCGCGAGCGGCGGCCGGTCCCGACCGACTCCATGCACGGCTCCTATCTCGGCACCAGCTACTCGGCCGACGACGTGGAGCGGCGAATGCGCGCCGCCGGCGCGGTCTACGAGCGCCTGGCCGAGCCGGAGCTCGTCCGGCGCACCGCCACCGCGCTGGCGGAGGGCAAGTCGGTGGGCTGGCACCAGGGGCGCATGGAGTTCGGCCCCCGGGCGCTCGGCGCACGATCGATCCTCGCCGACCCACGCTCGCCGGACGTGCAGCGCCGGCTGAACCTGCAGGTGAAGAAACGCGAGTCGTTCCGCCCATTCGCGCCGTCGGTGCTGCGCGAGGACGTCGCCGAGTGGTTCGAGCTGGACGGCGACAGCCCTTACATGCTGCTCGTCGCCGACGTCGCCGAGTCCAAGCGCACCCCCGTGCCGACCGCGTCGCGCGAGGTGCAGGGCCTCGACCGGCTCAAGGTCCTCCGCTCGGTGATCCCGGCGGTGACCCACGTCGACGACTCGGCCCGCATCCACACGGTGCGCCCGGAGATCAACGCGCGCTACCACGCGCTCCTCACCGAGTTCAAGCGCCAGACGGGCTGTCCCGTCCTCGTCAACACGTCGTTCAACGTGCGCGGCGAGCCGATCGTGGAGTCGCCGGAGGATGCGCTGCGGTGCTTCATGCGGACCGACATCGAGGTGCTCGTGGTGGGGGACTGCTACCTCGAGAAGGCCGCCCAGCCGAGCCACCTCGTCGATGACACGACCTTCGAGCTCGACTAGATCGATCGCGGCGAGCGCCGCACTCGCGGTGCCGGTCCTCTGGATCGTGCCGTTCGCCCGTTCCGGCGCCCGCGGCCTCGTCGGCGCCGTGGTGGTGCTGGGGGGCTTGGTGCTGGCAGCGGCGGTGTCGAGCCGCCGTCGCATGCTGCTGCCCGTCGTCCTCGTCGTCGCGGGGGCAGTCGCATGGCGCACGACGGGGGACCAGGCCCTCACGGTCGCCCATCTGGTCGTCGTGTGGGCCACGTGGCGCGCGGTCGGCGGCCACCGCATCGCACGGGTGGTCCTCGCCAACGTGACGGTGCTCCTCGTCGGTCTCGCGATCGTGGATGCCACCGCGTGGGCAGTGCGCCGCGACGACGTCCCCGTCGTTCCGGAGCCGTATCGCGACTCGCCCTACTACGGGGAGGAATTCCGTGCGGAGCGCAAGGAGTTCTCCGACCTCGTCGAGACGGGGCGCGGCACCGTGGAGCGGTCGATCGGGGGAGTCCTGGTCCGGACCAACGTCGATTACGCCGGCCGTTACATCACGATCGTGGACGGCCGACGGGTGACGCCCGGCGGGCCCGCGACCGGACCGCGGATCCTGCTGTTCGGAGGCTCCACGATCCTCGACGCCGAGGTGCCCGATGCCTACACGGTCGCCGCCCAACTGCAGACGCTCGTCGGCGACGCGTACCGCGTCGAGAACTACGGCGTCTCCGGTGCATCGCTCGGCGCCAACGTCGACTGGATGGCCCACGCGGACCTCGGCGAGGGTGACGTCGTAGTGACGCTGAGCGGCGTGAACAACGTGGGTGGGGTCGCCGACCGCGGGGCACGCTTCGGTTGGTTGTACGGGGTGCTCGACGCGCCCCGGTTCGAGCCGGCGCGCCGGCGCCTCTGGACCCTCTCGACGCTGCACGGACTCGCAAACGCGCCGGTCTATGGGCGCGACGCGTCCGCGGTGGCGGAGGCCGTCGCCACGTA
The DNA here is from genome assembly GCA_041158045.1 of Actinomycetota bacterium. GTDB lineage: Bacteria > Actinomycetota > Acidimicrobiia > Acidimicrobiales > Ilumatobacteraceae > CAXRBC01. The sequence goes on along the minus strand of JBEBCD010000082.1, from coordinate 337 downwards.
CGAACGCGATCTCGGCGCCGCCGCACGGACGGCGTCGTCGGTCGGCGCGAGATATCTCAACGCGCTCCAGCCGCATCTCTGGACCACCCGCGGCGCCGCGCTGACCGACTCGGAGCGGCGCCTGTCGGACTCCTGGGGCACGACCTTCCGCGGTGTGGTCGAGGAGGCGTACGCCGAGCTCGCGGTGGTGGCGACGGGGCGACCCGATGCGGTCGATCTCCGCGGGACGTTCGACGAGAAGCGCACCGCCATCTTCTTCGACTGGCATCATGTGAACGAGGAGGGCAACCGGATGCTGGCTGGGGCGATCCATGCGGAGCTCGCGCGGCGGGGATGG
>JBEBCD010000081.1:0-7614 GCA_041158045.1 Actinomycetota bacterium | reverse complement strand
GCGCCGCACCGCGGGGCGGGCCGCGAGCGCATCGATGCGCTCGCGCCAGCGCCACAGCAGTGCCGCGACCCCGATGCCGGCGGGGAGCCTCCAGCCGAGGCCCTGGATCCACGGGTCGCTCGGCATCGTGCGGGATCCCGCGACGAGCACGATCACGATGAGTGCCGCCACCGCGGCGCGCCGTGCGGCGGCGAGCAGGCGCCCCGCGGGCCGATCGGACGTCAACGCCATCGTCGCGACGATCGCCATGGCGGCGACGGCGTGCACGGCGACCCACCAGAGGTCGCGCGCGTCGTCGAGCGCCGCCGACGCGTCGCGGAAGTAGTACAGGAGTTCGGGATCCGACGACGGGACGGGGGCGGGGCCGAACCGCACCGCCGCCATGCCCGCGACCGCCGCCCCGGCGAGGAGGATCGGGAGCCAGGCGTCCCGGCGCGTCGGACCGGTGCCGCCCGGGGCCGACTGCGCGTTCACGACTGCGGCGCGGCCGGTGCGGCGGATCTCAGCGAGGGGCGGGGAGGAGCGGGGAGGGGGCGGCGAGGAGGCGCTCGAGCGCGGCGAGGTCGTCCGCGAGCACGCGGTCGGGGCCCGGGCCGGGCACCACGCGGCGGATCTCCGCGCGCGCCGCCGCGATCGCCGGCGACGAGCCGAGCGGCGCCCGCATGTCGATCGCGCGCGCGGCCGCGAGGATCTCGACCGCGAGGACGCGGCGCAGGCCGTCGATCGAGCGGCGCAGCTTGCGCGCCGCGGACCAGCCCATCGAGACGTGGTCCTCCTGCATCGCGCTCGTCGGGATCGAGTCGGCGCTCGCGGGCACCGCGAGGCGCTTCATCTCCGAGACGATCGCCGCCTGCGTGTACTGCGCGATCATGAGGCCCGAGTCGACGCCCGGGGACCCGGCGAGGAACGCCGGGAGCCCGACGGAGCGGTCGGGGTCGAGCATCCGGTCGGTGCGCCGCTCGCTGATGGAGGCGACGTCGCAGGCCGCGATGGCGAGGAAGTCGAGGACGTAGCCGAGGGGGGCGCCGTGGAAGTTGCCGTTGGAACGGACCTCGCCGGACGGGAGTACCACCGGGTTGTCCACGCAGGCGGCGAGCTCGCGCTCGGCCACGAGCGCGGCGTGCGCGAGCGTGTCGCGGGCGGCGCCGTGCACCTGGGGCGCGCAGCGCAGCGAGTACGCGTCCTGGACGCGCTCGTCGCCCTCGCGGTGCGAGGCGACGAGCGGCGAGCCCGCGAGGAGGCCGTGGATGCGCGCCGCGCTCTCGGCCTGGCCGGGGTGCGGCCGCAGCGCGCCGTGCACCTCGGGCGCGAAGACTCGGTCGGTGCCGAGGAGCGCCTCGACGCTCATCGCGGCGGCGAGGTCGGCGAGATCCAGCAGGCCGCGCAGGTCGGCGAGCGCCATGAGCAGCATCCCGAGCATGCCGTCGGTGCCGTTGATGAGGGCGAGGCCCTCCTTCTCGCGCAGCTCGACCGGTGCGATGCCCGCCGCGGCCATCGCCGCGGCGGCGGGACGGCGGGCCCCCGAGGCGTCGACGACCTCGCCCTCGCCCATGAGGACGAGCGCGCAGTGCGCGAGCGGTGCGAGGTCGCCGCTGCAGCCGAGCGAGCCGTGCTCCAGCACGACGGGGGTGAGGCCCGCGTTGAGCAGCGCGGCCATCGTCTCGGCCACGACCGGGCGCACGCCCGTGCCGCCGGTGCAGAGGGTGCGCAGGCGGAGGAATTGCATGGCCCGCACGACCTCGCGCTCCACGGGCTCGCCCATGCCGGCGGCGTGCGAGCGGACCAGCGAGCGTTGCAGCTGGGCGCGGTCCTCGGCCGGGATGCGGCGCAGCGCCAGCGCGCCGAAGCCGGTGGAGACGCCGTAGACCGGCTCGCTCGAGCGCGCGAGGTCGTCGATGACGGCGCGGGAGCGCGCCACGGCCTCCCGCGCGGCGGGGGAGATCTCGACGCGCGCCCCGTGGCGCGCGACCGCGAGGACGTCCCCGGGCGAGGTGCCGGTCGTCCCGAGGACGACCGCGGGGCGGGTCACGACCGCGGCGTGATCGGCGTGCCCGCCGCGTAGACGGGCTGGTCGAACGGGCGGAGCAGGAAACGCCGGAAGACCTCGGCGTAGCCGCCGCGGTAGAGGCCGCCTCCACGGGCGGCGATCTCGTCGGCGCCGATGCGGGCCGCGTGCGCCGGCACCGCGTACCAGGGCGTGCCGGGGGCGTCGTGGTGGGCGACGTGCAGGTTGTTGTGCAGCATGAGCAGTGACATCACGCGGCCGGCGCGGATCTGGGCGGTGCGGGTGGAGCCGTCGGCGAGCGAGACGTGCTCGGCGAAGGATCGCACCATGTTGATCGCGCGGGCGACGAACACCCCGCCCAGCAGGTACTGCCAGACCGGGACGCCCGCCATGCGCACCACGACGTGGATCACCACCGCGATGCCGGCGAGGTGGGCGAGCCATGCGCGGCGGAAGCCGGGCACGCCGCGCACGGCGCGCCAGGCGTCGGCGAGCGCGAACTGGATCGTGCTCACCACCGCCCAGACGGTGAGGCGGAAGGCGGCCGTGCGGTTGGCCCAGTGGATCGCGCGGCGGACCGGACCCATCGCCGCCCACCGCTCGGGGAGCGCGTAGTACGACTCGGGGTCGTCGACCGGGTGGGTGAGGGTCGTGTCGTGGTGGGCGAGGTGGTAGTACTCGAACGACTTGTAGGGCACCCACAGCGTGAGCGGCAGGGCGCCGAGCAGCTCGTTGGCGCCGCGCCGGCGGAACGGGTGCCCGTGTACGAGCTCGTGGACGAGGCTGAGGTGCCAGGCGCCGAACACGGCGAGCAGCGCGACGGTCGCCCACCACGGCAGCGCCCCGTGGGTGAACAGCACCGCGAGCCAGCCCGCGTGGATCACGACGGCGAGCACGATCGTGCGCCAGTCCCCACGCACCGCGAGCGTCGACATCGGGCAACAGCCTAGGACAGGGTGCCGACCTCGACGCGACCCTGCCGCACGACGGCGCGCACGAGCGCGACCCCGGGACGGTACGCGACGTGCACGTACGACGGTGCGTCCAGCACGACGAGATCCGCGCGTGACCCGGGTCGCAGCGCGCCGACGTCGTCGCGGCGCAGCGCCGCGGCTCCGCCCGCGGTCGCGGACCAGAGCGCCTCCTCGCACGTCATGCCCATCGCCGCGACTGCGAGCGCGACGACGAGCGGCATCGACGTCGTGTACGACGAGCCGGGGTTGCAGTCGGAGGCGAGCGCGACCGTGACCCCCGCGTCGAGGAAGCGCCGCGCGTTCGGGAACGGCGTGCGCGTGCACAGCTCCGCGGTGGGCAGCAGCGTCGCGACGGTCCGTCCCCCGGTGCCCGCGAGCGCCTCGAGGTCGGCGTCGGTGGCGTGCGTGCAGTGGTCGCACGACGCGGCCCCGAGCTCGACGCCGAGCGCGATGCCGCGGCCGGGCTCCAGCTGGCACGCGTGGATGCGGGGGACGAGGCCGGCGCGCGAGCCGGCCCCGAGGATCTCGCGGGCCTGGTCGGCGTCGAACGCCCCGCGGTCGCAGAACGCATCGACCCACCGCGCGTGCGGTGCGCAGGCAGCGAGCATCTCGCCGCAGACGAGGCGGACGTACTCGTCGGGGTCGGTCCCCGCGGGCACGACGTGGGCGCCGAGGTACGTGGACTCGGGCGTCACCGCACGTGCGATCCGGACGCTGCGGGCCTCGTCCGGCACGGTCAGGCCGTAGCCGGACTTCACCTCGAGCGTCGTGGTGCCCGACGCGAGCGCCTCGCGCGCGAGGCGCCGCGCATTGTCCCCCAGCACGTCGTCGGTGGCGGCGCGCGTGGCGGCGACCGTGGTGCGGATGCCGCCCGCCTCGTAGCGGCGGCCCGCCATGCGCGCGGCGAACTCGGGTGCGCGGTCACCGGCGAAGACGAGGTGGGTGTGGCTGTCGACGAAGCCGGGGATCACGGCGCGTCCGCCGAGGTCGACGAGCCGCCCGGCGTGGCCGTCGGGGAGCGCGCCGCGCTCGCCGACCCAGGCGACGAGGCCGTCGTCGCCGACCAGGATCGCCGCGTCGCGCACGACGCCGAGGGGGCCCGCCTCCCGGGCGGGGTCGTTGGTGACGAGCTCGCCGATGCCCGCGAGCGCGAGCACTACGAGCCGAACCGCGCGACGAGTTCCTTGACCCGGATCACGAAGTCGTGGTGGTGGAACTTGTCGAAGGAGTCCCAGGTCGTGAAGGTGCGCGGGTCGGTGACGCGGTCGGGGAAGAGCATCCCGTCGAGGTGGTCGACCTCGTGCTGGTACGTGCACGCCGTCATGCCTCGGATGACCCCATCGATCGGTGCGCCGTGCCGATCGAGCGCGCGGACGCGGATGGAGGTGTGGCGCATCACGTTGCCGCGGAAGCCGGGCACGGAGAGGCAGCCCTCGTTGTTCTCGAACATGTCGTCGTCGAGCGGGGTGAGTACGGGGTTGACGAGGATCGTGAGCGGGACCTGCGGCTTGTACGGGTAGCGGGGGTTCTTGTTGACCTCGACGGCGCAGATGCGCTGGTGGCGCAGCACCTGGGTGGCGGCGAGACCCGCGCCGTTGGCGGCGCGCATCGTCTCGACGAGGTCGTCGATGAAGCCCTGCACCTCGGGGGTCGCGAGCTCCGAGGGGTCGACCTCGGCGGCGCGGATGCGCAACTCCGGGTGTCCGATGGTGGCGATGGGGAGGACGGCCATGGTGCGCTCAGCGTAGTTGCGCCTCGACGGCGCGGCGCAGGGCGCCCGCGACGTCGCCGAGCGCGACGTGCGCGCCGCCGCGCACGACCCGCACGCCGCCGACCCACGTGTCGCACACGTCGGCGGCGCCGGCGGCGTGCACGAGGTGCGCGGCGGCGGCGCCCGGGTCGAACGTCGCGAGGCGCACCGAGTCGAGCGAGATCGCGACGAGGTCGGCCGGCGCGCCCGGTGCGATGGCGTGCGGCGGGAGCCCGAGCGACGCCGCGCCGCCCGTGGTGGCGGCCGCGAGCAGCTCTCCGCTCGGGTGCACGCCGCGGCGCAGCGTCGCGACGCGCTGGTGCGCCTCGACCGCGCGGGCCTCCTCGAAGGGATCGATCACCGCGTGGCTGTCCGTGCCGAGCGAGAGCACCGCGCCGGCGTCGCGCAGTCGCGCGGTCGGGCCGATGCCGTCGGCGAGGTCGCGCTCGGTCGTCGGACAGATGCAGGCGTGGCTGGCGCTCGCACCGAGCAGCGCGACGTCCTCGTCGGAGAGGTGCGTGGCGTGCACCGCGGTGGCGAACGGCCCGAGGAGCCCCGCGTCGGCGAGGAGGCGGGTGGGCGTGCGGCCGGTCGCGGCGAGGGCCGCCTCGTTTTCCGCGGGCTGCTCGGAGACGTGCACGTGCACGACGGGCGACCCGAGCTCGGCGCGGCGGGCGGCGACGCGGGCGAGCTCGCCGGGGTGCACGGCGCGCACGCTGTGCGGCGCGAGGCCCGTGCGGACGTCCGGCTCGGCGGCGCGGAAGGCCGCGACCCGGTCGAGCCAGGCGTCGACCGAGGCGTCGCGGAAGCGGCGCTGCTCGGGGCGCACGTCGGCGTCGGTGATGGAGGCGTGGAGGTACCCGACGTCGAGCAGCACGAGGCGCACGCCCGCCGCACGGGCCGCGCGCACGAGCGCGCGCGACATGGCGTGCGGGTCGTCGTAGGGACCGCCGTCGGGCCGGTGGTGCACGTAGTGGAACTCGCCGACCGTCGTGAAGCCGGCGAGCGCCATCTCGCCGTAGACGGCGGTCGCGAGCGCCTCGTAGCCCTCGGGGGTGAGGGACGCCGCGACGCGGTACATGAGGTCGCGCCACGCCCAGAAGTCGCCGGCGCCGGCGTGCGTGCGTCCGCGCAGTGCGCGGTGGAAGGCGTGGCTGTGGGCGTTGACGAAGCCGGGGAGCAGCACGCCCGCGACGCGCTCGTCGCCGGCCGCCGCGGGGACGCCGTGCTCGACCGAGGCGACGAGCCCGTCGCGCACCACGACGCGCACGTCGCGCGCCGCGGACTCGCCGCCGAGCCAGGCGTGCGCGGCGTGGAGCGCGACGTCGGCGGTGGGGTCGCCGTGCGCGGCGCGGGCGGACACGGGAGTCCGGGCCTCAGCCCTCGCGCATCGGGAGGCGCACGTCGCGCTCGCGCGCGACCTCGATCGCGCGGTCGTAGCCCGCGTCGGCGTGGCGGATGACGCCCATGCCCGGGTCGGTGCGCAGGACGCGAGAGAGCTTCTCCGCCGCGAGGTCGGTGCCGTCGGCGAGGCAGACCATGCCCGCGTGGATGCTGCGGCCGATGCCCACGCCGCCGCCGTGGTGGATCGAGACCCAGGTGGCCCCGCTCGCCGTGTTGACCAGCGCGTTGAGCAGCGGCCAGTCGGCGATGGCGTCGGAGCCGTCGAGCATCGCCTCGGTCTCCCGGTACGGCGACGCCACGGAGCCCGAGTCGAGGTGGTCGCGCCCGATCACGATCGGCGCGGAGACCTCGCCGCGGCGGACCATCTCGTTGAACCGCAGGCCGAGCCGGTGGCGCTCGCCGTAGCCGAGCCAGCAGATGCGCGCGGGGAGGCCCTGGAAGGCGACGCGCTCCGACGCGAGGCGGATCCAACGCGCGAGCGACTCGTCGCCGGGGAACTCCTCGAGCACCGCGCGGTCCGTGGCGGCGATGTCGGCGGGGTCGCCCGAGAGCGCCACCCAGCGGAACGGGCCCTTGCCCTCGCAGAAGAGCGGACGGATGTACGCGGGCAGGAAGCCGGGGTAGTCGAAGGCGCGGTCGTAGCCGCCGAGCTGCGCCTCGCGGCGCAGCGAGTTGCCGTAGTCGAAGACCTCGGCACCGGCGTCCTGGAAGCCGACCATCGCCGCGCAGTGGGCCGCCATCGCGGCGCGCGAGCGGGCGACGAAGTGCTCGGGGTCGCTCGCGCGGAGGCGCTCGGCGGCCTCGAGGGTCATGTCGTTGGGGACGTAGCTCATCGGGTCGTGGGCGCTCGTCTGGTCGGTGACGATGTCGGCGGCGAAACCCATGGCGAGCAGGCGCGGGAACACGTCGGCGGCGTTGGCCACGACGCCCACCGAGAGGCGGCGGCGCTCGCGCTTCGCCCGATCGCAGCGGGCGACCGCGTCGTCGAGGTCGTCCGCGACCTCGTCGAGGTAGCGCGTCTCGACGCGCCGGCGCACGCGCCATGCGTCGACGTCCACGCAGAGCGCGACGCCGTCGTTCATCGTGACGGCGAGTGGCTGCGCGCCGCCCATGCCGCCGAGGCCGGCGGTGAGCGTGATGGTGCCCGCGAGGGTGCCGCCGTACTTGCGCCGCGCGATCTCGGCGAAGCACTCGTAGGTGCCCTGGAGGATGCCCTGCGTGCCGATGTAGATCCACGAGCCCGCCGTCATCTGGCCGTACATCGTGAGCCCCGCTGCCTCGAGGCGGCGGAACTCCTCCCACGAGGCCCAGTCGCCCACGAGGTTGGAGTTGGCGAGGAGCACGCGCGGCGCCCACTCGTGCGTGCGGAACACGCCGACCGGCTTGCCGGACTGCACGAGCATCGTCTCGTCCGGCCGCATGCCGCGCATCGTGCGGAGCATCGCGTCGAAGGCGTCCCAGCTGCGCGCCGCGCGGCCCGT
>JBEBCD010000080.1:0-74811 GCA_041158045.1 Actinomycetota bacterium | reverse complement strand
CGGCCGCGACGAGGAGTACGTCCTCTGCGCGCTCATCCACGACATCGGCGACAACCTCGCGCCCTACAACCACGAGGCCATCGCCGCGGCCGTCCTCGAGCCCGTCGTCTCCGCGGCCAACCACTGGATGGTCGCGCACCACGGCTACTTCCAAGGCTACTACTTCTGGCACCACGTCGGCGGCGACCGGCACGCGCGCGACCGCTTCGCCGGCCACGAGCACTACGCCCGCACCGAGGAGTTCTGCGCCCGCTACGACCAGGTCGCCTTCGACCCCGACTACCGCAGCGAGCCCCTCGAGCACTTCGAGCCGCTCGTGCGCAGCTGGTTCGCACCCCGCGACTGACCGCCCGTCGCACGATCCGGGCAATGGCGCGCTCCGCGCGCCCTCCGCGTCACCCGAGTCCCGCGGTGACGCGCACCTCCCCCACGACCCGCCCGTGGCCCATCACGGGGGACGCCCACGCCGCAGGATCCACGCCCGAGACGTCGATGCCGAGCGCCGCGAGCGCGGCCCGCATGAGCGGCGGCCGCGCGCGATTCGCCCCGTCGGCGACCTTCAGCGCGACGGCGCGCCCGTCGGGGAGCGCCGCCACGTAGACGCCCTCGGCGCCGTCCTTCGCGACCGCGCCGGGGATCCCGCGCATCAGGAGCGTGACGTCGCGCGTCGGCCCGCCGACCATCCCGGGGTGCGCGCGCATCGCGTCGGCCACCTCGCGCCCGGCGCCGTCGCGCGCCGTCGCCACGGCGCGCACCCCGCGCGCGAGCGCCACGAGCGGCAGCGCGTGCGCCGGTGCGCCGCACCCGTCGACCGCGACGTGTGCCGCGGGCGCGCCGGCGAGCCCGGGCAGCGCGTCGGTGATCGCGCGCTGGAGCGGGTGCGCCGGCGACAGGTACGACGCGTCGGTCGGCCAGCCGCGCGCCGCGCAGGTGGCGAGCATGCCGGCGTGCTTGCCCGAGCAGTTCATCTGCAGCGACGAGCGCGCGACGCCGGCGGCCACCGCGCGGCGCGCCTCCTCGTCGTCGAGCGGGTGGTCCGGCGTGTTGGCGAGTGCCGCCTCGTCGAGCCCCGCCCCCGCGAGGATCTCGCGCGCCGCCGCGAGGTGCTCGGCGCGCCCGTCGTGGCTCGCGCACACGAGCGCGAGGAGGCGCGCCGGGAGGCGCAGGCCCTCCCGCACCATCGCGGTGGCCTGCAGCGGCTTCATCGAGGACCGGGGGAAGACGATCGCGTCGGGGTTGCCGAGGGCGAAGGCGACGGAGCCATCCGGGGCGAGGCCGACGAGCGCGCCGTGGTGCACCGACTCCTCGGCGCCGCTGCGCACGGTGCTCGCGAGCGCGACGACGTCCCCCGCCTCCACGTCGCCCCGGCGTCCCCGTCGGTCAGGCCGCGCGGCGGCGGAGGCGCGCCACGACGACGCGCGCGAGGAGCACCGCGGCGGCGGCCACCACGAGCCACTGGAGCGCACCCACCCACGGCTCGACGCGCTCCCACTGGTCGCCGAGCGCGGCGCCGGCGCCGATGAGCGCCGCATTCCACACCGCGCTGCCCGCGGCCGTGAGCGCGACGAAGGGCAGGAGCCGCATGCGCCGAAAGCCGGCGGGGATCGACACCACGGACCGCACGATCGGTACGCACCGGCCCAGGAGCACCGCCGACGTCGCGTGCCGGTCGAACCACCGCTCGGCCCGCTCGAGGTCCCCCGTCGACACGCCGAACCACCGACCCGCCCGGCCGACGAAGGCGTGCAGCCGCCGGTCGCCGATCGCGGCGGCGAGCGCGTAGAGCACGAGGGCCCCGACGACCGCGCCGAGCGTCGCGGCGACGATCATCCCCGCCACCGAGCCGTCGCCGCGCGCGGCGACGAAGCCGGCGAACGGCAGCACGATCTCCGACGGGATCGGGGGAAAGACGTTCTCCAGCACCACGAGGACCGCCACCCCGAGCGCGCCGAGGCGCTCGATGACGTCCTGGACCCAGCCCGCGACGTCGCCCAGCAGTCCCGACACGCGCGCCCCGCCGCCGTCAGCGGCGGCTCAGGTCCCTGCGGTTGGTGATCTTCGCCGACCGGTAGTCGCGGTGCATCAGCGCGATGACGTCGAGGGGGATCTCCTTCGGGCACGCCGCGGAGCACTCGCCGTGGTTGGTGCACGAGCCGAAGCGCTCGTCCATGGTCTCCACCATCGCCTCGGCGCGGGCGTGGCGCTCCGCCTGGCCCTGCGGGAGCACGTTGAGGTGCGCGATCTTGGCGCCGGTGAAGAGGTTGGCCGCGCCGTTGGGGCACGCCGCCACGCACGCCCCGCACCCGATGCAGGCGGCGGCGTCCATCGCGGCGTCGGCCACCGGCTTGGGCACGGGGATGAGGTTGGCGTCGGGCGCGCCGCCGGTCGGCGCGGTGATGTAGCCGCCCGCCTCGATGATGCGGTCGAAGGCGCTGCGGTCCACCATGAGGTCCCGCACGACGGGGAACGCCGCGGCGCGCCACGGCTCGACGACGATCGTGTCGCCGCTCGAGAAGGACCGCATGTGGAGCTGGCACGTGGTCGTCGCGCGCTTCGGCCCGTGCGCGCGACCGTCGATCATGAGCGAGCAGGTGCCGCAGATCCCCTCGCGGCAGTCGTGGTCGAAGACGATCGCCTCCTTGCCCTCCGCGACGAGCCGCTCGTTGAGCTGGTCGAGCATCTCGAGGAACGACGCCTCGTCGCTGATCCGCTCCACCACGTGGGTCTCGAATCTGCCGGGTGCGTCGGGGCCCGGCTGGCGCCAGACCTTCAGCGTGAGGTGCTCGAGGTGGCTCACTTGTAGCTCCTCGTCGCGAGCTGGACGGCCTCGAAGGCGAGGTCCTCGACGTGGAGCGTCGAGGCCATCGGGTCGCCGGTCCACTCCCAGGCCGACACGTTGCAGAAGTCGGCGTCGTTGCGCTGTGCCTCGCCCTCGGGCGTCTGGTACTCGACGCGGAAGTGCGCGCCGCAGCTCTCCTCGCGCGCGAGCGCGTCGCGGCACATGAGCATCCCGAGCTGGAAGAAGTCGTCGACGCGCCCCGCCTTCTCGAGCGTCTGGTTGACGTGCTCGCCGGAGCCGGTCACGCGCAGGTCGCGGCGGAACTCCTCGTACAGCGCGGGCAGCTCGGACAGGGCCTTCTCGAGGCCCTCGCGGCTGCGCTCCATGCCGCAGTAGTCCCAGATGATCCGCCCGAGCTCGCGGTGGAACCAGTCGGGCGACCGCGTGCCGTTGGTCCCGAGGTAGCGGGCGAAGCGGTCGCGCGCCTCGCGCTCCGCGGCGGCGAACGCGGGGTGGTCGGTGCCCGGCACCCGCTGGTTGAGCAGCGGCGCGAGCCCGTTGGAGATCGTCGCGGGCAGCACGAAGTAGCCGTCGGCGAGGCCCTGCATGAGGGCGCTCGCACCGAGGCGGTTGGCGCCGTGGTCGGAGAAGTTGGCCTCGCCCGCGGCGTACAGCCCGGGGATCGTCGTGCCGAGCTCGTAGTCGACCCACAGCCCGCCCATCGTGTAGTGCGTTGCCGGATAGATGCGCATCGGCACGTCGTACGGGTTCTCGCCCGCGATGCGCTCGTACATGTCGAAGAGGTTGCCGTAGCGCTCCTGCACCGTGCCGCGGCCGAGCCGGCGCACCGCGTCGGAGAAGTCGAGGTACACGCCGTTCTTCAGCGGACCGACGCCGTGGCCCTTGTCGACCAGTCGCTTGGCCGCGCGCGAGGAGATGTCGCGCGGCGCGAGGTTGCCGTAGCTCGGGTAGAGCCGCTCGAGGTAGTAGTCGCGGCCGTCCTCGGGGATGTCGCCCGGGGCGCGGCGGTCGTCGGCGTCGCGCGGCACCCACACGCGGCCGTCGTTGCGCAGCGACTCGCTCATGAGGGTGAGCTTGGACTGCGACTCGTCGCTCTGCGGGATGCACGTGGGGTGGATCTGCGTGTAGCAGGGGTTGGCGAAGAGCGCGCCGCGCCGGTGGGCGCGCCACGCGGCCGTCACGTTGCAGTTCATCGCGTTGGTCGAGAGGAAGAACACGTTGCCGTACCCGCCGGTGGCGAGCACGACCGCGTGCGCCGCGTGGCTGGAGACCTCGCCCGTGAGCAGGTCGCGGACCACGATGCCCGCGCAGCGACCGTCGATCACGACGACGTCGACGAGCTCGGTGCGGGTGAAGAGCCGCACGCCCCCGAGGCCGATCTGGCGCGCCAGCTGCTGGTACGCGCCGAGGAGCAGCTGCTGGCCGGTCTGGCCGCGCGCGTAGAACGTGCGGCTCACCTGCGCGCCGCCGAAGCTGCGGTTGTCGAGCAGCCCGCCGTACTCGCGGGCGAACGGGACGCCCTGGGCGACCATCTGGTCGATGATCCGCACCGAGACCTGCGCGAGGCGGTGCACGTTGGACTCGCGGCTGCGGAAGTCCCCGCCCTTGATCGTGTCCATGAAGAGGCGGTGGACGCTGTCGCCGTCGCCCTGGTAGTTCTTGGCCGCGTTGATGCCGCCCTGCGCCGCGATGGAGTGCGCGCGCCGCGGCGTGTCGTGGAAGGTGAAGGCGTCGACCTGGTAGCCCAGCTCGGCGAGCGTCGCGGCGGCCGACGCGCCGGCGAGGCCCGTCCCCACCACGATCACCTTGAACTTGCGCTTGTTGTTGGGGTTGACCAGCTTCGCCGATGCCTTGTAGGCGTCCCACTTGTCCGCGAGCGGACCGGCCGGGATCTTCGCGTCGAGCCGCACGTCAGCCCACGATCCCGAGGGTCACGGCCACGGGGAACGACACGTTGCCGACCACGATCACGGCGGCGAAGCCGCCGGCGAAGGCCCTGCGCCACGGGTTGAACCGCGGGCTGCTCCACCCGAGCGACTGGAAGATGCTCCAGGCGCCGTGGCGCAGGTGCAGGCCGAGCAGCAGGTTGGCCACGACGTAGAACAGCGCGACCGGCCACCGCCCGAGGCTGCGCACGACGTTGTCGTACACCTCCTCCTTGACGAAGGTGCCGTCGGCGCCGATCGTGTTGGTGACGCCGAGCGTGAGGTCGGCGACGTGCCAGACGATGAAGGCGAGCACGACGACGCCACTCCAGCGCATGCTGCGGCTGGCGAGCGACGCCTCCTCGTAGTCGCGCGCGGTCTGGTAGCGCACGGGGCGCGCCCTGCGGTTGAGCACCGTGAGCGACCACGCGGCGTGCACGTGCAGCGCGACGGCGCCGAGCAGCGCGACGCGCGCGATCCACAGCACGGCGTCCTTCGGCGCGAGCGGGTACGCGAGCATGCGGAGGAACTCCGCGTAGTGGTCCAGCTCGGCGGCGCCGAGGTACATCTTGAGGTTGCCCACCATGTGGGCGAGCACGAAGCCCATCATCGCGATGCCGGTGACCGCCATGGCGTACTTCTTGCCGACCGAGGTGGCGTAGAGGTCGAGGAGGAAGGCGCGCCGCCGGCGCGGCCCCCGCGCGGTCCCGGTCACGGCGCGCGCGGCGGCGCCCGAGGGACGGTCGGGCGCCGCGACGGACATCGGCCGTCACGCTAGTTGTGGCGGTTTCGCCGACCCCGAGCGGACCCGTGTGACATCGTGCGGCGCGGCCCGCCGCGCCGCACGGGGTTTTCGTCGCGACCGTCGCCGTTTCGTACACTCTCTCGGGCCCCGCGGGGGCCGCGCGGCCGCCGGTCGCGCACGACCACGACCGACACGAGGGGTGCTGGGTGCTCACGATTTTCGCTTCAGAGGGTGGATGGCAGGACTTCACGCTCCGGGGCGGTGAGTGGCTCGTCCTCGCGCTCTCCGGCGCGGCCTCGCTGCTCGCGCTCGGCGTCGGCTTCTTCCTCGTCCGGTCCGTCATGGCCCAGGACCAGGGCACGCCCCGCATGGTCGAGATCGCGAGCGCGATCCAGGTCGGCGCCTGGGCCTACCTCAAGCGCCAGTTCCGCACCATCGGCCTCATCCTCGTCCCGGTCGCCGTCGTCGTGTTCCTCACGTCGGTCGCGATCGAGCGGCCCGACGGCAGCGAGGCGCTCGGCTTCGTCGCCTCGGGCGTCTACCGCACGCTCGCCTTCCTCCTCGGCTGCGTGGCCTCGGGCCTCACGGGCTACATCGGCATGACGCTCGCGACCCGTGGCAACGTCCGCACCGCGGCCGCCGCCCGGCGCGGCTCCATGCAGGCCGCCCTCCAGGTCGCGTTCCGCACCGGCGGCGTGGCCGGCATGTTCACCGTCGGCCTCGGGCTCCTCGGCGCGACGATCATCATCGCGCTCTTCCAGAACACGTCGTCGGCCATGCTCGTCGGCTTCGGCTTCGGCGGGTCGCTCCTCGCACTCTTCCTGCGCGTCGGCGGCGGCATCTTCACCAAGGCGGCGGACGTCGGCGCCGACCTCGTCGGCAAGGTCGAGGCGGGCATCCCCGAGGACGACCCACGCAACCCGGCGGTCATCGCCGACAACGTGGGCGACAACGTCGGCGACTGCGCCGGCATGGCGGCCGACCTCTTCGAGAGCTACGAGGTCACCCTCGTCGCGTCGATCATCCTCGGCGTCGCGGCGTTCAACTCGATCGGGCTCAACCCGGCGCTCGGCCTCGTCTTCCCGCTCGCCGCGCGCGCCATCGGCGTCGTCGCGTCGATCGCCGGCGTCTTCGCCGTGCGCGCCCGCGAGGGCGAGTCCAACGCGCTCAAGCCGATCAACCGCGGCTTCCTCACCGCCGGCATCATCACCGTGATCGGCACGCTGCTCCTCTCGTACTTCTACGTGGGCAACGACGAGGGCACGATGTCCAACGTCGGCTGGCGCGTCTTCGCCGCGGTGCTCATCGGTCTCGTGCTCGCGCAGGTGCTGAGCCGACTCACCGAGTACTTCACCGGCACCGAGTACGGCCCCGTCAAGGAGATCGCCGACTCGGCCGAGACGGGTCCCGCGACCGTCGTGCTCTCGGGCACGTCGGCGGGCCTCGAGTCCTCCGTCTATGCGATCGTGTGCATCGCGGTGTCGCTCGGCGGCACGCTCTGGCTCGGCGGCGGCAACGTCCAGCTCTCGCTCTACCTCGTCGCGCTCTGCGGCATGGGCATGCTGGCGACCACCGGGGTCATCGTCTCCGAGGACACCTTCGGCCCCGTGGCGGACAACGCCGCGGGCATCGCCGAGATGGCCGGGGAGTTCGAGGGCGAGCCGCGCCGGATCATGGTGAGCCTGGACGCGGTGGGCAACACCACCAAGGCCGTCACCAAGGGCTTCGCCATCGGCTCCGCCGTCATCGCCGCGGTCGCCCTGTTCGCCTCCTACATCGAGACGATCGCCGGCGAGTTCGGCTTCGCCAAGGAGGGCATCACCGGCGACGCGATCTTCTCCGACCTGCGCACCCAGATCAACGTCGCGGACGTCGAGACCTTCATCGGCCTCCTCATCGGCGGCTCGGTGGCCTTCATGTTCTCCGCCCTCGCGATCCGCGCGGTCGGTCGCTCGGCCGGCGTCGTGGTGCAGGAGGTCCGCGCCCAGTTCCGCGACGGCGGCATCATGGCCGGCACCAAGAAGCCCGACTACGGCCCCGTCATCGACATCTGCACGGCGGCGTCGCTGCGCGAGCTCGCCACGCCGGCGCTGCTCGCGGTACTCACGCCCGTGATCATCGGCTTCGGGATCAACTACTACGCCCTCGGCGCGTTCCTCGCCGCGGTCATCCTCACCGGCCAGCTGATGGCCAACTACCTGTCCAACTCGGGCGGCGCCTGGGACAACTCCAAGAAGTACATCGAGGACGGCCACCACGGCGGCAAGGGCTCGGACGCGCACAAGGCCGCGGTCATCGGCGACACCGTCGGCGACCCGTTCAAGGACACGGCCGGCCCCGCGCTCAACCCGCTCATCAAGGTGATGAACCTGGTGTCGCTCCTCATCCTCCCCGCGGTGATCAACCTGCGGGACGACGACGCCGCCCGCTACGCGATCGCCGGCGTGTCGCTCGCCGTGCTCGTCGCGTCGATCGCCTTCTCGCGGCGCCGCGCGCCGTCGATGTCGGCGGGCTGAGCTGCGCTACCTCGGCGCCGACTGGCTCGCGGCGATCGCCGCGGCCGCGACGTCGGACGTGCGTGCGGTCGAGCTCGCCCGCACGCACCGGGTGACGCTCTCCCAGACGGTCACCGGCACGCCGCACGGCGACGTGCGCTACCACCTCACGACGCGCGACGGCGCCCTCGTCGTCGCCGCGGGACCCGCGAGCGATCCCGACGTCGAGTTCGTGCAGGACTGGGACACGGCGGTCGCCGTCGCCACCGGCGCGCTCGGCGCGCAGGAGGCGTTCATCTCCGGGCGCATCCGCTTCTCCGGCGACCACCAGCGACTCATCGACGCCGCCCCGCTCTTCGCCGCGCTCGACGCGGCGTTCGACGCGGTCAACGCCCGCACCCGCTTCGCCTGACGCGCGCCGCCCGAGCCGGGCGCCCGCGCGGCTAGATCAGCCCGAGCCCCCGCACCGCGTCGCGCTCGTCGGCGAGCTCGCCGACCGACGCGTCGATCTTGGCGCGGGCGTGGTCGTCGATCGCGAGGCCCCGCACGATCCGCCACTCGCCGTCGCGACACTCGCACGGGAACGACGACACGAGGCCCTCCGCGACGCCGTAGGAGCCGTCGGACGGCACCGCCATCGAGACCCAGTCCCCCTCCGGCGTGCCGCGCACCCAGGAGCGGACGTGGTCGATCGCGGCGTTGGCGGCCGAGGCGGCCGAGGAGCTGCCGCGGGCCTTGATCACCGCGGCGCCGCGCTTGGCCACGGTGGGGACGAACGTCTCGCGCACCCACGCCTCGTCCCCCACCACCTCGGGCGCGGGACGCCCGTCGACGAGGCAGTGCGCGATGTCGGGGTACTGCAGCGCCGAGTGGTTGCCCCAGATCGTCATCCGCCGCACGCTCGACACCGGGCGCCCCACCTTGGCGGCGAGCTGCGACACCGCGCGGTTGTGGTCGAGCCGCGTCATCGCGGTGAAGTTGCGGGGTCCGAGCCCCGTCGCGTGGCGCATCGCGATGAGCGCGTTCGTGTTGGCGGGGTTGCCGACCACGAGCACCTTCACATCGCGGCTCGCGACCTCGCCGAGCGCCGCACCCTGGGGCTTGAAGATGCCGCCGTTGGCCGAGAGGAGGTCGCCGCGCTCCATGCCGTCCTTGCGGGGCATCGCGCCGACGAGCAGCGCCACGTCGGCGTCGGCGAACGCGACGCGCGGATCGTCGGTGGTCACCACCCCCTCGAGCAGGGGGAACGCGCAGTCGTCGAGCTCCATGCGCACGCCGCCGAGGGCGCCCAGCGCGGGCGTCACCTCGAGCAGCTGGAGCACGACCCTCACGTCGGGACCGAGCATCGCGCCGGACGCGATGCGGAAGAGGAGCGCGTACCCGATCTGGCCGGCGGCGCCGGTGATCGCGACGCGCACGGTGCGCGGGGCGGGCGTGGTCACGGGCGCCGATCCTACGCGGGCGTCGCGCGCGGGCTCACGGCCGCCCGATGGCCTGCATGATGAGGTCGGCGTAGACCTGCTGGCCCTCGGGGCGGATGTGCGTGCGGTCGGAGTAGAGGTACTCGGGGTGCGCGGTCGCGACGGCGTACCAGTCCAGCACGCGCACGTTCTCGTAGCGGTCGGGCAGCTCCATGATCCGTTGGTTGTTGAGCCGCTGGCGCTGCTCGCTCGGCACGTGCACGGTCACGAAGAGCACGAGCGGCACGTCCCGCAGGGGCACCATGATCTCGTCCAGCGTCGCGACGTCGACGGTGTTGTTGGTCCCGAGGTGGATGATGACGACGGATCCCAGGCGGCCGACCGACTCCATGAAGTTGGCGATCTCGAGGGCCTGGCGGAACGGCCTGCTCTTCATGGCGTCCACGGTCACGCCCCGGCGGGTCAGCACGTTGGCCGCGCCGAGCATCACCGAGTCGCCGATCGCCAGCACGTCGATGATCTGGCCGTCGAGCGTCGTGGTCGGCGGCGCCGCCCCGCCCGCCACCGTGGTGGTCGGCCCCGCGGGCTCCGGCGGGGCCGTCGACCCGCCGAGCACGTCGACGACGTTGGCCTCGTTGTCCATCAGGTTGCGCGTGATCTCGTCGACGCGCACCTCCGCGGTCGCGAGGCTCACGACGCCGAAGGTCGGGACGAGCGCGACGAGTGCACCGAGCGCGATCCGCCGCTGCTGCGCCACCCGCGCGGCCGGGGGCGCGGGCTGGCGGAAGCGCCGCCACCACTCGCCGAGCGCGCCGTTGCGCACCGGCGTCTCGACCCAGCGGTAGCTCGCCTCGGTGATGCAGCACGCGACCGTCAGGAGCACGACGAGCTCGGCGAGCGTGAGTCCGCGACCGGCGAAGCGCCGGTACATCTGGAAGACGGGCCAGTGGTACAGGTACAGGCCGTAGGAGCGCGTGCCGATCCACCGCATCACCGCGTTGCCGAGCGCGAGGCGCGTGAGGCGCGCCCCGGGGTGCGCCGCGGCGGCGACGACGGCGAGGCTCGCGACGTCGACCATCGCGAAGCCGCCGCGGAAGAGCAGGTCGTAGCCCACCGTCCCCTCGTCGACGCCCTCGACGAGCGTGTGCAGCCGCAGCGCGAGCACGACGAGGGCGAGGGCGCCCGCCGCGCCGAGCGCGTCGGCCGCGGTCCCGAGCCGGGACGCCGCGGCCCGCTCGAGCCGCCACGGGCGCCACCAGGTCGCGAGCGCGGCCCCGAGCAGCAGGCCCGCCGCGCGCGTCGGCGTGCCGAGGAACAGCAGGTCGATGCGCGACACGGCGCGGCCGAAGACCTCGACGTACTGCCCCGGCGTCTCCGTGACGGTGCCGATGCGGCCGGGGCGGTAGGTCGCCGCGGTCCACGCGGCGAGCCCCGCCGACCCCGCGGCGAGGACGAGGCCGACCGCCGGCAGGCGCCGCCGCCCGAGGGCGAGGATCCCGACCATGACGAGCGGCCAGACGAGGTAGTACTGCTCCTCGACCGCGAGCGACCACAGGTGCCGCAGCGGCACGAGCTCGAACGCCGTGAAGTAGCTCGTGCCCGTCCAGATCTGGAACCAGTTGAAGCCGTAGAGCAGCGCCGCCACGACGTCGCCGCGCAGCCGGCCGAGGTCGGCCCGCTCGAAGATCGCGACGTACGTCGTGACGCCGAGGAGCAGCAGCCACAGCGCCGGCAGCAGGCGCCGCGCGCGCCGCAGCCAGAAGCCGCGCAGGTCGACGCGGCCGGCCCCCTCCGTCTCCGAGATGAGCAGCAGGGTGATGAGGTACCCGCTGATGACGAAGAACGTCTCGACGCCGATGAAGCCGCCGGGCAGCCAGCGCGGGTTCGCGTGGTAGACGATGACCGCGACGACGGCGAGCGCGCGCAGCCCGTCGAGCGCCGGGAGGTAGCGCAGCGGGCCGGGTCGGCTCATCCGCGCACGATGCGGGCCATCAGCGCACCGGCCTCGGTGGGGTTCGCACCCACCTGGACGCCCGCGCGCCGCAGCGCGTCGATCTTGCCGGCGGCGGTGCCCTTGCCGCCGGAGACGATCGCGCCCGCGTGCCCCATCTTCTTGCCGGCCGGCGCGGTCACGCCCGCGATGTAGGCGCTCATCGGCTTGGTCACGTGGGCGGCGACGTACTCGGCCGCCTCCTCCTCCGCGGACCCGCCGATCTCGCCGATCATGAGGATCGCGTCCGTCTCCGGGTCTGCCTGGAACTCGGCGAGGCAGTCGACGAAGGAGGTGCCCGGCACCGGGTCGCCGCCGATCCCGACGCAGGTGCTCACGCCGATGCCCTGCGCCTTCAGCTCGAAGAGCGCCTGGTACGTGAGCGTGCCCGACCGCGAGACGATGCCCACGTTGCGCGCACCCGCGACCGGCGCCAGCGCGATCTCACCCGCGGTGATGCCGATGTTGCACTTGCCCGGGCTGATGATGCCGGGGCAGTTGGGCCCGAGCAGGCGCGTGCCGGGGTGGTCGCGCAGCAGCGTCGCGTAGACGCGCGCCTCGTCCTGCGCGGGGACGCCCTCGGTGATGCAGACGATGAAGCGCACGCCGGCCGCCGCGGCCTCGAGGATCGCCGCGGGCGCCGCCTTGGGCGGCACGGCGATGAACGACGCGTCGGCGCCCGTCGCGCGCACCGCGTCGGCGACCGTGTCGTGGACCGGGATCCCCTCCACGTCCTGGCCGCCCTTGCCCGGGGTCACCCCGCCGACGACCCGCGTGCCGTACGCCCGGTTGCGCAGGCCGTGGAAGCGCCCCTGGCCGCCGGTGAGGCCCTGCACGATCACCCGCGTGTCCGCGTCGACGAAGATCGCCACGTCAGGCCCCCCGAGCCGCGAGCGCCACGGCCTCGCGCGCGGCCTCGAGCATGGTGGGCTTCGACACCAGGCGGTCCGCGGGGATCCCGGCGGCGGCGAGGATCGCCCGGCCCTCCTCCGCGTTGGTGCCGTCGAGCCGGATCACGATCGGCGCGCGGAGCGCCACCCGGCGCACCGCCTCGACGATGCCGCGCGCCACCTCGTCGCCACGGGTGATGCCGCCGAAGATGTTGACGAAGATGCTGCGCACGTCGGCGTCGGAGTTGATCACCTCGAGGGCCGCGGTCATGAGCTCGGCGTTCGCGCCGCCGCCGATGTCGAGGAAGTTGGCCGCGGCACCGCCCACCTGCTGCACCACGTCGAGCGTGCTCATCGCGAGGCCCGCGCCGTTGGCGATGATGCCGACGGATCCCGAGAGTCCGATGTACTGCAGCCCCTTCTCCCGCGCGAGGCGCTCGCGCGCGTCGAGCTCCTCGGTGGCGCGCCACTCCTCCCACTCCGGGTGGCGGAACGCCGCGTTGGCGTCGAGGCTCACCTTGGCGTCGAGGGCGTGCACGGAGCCCGCGGTCGTGAGGATGAGCGGGTTGATCTCCGCGAGGTCGCAGTCGCCCTTGGTGAAGCACTCGTAGAGCGCGACGAGGATCCGCGCGACGCCGTCGCGCGCCCGCTCGGGGATGCGCGCCGACTCCGCCGCCGCCCGTGCGCCGGCGACGTCGAGGCCGACCAGCGGGTCCACGTGCACGCGCGCGAGCGCGCCCGGGTCGGTCGCGGCCACCTCCTCGATGTCCACGCCGCCCTTGGCGCTGAGCATGAGCAGGTGGCGCTTGGCGGCACGATCGAGGGTGAACGACGCGTAGTACTCCTCGGCGATGTCCGAGGCCCGCTCGATCCAGACGCGGCGCACCACGTGTCCCTTGATCGACATGCCGAGGATCGCGCCCGCGTGGCGGCGGACCTCGTCGGCGTCGGCCGCCAGCTTGATGCCGCCGGCCTTGCCGCGGCCCCCGACGTGCACCTGCGCCTTCACCACGACGGGGTACCCGGCGGCCTCGGCGGCGCGCACCGCGTCGTCGACGGTCGTCGCGACGTCGCCGGCCGACACCGGGATCCCGAATCGGGCGAAGTACTGCTTGCCCTGGTACTCGAGGAGATCCATCAGACCGCCGCGGCCTCGCGCTCGTCGAGCGCGCGCTCGAGCCACGCCGCGATCTCCCGCAGCGAGCTGCCGGGCCCGAAGATCTCGGCCACGCCCTGGCCGCGCAGCGCGGTGGCGTCCGAGTCGGGGATCACCCCGCCCCCGAAGACGAGCACGCGGCCGAGGTCCCGGCGCGCGAGCTCCTCCATGACGCGGGGGAACAGCGTGAGGTGCGCACCGGACAGCAGGCTGAGTCCCACGGCGTCGGCGTCCTCCTGCAGGGTGGTCTCGGCGATCTGCTCGGGCGTCTGGTGCAGCCCCGTGTAGATGACCTCGAAGCCGGCGTCGCGGAGCGCCCGGGTGATCGTCTTGGCCCCGCGGTCGTGGCCGTCCAGGCCCGGCTTGGCGACGACGACGCGGTACGTGCGCTTCACGGCGTCACAAGGCTACGCGTGGGGCCCGCGAGTCCAGCACACTGTGTGCGTGCGCGCGCCGAGGCCGTCGACCCCGCTGGCTCGTGCGGTCGTACCGGTGCTCGGCGGCGTCGCGTTCTTCGCGGTGCTGTTCGGCGCGACGTGGCTCCTCGCCGATCGCGCGACGGATCGCCGCACGTCGGGCGAGGTGCCGGTCGCACGCACGTTCGAGGTCGGGCGGGTCGACGACGTCGCGGAGGTGATCGACCGCGACGGGCCGATCCTCTACCCGGACCTGCGCGATCCGTCGGGCCGGCGCTCCATCGTCATCGACCACGTGGGCGACGACCCCGCGCGCGGCTGGCAGGTCTACGCCGCGCACCCGGACGACCGCGACGCGACGTGCCTCGTGCGCCACGTCCCCGCCTCCCGCGACTTCGTCGACTGCGAGGGTCGCACGCTCGACGTCTCGGCACTGCGCCGCCCGCTCGACGCGCGTCCGATCGTGGAAAACCGGACGATGCTGCTCATCGACCTCGCGGGGGGCTGACCGACCCCGCGCGCGGGCCCGTCCGGGCGGCGCCTCAGCGCTTGCGCAGCGCGGCCCACACGAGCGACAGGTGCTTGTCGCCGTGGCCGACGAAGTGCACGGTGGCCTCGGCCTGCTCGCCCGCCCCGCGGATGGCGGTGATCACGCCCTCGCCGAACTTGGCGTGCACCACGTCGTCGCCGACCTTGAGCCCCGTGTCGGAGTGGGTCGCCATCGCGACGAGCTGGTCGGTGCGCCGGTACCGGGGGATCTCGGCGCGGCGGTGCGCGCCGCGGCCGACGTCGACGCCGGAGTCCACGGCGCCCTCGCGTCGCACCAGCGCGGCGGGGATCTCGTCGAGGAAGCGCGACGGCGGGTTGTACTGCGTCGATCCGTACAGGTTGCGGCTCCAGGAGTGCGACAGCAGCAGCCGCTCGCGGGCCCGCGTGATGCCCACGTAGGCGAGCCGGCGCTCCTCCTCCATCTCGCTCGGATCGCCCATCGAGCGGTTGCCGGGGAAGACCCCCTCCTCCATGCCCGCGATGCACACGACGGGGAACTCGAGGCCCTTCGCGGCGTGCAGCGTCATCAGCGTCACGTGGTTGTCGCCGCTGATCTCGTCGGTGTCGGCGACGAGCGACACCTGCTCGAGGAACTCGCCGACGTCGGTGAACTCCGATGCGACGCCGATGAGCTCCTCGAGGTTCTCGAGGCGCCCCGCCGACTCCACGGTGTCCTCGGCCTCGAGCTCCGCGAGGTAGCCCGTCGCGCGCAGCGCGTGGCGGATCACGGTGCCGGGACCGTCGGCGAGCATCCGGTCGAGGTCGTCGACGAGCCGGACGAACTCGCCGATCCCCCGCAGCGCCGCGCCGCCCACGCCCGCCTCGTCGGCACGGCGCAGGGCCGCGGCGAAGCCGACGCCGTGCGACGCGGCCCACGCGTCGATGCGCGACACCGTCGTGTCGCCCACGCCGCGCTTCGGCACGTTGAGCACGCGCTTGATGCTCACCTCGTCGAGCGGGTTCACCGCGCAGCGCAGGTAGGCCAGCGCGTCCTTCACCTCGCGGCGGTCGTAGAAGCGCGTGCCCCCCACGAGCTTGTACGGCACGCCGGCCTCCACGAGCACCTCCTCCAGCACGCGGCTCTGCGCGTTGGTGCGGTAGAAGACGGCGAAGTCGCTCCACGGCCGCGGATCGCCGTCGTGCATCCGCCGCATGCTGCCGACCACCCAGCGCGCCTCGTCGTACTCGTCGTCGGCGAAGTACCGCACGATCTTCTCGCCCTCGCCGGCGTCGGTCCACAGCTCCTTGGGCTTGCGCTCCACGTTGTGGGTGATCACCGCGTTGGCCGCGTCGAGGATCGTCTGCGTGCTCCGGTAGTTCTGGGCCAGCACCACGACGGTGACGTCGGGGAAGGCGTGCTCGAACTCGAGGATGTTGCGGTAGTCGGCCCCGCGGAAGCGGTACACGGACTGGTCGGTGTCGCCCACCACGCACACCTGGTGGTGGCGCGCGGCCAACTGCAGCACGATGCGGTTCTGCGCGACGTTGGTGTCCTGGTACTCGTCGATGAGCACGTGCTCGAACCGCTCCTGCCACGACGCGAGGGCGTCGGGGTGCTCGCGGAAGAGCCGCACCACGTTGACGAGCAGGTCGTCGAAGTCCATGGCGCCGGCCTTCACCAGCCGCGACTGGTACTCGGCGTACACCTCGGCGTGCCGCGCGTCCGCGCCGCCGTCCATCGCGGCGGCCTCCCGGTGGTCGATGAGCTCGTTCTTCCAGAGGCTGATCCGGGCCTGCGCCCCGCGCACGGGGAAGCGCTTGGGGTCGAGGTGCATGTCGCGGATCACGTAGCCGACGAGCCGCTGGGAGTCCGACTGGTCGTAGATGGTGAACGACGACGGGTACCCGAGCCGCTCGGCGTCCCGCCGCAGGATGCGCACGCAGGCCGAGTGGAACGTGCTCACCCACATCCGCTCGGCGACCGGCCCGACGAGCGCGGTGACGCGCTCGCGCATCTCCCCCGCCGCCTTGTTGGTGAAGGTGATCGCGAGGATCCGCATGGGGTGCGTCCCCGTCTCGATGAGGTGCGCGATGCGATGCGTGAGCACCCGCGTCTTGCCGGAGCCCGCGCCCGCGACGACGAGGAGGGGCCCGCCGCGGTGGAGGACGGCCTCCTGCTGGTCGGGGTTGAGCGCGGCGAGGTCGACGGCGCGCCCGGATCCGGGCTGGTTCACGGGCGGCGAGGCTACGCGCGGCGTGCGATGCGGATCGGGAGGCGGCGCGGCCCGCGCACCTGCCCCACGCTCCACGTGACCGCCGAGGGATCCGCGAGTCGGAACTCGGGGAATCTCGCGATGAACTCCTCGACGGCGACCTTCATCTCGAGGCGCGCGAGGTTGGACCCGACGCAGCGATGGATGCCGAGCCCGAAGGCGGCGTGACGGTTCTCCGCGCGGTCGATGAGCACCTCGTCCGCGCGGTCGAAGACCTCGGGATCGCGATTGGCCGCGGGGAACGGCAGGAGCACCCAGTCGCGGGGCCGCATCGTGCAGCCGCCCACGACGACCTCCTGCTTCACGATCCGGGCCATCGTGACGGGCGCGTACGCGCGGAGGAACTCCTCGATGGCGGAGTCGACGAGCGCGGGCTCGGCCACGAGGCGCGCGAGGTCGGATGGCGTCGCGGCGAGGTGCCACAGCGCCGATCCGATCCCGCTCCAGGTCGTGTCGATGCCGGCGATGAGCAGCAGGAGGATCGTGCCGCGCACCTGGTCGCGCGACACGGGTGCACCCCCGACCTCGGTCGCGAGCAGCTGCGAGGTGAGGTCCTCGCGGGGCCGCGCGACGTGGTCGTCGATCTGGGCCTGCAGGTAGCCGTCGAGCCGCAGGAAGGCCGCCTCGCGGTCCTCGGGCGCGCGATCGATGCCCTCCAGCACGTCGTGGACGAAGCCGCGGAACATCTCGGCGTCCGACTGGGGGAAGCCGAGCATCCCCGCGATCACGTGCGGCGGGATGTGCTGGGCGTAGTCCACGGCACCGTCCACCACGTCGGCGTCGCCGACCGCGTCGAGCAGCCGCCGGCAGAGCGCGCGCACCTCGGGCTCGAGCGCGGCGATCACCTTGGGCGCGAAGGCCGGCAGGAGGATGCGGCGCGCGTCGTGGTGCGCCGGCGGGTCGGCGGTGATCGGGGGCGCGCCGCCGAGCGGCGCCGTGCCCTCGGCCTTCGTCGTGCTCACGACGACGCCCTCGCTCGAGAAGTGGTCGGTGTCGTAGGCGATCGCGCGGACGTCCTCGTGGCGCACGGGGAGCCACGTCCCGCCGTAGGCGGGCGAGTGCGCGACGGGGCACCGCCCGCGCAGGTCGGCCCAGATCTCGTGGACGTGCGCGTTGTACGCGGGGTCCGCGTGGTCGAAGTCGGTCGCCCAGTCCCGCACGTCGCTCACGTCGCGCCCTCGTCCTCGACGATCGTCACCGCGTACTCGGGGCAGTTGGCCACGGCGAGGCGCGCCTTGTCCTCGAGGCCGGGCGGCACCGTGCCGTCCCCCCGGGCGTGCGCCGCGCCGAGATCGTCGACGTCGAAGAGCTCGGGCGCGAGCGCGTAACAGCGGTTGTGCCCCTGGCACTTCTCGGCGTCGACCCGCACCCGCACGCGGGCGAACCTACCACCGCCCGCTCAGGCACCCGCCAGTCGCTCGCGGAGGAATGCGACGACGCGGCGCACCGCGTCGTCGCGTCGCTGCTCGGTGAGCACCGAGTGGTCCCGCGGCCCGCTCGACGGGTACTCGACCGCCACGAACGCACCGCCGAGCAGCCGCGCGAGGCTCTCGAAGCGGTCGCCAACGAGGCGGTCGCCGTCGAAGCGCAGGCCGAGCACCGCGCAGCCGTCGGCGGCCCGCCGGGCCACGCGCGCCGCCTCGTCCGGGTCCAGGCCGAGGTCGCCGGCGCGCCGCCGGCCGATCGCGAACGGCAGCGACGGCTGCGACAGCACGGGCGCCACGGTCGCGTCGTCGAGCATCATCCCGAGCGCGAAGCCGCCGCTGAAGCACATCCCGATCGCGCCCACCCCGGGCCCGCCGCACGACGCGTGCAGGTCGCGCGCGAGCGCGCGCAGCCACGCCACGACGGGCGACGAGCGCCCGACGGCCATGGTGGTGAACTCCCGCGACACGCAGAGGCGCGCGGCGGACGCCGCCATGTAGCCCGCACTCGGCGGGCGCCCCGCCTCGCCGACGAGCAGCGGCATGACGACGGTGAACCCGGCGTCGACCACCTCCTCGGCGAATCGCACGACGGTCGGCGTGATGCCCGGCAGCTCGTGCACCACGATCACGCCCGGACCGCTGCCCCGGCGGTACGTCGGGTGGACGATCCCGCCCGCGCGGTGCTCCCCGAGCGTCCAGCCCGCGAGCGGCGCCGACGGGGTCCGGCTCACTTGGGGCGACCGACCCCGATGACCTTCGACCAGTTCACGTACGACACCTTGACCACGTCGCCGGTCCGCGGGGCGTGCACCATCTGGCCGCCCCCGAGGTAGATGCCCACGTGGCTGATCGGCGAGTTGGAGAACACGAGGTCCCCGGGCTGGGCCGCCGCGGTCGGGACGCGGGTGAGGGCGGCATACTGCGACCGGGAGGACCGGGGCAGGGCGATCCCGGCCCGGCTCCAGGCGTAGGAGGTGAGGCCCGAGCAGTCGAAGGCGACGCCGGGCTGCAGGGCGCCGAACCGGTACCGGACCCCGAGCTGCGACAGGGCGGCCTTCACGGCGGTCGCGGCGGCGGGTGAGGGCGCGGGCACCTTGGTGTACTTCGTCGACGACCACTTGGCGGCCTGGGCGGCGGCCGCGTCCGCGGCGGCCTTGGCCCGCCGAGCCTGCTCGGCGGTGAGCAGGTCGCCGAGCTCGGCGAGGGCGGAGCTCTGGCGGCTCGTGAAGACCGAGGCGCTCGCCTCCGCGGCGAGGAGGCGCTTGCGGGCGTAGTCGGCGATGCCGCCGGCCTTGGTGCGGAGGCGCTCGAGGCCGTCGCGCTCCTTGGCGAGCTGGTCGATCACGGCCTGCAGTTCGTCCGTCCCGCCGACGCCCGTGTTGAGCGCGACCGAGGTGAGGTACGCCTTGCGGACCGCGTCCGAGAGGGTCCCCGTCGATGAGAGGATCGCCGCGAGCGAGTTGCCCGACGAGCTGCCGACGAACGTCCGGCGCGCCGCGCCCTGCAGCTGCGACTGCATCGCCAGCAGCTCGGTCTGCTTGGCCGCGATGCGCTCCTCGGCGGCGGCGATCTCCTTGTCGAGCTCCAGGCCGTCGTTCACCGCCTCGGCGTAGTCCTCGGCGAGCGCGAGCATCGACTCCTCGAGGCGCTCGAGCTCGTCCGCGATCGCGGCGACCTCCTTGCGCTTGTCGTCCTCGGGCGACGCGGGCACGGGCTCGGCGCCGGCGGTCGCGGGCGCGACGACGAGCGACGCCAGCGAGGCGGCGCATGCGGCGAGCACCCCGAGGATCGAGGGGACGCCGCGAGACCTTCGGATGGTCCGGGGGGACATCTGTATCGAGTCTACGCGCCCCCCACCTCAGCTCGAGATGAATTTTCCGTGCACGACACGGTCTCGCTCGTTGAAGGGTCGATCCCGAACTTGACCGTTGACCACCGAGAGAACGACATCCTCCAGTAAACCCGAATCGATCAGGCGCACACCGTGACCGACGATGACACGTCCCCTGACGACCACGTTCCCAATCAGTGAAGAGTGCGGATACATGAGGAGCGATCCTTCGACTCTTGGGTATGTTCGCTGATTAGCACCCTCGTACGAACCCCCGATCACGCAGGAGTTGTAGAAGAACACTGACGAGCTTGTTTCGAATCGTGCGCGACCGATCACCGAACCCAGAGGGTGTTCGCATCCAGTCGTCGTTGGGAGCTCGACCTCGTAGAAGAGATCCGCCGACGTCGTCGCCACGTTGAGGAAGTAGAGACGATCTGCCAGCTCCAGCTCTCCGCTCAGGAATGCCTGCCGTGAGATCTCGTACAGGAACAGGCATTGACTCGAGAAGTGCGTGGCACTCAACCGCGCTCTTCCCGCCTTGGAGCGGTTGATCCGCTGGTGTGGCGAGATCGTGGAGAGACGGTCACATGTCCGACTAACTGCCGCATCGAAGAAGCTCTCGACCTCGCCGAAGTCCATCCCCACGGTCTGGAGACGATTCACGAACACACCGAGAAAGCTCGCCCGATCAGGCCAGAGATCGCTCTCGACATTCAGACCCATCGACGACATGGAACGCTAACTGACGCAACGCGCCCCCCGACCCCGCTACTCCCACTCGATCGTGCCCGGCGGCTTCGATGTGACGTCGTACACCACGCGGTTCACGCCCGCCACCTCGTTGACGATGCGCGACGAGACGCGCTCGAGCAGCTCGTCGGGGAGGCGCGCCCAGTCCGCCGTCATCGCGTCGTCGCTCGTCACCGCGCGCACGACGATCGGGTGTCCGTAGGTGCGCTCGTCGCCCATCACCCCGACCGATCGCACGTCGAGCACGACGGCGAAGGCCTGCCAGATCGACCGCTCGAGCCCCGCCGCGCGCACCTCCTCGCGCACGATCGCGTCCGCGTGGCGCACGCGCTCCACCTGTTCGGGCGTCACCTCGCCGACGACGCGCACCGCGAGTCCGGGCCCGGGGAACGGCTGGCGCCACACGATCTCGTCCGGCAGCCCGAGCTGCGTGCCGAGCGCGCGCACCTCGTCCTTGAAGAGGTCCCGCAGCGGCTCGAGGAGCGCGAGCGTCATGTCCTCCGGGAGCCCGCCCACGTTGTGGTGGCTCTTGATCACGCTCGCGGTCGCCCCGGTGCCGCCGCTCTCGACGACGTCCGGGTAGAGGGTGCCCTGCACGAGCCATCGCGCGTCGGTGAGCCCCCCGGTGTGCTCCTCGAAGATCCGCACGAAGAGCTCGCCGATCGCCTTGCGCTTGGCCTCGGGCTCGGTCACCCCGCGCAGCCGCTCGAGGAAGCGGGCGGCGGCGTCCACGACCACGAGCTCCATCCCCATGTGGCGGTGGAACGTGTCGACGATCTGGGCCGTCTCGTCGCGCCGCATCAACCCCGTGTCGACGTACACGCAGGAGAGCCGCGGGCCGATCGCCCGGTGCACGAGCGCCGCGGCGACCGCCGAGTCCACCCCGCCCGAGAGCCCGCAGATCGCGCGGTCGTCGCCGACGCGCTCGCGGACCGTGCGCACCTGCTCCTCGAGGATCCCCTCGACCGTCCACGTCGGGGCGCACCCGGCCAGCTCGGTGACGAACCGCGCGATCGACGCGATGCCACCCTCCGTGTGCACGACCTCCGGGTGGTGCTGCACCGCCCAGATGCGTCGCGCGCGGTCCTCCATCGCCGCGATCGGCGCATCGGGGGTCGACGCCGTGGGGGTGAATCCCTCGGGCGCGCGCACGATCGCGTCGAAGTGGCTCATCCACACCGTGCGCGCCCCCTCGGCGCCGAGCAGCGTCGACCCCGCGCCGACGGTCAGGCGCGTGCGTCCGTACTCGCCGCGCCCCGAGCGGCCCACCTCGCCGCCGAGCTGCCGGGCGATGAGCTGCGCGCCGTAGCAGATGCCGAGGATCGGGATCCCGAGGTCGTAGATCGCGGGGTCCAGCAGCGGCGCGCCGGGCACGTGCACGCTCGCCGGCCCGCCCGACAGCACGATCGCGCCGGGGGCGCGGCGGCGCAGCTCCGCGGCGGTGACGGTATGCGGCACGATCTCCGAGTAGACCCGGGCCTCGCGCACGCGCCGCGCGATGAGCTGGGCGTACTGCGCGCCGAAGTCGACGACGACGACGTGGGCGTCTCGCGTCGGCACGGCGGACAACCTACGCGAGGTGGCAGAATCGCGTCGTGGGCGACGATCCGACCCCGACCAGCGCGCCCCTCGACCTCGAGGCCGACCCGTCGACGTGCATCGGCCTGCTGCCCAAGCCGGGGTGCGGTCGCGAGCCCGTCGACGCGGGCGACCGCGGCGGACCGCTGCAGGTCGCGACCTTCGCCGTGATGCTGCTGGGCCTCGCCATCATCGGTGCCCGGATCGCGCTCGCGACGCGTCGCCGTAGCATGGGTCGCACAACTTCATAAGACGACTTCTTGCAGGGTGGGGTGGAATTCCCTCCCGGCGGTACAGCCCGCGACCCCCACGAGCGATCGTGGGGCCGACTCGGTGAGACTCCGAGGCCGACGGTCACAGTCCGGATGGAAGCAAGAAGGAGACGGTGGCGCCGCGCGCGCCGCCGTCTCCTCGCACCCCTGCACGCGGTCGGCGATCCGACGAGGCGAGGGAGGTGCGGGATGGGCGTGACCGGCGATCGAGCCGCGGTCGACGACGCCCGCATGGCCGAGGCGCTCCGCGTCGCCGCGGGCGCCCGCCTCGTGGCCCGGCCCAATCCCTGGGTGGGCGCCGTCGTGGTGCGCGCCGACGGCGGCGTCGCCACCGGAGCCACGTCCGCGCCCGGCGGACCGCACGCCGAGGTCGCGGCGCTCGCCGCCGCCGGCGACGCCCGCGGCGCCACCCTCTACTGCACCCTCGAGCCCTGCGCACACGTGGGCCGCACGGGGCCGTGCGCCGATGCGATCGTCGCCGCCGGCGTCGCGCGCGTCGTCGTCGGCATCGAGGACCCCGACGCCCGCGTGCGCGGCCGCGGCATCGCCCGACTCCGCGACGCGGGCGTCGAGGTGACCCTCGGCGTGCGCGCCGACGACGTCCGCGCGCAGCTCGCGCCGTACCTCCACCACCGGCGGACCGGGCGGCCGTACGTGGTGGCCAAGATGGCGGCGACGCTCGACGGCCGCACGGCCGACGCCGCGGGTGCGAGCCGCTGGATCACGGGCGACGCCGCCCGCCGTCGCGTGCACGAGATGCGCGCCGAGAGCGACGCCGTGCTCGTCGGGGCGGGCACGGTGCGCGCCGACGATCCCGCGCTCACCACGCGCGACGTCCCCGGCCCGTCGCCGCGACGCGTCGTGCTCGGCGCCGCACCGGCCGGGGCCCGCGTGCACCCCTGCACCGAGTGGGACGGCGAGCTCGAGCCGCTCCTCGACCGCCTCGGCGGCGAGGGCGTGCTGCAGCTGCTCGTCGAGGGCGGCGCCCGCACGCTCGGCGCGTTCCACTCGCGCGGCCTCGTGGACCGCTACGTGGTGCACCTCGCGCCCGCGATCATGGGCGGGCGAGACGGCACGCCCCTCGTCGACGCCGCCCCCTCGCGTGCGATGGCCGCGCTGTGGCGCGGCCGCCTCGTGTCGGCCACGCCGCTCGGCGGCGACCTCGAGATCGTGGTGGAGCCGTGAGCACCGACCGCGGCGGGCTCGCGCCGATCCCCGACGTCATCGCCGCGATCGGCCGCGGCGAGATGGTCCTGCTCGTCGACGACGAGGACCGGGAGAACGAGGGCGACCTCATCATGGCGGCGCAGCACGCCACCGCCGAGAAGCTCGCGTTCATCATCCGCCACACCTCGGGCGTGGTCGTCGCCCCGCTCACGGGCGAGCGCTGCGACGACCTGCGACTCCCGCTGATGGTGGACCACAACACCGAGAGCCACCGCACGGCCTTCACCGTCTCGGTCGACCTCCTCGAGGGCACGACGACGGGCATCTCCGCCGCCGACCGCGCCGCCACGATCCGCGCGCTCGCCGACCCGGCGGTCGGCCACGCCGCGTTCGCCCGGCCGGGCCACGTCTTCCCGCTGCGCGCCCGCGAGGGCGGCGTGCTGAAGCGCGCGGGCCACACCGAGGCCGCCGTCGACCTCGCGCGCCTCGCGGGCTGCGTGCCCGCGGGCCTCATCTGCGAGGTGCAGAACGACGACGGCACCATGGCGCGCCTCCCCGAGCTGCGTCGCTTCGCCGCCGAGCACGGACTGCTCCTCTCGTCGATCGCGGCCCTCGTCGAGCACCGCCGCCACCATGAGCGACTCGTCGAGCGCATCGGCTCGGCACGCGTGCCCACGCGCTGGGGCGACTTCGAGTGCGTCGCGTATCGCAGCACCATCGATGGCATCGAGCACCTCGCCTTCGTGCGGGGCCGCGTCGACGACGGCGCGCCGGTGCTCGTGCGCGTGCACAGCGAGTGCCTCACGGGCGACGTCTTCGGCAGCCTGCGCTGCGACTGCGGCCCGCAGCTGGACCGTGCGATGGCGCAGGTGGCGGGCGAGGGTCGCGGCGTCGTCGTCTACCTGCGGGGCCACGAGGGCCGCGGCATCGGCATCGGCCACAAGATCCGCGCCTACTCCCTCCAGGACGACGGCGCCGACACGGTGGAGGCCAACGAGCGGCTCGGGCTCCCCGTCGACAGCCGCGAGTACGGCATCGGCGCGCAGATCCTCGCCGACCTCGGCGCACGCGAGCTGCGCCTCCTGACGAACAACCCGGCCAAGTACGGCGGCATCGCCGGCTACGGCCTGCGCATCGTCGAGCGCGTCCCGATCGTCACGGAGGCCAACCCGCACAACGCCGACTACCTTCGGACCAAGCGCGACCGGCTCGGGCACCTCCTCGGCGACGTGGAGCGACCGTGATGGCGCGAGGCCGCGACCCGAGGAGCGGATGACCCGATGACCGAGATCTCCCACGACCCCTCCGCCATCCGCGTGCCCGGGGCGCGCGTCGGCATCGTCTGCTCGCGATTCAACGAGTTCGTCGTGCGCGCACTCCTCGACGGCGCCCGCCGCGGCCTCGCGCGCTGCGGCGTCGCCGACGACCACGTCGACGTCGCATGGGTGCCGGGCGCCTACGAGATCCCCGTCGTGGTGCGCGAGATGGCGCGATCGGGCCGCTACGACGCGCTGGTGGCGCTCGGCGCCGTCATCCGGGGCGAGACCGCGCACTTCGAGTACGTGGCCGGCCCCTGCGCCGACGGCGTCGCACGCGTGCAGCTCGACACCGGCGTGCCGGTCGGCTTCGGCGTGCTCACCACCGAGGACGTCGCACAGGCCACCGCCCGCTCGGGCCCCGGCGCGGGCAACAAGGGCGACGAGGCCGCCGTCGGCGCCCTCGAGACGCTCCTCGTCCTGCGCGCGATCCGCTCCGCCCGCTGACGCGCCGCCCGGCGCGGCGCACACAACGGGGGCGTGGTCCCCCGCTCCGCCGCGCTCGCCGTCGCCGCCATCGCCGCCCTCGTGCCGCCCGATCCCGCGCGCGACGCCGCCGTCGTCGAGGCCCTCGTGCACGCCGTCCCGCTCGCCGAGTTCGCCCGCGGCCGCGCGGCGTGGCGGCGCACGTGGCCGTGGCTCGACTGGACGAGCGACGGCTGCTCCGCCCCGCTCGTCGGCGACCGCGGCCGCTCCTTCGACTTCGCGTGGCCGTGCCGCCGCCACGACTTCGCGTACCGCAACCTGCGCCGCCTCGGCCCGCCGCACTGGTCCGCGTCGGCGCGCGACCGCGCCGACGCGCGGTTCCTCGACGACATGCGCGCCGCGTGCGAGGCGCGGCGGGCCCCGCAGCGCCCCTCGTGCGAGCGGTGGGCCGCGCTGTACCACGGCGCCGTGCGGGCCCTCGGCGGGCCATGACCGCGTCCCCGCGGGCCCGGACGCGCCCGGCGCCGGACCCGGGCTCCTAGCCCCGCAGCGCGAGCCCGAGGAGCTGGTGCAGCACGCGCGCCGTCGCGCCCCACACCGTCTCGTCGTCGAGGTAGAAGAAGTGCAGCCGCAGCTCGCGATCGGGCAGCCGCCAGAGCTCCTCGCGGTACGTGTCGGGGCGCACGAGCTCGCGCAGCGGCACGCGCAGCACGCGCTCGACCTCCGCGCTCGCGGGGGCGAGCGCCGCGGCCGCGGGCGCGAGCCGCGCCACCACGGGCACGATGTACGAGGCGCTCACCACCGTCGCCATCGGCGCGAGCTCGCCGACGATTGTCGCGTGCGCGCGGTCGAGTCCGACCTCCTCGGTGCTCTCGCGCAGCGCGGCCTCGCGCGGACCCTCGCCCGGTTCCGCGCGCCCGCCCGGGAAGGCGATCTCGCCGCGGTGCGACGCGAGGTCGCGGGAGCGCCGCGTGAGCACGACCTCCACGCCCGACGGGCCGTCGAGCAGGCCCACGAGCACCGCCGACAGGCGGTACCCCTCGGGGACGCCGGACGATCCCCCCGGCGCCCCGTGCGCGGCCGCGTGGCCCGCCACTGCGTCGCAGACCGCGTCCAGGGACGCGAGGGGCCCGTGGTCGAGCGTGCGCCACGGCGAGTGCCGGTACTCGATCGCCGAGGCCGGCCGCGGGATCCGCTGGTCCCCGCCCGGCCGCCGGGCCGCGTCGGTCAGGAGGCCCGGGGCGCCCAGCCGTGGGCGGCGAGGTCGCGCAGCACGGCGTCGAGGCCGGCCGTCTTCAGCGACGCGAGCGTCTTGCCCGGCGTCTGCTCGCCGCGCTCCCACTCCTCCCACGCCCGCAGCAACTTGGTCACGTCGGGCGGGGGCGTGGTGAACGACATGGCGCGAGCCTACCGACGCGCCCCGGGCTGGCCCCGGCCGAACTCGCGCTTCACGTAGTTGGTCGTGAGCGCGACGATCGCGAGCATCGCGGCGACGCCGCCGAGCATGCCGCGCGTGCGCGCGTCGAGGTCGAGCGCGACCGCGCCCGCGACGAGCGCGACCGCGAACGCCCAGTCACCCCAGCGGTGCACGCCGCGCGGCACCCAGCGGTACGCGCCCATCGGGCCGTCGGCCACGGCCGCGTGCAGGAGCAGCGCGACGCCGTAGGCGCCGACGACGCGCGGGTGCGCGGACTGGGCCGCCACGAGGACCAGCCCCGCGGCGATG
This sequence comes from Actinomycetota bacterium, assembly GCA_041158045.1. Taxonomy (GTDB): domain Bacteria; phylum Actinomycetota; class Acidimicrobiia; order Acidimicrobiales; family Ilumatobacteraceae; genus CAXRBC01. Next base: position 47,715 of record JBEBCD010000080.1, on the reverse strand, counting down.
AGGTATTCGACGAGTTGGTGGAGCCAGAAGCCCCGGCCGGCGGTGCCGATGGGTTACATCATCCCCATGCCGCCGCCGGGCATGCCGCCGCCCGCGGGAGCCGCGGGCGTCTTCTCCGGCTTGTCGGCGACGAGGCACTCGGTCGTGATGACGAGGGCCGCGATCGACGCCGCGTTCTGCAGCGCCGCACGCGTCACCTTGGCGGGGTCGATGATGCCGGCCTTCACGAGGTCGACGTACTCGCCCGTCGCCGCGTTGAGCCCGGTGTTGCCCTTGGCGTGCTCGACCTCGGTCACGGCGACCGCGCCCTGCATGCCCGCGTTGTCGGCGATGTGCCGCGCCGGGGCCGTCAGGGAGTCGTAGACGCTGCGCGCGCCCGTCGCCTCGTCGCCGTGGAGCGACTCGACGACCTTGAGCACGGACGGGCGCACCCGCACGAGGGCGGTGCCGCCACCGGCGACGACGCCCTCCTCGATCGCGGCGCGCGTCGCGGAGACGGCGTCCTCGATGCGGTGCTTCTTCTCCTTGAGCTCGACCTCGGTGGCCGCGCCGACCTTGATGACGGCGACGCCGCCGGCCAGCTTGGCGAGGCGCTCCTGGAGCTTCTCGCGGTCCCAGTCGCTGTCGGTGTTGTCGATCTCGCCCTTGATCTGGCCGATCCGGGCGGCGACCTCCTTCTTGTCGCCGTGGCCGTCGACGATCGTCGTGTTGTCCTTGTCGATGATCACGCGCTTGGCGCGACCCAGCAGGTCGAGCGTCGCGTTCTCCAGCTTGAGGCCGACCTCCTCCGAGATGACCTGGCCGCCCGTGAGGATCGCCATGTCCTGGAGCATCGCCTTGCGGCGGTCGCCGAACCCCGGGGCCTTGACGGCGCAGGCGTTGAAGGTGCCGCGGATCTTGTTGACCACGAGGGTCGCGAGGGCCTCACCCTCGACGTCCTCGGCCACGATGAGCAGCGGACGGCCGGTCTTCATGACCGCCTCGAGCACGGGCAGCATCGACTGGACGGTCGACACCTTGGCCGCGTGGAAGAGCACGTAGGGCTCCTCGAGCACCGCCTCCTGGCGGTCCTGGTCGGTCACGAAGTACGGGGACAGGTAGCCCTTGTCGAACTGCATGCCCTCGGTGAACTCGAGCTCGGTGCCGAACGTGTTCGACTCCTCGACCGTCACCACGCCGTCCTTGCCGACCTTGTCGATCGCGTCGGCGATGACCTTGCCGATGTTGGCGTCGGCGGCCGAGATGGTCGCGACGTTGGCGATGTCGTTCTTGTCGTCGACCTCCTTGGCGATGCCCTTCAGGGCCTCCACCGCGGCGGCCACGGCCTTCTCGATGCCACGCTTCAGCCCCATCGGGTTGGCCCCGGCGGCCACGTTGCGCATGCCGTGCTGCACCATCGCCTGCGCGAGCACCGTCGCGGTCGTGGTGCCGTCGCCGGCGACGTCGTTGGTCTTGGTCGCGACCTCCTTGACGAGCTGCGCGCCCATGTTCTCGAACGGGTCGGTGAGCTCGACCTCCTTCGCGATCGAGACGCCGTCGTTGGTGATCGTCGGCGCGCCGAACTTCTTGTCGAGCACCACGTTGCGGCCCTTGGGCCCCAGCGTGACCTTCACGGTGTCGGCGAGCTCGTTGACGCCCGCCTCGAGTGCGCGGCGAGCCTCCTCGCCGAACTTCAGCATCTTCGCCATGGCGCCTACTTGGTGACGATCGCGAGGACGTCGCGGCTGGTGAGGATCAGCAGATCCTCGCCCTTCTCCTTGACCTCGGTGCCGCCGTACTTGGAGTACAGCACCACGTCGCCCACCTTGATCTCGACGGGGAAGTGCTTGCCCTGGTCGTCGCTCCAGCGGCCGGGGCCGACGGCGAGGACGGTGCCCTGCTGCGGCTTCTCCTTGGCGGTGTCGGGGATGACGAGGCCCGAGGCCGTCTTCTCCTCGGCGTCGCTCGGCTTCACGACGATGCGGTCATCAAGGGGCTTGAGGTTCATGGTGCGGTGATCCCTTTCGAGGTGGTTCCTGTCTTGGCCCAGGGGGCCGTTAGCACTCTCCCTAGGCGAGTGCCAAGGCTATTGGCGCCCCTCCCCGCCTGCCAACCCGAGCAGCCCGTGGGCCCCGAGGAGCCTCGCCGTGAGGGCCACGGGCAGGCCGACCACCGTCGACTGCGCCCCCCGCACCGACGCCACGAGGGCCGCCCCCCGGCCCTGGACCGCGTAGGCCCCCGCCTTGCCCCGCGGCTCCCCGGTCGCCACGTACCACTCGACGAGCTCGTCGGGCAGCGGCCGCATCACGACCACGGCCGCGTCGTGGCCGTCGAGCGCCCCGTCCCCCCGCCGCACGCACACCGCCGTCACCACGCGGTGCGCCCGCCCCGAGAGCGCGTGCAGCATCCGACGGGCGTCCGCGTCGTCGCGCGGCTGGCCGAGGATGGCGCCGTCGAGGTCGATCGTCGTGTCCGCCCCGAGCACGATCGCCCCCGGCCCGCGCCGTGCCGCCACCGCCGCGGCCTTGGCCCGCGCGAGCCGCAGCGCGAGCGCGGCGGGCGCCTCGCCGGGGAGCGGCGTCTCGTCGACGTCGGCGGGGTCCACCTCGTGGGCGACGCCCATCGCGCGCAGGATGTCGACGCGCCGTGGCGAGCGCGACGCGAGCACGACGGTCGAGGCGGCGCCGCGCGCGGCGCCGGGTCCGCGCCCCATCAGCCCCCGCTCAGGTGCGCCAGCACCGCCTCGTCGGGGACCGTCAGGTCGTCGAGGCGCTCGAGGTAGCCCTCGGGCAGCGCGACGCGGATCGGGCCGTTGGTGTGCCCGCGGGCGAAGCGCTCGCCACCCGGCACGAGGCGCACCGCGCGATCCTGGGCGTCGGCGAGCGCGCGCAACTCGTCGAGCGACGCCACGTCGGCGAAGCGCCGGCGCGCCTCGCCCCCCACCGGGTAGCCCGTGAGGTACCAGCCGGCATGCTTGCGAAACTCGCGGATCCCCCGCCCCGGCGCGCAGTGACGGTCGAGCGCCACGGCGTGCTCGACCATCACGTCGAGCACCTCGCCGAGCGCGGGCGCGGGCCGCACCGGGCGCCCGGCGAACGCGTCGACGAGGTCGCGGAAGAGCCAGGGGCGCCCGAGGCAGCCGCGCCCGATCACGACGCCGTCGCAGCCGGTCTCGCGCACCATGCGCAGCGCGTCGGCCGCCTCCCAGACGTCGCCGTTGCCGAGCACGGGGATCGTCGTCACCGCGCGCTTCAGCGCCGCGATCGCCTCCCAGCGCGCACTGGGTGCGTAGTGCTGGGCCGCCGTGCGGGCGTGGAGGGCGACCGCCACGGCCCCCTCCTCCTCGCAGATCCGCCCGGTGTCGAGGTACGTGAGCAGGCCCTCGTCGATCCCCATGCGGAACTTGCAGGTGATCGGGATCCCGTGGTGCGCCCCCGCATCCACCGCGGCGCGGACGATGGCGCGCAGCAGGTTGCGCTTGAGGGGTACCGCCGCGCCGCCGCCGCGCCGCGTCACCTTGGGCGCGGGGCACCCGAAGTTGAGGTCCACGTGGTCCACGCGCCCCTCGCGGCCGAGGCGGTCGATCGCCCCCGCCATCACGGCGGGGTCGCTGCCGTAGAGCTGCAGGCTCCGGTACGACTCGTCCTCGCCGAACCGCATCATCGCGTCGGTCCTCGCGTTGCCGTGCACGATCGCGGCCGACATCACCATCTCGTTCACGTACACGAGCCCGGGTCCGAAGCGTCGGCACAGGCTGCGGAACGGCGCGTTGGTCACCCCCGCCATCGGCGCGAGGACCACCGCGGGCCGCACCTCGCGCCCACCCAGCACGAGCGGCAGCGGCGCGCGGACCCCCGCCGTCACGGGAGCCCCAGGGGGTCGCCGGGGCGCCCGCTCGGGAAGGCCGGTGCATCCAGCGGGTCCCCGCCGCGGCGCGCCAGGCGGTGCCACGCGGCGGCGGCGATCATCGCGGCGTTGTCGGTGCACATCGCGCGGCTCGCGAGCACGGTGCGCAGGCCGTCCTCGGCGCACCCCTCGGCGAGGCGCGCGCGGAGCAACGAGTTGGCCGCGACGCCGCCGCCGAGCGCCACGGTGCGCGCGCCGTGCGCGCGGGCGGCGCGGCGCGCCTTGGCCACGAGCACGTCCACCACGGCGGCCTGGAACGACGCCGCGACGTCCTCCGTGCGCACGTCGGGGTGGGCCCGCACGTGGTTGACCACCGCCGTCTTCAGTCCGCTGAAGGACACGTCGAGACCCTCGTGCAGCATCGCGCGCGGGAACGCGATCGCGGCGGCGTCCCCCTCCGCCGAGACGCGGTCGATCGCGGGCCCGCCCGGGTAGCCGAGCCCGAGGAATCGCGCGACCTTGTCGAAGGCCTCGCCCGCCGCGTCGTCGAGCGTGCGCCCCACCACCTCGTAGGCCCCGGGCGCGTCCACGCGCACCAGCAAGGTGTGGCCGCCCGAGACGAGCAACACGACCATGGGGAAGGCCGCGTCCGGGTCGTCGAGGAGCGCCGCGTGCAGGTGGGCCTCCAGGTGGTTGACCGCCACGAAGGGCACGCCGAGCGCGACGGCGAGCCCCTTGGCCGCCGACGCCCCGACGAGCAACGCCCCGATGAGGCCCGGCCCCGTCGTGGCCGCCACCGCGTCGACCCGCTCGAGGGCCACGCCCGCACGGGCCACCGCCTCCTCGGCCACGGGCACGATCGCCTCGAGGTGCGCGCGGCTCGCCACCTCGGGCACCACCCCGCCGTAGCGCGCGTGCGCCTCGAGCTGCGAGGCGACGACGCTCGAGAGCACGTCGCGGCCGCCCATGACGAGCGCCGCGGCGGTCTCGTCGCACGACGTCTCGAGCGCGAGCACGACCGTCCCCTCCCCGATGTTCATGGTCGCGACTCCTCGATCGCCCGCAGGCGCCCCGCCACCTCGTCGCCCTGGAGGTCCCCCAGCCACATCACGATCGCGTCATCGCGGTTCTCGTAGTAGCGCCGCCGGGTCCCCGCGGGCACGAAGCCGAAGCGCCGGTACAGCGACTGCGCCCCCACGTTGGAGTGGCGCACCTCGAGCGACATCGCCGCGCACCCGTGCCCGCGCGCCGCCCACGCGAGCTCGAGCAGCAGCTCGGTCGCCACACCCCGTCCCCGCCACTCGTCGGCCACCGCCACGTTGGTCACGTGCGCATCGTCCCCCGCGTACAGCATCCCCGCGTAGCCGACGACCTCGCCGCCGACCAGGCCGGCCACGTAGTGGCGCGCCCCGGCCCGCGCCTGCGCGAGCTCGTCGTGGAAGATCCGCTCGGTCCACGGGCTCGGGTACGCGGCGCGCTCGATCCCGAGCACCGTGCGCAGGTGGCGCCGCGCGAGCGGCACGACCTCGAGCACGGGCGCCGCACCGTCGACGGTCCGCGCCTCGCGCCGCGTGCGCATCATCGCGTCGCCCACCGGATCTCGGCGTCGGGCGCGCGCAGGTACGCGGCGGTCAGCTCGGCGGGCGTCGTCCAGTCCTCGTCGAGGGCGCGCTCGCGCGCGATCGTCGCGAGCGTGGCCGCCGACGGGTGCGTCGCCCCCTCGCCCGGGTGGCGCACGTCGAAGGGCGCGCGGTCGAGCAGCCGCGCGAAGGCCTCGCGGTGCGCGACGGTCGCGTCCCCGACCACCGCCACGTCGAGCCCGCGCTCGAGGAGGTCGGCCACGCATTCCTCCACGGTGCCGACGCGCGGCGCCGCCACCTCGACGAGCCGGTCCCCGGCGAGGCCCGTGCGCCGGTGCAGGGCCCAGAAGATCTCGTGGCGCCGCGCGTCGAGCGCCGCGAGGACGAGCCGGTCGCCCGCGTCGGCGCTCCGCGCCAGCACGTCGGTGCTGCGCACCCCGATGACGGGGATGCCGAGGGCCCACGCGGCCGCCTTCGCGTGCGCGATCCCGACGCGCATGCCCGTGTAGAGGCCGGGCCCGACGTCCACCGCGATCGCGTCGAGCTCGCGCTGCGCCACGCCGGCCCGCTCGCAGGTGGAGGCCACGAGCGCCGCGAGGGTCTCGCCGTGGCGACGACCCGTCGCCACGTGGGCCTCGGCGCGCACGCGGCGCGCATCGGCGACGGCGACGCCGACCACGTCGGTCGCGGTCTCGATGGCGAGGATCAGCACGGCCCCGGCCTCACCCCGGCCCCGCGCCGGCCGCCGCGACCGCGGCGCCGAGCCGGTCCCACCGCGAGGCCCACTGCTCCCCCCGACGCGCGAGCTCCACGCGGCGCGTCTCGGCGCCGGCGGGCCCGTGCCGCAGGGTCACGAGCAGCGCGGGGCCGAGCCGGTCGCCCGCGACCTCGCCCCACTCGACGAGGAGGATCGCGCCGTCGCGGCGCATCTCCTCGAGCCCGAGGTCCTCGAGCTCGCCGGTGCGCTCGAGCCGGTACAGGTCCGCGTGCACCAGTGCGACGCCGGGCCGCGCCGTCGCGTGCTCGTGCACGAGCGTGAAGGTCGGCGACACGACGTCCTCGGCGACGCCGAGCGCACCGGCGAACCCCTGGGCGAAGGTGGTCTTGCCCGCCCCGAGCTCCCCGGTGAGCACCACCACGTCGCCCGGTCGCGCGAGGCCCGCGATCGCCGCCGCGAGCCGGCGGGTCGCCGCGGGCCCGCCCGTCCCCGCCGCGAGCGTCGTCACGGCAGGTGCACGCGCGGCACGCGCGCGGAGATCGCGCAGGTCACCTCGTAGGTGATCGTCCCGAGCCGCTCGGCCCACTCCTCGACCGTCACGGCCGGTCCGGCGGCGTCGCGGGGCGCGCCGATGAGCACCGCCTCGTCGCCGGGGCGCACCTCGTGGTCGCCGCAGTCGACCATGCACTGGTCCATCGTCACGACGCCGGCAAAGGGGCGCCGCGCGCCGCCCACCACCGCGCCGAGCCCCGCGTCCCACGCGCGGCGCGGGATCCCGTCGGCGTAGCCCAGCGGCAGCGTCGCGATCGTGGCGTCGCGGGCGGCGACCCATCGGTGGCCGTACGACACGCCCTCGCCCGCGCGCACGCGCGTCACGTGCGACACGCGGGCCCGCAACGCGAGTGCGGGGCGCAGCCCCGCCGCGGCCGCGGGCACCCCCGGCCCGGCCGAGAGCCCGTACAGCGCGATCCCCACGCGGGCCAGCACGCCCTCGCGGCCGCGGCGCGGTGCGACGGCGGCGCCCGCCGCGGGGTCGTCGGCCGCCCGGAGGAGCGCGGCCGAGTTGGCCGCATGGATCCAGCGCGGCGTCGCCCCGGCCGCCGCCGCCTCGTCGACCGCGCGCGCGAGCGCCGCGGACTGGGCCGCGAGCGCCGGGTGCCCGGGCAGGTCGGCGGTCGCGTAGTGCGTGGCGATGCCCTCGAGCGAGAGCGTCGGCGTCGTCGCCACGAGCCGCGCGAGGCGCGCGGCGTCGGCGGGCGCAGCGCCGACGCGGTGCATGCCGGTGTCGACCTTGAGGTGCACGAGGCCGGTGCGCCCGGTCGCGGCGGCGGCCGCGGCGTAGCCGACGATCGCCGCCTCGTCGTCGAGGACCACGTGCGCGTCGGCGCGCGCGAGGTCGGCCCACCACTCGGCGGGCTGCGGGCTGAGCACGAGGATCGGCGCACGCACGCCCGCCTCGCGCAGCGCGAGCGCCTCCGACGCGAGGGCGACGCACAGGCCGACGCCGCCGGCCGCGAGCGCGGTGCGCGCCACCTCGGTGGCGCCGTGGCCGTAGCCGTCGGCCTTGACGGTCCACCACGCGACGGCGTCACGCGCGGCCGCGCGCGCGGCGAGCGCGCGCGCGTTGCCCGCGATCGCGTCGTGGTCGATCTCCGCCCACGCCCAGCGGCGCGTCACGTCGGCCCCGTCAGTGGGCGGCGACGACGGCCATCGCCACGCCGCCGTCGTGCGCGAGCGACACGTGCCACCCGCGCACGCCGCGCGCCGTCGCGAGCGCGGCGGCGCGGCCCGCGACCACCAGCTCGGGTGCACCGTCGGCGCGGCGGCGCACCGAGACGTCCCGGTGGTCGACGGCCCCGAGCCCCACGCCGAGCGCCTTCATCGCGGCCTCGCGCGCGGCGAAGCGCACGGCGAGCGTCTCCGCCTCGTCGGCGCGCCCGGCCGCGAGCGCGCGCTCGTCGTCGGTGAAGACCCGCTCGCGCAGCGCGGGCGTGCGCGCGAGCGCCTCGCGGAAGCGCGGCACGGCGACGACGTCGACCCCGAGCCCGATCACGTGTGCCGCCCCGCCGCTACCGGGCGCCGTCGGCGCGCCACAGGTCGGCCGTGTCGCTGATCGGCAGTATCAGCAGGTCGGCGACGGGGACCTCGGCGAGGCGGTCGTCGCGGAAGGCACCCTCGGTCTCGGTCACCCAGTCCACGAGGCGCTCGTAGCGGCGGTCGTAGCCCTCGAGGACCGCGCGCACGGCGGCCGCGGGGAGACGGTCGTGGAAGACGACGTGGAGCAGGGTGATGCCGGTGGTCTCGCCCGACTTGGTCTCGGGCACCATCACGACGGTGCGCCCGTCGCTGCGGCCGCGCGCGACGAGCACCTGCTGCTCGCTCGCGACGCGGCGCTTGGTCCCCACGAGCGTCGGGTTGCGGTCCACGCGGGAGGCGAGGTTGCGCGACATGCCGCCGCGGTCCACGATCGAGATCGTCGCGCCGCCGGCCACGGGATCGCCCTCGACGCGGTAGCGCGTGTACCCGGCGACCTCGCGCACGGCGGGGTCGAGCGCGGCGAGCACCTTGAGCGTGCCGTACGACAGCGACTCGCGCGACGCACCGGCGTCCATCACGGCGCGCACGAGTGCGCGGTCGAAGAGCCCCTCGTCGCTGCGGGAGATGCCGACGGTGACGGTCTTGGCCTGGTGCTTGATCGCGTCCACGGGGCGCGTGAGCTCGTCGACGCCGCGGGTCAGCGCGGCGGTGAGGTCCTCGAGGAGCGCCTCGGGCGAGGCGACCTTGCCCGAGCGCCGCTCGAACTCGCGCAGCGGGTCGGCCGAGAGCGTGTCGTGGACCGCGTTGACGATGCGGACCGCGGTGCTCGCCTCGAGGTTGCCGTCGTAGGTGCCGGTCGCGAGGGCGTCGAAGAATCGCCGCGCCGGCGCGCCGAGGTCGGCGCGGACGCGTGCGAGCAGGTCGCTGCCGCGGCCGCCGCGCGCCACGACGCGCTCGATCACCTCGCGGGACTCGCGCAACGGCCGCGCGAGGGCGTCGATCGCGAGCGCCGCCTCGTAGCCGAACAGGTGCCCCACCATCACGGCGAGCAGGAAGGCGACGCGCGGGTCTGCGTCGGGCACCCTCACCACCCCGGTCGCGGCCTCGAAGGCGTTGCCCCCGCGGGACGCGACGACGATCGGCAGCGCCTTGTGCGCGCGGTAGATGGCGATCTCCTTGGCGACGTCGGCGGCGGTGCCCTCGCCGAGGCCGGCCGCGCACACCACGATGAGCGGCTCGCACGAGAGGTCGATGTGCTTCTTGTCCTCCGTGACGTCGCAGGCGATGGACTTGTAGCAGAGCTCCGAGAGCTTGATCCGCACCTCCTCGGCGGCCACGGTGTTCATCCCGTTGCCGACGACGGTCCAGTAGCGGCGGGCGGGGGCGTGGCGGCGCGCGAGGTCCGCGATCTCGGGGCGCAGTGCGAGCACCTCGCCCATCGCGGCGGGCAGCGCGCGCAGCGCGACGAGCAGGCCGTGGCGGTCGGCGGGGTCGCCCGCGCCGGAGGCCTCCGCGATCGCGCAGGCGTAGAGGGCGCCGGCCACCACCTGGGCGTAGAAGGCCTTGGTGCTCGCGACACTCATCTCCACGTCGCGGCCGTCGGAGGTGTACATCACGCCGTCGGCCTTGGCCGCGAGCTCGCTGCCACGGCGGTTGACGATCGCGAGCACCGTCGCGCCGCGCTGGCGCGCGAGGTCGACCGTGCGGTTGGTGTCGGTGGTCGTGCCGCTCTGGCTGATCGCGACCACGAGGGTGTCGCGCATGTCGAGGGCGAGGCCGAAGCCGGAGAGCTCCGTCGCCGGCAGGGCGTCGACGCGCAGGCGGTCGCCGACCATGCCTGCGAGCAGCCGCGCGAGCGACCGGCCGGCGATCGCGGCCGTGCCCTGGCCGATCACGTGCACGCGCGCATAGTCGCCCCGGGCGAGGCGCTCGGCCACCGCCGCGGGCAGCGTGGCCTCCGGCAGCGCGGCGCGCAGCGCGCCGCCGCGCTCCTCGATGCGGCCGGCCAGCGTCTTGCGCACGCTGCGCGGCGACTCGGCGATCTCCTTGGCGAGGAAGTGGTGGTGGTCGCCGCGGTCGATGTCGCGGGTGGTGACCTCCGCGGTGCGCAGGTCGCCGTCGCCGAGGGCGATGTCGGCGCCCGCGTGGCTGCGCATGCGCAGGCCGGCCAGCTCGCCCGCGCGCTCCGCGTCGAGGGCGAGCACCTGGCCGCGGCTCGACGGGTCGGCCGGATCGGCGAGCGACTCGCCGTCCATGCGCACGTAGCGCATCGTCTCCTCCACGACGCCGTACGGCTCGCTCGCCACGACGTAGCGGTCCTCCGCGAGCCCGACGCAGAGTCCTTGGCCGCTGCCGCGGAGCGAGAGCATGAGCCGCCCGGGCTCCGTCGCCGCGGCGACCGCGATGCCGTGGCTGCCGTCGAACTGCGCGACGGTCGCGCGGAAGGCCTCCTCGAGGCCCTCGCCCCCGGCGAGGCGCCGCGCGACGATCGCGGGGATCACCTTGGCGTCCGTGGTGATCGGCTCGGCCACCCGCAGGCCGTGGGCGACGCGCAGGTCGGCGTGGTTGTCCACGTCGCCGTTGAGCGCCGCGACGAGGTAGGGGTCGCCGGCGCCGCGCTCGAGCTCCTCGCTGTTGACCGGGTGGGCGTTGGGCTCCGAGATGATGCCCACGCTCGCCCAGCGAGTGTGGCCGACCACCTGCACGCGCGCGCCCGGCTGGGACACCACGAGCCGCAGCAGCGCGTCGGCGCGCACGGCGTCGCGCATCGCGCGCGTGTTGTCGCCCAGCTCGCCGATCTCCGCCGCGGCCTTGTAGACGAACGACCAGGCACCGGGGGTCACCCGTACGGAGCCGGAGGCGAAGAGCGGGTCGGCGGTGCGGCCCGCGAGCAGCGTCGCCACCGCGCGGTCCGTGGGCGCCAGGCCGTGGCCCCACGCGAGCACGTGCACGCCCGCCGAGTCGCGGCCGCGGACCTCGAGGCGGTCGATGCCGGAGAACACCTGCTGGATGGAGAGGTACGCGGCGATCGCCTCGGCCGACGCGCCGCGGCCGGCGAGGTCGTCCACGAGGCGGGCGGTGCGGAGCCGGTCGTGGCGCAGCGACCAGGTCGCGTCGCGCAGCGCGGCGATGACCAGCCCGCGTGCGGCGCGGCCGTCCGCGTCGTCGGCGTCGCGCTCGGCGCGCGCCTCGTGGTCGGCCGCGACGGCCTCCACCGCGGGGTCGAGCGCGTCGAGGCGCGCGAGCACCGCGCCCTCGAGGTCGCCGTGGCCGAGCAGGCAGGCGAGCCCCGGCTCGCCGCGCAGCAGCAGGTCCGCGCGGGCGGCCGCGTCGGCCGCGGTCGCCGAGTCGCCGGCGCGCAGGGCGTCGGCGGCGGCGTCCAGCCACCCCAGCACCTCGTCGGGCGTCGGGGCCGGCCTCCGCGACGGGCGCGCCAGCACGCAGACGATGCCGCACATGGTCCCGAGGCTACCCCTCGTGCGGCGCGCGGCCGGCCGCGCGTGCGGCGCGTGCCGCGACGTCGTCCGCGACGCGGCGTGCGAGCTCGTCGCTCGATGCCTCCACCATCACGCGCAGGACGGGCTCGGTGCCGCTCGCGCGCACCAGCACGCGGCCGTCGTCGCCGAGCGCGCGGCGCGCGGCGTCGACCTCGGGCGCGATCGCGTCCGCGACCGCCCGCGCGTCGCCGGCGACCCGGACGTTGACGAGCACCTGCGGCATCGCCGTCATCGCGTCGCGCGCGAGCGTCGCGAGCGGGCCGCGCTCGGCCACGGTGAGCGCGAGCTGCACCGCAGCGAGCAGTCCGTCGCCCGTCGTCGCGCGGTCGCGGTAGACGAGGTGGCCGCTCTGCTCGCCGCCGAGGGCGAGCCCGCCCTCCTCGAGCGCGGCGAGCACGGCGCGGTCCCCGACCGGCGTCACGACGACGCCGATGCCGGCCTCGCGCATCGCGCGGTGGAAGCCGAGGTTGGTCATCACGGTCACGGCGACGGTGCCGCCGCGCAGCTCGCCCCGCTCGTGCATGCGCCGCGCCGCGATGGCGAGCAGGTGGTCGCCGTCCACCACGCGGCCCTCGTGGTCCGCCGCGATGAGCCGGTCCCCGTCGCCGTCGAAGGCGACCCCGAGGTCTGCCCCCGCCGCGCGCGTCGCGGCGGCCACGACGTCGGGGTGGGTCGCCCCGCACCCGTCGTTGATGTTGCGGCCGTCCGGTGCGTCGTGCACCGGCGTCACGGTCGCGCCGAGGGCCGCGAGCACCGCGGCGGCGTGGCCGGTACAGGCCCCGTGGGCCGCGTCGACCACCACGTGGAGCGCGGCGAGGGCGTCGGGGCGCACGCCCGCGACGAGGTCGCGCCGCCACGCCGCGATGCGGGCGGCGCCCGACTCCGCCGTCGCGGCGGGTGCCGGGGTGGCCGCGGCGGCGAGCTCGCGCGCGAGGGCCGCCTCGAGGCGCGCCTGCGCGTCGTCGTCGAGCTTGGTCCCGCCCGCGGCGAAGACCTTGAGCCCGTTGTCGGTCCACGGGTTGTGCGACGCGGTGATCGCGATGCCGGGCGAGTCGGCGGCGCGCGCGGCGTGCGCCACCGCGGGCGTCGGCGCCACGCCGAGCGCCTCGGGCACGGCGCCAGCGGCGGCGATCGCGTCCACGAGCGCGCGCTCCAGGGCGGGCCCCGACTCGCGGGTGTCCCGGCCGATCAGGACGCGTCGTGCCCCGAGCTCGCGCACGACGGCGCGACCGAGGGCGGCGGCGACCGCGTCGGTGAGCTCGGTGCCCGCGCGTCCGCGGATGCCGTCGGTGCCGAACCTCATGGATGCCTCACGGGCGCGACCGCGGTCGCCGACCGGGCGTCAGCGCTTGGTGTACTGCGGCGCCTTGCGGGCCTTCTTGAGGCCGTACTTCTTGCTCTCCTTGCGGCGCGCGTCGCGCGTGAGGAGACCGGCGCGCTTGAGCGTGACGCGCTGGGTCGGGTCGATCTCCACGAGCGAGCGCGCGATGGCCATGCGCAGCGCGCCCGACTGCCCGGCGATGCCGCCGCCGCGGATGTCCGCGTCGACGTCGTAGGCGCCCGCGAGGTTGGTCACCTGCAGGGCCTCGATCGCGGTGTTGCGCTGCACCTCGGAGGGGAAGTACTCGGCGAAGTCGCGGCCGTTGACCTTGACCACGCCGGTGCCGACGCGCAGGCGCGCACGGGCGACCGACTCCTTGCGGCGACCGGTCGTCTGCGTCAGTGGCTTGGCCATGTGGGCGTTCCTCTCGTCCTGTCTCGTCGCGTGCGTCGCGTGGGGTCGGGGCTCAGCCCGCCACGGCGCCGCGCGCCTTGGCCTTGGGCAGCTCGAGCGTGCGCGGCGACTGCGCCGCGTGCGGGTGCTCCGCGCCCCCGTACACCACGAGCTTCTTGATCATCTGGCGGCCGAGGCGGCCCTTCGGCAGCATGCCGCGCACGGTGCGGCGGATCGCCTCGTCGGGCTTGCGCGCGAGCAGGTGCGCGAAGGTCTCGGCCTTCAGCCCGCCCGGGTAGCCCGAGTAGTCGTAGAGCATCTCCGTGTTGGCCTTGTCGGCCGTGCGCACGATGCGCTGCGCGTTGATCACGATCACGTGGTCGCCGGTGTCCATGCTCGGCGTGTACTGCGGCTTGTGCTTGCCGCGCAGGATGCGCGCGACCTCGGTGCAGACGCGACCGAGCACGAGGCCGTCGGCGTCGATGAGGTGCCAGGCGCGCTGCACGTCGCCGGTCTTCGCGGAGTAGGTCTTCATGGGGCCCATTGAGGATACCGTCGCGCCCGCTCCGCCCACACGGCCGCGGCGGCGCGGGCGGGACGGCTCAGGCCGCGCCGAGCGCGTCGGCGGGGTACCCGACCTCCCACAGGCACAGCCCGTGCGGCGGGGCGAGCGTGGAGGCCTCCGCGCGATCGCCGCTCGCGATGAGGGCCATCATGTCGCTCGGCGGCCGGCGGCCGGCACCGACGTCGACGAGCGTGCCCACGAGCGAGCGCACCATCTGATGGCAGAACGCGTTGGCCCGCACGTCGAAGCGCAGCAGCCCGTCGCCCTCGTCGCGCCACGACGCCCGCATGACGTGGCGGCGCAGCGACGGCTCGCGCGACTCGTCGGCGTCGGGGTCCGGCTTGGGACGGCGGCAGAAGGCGGAGAAGTCGCGCTCCCCCATGATCGGGTCGCACGCCAGCTGCATGGCGCGGAGGGCGAGCGGCGCCGTCACGTGCCACGCCGTCGCGGCGCGGAACGGGTGGGGCACGCGGTCGTTGTGCACGAGGTAGCGGTAGTGGCGCCAGATCGCCGAGAAGCGGGCGTGGAAGTCGGGGGGAGCCCACGCGGCGTCGCGCGCCGAGATCTCCGGCCCGCAGAGCGCGTTGATCTGCCGCACGAGCACCGGCAGGTCCGTGCCCTCCGGCAGGTCGAGGCTCACCACCTGGCCCCAGGCGTGCACGCCGGCGTCGGTGCGCCCCGCCGCGACGAGGGCGACCTCGGTCTGGAGCACCTGCTCGAGCGCCTCGCGGAGCGTCGTGGCGACGGTGCGCACGCCCGGGTTGGCGGCGAAGCCGTGGAAGGCGGTGCCGTCGTACGCGACGACCAGCCGGGCGCGGCGGTGCGGGACCCGAGCGGTCACGGTCGGCCGCCGGGGGCGACGGGGGTCTTAGACGAGCTCGATGCGCGCCATCGGCGCGTTGTCGCCGTGGCGGGGACCCAACTTGAGGATGCGGACGTAGCCGCCGTTGCGCTCCGCGTAGCGCGGGGCGACCACGTTGACGAGCTTGTTCGTCATCTCCTTGTCGTTGAGGTAGCCCTGGATCTGGCGGATGCGGTGGATCCGCAGCGGGCCGTCCTGGGCCTTCTTGGCCTTGGTGATGAGCTTCTCGGCGACGGGGCGCAGCGCCTTGGCCTTCGCCTCGGTCGTCTCGATGCCCTCGGCGGCGAAGAGCGACGCCGCGAGGTTGGCGAGCAGCAGGCGCTGGTGCGCCGCGCTGCCCCCGAGCTTGCGTCCGCGGTGTGGGCGTCCCGGCATGGCTGGCCTCTCCTCCTCGTCGTCCCCGTCGTCGCGCTCAGACGCGCAGCGACAGGCCCCTCTCGTCGAGCTTGGCCTTGATCTCGTCGAGGCTCTTCTGCCCGAAGTTGGTGATGTTGAGCAGGTCCTCCTCGGTGCGCTGCAGCAGCTCGCCGATCGTGTTGATCTGGCCGCGCTTCAGGCAGTTGCGGGGGCGCTCCGACAGGTCGAGGTCCTCGATCGGCATGTCGAGGTCGGGCGAGCCCGAGGTGCCCTTGACCTCGCCCAGCTCGAGCGCCTCGGGCGACTCGCTGAGGTTGGCCACGAGGTCCACGAGCGAGCGCAGGGTGGCGCCGGCCGAGGCGAGGGCCTCGGAGGGGCTCATCGCGCCGTCGGTCTCGACGTCCAGCACGAGGTTGTCGTAGTTGGTCGACTGCTCGACGCGGGTCGGGGTGACCTCGAAGGTCACGCGGCGCACGGGCGAGAAGATGGCGTCGATCGGGATGATGCCGATCGTCTTGCGGCCGGCGTCGCGGTCGGACGACAGGTAGCCGCGGCCGCGCTCGACCGTGAGGTCCACCACCAGGCGGCCCTTGGCGTTGAGCGTGGCGACGTGCTGCGAGCGGTTGAGCACCTCGACCCCGGCCGGCATGGGCAGGTCGCCCGCGGTGAGGGTGGTCGGGCCCTTCACGTCGACGTGCACGACCACCGGGTCGTCGCTCGCCGAGGTGACCACGACGTCCTTGAGGTTGAGCACGATCTCGGTCACGTCCTCCGAGACCCCGTCGATGACGTCGAACTCGTGGAGCGCGGCCTCGAACTTCACGCTCGTGATCGCGGCGCCCGGGATCGACGAGAGCAGCATCCGGCGCAGCGAGTTGCCGATCGTGTGGCCGAGCCCCGGCTCCAGCGGACCGATCGAGAAGCGCTGGCGGTTGCCGACGGCGTCGCCGATCGGCTCGACGGTGGGGCGCTGGATGACGAGCATGGTCGCTCCTTGTGGTCGGGGTGGGTGGGGGTTACTTCGAGTAGAGCTCGACGATGAGCTGCTCGCGCACGGGCACGTCGATGTGCTCGCGCTGCGGCAGGTCGCGCACGGTGACCTGGTGCCCGGAGTCTCCGACCTCCAGCCAGCCGACCACCTTGCGGTCGAGGGTGTCCACGTTGTGACGGATCACGATCATCCCGCGCGCCTTGTCGGACAGCGTGACGACCTCGCCCTTCGCGAGCGTGTACGAGGGGATGTTGACCCGGCGGCCGTCGACCTTGACGAGGCCGTGGCTGACGAACTGGCGCGCCTGCGGGCGGGTGGACGCCCAGCCCGCGCGGTACACGACGTTGTCGAGGCGCAGCTCGAGGAGGCGCAGCAGGTTCTCGCCCGTCGGGCCGCTGAGGCGCGTCGACTTCTCGTAGATCTTGCGGAACTGGCGCTCGAGGACGCCGTAGATGTACTTGGCCTTCTGCTTCTCCTGCATCTGGGCGAGGTACTCGGAGGCGTTGCTCTTGCGGCGGGTGCGGCCGTGCGCGCCCGGCGGGAACGGCCGGCGCTCGAGGGCCTTCGAGCCCTTGGCGTTCTCGAAGACGTTGACGCCGAGGCGGCGCGAGATGCGGACCTTCGGTCCCGTGTAGCGGGCCATGGCTACGGACGCTTCCGCTTGGGCTGGCGACAGCCGTTGTGGGGCACCGGCGACACGTCCTTGATGCCGGTGACCTCGATCCCGAGGGTCTGGATGCTGCGCAGCGCGGTGTCGCGGCCGGAGCCCGGGCCCTTCACGTGCACCTCGGCGCGGCGGAGGCCGAGCTCCATCGCGGCGCGGCCGGCCTTCTCCGCGGCCATCTGCGCCGCGAACGGCGTCGACTTGCGCGAGCCGGTGAAGCCCACGCCGCCCGACGAGGCCCAGGCGATGACGTTGCCGTCCATGTCGGTGACGGAGACGATCGTGTTGTTGAACGAGCTCTTGATGTGGACGATGCCGCTCGAGACGTTGCGGCGCTCGCGCTTGCGCGCCTTGCGCGGCGCGGGCGTCTCGGACTGCGTGGATGCGTCGGACATGGCTACTTCCTCACCGCGACCTTCTTGTTGGCCACCGTCTTCTTGGGGCCCTTGCGGGTGCGGGCGTTGGTGTGGGTGCGCTGACCGCGGACCGGGAGTCCCTTGCGGTGGCGGGTGCCCTGGTAGCAGTTGATCTCCATCTTGCGCTTGATGTCCTGCTGGACGTCGCGGCGGCGGTCGCCCTCGACCGAGAGGTTGTTCTCGATCCAGAGGCGGATCTTGTTGACCTCGCCGTCGGTGAGATCGCGCACGCGGGTGTCGGGGCTCACGCCGATGGCGGCGAGCAGCTTCTTCGACGTGGTGCGGCCGATGCCGTGGATGTAGGTGAGGGCGATCTCGGTGCGCTTCTCGCGCGGGATGTCGACGCCGGAGATACGAGCCACGGTCAGCCCTGCCGCTGCTTGTGTCGCGGGTTCTCGCAGATCACCATGACGCGCCCGTGGCGGCGCACGACCTTGCACTTCTCGCAGATCTTCTTCACGCTCGCCCTGACCTTCACGGTTGCCTGCTCGTCCTTCGTTGGTTACTTGAATCGGTAGGTGATGCGACCCCTGGTGAGGTCGTACGGGGTCAGCTCGACCTGGACCCGGTCACCCGGGAGGATCCGGATGTAGTTCATCCGCATCTTCCCCGAGATGTGCGCCAGGACCGAGTGACCGTTCTCGAGCGAGACTCGAAACATCGCGTTGGGCAAGGACTCGGTGATCGTGCCCTCCAGCACGATCGCGTCCTCCTTGTTCTTGGGCAACGTTTCTCCAGTGACGGTCTTGGCTATGTGGTCGCACCGCGCACGGGTCCGGGAGCGATCCCGGTCCGCGCGGCGCGGCTGGTCAGGCTACCGCCCCACCCCGCGGACCCCACCGGCCGGGTCGTCCCGCCGGCGGCCCGCGGCCGCGTCAGCCGAGGCAGGCCGCGACGGTGGCCCGGAAGCGCTCGAACACCTCGTCCTGGGTCCCCACCCCGTCCACGACCCGCAGGCTGGAGCGGGATCGGTAGTGCTCGATGAGGGGCGACGTCTGGGCCTCGTAGAGGTCGAGGCGATGGTTGATCGCCTCGGGGGTGTCGTCCTCGCGCCGGCGGGCCAGCAGGCGGGCGACGACCACCTCGCGGGGCACCTCGAGGTCCACCGCGCAGTGGGCTGGTCGCGCCGCGGTCATCTCGTCGAAGGCGGCGGCCTGCACGAGCGTGCGGGGGAACCCGTCGAGCACGTAGCCGCGCGTGCGCGCGTCCTGCTCCCCGAGCCGCCCCTGCACGAGGGAGATCATGAGCGAGTCCTCCACGAGGCCGCCGCCGTCGAGCACGACGCGCGCCGCGCGGCCGAGCGCCGTGTCGCGCGCGATCGCGTCGCGCAGGATCTCGCCCGTCGAGACGTGCGGCACGCCGAAGTGGGCGGCGACGCGCGCGCACTGCGTCCCCTTGCCGGCGCCCTGGCGCCCGAAGACGATGACCCTCACGCTGTGCGGCACGCCGTGCACCCCCGCCCGAAGCGTAGGTCAGGACGCCGGACGGCCCGCAAGGGCCGGCGGCGTCACTTCAGGAAGCCCTCGTAGTTGCGCTGCATCAACTGGCTGTCGATCTGGCGCATGAGCTCGAGCGCGACGCCGACGGCGATCAGCACCGTGGTGCCGGCGAACGGGAAGGTCGACACGCCACCGACCCACAGCACGATGTACGGCAGGATCGCGATGACGGCGACGAAGAGCGCGCCGGGCAGCGTGATGCGGTTGACCGTCCGGCCGAGGAACGACTCGGTCTGCGGGCCCGGCCGGATCCCCGGCACGAAGCCGCCCTGCTTGCGCAGCTGGTCGGCCTGGCGGACCGGGTCGAAGGCGATCGAGTTGTAGAAGTACGCGAACGCGACGATGAGGATCGCGAAGGTCACGACGTACACCACGTTCTGGCTGTTGATGAGGTACTGATCGACGACGCGGGCGATCGAGCCGCGCCATCCCTCGGCGGAGCCGAGCACGTTGGAGAAGAGCACGGGCAGCAGCAGCACGCTCGAGGCGAAGATGATCGGCACGACGCCCGACTGGTTGACCTTGAGCGGGATGTACGTGGTCTGGCCGCCGTACTGGCGGCGCCCCACCACGCGCTTGGCGAACTGCACGGGGATGCGGCGCTGGCCGAGCTCGACGCGCACCACGGCGACGACGATCGCGATCGACAGGGCGACGAGGATGCCGAAGACGACGGCCTTGCGGGACTGCAGCAGCGAGTAGTAGCCGTACGGCAGGTCGGAGACGACCGAGGCGAAGATCAGCATCGACATGCCGTTGCCGATGCCCCGCTGGCTGATGAGCTCGCCCATCCACATGAGCAGCGCGGTGCCGGCGACGAGCGACGGGATGACGATGAGCGCCCGCGGCATGAAGGGGTCGAGGAGCACGACGTCGGGGGTGGCCCCGGCGGCGCCGAAGAACGCCGAGCCGCGGCCCTGGCCGAAGATGAAGGTCAGGCCGGCGGCCTGGAGGAGCGCGATCGCGATGGCGACGTAGCGCGTCCACTGCGTGATCTTGCGCTGGCCGACCGCGCCCTCCTGCTGCCACTGCTCGAGCTTGGGGATCACGACGGTGAGGACCTGCATGATGATGCTCGACGTGATGTAGGGCATGATCCCGAGGGCGAAGATCGAGAAGCTGCCGAACGCGCCGCCCGAGAACAGGTTGAGGAAGCCGAGGGCGCCCTGCGACTGCGACGCCTCGCGCAGCTGGCTCACCGCCTGGCCATCGACGCCCGGCACGCGCAGCGCCGTGCCGACGCGGTACAGGGCGAGGATCAGCAGCGTGAAGAGGATCTTCTTGCGCAGGTCCGGGACCCGGAAGATGTTGCCGACCTTGGCCACGGCGGGCGACCTAGCGGTTGGTGAACTGGTTGCCGCGCGCGGGCGGACGCACTCCCTTGAACGGCGGCGGGAGGATCTCCACCGAGCCGCCGGCGGCCTCGATCGCGGCGCGGGCCGACGCCGACGCGGCGTGCACCTTCACGCGCACCGCGCGCTGGATGCGGCCGCGGCCGAGCACCTTCACGAGCGTGCCCTTGTGGGCGACGCCGCGGGCCACGAGGGTCGCGGGATCGACCTCGGCGACGCCGAGGGCGTCGATCGAGTCGAGGTTGACCGCCTGGTACTCGACGCGGAAGGGATTGGTGAAGCCCTTGAGCTTCGGGACGCGCTGCTTGAGCGGCATCTGACCACCCTCGAAGCCGCGGGCGACCGTGTTGCGGGCGTACTGGCCCTTGGTGCCGCGGCCGGCGGTCTTGCCGCCCTTGCCGCCGACGCCGCGGCCGACGCGCTTGCGCGGGCGGCTGGCGCCGTGGCGGGGTCCGACCTGGTCGACGCGCATGTCAGGACTCCTTCGTCCGGTCCGTGGTGATCTCGACGAGGTGCGGGACGCGCGCGATCATGCCGCGGATCTCCGCGCGGTCGGGCAGCTCGTTGACGTCGCCGATCTTGCGCAGCCCGAGGGCGCGCATGGTCGCGCGGGTCTTCGGCATGATGCCGATCTGCGAGCGGACCTGACGGACGGTGATGGTGCCGCCCTTCGCGGCGCCGGACGCGGCCTTCTTGGTCGCCACGTCACACCACCCCCTGCGTCGGCGAGCCGCTGCTCGCGGTCTTCTTGCGCTCGAGGTACGCGCGCAGCATGCCCTTGGGGACGAACTCGTCGGCCGCCAGCCCCCGGCGCGCCGCGACCTCGTCGGGGCGCTTCAGCGACTTGAGGCCGTTGATCGTGGCGCGCGCGACGTTGATCGCGTTGGGCGAGCCGAGCGACTTGGCCAGCACGTCCTTGATGCCCGCCTCCTCGAGGATGATGCGCGCGGCGCCGCCGGCGATGACGCCGGTGCCGGGCGCGGCCGGCTTGAGCAGCACGCGGCCGGCACCGTTGATGCCGGTGAGGGCGTGCGTGATGGTCGTGCCCGCGAGCGGGACGTGGAAGAGGTTGCGCTTGGCGTCCTCGGTGCCCTTCTGGATCGCGAGGGGCACCTCCTTGGCCTTCCCGTAGCCGAGGCCGACGCGGCCGTTGCGGTCGCCGACGACGACGAGCGCCGTGAACGAGAAGCGCCGACCGCCCTTCACGACCTTCGCCACGCGGTTGATGTGCACGACGCGCGACTCGCCGATCTGGCCGGGCTCCGCGGGGGGGCGCGGCTCGCGGCGCTCGCCGCGGTCGCGACGGTCGCGGCGCGCGGGGCGCTCGCCCTCGGGCGCGCCGGTGCCCGTCGCGGGGGTGGTGGTGACGTCGGCCATCAGAACTCCAGACCTTCCTCTCGGGCCGCCTTGGCGACGGCGGCGATGCGACCGTGATAGAGGTACCCGCCGCGGTCGTAGACGACGGTGGTGATCCCCGCGCCCTTGGCGCGCTTGGCGACCTCGCGGCCGACGCGCGTGGCGGCGTCGACCGTGGCGCCCGACCCCGTCTTGCGGAAGTCGGCCTCGTGCGAGGACGCCGAGACCAACGTGCGGCCGGCGTCGTCGTCGATCACCTGGGCGACGAGATGCTTGTTGCTGCGGTACACGGCGAGGCGCGGACGCGCGGCCGTGCCGTGGATCTTCTTGCGGACGCGGCGCTGACGGCGCTGGCGCGACTCGCGGCGGTGCTGGGCGACCTTGGTCATCGTGATGCCTCCGACTACTTCTTGCCCGTCTTGCCGGCCTTGCGGCGGACGCGCTCGTCCGCGTACCGCACGCCCTTGCCCTTGTAGGGCTCCGGCTTGCGGATGCTGCGGATGTTGGCGGCGACCTGGCCGACGAGCTCCTTGTCGGCGCCCCTGACCGTGACCTTGGTCTGCTCCTGCACCTCGAAGGTGATGCCGGCGGGTGCCTCGTACACGACGGGGTGCGAGAAGCCGAGGGCCAGCTTGAGCTTGTTGGCACCCTGGGCCTCGGCGCGGTAGCCGACGCCGATGATCTCGAGTCGCGACTCGTAGCCCTCGGTGACGCCGCGCACCATGTTGGCCACCAGCGTGCGGGCGAGGCCGTGGCGCGAGCGCGCGTCGCGCTCGTCGTTGGCGCGCTCGACGACGACCGTCTTGGTCGCCGAGTCGGAGCGGGCGGCCACGCCGTCCGGGAGGTCGCGGGTGAGGGTGCCCTTCGGGCCCTTCACGGTGATGGCGGCGCCCGAGACGGACACCTCCACCCCGCTGGGGACCTGGACGGCGGACTTGCCGATGCGGGACATGCGCTACTCCCCGGTCACCACACGAAGCACATGACTTCGCCGCCGACGTTGCGCGTGCGCGCCTCGCGGTCGGTCATGAGCCCCTGGCTGGTGGAGAGGACGGCGACGCCGAGGCCGCCGAGCACGCGCGGCACGTCGGGCGCGCCGCGGTAGACGCGCAGGCCCGGCGTCGAGACGCGGGTGATGCCCGAGATGGTGCGCGAGCGGTCCTGGCCGTACTTGAGCGTGATCGTGAGCTTGCGGGCGGCGCCCTTGTCCGCCTCGGCCACGGCGTAGTCGGCGATGTAGCCCTCGCGCTTGAGGATCTCGGCGAGCGCCGACTTCTGCTTGGAGGCGGGCATCGAGACGTGGTCCTTCATCGCCGTGTTGGCGTTGCGGATCCGGGTGAGCATGTCCGCGATCGGGTCGGTCATCATGGCGTCACCAGCTCGCCTTCGAGAGGCCCGGGATCTCGCCGGCATGGGCGAGCTCGCGCAGGCAGAGACGGCAGAGGCCGAACTTGCGGTAGACGGCGCGCGCGCGACCGCAGCGCTGGCAGCGCGTGTAGCCGCGCACCTTGAACTTCGGCTTCGCCGCCGCCTTGATCTTCAGGGCCTTCTTCGCCATGTGTCGTTCGTCCGTCCTTCCGGTCAGCTGGCTGCTTCGGTCGTGGTGGCGGCACCGGCCTTCGCCTTGGCGGAGGTGCGGCGCGCCGACTTCTTCTTCGTGGATGCGGGCATCTCGCCCTTGCGGAACGGGAACCCGAATGCGTCGAGCAGGGCCTTGCCCGTGAGGTCGTCCTGGGCCGTGGTCACGATCGTGATGTCCATGCCGCGCGGCGCGTCGACCTTGTCGTACTGGATCTCGAGGAACACCAGCTGCTCGGTGAGGCCGAAGGTGTAGTTGCCGTGCCCGTCCCAGGAGCGGCCGGGCAGCCCGCGGAAGTCGCGGATGCGCGGGATCGCGACCGACAGCAGTCGGTCGAAGAACTCCCACATGCGGTCGCCGCGCAGCGTGACCTTGGCGCCGATCGCCTGGTTCTCGCGCAGCTTGAACGACGCGATGGCGACGCGTGACTTGGTGACGATGGGCTTCTGGCCGGTGATCGCGGTGAGGTCGGCCACGGCGCCGTCCAGGAGCGACGCCTGCTGGGTCGCCTTGCCGACGCCCATGTTGACGACGATCTTCTCGAGCGTGGGCACCTGCATCGGGTTGGCGAGGCCGAGGTCGCGCACGAGGGCGGGCCGTACCTGCTCGAGGTACTGCGCCTTGAGGCGGGGGACGTAGCGGGTCGCGGCGCTCACGAGATCTCCTCGCCGGACGCGCGCGCCACGCGCACCTTGGTGCCGTCGGCGCGGACCTTCGAGCCCACCCGCGTGCGCTCGCCCTTGTGGAGGAGCTGCAGGTTGGACGCGTCGATCGGCATGTCCTTGTCGATGATGTCGCTCTTGGTGTTCTGGCCGCGCGCGACGACGTGGCGCTTCGCGCGGTTGATCCCGTCGACGATCACCTTGTTGGTGCGCGGGAACACGGCCGAGACCGTGCCCTTGGCGCCCTTGTCCTTGCCCGAGATGACGATCACCTCGTCGCCCTTGCGGAGCTTCACGTCAGATCACCTCCGGTGCGAGCGAGACGATGCGCATGAACTTCTTGTCGCGCAGCTCGCGGCCGACCGGGCCGAAGATGCGGGTGCCGCGGGGGGTCAGATCGTCCTTGATGAGCACGGCCGCGTTCTCGTCGAAGCGGATGTAGCTGCCGTCGGGGCGGCGCGTGCCCTTGACCGTGCGCACGACGACGCAGCGCACGACCTCGCCCTGCTTCACGCCGGCGCCGGGGATCGCGTCCTTGACCGTCGCGATGAAGACGTCGCCGATCGAGGCGTAGCGACGGCGCGTGCCGCCGAGCACCTTGATGACGAGCACCTCGCGGGCGCCGCTGTTGTCCGCCACGCGGAGGCGGGACTCCTGCTGGATCACTTCGCACGCTCCAGGATCTCGACGACGCGCCAGCGCTTGGTCTTGGACATCGGGCGGGTCTCGGCGAGGCGCACGCGGTCACCGGGCTTGGCGTCGCGGGCCTCGTCGTGGGCGTAGAGCTTCTTGGTGCGGGTGATGAACTTCTCGTACTTGGGGTGGCGCACGCGCTCCACCACCGCGACGACGACGGTCTTGTCCATCTTGTTGGACACGACGATGCCGTCGCGGACCTTGCGGGCGCTGCGCACGGATGCGGTGCTCACGTCGGGCCTACTTCCCCGCCGCTTCCGCAGCGGCGATCTCGCGCTCACGGATGAGCATGCTGATGCGGGCGATCTGGCGGCGCGTCTTGCCGAGCTCGCTCGTGGAGTCGAGCTGACCCGTCGCGTGCTTGAAGCGCAGGTCGAGCGCCGCCTGCTTGGTCGCGCGGAGCTCCTCGACGAGGTCGGGGAGGCTCATCTCGCGCAGCTCCGCCAGTTCGCGCGCCACGTCAGATCTCCTCGCCGCGGTGGATGAACCGCGTCTTGATCGGCAGCTTCTGCGCCGCGCGGGCGAGCGCCTGCTGCGCGACCGCCGCCTCGGGGTACGAGATCTCGAAGAGCACGCGGCCCGGCTTGACCACGGCGACCCACAGCTCGGGGTTGCCCTTGCCGGACCCCATGCGGGTCTCCGCCGGCTTCTTGGTCACGGACTTGTCCGGGAAGACGTTGATCCAGACCTTGCCGCCGCGCTTGATGTGGCGGGTCATGGCGATTCGCGCGGCCTCGATCTGGCGCGCGGTGATCCAGCCCGGGTCCACGGCCTGGATGCCGTACTCCCCGAACGCCAGCTCCGACCCGCCCTTCGACGGGCCGCGCATGCGCCCGCGATGGTGCTTGCGGTGCTTGACCTTCTTCGGCTCGAGCATGTCGATCAGACGTCCCTCTTGAAGTGCGGGGCCGCGTGGTGGTCGTGGCTCCGGCGCTGGATGTCCTCTTCCTCGTCGAGCAGGCGCTCGAACTCGGGGTCGGCCTCCTTGACGAGCGGCACGTTCTGCTGCTGCTGCTCCTCGTCGCCCTCGGCGCGCGGGCCCGCCGAGCTCACGACGCGGCGCGCCGCGTCGGAGTGGCCGGAGGTCTCGCCGACGGCCATGGCCGCCTCGCGAGCGATGCGGTCGTCGGTGGCGCTCTTGTACGGCAGGATCTCGCCCTTGTAGAGCCAGACCTTGATGCCGATGCGGCCCGCGGTCGTGATCGCCTCGCGGAAGCCGTAGTCGATGTTGGCGCGCAGGGTGTGGAGCGGCACGCGGCCCTCGCGGTACCACTCGCGACGGGTCATCTCGGCGCCGCCGAGGCGACCCGAGCACTGGATGCGGATGCCCTGCACGCCCTGCTTCTGCGCGTTCTGCACCGCGCGCTTCATGGCGCGGCGGAAGGCGATGCGGTTGGCGAGCTGGTCGGCCACGCCCTGGGCCACGAGCGCGGCGTCGAGCTCGGGCTCGCGGATCTCGGTGATGTTGAGCTGCACCTTGTTGTTGCCGGTGAGGCGGGTGAGGCCCGCACGCAGCTCCTCGGCCTTCTGGCCCTTGCGTCCGATGACGATGCCGGGGCGTGCCGTGTGGACGTCCACGCGGAGCTTGTCACGGGTGCGCTCGATCTCGATGCGGCTGACGGCCGCGTCGGCGAGCTGCTCCTTGAGGTAGTCGCGGATCTTCCAGTCCTCGGAGAGGTACTGGCGGTACTCCTTGGCGCTGAACCACTTGCTCTTCCAGTCGGTGGTGACGCCGAGACGGAAGCCGTACGGATTGATCTTCTGACCCATGGTGCCTACTCCGCCTTCTCGGTCGACTCGTCGGACGCGGCCGCGCCGTCGGCCTCGCCGGACGCGGCGGGCTCGGTCGACGCGGTGGACTTGGCGCGGCTCGCCGCGACGCGCGCGCGGCGCGAGGCCGCGGCGCCGCCGGCGCCGCCCTTGGCCTCGCGGGACGCGAGGGCCGCGTCACTGAGGCGGTCGAGGACGATCGTCACGTGGGCCGTGCGCTTGAGGATCGGGCCGGCGCTGCCGCGGGCGCGGGGGCGGAAGCGCTTGAGCGTCGGGCCCTCGTCGGCGTACGCGGCCTTGACGAAGAGCTCGGTGGGGTCCTGCTCGAAGTTGTGCTGCGCGTTGGCGATCGCGGAGGCCAGCAGCTTGCGCACGAGGATCGCGGGGTCGCGGTCGGTGAAGCGGAGGATGTCGTCCGCCGCGCGGACGTCCTTGCCGCGCACGAGGTCCAGCACGGGGCGCACCTTGCGCGCCGACACGCGGGCGAAGCGGGTGGACGCACGGAAGCCCGTGCGCTCCCCGGCGACGCGACTCGCCTCGTTGAGCTTCGGACCGGTCATGCGCCCGCCTTCGGGGCGGCCGGGGCGGCGGCGGGCGCGGCCGCGGGTGCGGCGGCGGCCTCGGCGGCCTTCTCCTGGCTGGAGTGGAACTTGAACAGGCGGGTCGGCGAGAACTCGCCGAGCTTGTGACCGACCATCGACTCCGAGACGTAGACCGGCACGTGCTTGCGGCCGTCGTGCACGGCGAAGGTGTGGCCGACCATGTCGGGGATGATCGTCGAGCGGCGCGACCAGGTCTTGATGACCTTGCGGTCGCCCGACTGGTTCATCTCGTCGACCTTCTTGAGGAGGTGCGCGTCCACGAACGCGCCCTTCTTGAGACTGCGGGTCATGGGCTAGCCACGCGCCTTTCCTGAGCGGCGGCGGCGCACGATGTACTGCTGCGACGCCTTGGTCTTGTTGCGGGTGCGGCGCTCCGGCTTGCCCCACGGGGACACGGCCGGGCGACCACCCGAGGTCTTGCCCTCGCCACCACCGAGCGGGTGGTCGACGGGGTTCATGGCGACGCCGCGCGACTGCGGGCGCACGCCGCGCCAGCGGTTGCGACCGGCCTTGCCGATCTTCACGAGCTCGTGCTCGGCGTTGCCGACCTCGCCCACGGTGGCGCGGCAGTCGATCGGGACGCGGCGCATCTCGGTGGAGGGCATGCGCAGGGTGGCGAACTCGCCCTCCTTCGCGACGAGCTGCACCGACATGCCGGCGGAGCGGGCGATCTTGCCGCCCTGGCCCGGGCGCATCTCGACGTTGTGCACGGTCGTGCCGACGGGCATGAAGCGCAGCGGTAGCGCGTTGCCCGGCATGATGTCGGCGCGCGGGCCGCTCTCGACGCGGGCGCCGACCTCGAGGCCCTTCGGGGCGAGGATGTACGCCTTGGTGCCGTCCTCGTAGTGGAGGAGCGCGATGCGGCAGGTGCGGTTGGGGTCGTACTCGATCGCGGCGACGCGGGCGCCGAAGCCGTCCTTGGTCCGCTTGAAGTCGATGCGGCGGTACTGCTGCTTGTGCCCGCCGCCCTGGTGGCGCGAGGTGATGCGGCCCGCGGCGTTGCGACCGCCGCGCGAGGGCTTGGACGACAGCAGCGACTTCTCGGGCGTCGACTTCGTGATCTCGCTGAAGTCGTGCGAGGTCTGGAAGCGGCGACCGGCGCTGGTCGGGCGGCGAGAGCGGATGGCCATGGTCGGGTCAGTTCTCGAACAGCGGGATCTTGCCGCCCGCCTCGAGGGTCACGATCGCGTGCTTCGCGCCGTCGCGCACGCCGATCCGGTTGGTCCCGCGGGTGATGCGGCGCTTGCCCTTGCGGTGGAGGGTGTTGACCCGGCGGACCTTGACGTCCCAGATGGCCTGGACGGCGTCGCGGATCTCGGGCTTGGTGGCCTGGGGGTGGACCTCGAAGGTGTAGGTCCCCTGGTCGATGAGGGCGTAGCTCTTCTCGCTCACGACGGGGCGCAGGATGATGTCGCGCGGGTCCTTCACTTCGCGCCCTCCTTCGCGGTCGGGGCGGCCGGGAGGGTCGCGGTGGAGAACACGATCCACTCGTTGCACAGCACGTCGTAGGCGTTGAGCTCGCCCTGGGTCACGACCTGGACGTCCGCGAGGTTGCGGAAGCTCTTCACCGCGGCGGCGTCCGCGCGGTCCACCACGACCATGGCGCGGCCCGAGACGCCGAGGGCGGCGAGGGCGGCCGCGGCCGTCTTGGTGCTCGGGGCGTCGAAGCCCCAGCGGTCCACGACCACGACGCGGCCCTGGGCCATGCGGTCGGAGAGCGCGGAGCGCAGCGCGAGCTGGATCATCTTCTTCGGCGTGCGCTGGCCGTACTTGCGCGGCGTCGGACCGAGCGTCACGGCGCCGCCGCTGAACTGCGGCGCGCGGGTCGAGCCCTGACGGGCGTTGCCGGTGCCCTTCTGGCGGAACGGCTTCTTGCCGCCGCCGCTCACCTGCGCGCGACCCTTGGTGCTCTGCGTGCCGGCGCGGCGCTGCGCGAGCTGGGCGACGACGACCTGGTGCATGACCGGCACGTTGGGGGTGATCGCGAACACCTCGTCCGCCACCTCCACCGAGCCGCTCGCCTTGCCGGCGGCCGTGCGCACGTCGATCTTGGCCACGACTACTTCTTCTGCCCCGCGGCCTCGGCCGAGTGGTCCTTCACCGCGTTGCGCACGATCACGACGCCACCGTTGGGGCCGGGCACGGAGCCCTTCACCAGGAGGATCTGCCGCTCGGCGTCCGCGCGGACGACCTGGAGGTTGAGCGTCGTCACCTGCTGGTGGCCGAGGTGGCCCGACATGCGCAGCCCCTTGAACACGCGGCCGGGGAACGTCTTGGAGCCGACCGAGCCCGGCGCACGGTGGTGCTTGTGGTTGCCGTGGCTCGCGCCCTGACCGTTGAAGTTGTGGCGCTTCATGCCGCCGGCGAAGCCCTTGCCGCGGCTCACCGCGATCACGTCCACGAGTTGCCCGGGGGTGAGCCGGTCCACGCCGATCTCCTGGCCGACCTCGAACCCGTCGACCGAGTCGAGGCGCAGCTCGACGACGCGCCGGCCCGGGGTCACGTTGGCGCGGGAGAAGTGTCCGGCCTCGGCCTTGGTGATGCGCTTGGTGTCGACGCTGCCGTAGGTCACCTGCAGCGCGGTGTAGCCGTCGCGCTCGCCGGTCTTGATCTGCACGATGCGCGCAGGCTCGACGCGCAGCACGGTGACGGGGACGACCTTCTGGTCGTCGCCCCACACCTGCGTCATGCCGACCTTCTCGCCGACGATCGCCGTTCGTGCCATGTTGATGTTTCGGTCCTTCGCGCAAGTGCTCCGCGCGGCCGGGCCGGCGGAGCACTCTGTTCCGTTTTCGCCGTGAGGTACCCGCGGGGCGGGCGCACACGGACTCCGATTGGAGGCTTCACCCTATCGGTGGCCCCACCGACCTCCCAACCGCGCAACGGCGCGGTCGCACCGCACCCGTCGCCGGTCCCCCGCTACTCGGACTCCCGTGCCACGAGGGTCGTCGAGACGGTGAGGATCTCGCCGTCGCGCGAGAGCACGATCTCCACCGTCTGGCCCGGGCTCGCGTCGCGGATGGCCGCCACGAGGCCCGCCTGGCCGTCGATCGTCTGGTCGTCCACCGAGACGACGATGTCGCCCTCGCGGATGCCGGCCTTGGCCGCGGGGCTGCCGGGCTGCACGTTGGTGATGATCGCGCCCTGGCCGCCGTCCTCGCGCTGCGTCAGGCCGACGCCGAGGAATCCCTCCCGGCGCACCTCGCCCCGCGCCTGCGCCCGCAGCTCCCCGACGACGCGGAGGACCTCGTCGACCGAGATGGAGAACCCGATGTTGTTGGCCGCCGACTCGGAGTCGCCGCGGGCCACGGCCGTGTTGATCCCCACGACCTCCCCGCGCATGTTGAGCAGCGGACCGCCCGAGTTGCCCGACGAGATCGCGGCATCCGTCTGGATGAGCGAGTTGAGGGCGCCCGACTCGGTCACGATCGTGCGCTGGAGCGCCGAGACGATGCCGGTGGTGACCGTCGGGCCGCCGTCGAGCGCGAGGGCGTAGCCGATCGCCACCACCTGGTCGCCGACCCGCACGCTGCCGGGCGCGGCGAAGGTCGCGGCCACGAGGTCACGGGCGTCGATCTTGATGAGCGCGAGGTCGTTGCCCGGGTCGGCTGCGAGGACCCGCGCGGTCACCGGCTCGGTCCGGCCGGCGAATCGGACCACGGTCCCGACCGCGCCCTCCACCACGTGCGCGTTGGTGAGGATCTCGCCGTCGCTCGTCAGCACGACGCCGGTGCCCGTCGACCGCCCGCTGCCGAGGCCCGACTCCATCTCGCTCGAGATCGTCACGACGCTGTCGGCGATGCGCGAGGCGACCGCGGCCACCCGGGTCGCGGGGGCCTCCGCCTCGTCGGCCACCGCCACCTCGGCCGAGGTCACCTGCGTGACCGGGCCCGCGTCGCCGCTCCCGGCGTCACCGGCGAGCAGCGATCCGATCATCCCGCCGCCGACGCCCGCGAGCCCGCAGAAGACGACGAGGGCGAGGGTCGCGCGCACGCGCGTGCGGCGCTCGCGACGCGACGCCCGGCCGTCCGGCGGCTCCGTCGTCGTGCGCCCCGTCGCCCACTCCGACTCCGCGGTCGGCGGACCCCAGGGATTCGTCATCTGGTCGTCGTGCATCGTCCGCTCGGACGAGGGGCGGTCAGGCGCCCTGCACCATCTTGATCTCGATGTCGACGCCCGCCGGCAGCTCGAGGCGCTGGAGGGAGTCGATCGTCTTCGCGTTGGGGTCCACGATGTCGATGAGGCGCTTGTGGATGCGCATCTCGAAGTGCTCGCGGGAGTCCTTGTCGACGTGCGGGCCGCGGATCACCGTGAAACGGTGCTTGTCCGTGGGCAGCGGGATCGGGCCCCGCACCGAGGCGTTGGTGCGCGTGACGGTCTCGACGATCTTCTTGGCGGAGTCGTCGATGTTGACGTGGTCGAAGGCCTTCAGGCGGATGCGGATGCTCTGCGACACCTGCGATCCTCCCTCGGCCGTCGACCCGTGTGACCGGCGGCGTTACTTGATGATCTTCGTGACGCGACCGGCGCCGACGGTGCGGCCACCCTCGCGGATCGCGAAGCGGAGGCCCTCGTCCATGGCGATCGGCTTGCCCAGCTCGACCTTCATGAGGACGTTGTCACCGGGCATGACCATCTCGGTGCCCGAGGGCAGCTCGACGGTGCCGGTCACGTCGGTGGTCCGGAAGAAGAACTGCGGGCGGTAGTTGTTGAAGAACGGCTTGTGACGGCCGCCCTCCTCCTTCTTCAGCACGTAGACCTGGCCCTCGAAGTGGGTGTGCGGGGTGATCGAGCCCGGGGCGCACAGCACCTGGCCGCGCTCGACCTCCTCCTTCTTGGTGCCGCGGAGCAGGGCGCCGATGTTGTCGCCGGCCTGGCCCTCGTCCAGCAGCTTGCGGAACATCTCGACGCCCGTGCACACGGTCTTCTGCGTGTCGCGGAGGCCGACGATCTCCACCTCGTCGTTGGTGTGGACGCGGCCCTGCTCCACCTTGCCGGTGACGACGGTGCCACGACCGGTGATCGTGAACACGTCCTCGATCGGCATGAGGAACGGCTTGTCGAGCTCGCGCTTCGGCTCCGGGATGTTGTCGTCGCAGGCCTTCATGAGCGCCATGATCTGGTCCTGCCACTTGGCGTCGCCCTCGAGCGCCTTGAGCGCCGAGACGCGGACGACCGGGCAGTCCTTGCCGGGGAACTCGTACGAGGTGAGCAGGTCGCGGACCTCCTCCTCGACGAGGCCGAGCATCTCCTCGTCCTCGACCATGTCGGACTTGTTGAGTGCCACCACGATGTAGGGCACGCCGACCTGGCGGGCGAGCAGCACGTGCTCGCGGGTCTGGGGCATCGGGCCGTCGGTCGCCGCGACCACGAGGATCGCGCCGTCCACCTGCGCCGCGCCGGTGATCATGTTCTTGATGTAGTCGGCGTGGCCCGGCATGTCGACGTGCGCGTAGTGGCGCTTCTCGGTCTCGTACTCGATGTGCGCGATCGAGATCGTGATGCCGCGCGCCTTCTCCTCCGGCGCCTTGTCGATCTGGTCGAACGGGGTGAACTCGGCCAGGCCCTTGTCGGCGAGCGTCTTGGAGATCGCCGCGGTGAGCGTGGTCTTGCCGTGGTCGATGTGGCCCATCGTGCCGATGTTGACGTGGGGCTTCTTGCGCTCGAACTTCGCCTTGCTCATGGTCTTCGCTGTCTCCCGTGTGTCTCGTGTGTTCGGTGGTCGATCGTGGTCATTCGCCGCGGACGCGCTTGATGATCTCTTGCGCGATCGCTTCCGGTACCTGCTGGTACGAATGGAATTGCATCGTGTACGTCGCGCGCCCCTGGGTGCGCGAACGCAGGTCTGTACTGTACCCGAACATCTCCGAAAGCGGCACCTGGGACTTGACGTTCTGGGAGTTGCCGTTGGCCTCCATGCCCTCGATGCGGCCGCGGCGGCTGGACAGGTCGCCCATCACGTCGCCCATGTACTCCTCGGGGGTGACGACCTCGACGGCCATGATCGGCTCGAGGAGGATCGGGCGGGCCAGCAGGGCCGCCTTCTTGAAGACCATCTGGCCGGCGATCTTGAACGCCATCTCGCTCGAGTCGACGTCGTGGTACTGGCCGTCCACCAGCGACACGCGCACGTCCACCGTGGGGTAGCCCGCCAGCACGCCCGAGTCGAGCGCCGACTGGATGCCCTGGTTGACCGGCTGGATGTACTCGCGCGGGATGCGGCCGCCGGTGATGTCGTCGACGAACTCGTAGCCGCCGCCGGGGCCCGTCGGCTCGATCGTCACCTTGACGACGGCGAACTGGCCCGAGCCACCCGTCTGCTTGATATGGCGGTACTCGACGCTCTCGACCTTCTTGGTCACCGTCTCGCGGTACGCCACCTGCGGCTTGCCGACCGTCGCGTCGACGCCGAACTCGCGCTGCATGCGGTCCACGAGGATCTCGAGGTGCAGCTCGCCCATGCCCGAGATGACCGTCTGCGCGGTCTCCTCGTCGGTGCGCACGCGGAAGGTCGGGTCCTCGTCGGACAGCGACTTGAGCGCCTTGCCGAGCTTGTCCTGGTCGTTCTTGGTCTTGGGCTCGATGGCGACGTGGATCACCGGCTCGGGGAACTCCATGCGCTCGAGGATCACCGGGTTGGACCGGTCGCACAGCGTGTCGCCGGTCGTCACCTCCTTGAGGCCGAGGCCCGCGACGATGTCGCCCGCCATGGCGAACTCGATGTCCTCGCGCTCGTTCGCGTGCATGAGGAGCAGGCGGCCGATGCGCTCGCGCTTCTCCTTCACCGAGTTGTACACCTCGTCACCCTTGGAGATGGTGCCCGAGTAGACGCGGAAGTAGGTGAGGCGACCGAACGGGTCGGACACGATCTTGAACGCGAGCGCCGCGAACGGGGCCTTCTCGTCGGCCTCGCGCTGCACCTTCTCGTCACCCTTCATGTTGGTGCCCTCGGCCGCGGGGATGTCCAGCGGGCAGGGCATGAAGTCGACGACGGCGTCGAGCATCTGCTGCACGCCCTTGTTCTTGAACGCCGAGCCGCAGAGCACCGGCACGAAGCTGAAGGAGAGCGTGCCCTTGCGGATGCCGCGGACGAGGTCCTCGGCGGAGAGGTCGCCCTCGCCGAGGTACTTCTCCATGAGCTCCTCGTCCTCGGACGCCACGAGCTCGAGCAGCTCGGCGCGGTAGGTCTTGGCCTGGTCGAGGAGCTCGGCCGGGATGTCGGCCTCGGAGAAGGTCGAGTCCTTCTCGTCGCCGTTCCAGACGATGGCCTTCATCTTCACGAGGTCGATGATCCCCTTGAAGTTGGCCTCTCCGCCGTAGGGCAGCTGCACGACCGCGGGCACCGCCTGGAGGCGGTCCTTGATCATGTCGAGGGTGCGGAAGAAGTTGGCACCCGTGCGGTCCATCTTGTTGATGAAGCACATGCGCGGGACGCGGTACTTGTTGGCCTGGCGCCAGACCGTCTCGGTCTGGGGCTCCACGCCGGCCACCGAGTCGAAGACGGCGACGGCCCCGTCCAGCACGCGCAGGGAGCGCTCCACCTCGATCGTGAAGTCCACGTGGCCGGGGGTGTCGATGATGTTGATGCGGTGGTCGCGCCAGAACGTCGTGGTCGCGGCCGAGGTGATGGTGATGCCGCGCTCCTGCTCCTGGACCATGTGGTCCATGACGGCCGCGCCCTCGTGGACCTCGCCGATCTTGTAGGTCTTGCCCGTGTAGTAGAGGATGCGCTCGGTCGTCGTCGTCTTGCCGGCGTCGATGTGCGCCATGATCCCGATGTTGCGGTACTTCTCGAGCGGGTACTGACGCGCGGGCATGGGGTACTACCTCGTGATCCGGGCCGGGATTACCAGCGGTAGTGCGCGAAGGCCTTGTTGGACTCCGCCATCTTCTGCATGTCCTCGCGCTTCTTCATCGAGGCACCGAGGCCGTTGGCCGCGTCCATGAGCTCGGCGGCGAGGCAGTCGGCCATCGTCTTCTCGCGGCGGTCGCGCGCGTTCTCCACGAGCCAGCGGATCGCGAGGGTCGTCGCACGGCGCGGGCGCACCTCGACGGGCACCTGGTAGGTGGCGCCACCGACGCGACGGCTGCGCACCTCGAGGGGCGGCTTCACGTTCTCCACCGCGCGCTTCACGGCCGCGAGGGGCTCGCCGCCGGTCTTGGTCTCGATCGACTTCATCGCGTCGTAGACGATGTTCTCGGCGATGCTCTTCTTGCCGTGGAGCATCACCTTGTTGACGATCTGGGTGACGAGCGGCGACCGGTAGACGGGGTCGGGTGCGAACTCCCGGCGGATCGCGGGTCCCTTGCGCGGCACGTCGAGTCCCCCGGTCCTACTTCTTCTCGCGCTTCGCGCCGTAGCGGCTGCGCGCCTGCTTGCGATCCTTCACGCCGGCCGCGTCGAGCGCGCCGCGGATGATCTTGTAGCGCACGCCCGGCAGGTCGCGCACGCGACCACCGCGCACGAGCACGATCGAGTGCTCCTGCAGGTTGTGGCCCTCGCCCGGGATGTACGCGGTGATCTCGACGCCGCTCGTGAGGCGCACGCGGGCGACCTTGCGGAGCGCCGAGTTGGGCTTCTTGGGCGTGGTGGTGAAGACGCGCGTGCAGACGCCGCGACGCTGGGGCGAACCCTTGAGCGCCGGCGTCTTGGTCTTGGACGACTTCGAGCTGCGACCCTGGCGGATCAGCTGCTGGATGGTGGGCACGCGCGGACCTTCTGCCTTGCTTCCTCGATCGTGGATGGATGAAACGAGCGCTGAAGCCTACGGCTGGTCGCCCGAGGCCGACAACCCTGCGTCGGGGGCGGCGTCGGGCGCGGCGATCGCGTCCGGCGCGGCGACGGCGTCGCCCGCCTCGGCGGCGGCGTCGGCCGGCGCGGCCTCGGGCACGTAGGTGCCCTGCAGGCCCGCGAGGTACGCGGCCGGGTCGGCCTCGTCGTCCGAGGAGTAGTACGCCATCGGCACGTAGTCGGGCGCGTTGACCTCGAAGAGGTTGTAGCGGTCCATGCCCGATCCCGCGGGGATGAGCTTGCCGATGATGATGTTCTCCTTGAGGCCGACGAGGTGGTCGGCGCGGCCGTCGATCGCGGCCTCGGTGAGGACGCGGGTCGTCTCCTGGAACGACGCGGCGGAGAGCCACGAGTCGGTCGCGAGCGACGCCTTGGTGATGCCCATGAGCTCGGGGCGACCCTCGGCGGGACGCTTGCCGCCCTCGACGGCCTCGCGGTTGCGGTCGCGGAACGTCTTGGAGTCCACGCGCTCCCCGGGGAGGAACGCGGTGTCGCCGGGCTCCTGCACGCTCACGCGGCGGGTCATCTGGCGGACGATGAGCTCGATGTGCTTGTCGTGGATCGACACGCCCTGGTCGCGGTAGACGCGCTGGACCTCCTCGACGAGGTACTGCTGGGTCTCGCGGATGCCGCGGATCTCCATCAGTTCCTTCGGGTCGAGCGGGCCGTCGGTGATGCGGTCGCCCGCGTTGACCGAGTCGCCGTCCTTCACGAGCAGTCGGCTGCCCGACGGGAGCACGATCTCGGTCTCCTGGCCCTGGTCGTCGACGATGCGCACGGGCACGCCGCGGCCGTCGTCCTCGCCGAGGCGCACGACGCCCGTCGCGCGCGCGAGGCGGGCCGAGCCCTTGGGGTTGCGCGCCTCGAAGAGCTCGACGACGCGGGGCAGACCGCCGGCGATGTCCTTGCCGGCGACGCCGCCCGTGTGGAAGGTCCGCATCGTGAGCTGGGTGCCCGGCTCGCCGATCGACTGCGCGGCGATCACGCCGACCGCCTCGCCGAGCTCGATGTCGCGGCCGGTCGCGAGCGAGCGGCCGTAGCACTTGGCGCAGATGCCGGACTCGGACTCGCAGGTCATGACCGAGCGCACGCGCACGCGGCCGACCTTGGCGTCCGCGCGCAGCGCGTCGACCTCGCGGTCGCCGATCGCCGTGTTGCGCGGCATCGTGGAGCCGTCGGACATCTCGACGTCCGCGGCGAGGACGCGGCCGAAGAGCTTGGTCTCGAGGTAGTTGCGCTGGTCGCCGGTGTCGGCGGTGACGCCCTCGACCCAGACGCCCATCGTGGTGCCGCAGTCGTCCTCGCGGACGATGAGCTCCTGGGCGACGTCGTGGAGGCGGCGCGTGAGGTAGCCCGAGTCCGCGGTGCGCAGCGCCGTGTCCACGAGGCCCTTGCGGGCGCCGGGGGTGGCGATGAAGTACTCGAGGGTCTGGAGGCCCTCGCGGAAGTTGCTCTTGATGGGGCGCGGGATCATGTCGCCGCGCGGGTTGGCCACGAGGCCGCGCATGCCGGCGATCTGGCGCATCTGCGTCATGTTGCCGCGGGCGCCCGAGCTGATCATCATGTCGACGGGGTTGAAGCGCAGCTCCGCGAACTCGCGGGCCATCTCCTTCTGCACGTCGTTGGTCGCGTCGGTCCAGATGCGGACCTCCTGCTGGCGGCGCTCGCCGTCGGTGATGATCCCGCGGCGGAACTGCTGCTCGACCTTCTCGGCCTTCTTCTCGTACTCCTCGAGGATCGACGGCTTGCGCTTGGGCGTGCGGACGTCGTCCACCGAGACGGTGAGGCCCGACTGGCTCGCGTAGCGATAGCAGAGGTTCTTGATGGCGTCGAGCGCCGCGGCGATCTGGCCCTTCTCGTATCCCTCGCTGAGTCGCTCCACGATCTCGCCGAACTCGCGCTTCTTGATCGCGGTGCGGATGTGGCCGAAGCGGCGCACGTAGTCGGCCGGCAGCGCCTCCTCGAAGAGGAGTCGGCCGGGGGTCGTCTCGACGTACTGGACCTTGCCGGCCTCGTCGCGGTCCGCCCACTTGACCTTCGAGTGCAGGCGCACGGAGCCCTCGTCGAGCGCGCGCACGATCTCCCACATCGCGCGGAAGACGCGGCCCTCGCCCGCGAGGCCGTCCTCGGCCGTCGTGAGGTAGAAGCCGCCGATGACGAGGTCCTGCTGCGGCGTCACGATCGGGCGGCCCGACGACGGCGAGAGGATGTTGTTGGCCGACAGCATGAGCACGCGGGCCTCGGCCTGCGCCTCGACCGACAGCGGCAGGTGGACCGCCATCTGGTCGCCGTCGAAGTCGGCGTTGAACGCCGGGCACACGAGCGGGTGCAGGTGGATGGCCTTGCCCTCGACGAGCACGGGCTCGAACGCCTGGATGCCGAGGCGGTGGAGGGTCGGCGCGCGGTTGAGCAGCACCGGGTGCTCGCGGATGACGTCCTCGAGCACGTCCCACACCTGCGGGCGGCGGCGCTCGACCATGCGCTTGGCCGACTTGATGTTCTGCGCGAGCTGGTTGTCGACCAGGCGCTTCATCACGAACGGCTTG
Source organism: Actinomycetota bacterium (assembly GCA_041158045.1). GTDB lineage: Bacteria > Actinomycetota > Acidimicrobiia > Acidimicrobiales > Ilumatobacteraceae > CAXRBC01. Next base: position 9,636 of record JBEBCD010000080.1, on the reverse strand, counting down.
AAGAGCTCGAGCGCCATCAGCTTGGGCAGGCCGCACTGGTGGAGGTTCAGCGTCGGGCCGGCCACGATGACCGAGCGGCCCGAGTAGTCGACGCGCTTGCCGAGCAGGTTCTGGCGGAAGCGGCCCTGCTTGCCCTTGAGGCCGTCCGACAGCGACTTGAGCGGGCGGTTGCCCGGGCCGGAGACGGGCCGTCCGCGGCGGCCGTTGTCGAACAGTGCGTCCGCGGCCTCCTGGAGCATGCGCTTCTCGTTGTTGACGATGATCTCCGGCGCGCCGAGCTCGAGCAGGCGGCTGAGGCGGTTGTTGCGGTTGATCACGCGGCGGTACAGGTCGTTGAGGTCGCTCGTCGCGAAGCGGCCACCGTCCAGCTGCACCATCGGGCGCAGCTCGGGCGGGATGACCGGGATGACGTCGAGGATCATCGCCTTCGGGTTGTTCACCAGCCGGGCGTCCGCGTCGCGGCGGTTGAACGCGGCGATGATCTTGAGGCGCTTGATCGCGCGCTGCTTGCGCTGCGCCGAGAGCGGCTTGTTGTTGAGGCCGTTGGCGATGGCGTCGCGCAGGGCGACCTCCTCGGCCTCGAAGTCGATCGTGTCGATGAGCGCCTTGATGGCCTCGGCGCCGGTCCCGCCCTTGAAGTAGTCCTCGTAACGGTCCTTGATCTCGCGCCACAGCTCCTCGTCCTCGATGATGAGGCGCGGGTGCAGCTTGGCGAAGGTCTCCCAGGCGCGCTCGAGCAGGTCGAGCTCCTTGTCGTGGCGGTCGCCGATCGCCTGGATGTCCTTGTCGATGAGCTTCTGCTTGGCGCGGATGTCGGCGTCCTTCGCGCCCTCCTTCTCGAGCTGGGCGAGCTCGCCCTCGGCGTCCTTCTGGCGCTGCTTGATGTCGCGCTCGCGCTGCTTGGCGTAGTGCTCGCGGTCCTCGAGGTACTCGCGCTCGAGCGTCGGGGTGTCCTCGTGGCGCTTGGCCGCGTCGACCTCGGTCACCATCCAGGCGGCGAAGTAGACGACCTTCTCCAGCTGCTTGGCCTTGATCTCGTCGCGGGCCTCGAGGCCGCCGAGCAGGTACGCGAGCCAGCTGCGCGTGCCGCGCAGGTACCAGATGTGGACGACCGGCGCGGCGAGCTCGATGTGGCCCATGCGCTCGCGGCGGACCTTGGAGCGCGTGACCTCGACGCCGCACTTCTCGCAGATGATGCCCTTGAAGCGGACGCGCTTGTACTTGCCGCAGTAGCACTCCCAGTCCCGGGTGGGGCCGAAGGTGCGCTCGCAGAAGAGCCCGTCGCGCTCGGGGCGCAGCGTGCGGTAGTTGATCGTCTCGGGCTTCTTCACCTCGCCGCGCGACCAGTTGCGGATGTCGTCGGCCGTGGCGAGGCCGATGCGCAGCTGCTGGAAGCTGTTGATGTCCAGCTTGCGCTTGATCTCGTCGGTGGGGGTGGTGTCCATGAGGGTCATCTCGTGCTCCCGGTGGCCGTGGCTCAGTACGCCCGCTCGCGACGCCGCTCGCGCTCGCGGTCGTCCGCGTCGGAGCCGCGCTCGGGCCGGCTGATGTCGATGCCGAGCTCGCGCACGGCGTTGTAGACCTCCTCGTCGAGGTCGGTGAGCTCCACCTGCTTGCCCTCGTGCGAGATGACCTCGACGTCGAGGCAGAGCGCCTGCATCTCCTTCATGAGCACCTTGAAGCTCTCGGGGATGCCCGGCTCGGGGATGTTGTCGCCCTTGACGATCGCCTCGTACACCTTCACGCGGCCGAGGACGTCGTCGCTCTTGATCGTGAGCAGCTCCTGGAGGCAGTACGCCGCACCGTAGGCCTCGAGCGCCCACACCTCCATCTCGCCGAACCGCTGGCCGCCGAACTGCGCCTTGCCGCCGAGGGGCTGCTGCGTGATCATCGAGTACGGGCCCGTCGAGCGCGCGTGGATCTTGTCGTCGACGAGGTGGTTGAGCTTGAGGATGTACATGTAGCCGACGGTGATCGGGCTGTCGTACGCCTCGCCCGTGCGGCCGTTGCGCAGCCGCACCTTGCCGTCGGGGCCGATGAGGCGGGTGCCGTCGACCGACTCCGGGTTGAGGTGGCGCAGGATCGTCTGGATCGTCGGATGCGCGCCCGCGGCGTCCTCCTCGTCCCAGTGCGCGCCGTCGAAGACGGGCGTGGCGACGAAGGTGGACGGCTGGAGGGTCGGCGACGTCTTGGACTCGGTGCCGCGCACGGGCTCGGCGCCGACGGACCCCGTCTTCGGGTCCTTCCAGCCCCAGCGCGCGCAGTACCCGAGGTGGGCCTCGAGCACCTGGCCGATGTTCATGCGGCTCGGCACGCCCAGCGGGTTGAGGATCACGTCGACGGGGGTGCCGTCCTCGAGGTACGGCATGTCCTCGACCGGGAGGATCTTGGAGATCACGCCCTTGTTGCCGTGGCGGCCCGCGAGCTTGTCGCCGACGCTGATCTTGCGCTTCTGCGCCACGTGGATCTTGACGATCTGGTTGACGCCCGGGGGCAGCTCGTCGCCGGGCTCGTCCGAGCCCTCCTCGGCGCGCTTCAGCACCTTGACGTCGATGACGGTGCCGCCCTCGCCGTGCGGGACCTTGAGGGAGGTGTCGCGCACCTCCTTGGACTTCTCGCCGAAGATCGCGCGCAGCAGGCGCTCCTCGGGCGTGAGCTCGGTCTCGCCCTTGGGGGTCACCTTGCCGACGAGCACGTCGCCCGGCGCCACCTCGGCACCCACGCGCACGATGCCCCGGTCGTCGAGGTCGGCGAGGATGTCCTCCGAGAGGTTGGGGATGTCGCGGCTGATCTCCTCGGGCCCGAGCTTGGTGTCGCGGGCGTCCACCTCGTACTCGTGGATGTGGATGGACGTGAGGACGTCCTCCTTGACCACGCGCTCGGAGAGGATGATCGCGTCCTCGAAGTTGTAGCCCTCCCACGGCATGAAGGCGACGAGCAGGTTCTTGCCGAGGGCGAGCTCGCCCTGGTCGGTGCTCGGGCCGTCGGCGAGCAGGTCGCCCGTGCGCACGCGCTGGCCCTCGCGGACGCGGACCACGTGGTTGATGCACGTGTCCTGGTTGGACCGGCGGAACTTGTAGAGCGAGTGCTCGTGCTCGCGGCGGGGCAGGTCGTCGTACTTCACCACGATCGTGGAGCCGGAGATCGACTCGACGACGCCGTCGCCCTTGGCGAGGATCAGGTCCGCGCCATCGCGGGCCGTGCGGGCCTCGACGCCGGTGCCGACGAAGGGGGCCTCGGCGCGCACCAGCGGCACGGCCTGGCGCTGCATGTTGGCGCCCATGAGCGCGCGGTTGGCGTCGTCGTGCTCGAGGAACGGGATGAGCGCGGTCGCGATCGAGACGATCTGCTTGGGCGACACGTCGATGAAGTCGACCTCGGTCGGGCTGACGAAGCCGATGTCGGTGGTGGCGCCGAAGAAGCTCTCGGCCTCCAGCATCTTCTTGAGGTCGTCGAGGCTCGCGGCCTGCGGGGAGCGGCGCACGAGCACGCGCTCGTCGCGGAAGGAGCCGTCGGCGTTGATCGGCGTGTTGGCCTGGGCGACGACATGGTTCTCCTCCTCGTCGGCGGCCATGTAGACGATCTCGTCGGTGACGCGACCGTCGCGCACGCGGCGGTACGGGCTCTCGATGAAGCCGAACGGGTTCACCCGCGCGAAGGTCGAGAGCGCACCGATGAGACCGATGTTCGGGCCTTCGGGCGTCTCGATCGGGCACATGCGGCCGTAGTGCGAGAAGTGCACGTCGCGGACCTCGAAGCCCGCGCGCTCGCGCGAGAGGCCGCCCGGGCCGAGCGCCGACAGGCGGCGGCGGTGGGTCAGTCCCGACAGCGGGTTGACCTGGTCCATGAACTGCGAGAGCTGGGAGGTGCCGAAGAACTCCTTGATGGCGGCGACGACGGGCCGGACGTTGATGAGCGTCTGCGGCGAGATCGCCTCGGAGTCCTGGGTGGTCATGCGCTCGCGGACCACGCGCTCCATGCGCGAGAGGCCGATGCGGACCTGGTTCTGGATCAGCTCGCCCACCGAGCGGATGCGGCGGTTGGCGAAGTGGTCCTGGTCGTCGAGGCGGTAGCCGGGCTCCTGCTTGACGAGGTGGAGCATGTAGGTGATCGTCGCGAGCACCTCGCAGCGCGCGAGGACGTCGTGGTCCTGCGGCGGGAGGTCGAGCTGACCGAGCTCCTGGCCGACCGGCAGTCCGAACATCTCGCGGATCTTCTGGATCTCGGGGCCGAGCTTGCGGTTGAGCTTGTAGCGGCCGACGCGCGAGAGGTTGTACCGCGCGCCGAAGAACGCCTGCTCGAAGTACTGCTTGGCGGCCTCCACCTGCTGCGGCTCGCTCGGACGCGTGCGCTTGTAGATCTCGAGCAGCGCCTCCTCGCGCGTGGGCGCGAGGACCTTCTCCCGGCGCCACTGGTCGGCGAGGAAGTCGAAGTGCCCGACGAAGCGGTCGAGGAAGCCCGGCGCGTGCTCCTCGTCGAAGCCGAGCGCGCGGATGAGCGTGAAGATGCCGATGCGGCGCTTGCGCGCGACGCGGGCACCCGCGGTGACCTCCTTGCCCGGCTTCTGCTCGACGTCGAACTCGAGCCACTCGCCGCGCGAGGGATGGATGGTGCCCTTGACGAGCTGGTACTTCGACAGGTTGCGCAGGCGGAAGCGCTCGCCCGGCTCGAAGATGACGCCCGGCGACCGCACGAGCTGGCTGACGACGACGCGCTCCGTGCCGTTGATGATGAAGGTGCCGCGCTCCGTCATCTTCGGGAAGTCCCCGATGAAGACGGTCTGCTCCTTGATCTCGCCGGTCGGACGGTTGAGGAAGCGCGCGATGACGAACTTGGGCACCGAGTACGTCATGTCACGGTCGCGGCACTCGGCCTCCGTGAACTTCGGCTTGGGGTTGAGATCCGGGTCGTTCGGGTCGAACGTGAGCTCCAGCTGCAGGTCGTCGCTCAGACCCTTGATCGGCGAGATGTCCTCGAAGACCTCCTTGAGGCCGTCGGTGAGGAACCACTCGAAGCTCTCTCGCTGCACCGCGATGAGGTTCGGGATCTCGAGCGCATCGGGGAGGGTCGCGAACGAATACCGTTCGCGTGCGAGGGCACGCTGGACCAAGGTGGTACTCCTGCTCTAGTGGGGGGCGACGGGCGGCGACCTATCAGGCTATCGGTGGATCTGCCCCGACGACAAGGCCGGGGTCGGGTCCCGGGGGGACCCTCGCGTCGCGGGGGCCGCGTGGGCCCCCGCGTCGCGGGTGCTCGTCAGGCGAGCTCGACGGTGGCGCCGGCCTCTTCGAGCTTGGCCTTGGCCTTGGCGGCGTCGTCCTTGCTCGCCTTCTCCAGCACGTTCTTGGGCGCGCCGTCGACGAGGTCCTTGGCCTCCTTGAGGCCGAGCTGGGTGAGCTCGCGCACGACCTTGATGACGGCGATCTTCTGGGCGCCGCCGTCCTTCAGGACGACCGTGAACTCGTCCTTCTCCTCGGCCGCGGCCGCCGCGGGAGCGGCGCCGCCACCGGCCGCCGCGACCGCCACGGGGGCGGCGGCGGTCACGCCGAACTTCTCCTCGAACGCGTCGAGGAGCTCCTTCAGCTCGATGACCGTGAGCTCTGCGATCCCGTCGAGGATCTGGTCCTTGGTGAGTGCCATTGCGTGTCTGCCTTTCGTGTGTGGATCGTGTGGAATCGTGGGTGGAACGGGGTCTCGTGCCGCTCAGGCGGCCTTGGAGTCGACGAGCGCCTTGAGGCCGTAGGCGGCCTTGCGCGGCAGCGCGGCGAACATGTTGGCGGTCCGCACGAGCGGCGCCTGGAGCAGGCCGGCGAACTGCGCGAGCATGACGTCGCGCGGCGGGAGGTCGGCGAGGGCCTTCAGCTCCTTGGCGCCGACGGTCTTGCCCGAGACGATGCCGCCCTTCACGACGAGCGACGGGTTGTCCTTCGCGGCGTCGCGGAGGACCTTGGCGACCGCGGAGGGGTCGCCCTTCACGAACGTGATGGCCGACGGGCCCTTCAGCATCTCCTCGAGCGCGGTGGCACCGGCCTCGCGCGCGCCGAAGCGGGCGAGCGTGTTCTTCACCACGCGGTACTCGGCGCCGAGCGGGCGCAGCGAGCGACGCAGGGTCGCGAGCGCGGAGACGGTCATGCCGCGGTACTCGGTGATGATCACGGCGTCGGCCGCGGACAACTTGTCGCGCACCTCGGCGACGACGGCGGACTTCTCTTCGGTGATGCGTGGCATGTGGTACCTCGTCCGGCGGGCTCTCGCCCATTGTTCCCGGCGCTCTCGCCCCGGGGAACCGGATGTCTGCGGTGGATGTCGCGCCCGACGCTATCGGTGCCCGGACCCGGGCGACAACGTCGGGGGCGGGCGATGCGCCGCGCGCGGGGCGCGCGGCGACCCTTGCCCGCGGCTACTCGGCGGCGACGCTCGAGGGGTCGATCTTCACGCCGGGCCCCATGGTCGAGGACAGCGACACCTTGCGGATGTAGCGGCCCTTGGCCGTGGAGGGGCGCGAGCGCTGCAGCTCGTCGAGGACCGCCGTGAGGTTGGCCGTCAGCGCGTCGGCGCCGAAGCTCACCTTGCCGATCGGGACGTGGACGTTGCCGTAGCGGTCGGTGCGGTACTCGACCTTGCCGCCCTTGAACTCGGTGACCGCGCGGCCCACGTCCTGGGTCACGGTGCCGGTCTTCGGGTTGGGCATGAGGCCGCGGGGGCCGAGGGCGCGTCCGAGCTTGCCGACGAGGGGCATCATGTCGGGCGTCGCGATCGCGACGTCGAAGTTCATGTTGCCCTTCTCGATGTCGGCGGCGAGGTCGTCGCTGCCGACGAGGTCGGCGCCGGCCTCGCGGGCCGCCTTGGCGGCGTCGCCGGCGGCGAAGACGGCCACGCGCACGGTCTTGCCCGTGCCCGAGGGCATGGAGACGGTGCCGCGGATGGTCTGGTCGGACTTCTTCGGGTCGAGGCCGAGGAGCACCGCCACCTCGACGGTCTCGTCGAACTTGGCGGCGGCCAGCGACTTCACGCGGGCCACGGCGTCGGCCGGGCTGTGGAGCTGGTCGCGGTCGTACTGGGCGGCCGCGGCGCGGTACTTCTTGCCGTGTTCCTGAGTTGGCATCGTGTGCCTCCCTCGTGTCGTGGATGTTCGTTGACCCGGCGGGGCGAGGTACTCCCCTGCTCGGAGCGCCGACCACCCCGGGGGGCGGACGATCGCGCCTCGCACGATATCGGCGCCGTCGCGAGGGACCACCGCCCGCGACGACGTGGGTAGCCTGCGTGGGTCATGCCGCGGCGCGTCCTGGTGACTGGCGCCGCCGGATTCATCGGCTCCAACCTCGTCGAGGCGGTCCTCGCAGAGACGGACTGGACCGTGGTCGGGATCGACAACTTCTCGACCGGTTCGCCCGACAACGTCGCGCACCTCGACGGACGAGGACGGCTCACCCTCGAGCGAGCGGACGTGGCCGCGATCGATGACCTCTCCGGCTACGACACCGTCTTCCACCTCGCGGCGCTCCCACGGATCCAGCCCAGCTTCGACACGCCGTGCGAGCACCTCACCGCCAACTTGACGAACTCGATCCACCTCCTCGAGGTGATGATGCGCCGGCGCCAGTTCCCGAGGCTCGTCTACAGCAGCTCGAGCGCGATCTACGGCAACCCCCGCACCACGCCCACCACCGAGGATGAGCCGATCTCGTGCCTCAATCCGTACTCGTTCCAGAAGTACGAGGTCGAGAAGTACCTCGAGCTGCTCACCCAGCGCCACCCCCTCGACTACGTCGCGCTCAGGTACTTCAATCCCTACGGTCCGCGGAGCTTCAATCCCGCGAATCCGTTCAACGCCTACAGCAGCGTGATGGGCATCTTCCTCCACCGCCACCGGGAGGGTCTACCGCTGCTCGTGACGGGGGATGGCTCGCAACAGCGCGACTTCGTCCACGTGCGCGACGTGGCGCGAGCCAACATCCGCGCGGCGCTGGTGGAGGGCCGCCTCAACACCGCCTACAACGTCGGCTACGGCGAGACCATGTCGATCATCGACCTCGCTCGACGCATCTCCAACCGGATCGAGTTCGTCCCCGAGCGCCCGGGCGAGGCGCGCATCACGCACGCGAGCATCGAGCGGGCCCGCGCGGGCCTCGGCTGGTCGCCGACGATCCCCGTCGAGCAGTACCTCGCCGGGGAGTTGGGCTAGCGCGGACGGCGGACCGCGCGGCGTCAGCCGACGACGGTGAGTCCCATGCTGCGGGCGGTCCCGCGGACCTGCTGCTTGGCGGCCTCGAGGTCGTTGGCGTTGAGGTCCGGCATCTTGACCTTGGCGACCTCCTCGATGTCCTTCTCGGTCACCGAGCCGACGATCTCCTTGCCCGGGTTGCGCGAGGCCTTCTCGAGACCGGCCTTCTGGCGCAGCAACACCGGGGTCGGCGGGGTCTTGAGGATGAAGGAGAACGAGCGGTCCGAGTAGATCGTGATCTCGACGGGGATGACGGTGCCCGCCTGCGACTCGGTTGCGGCGTTGTACTGCTTGACGAACTCCATGATCTGGATGCCGTGGGGCCCCAGCGCGGTGCCGACCGGCGGCGCGGGCGTGGCCTTGCCCGCCGGGATCTGGATCTTGACGACCGCGGTGACTTCCTTCTTGGCCATGGTACGTGTGCTTCCCTTCGTGGATCGGTCGAGCGGCTAGAGCTTGGCGACCTGGCTGAAGTCCATCTCGACGAGCGTCTCGCGCCCGAAGATGTTGACCAGGACCTTGAGCTTCATGTGGTCGGCGTTGATCTCGGCGATCTGGCCGGCGAAGTCGGCGAACGGGCCCTCCTTGACGCGCACGCCCTCGCCGACCTCGAAGTCGAGCTTCGGCGTCTTGCGCTTCGGCGCCTCCTGACCCTCGGCCTTGGCCGAGAGGAACGTCTCGACCTCCTTGCGCGAGAGCGGCACCGGGGTCTTGCCGCGCTTGTTCTGCCCGACGAAGCCCGTCACGCCCGGGGTGTTGCGGATGCAGAACCAGGTCTCGTCGTCCATCTCGCAGCGCACGAGGAGGTAGCCGGGGAAGACCTTCTTCTGGACCGTCTGCTTGCGCCCCTGCTTGAACTCGACGACGTCCTCCATCGGGATGACGACCTCGTAGATGCGGTCCACGAGGTTGTACGACTGGATGCGGGCCTTGAGGTTGGCCTCGACGTTCTTCTCGTAGCCGGACTGCGAGTGCACGACGTACCACTTGCCCGGGCGGAGCCAGGGGCGGTCGATCTCCTCGTCCTCGAGGCCCTCCTCGGTGAGGTCGAAGGTGGCCTCCGGGGCGGCGTCGTCCGACGCGGCGTGCGCGGGCGCGGCCTCGGTCATCGTCGTCTCGTCGCTCATCGGTGGGGTCCTCGTGCGCCGGCCCGGGTCAGTCCTTGTAGAGCCAGCCAGAAAGTATGCCAAAGACCGCGTCGAATCCCCCCACGAACGCCGTCACGACCACCACGGTCACGAGCACGATGACCGCGTAGCGGCGCACCTCCGGCCAGTGGGGCCAGGCGACCTTGCGCATCTCGTCGCGGACCTCGCGGACGTAGGTCACGGGGCCGACCCGCTCCTTGTCGACCTGCTGGGCCAGGGTCGGCCGGGGCTGGCGCACGGGCACGCCCTGGTCGTTGACGGCGC
>JBEBCD010000079.1:0-3499 GCA_041158045.1 Actinomycetota bacterium | reverse complement strand
GTGCGCGCGCTGCGCGCCGGCGAGTGCACGCTCGCGCTGTCGGCGCGGGCGTCCGGCACGTACGCCGCGTTCTCGCTCACCGTCACCTACCGCGTCGGTCGCTGAGCCGGGGTCGCTGAGGCGCGCCCGCGCGGGCGCGCATTGCCCGCCGTCCTAGCCTGAGCGCGATGTCGGACGCGCTCGTCGTCGAGGACCTCGTCGTGCGCTACGGCGACGTGACGGCCGTGGGCGGCGCGACGTTCGGCGCCCGGGCCGGCGAGGTCACCGTGGTGCTCGGCCCCAACGGCGCGGGCAAGACGACGTCGCTCGAGGCCTGCAGCGGCCTGCGCGCGCCCACCTCGGGCCGCGTGCGCGTGCTCGGGCTGGACCCGCGGCGCGAGCGGCGGCGGCTCGTCGAGCGGATCGGCGTGATGCTCCAGGACGGCGGCGTGTACCCGAGCGCGCGGGTCGCCGAGACGATCGCGCACCACTGCGTGCTCCACGGCGGGCGGGAGCGGCCCGAGACGCTCATCGAGCTCGTCGGGCTCGGCGGGCGCCGGCGCGCGACGTGGCGGCGGCTCTCGGGCGGGGAGCGCCAGCGCCTGTCGCTCGCCCTCGCCCTCGCGGCGCGCCCCGAGGTCGCGATCCTCGACGAGCCGACGTCGGGCGTCGACGTCGAGGGACGCGACGCGATCCGGCGCATCGTGCGCGGCCTCGCGGCGCGCGGGTGCGCCGTGGTGTGCTCGACGCACGAGCTCGCCGAGGCCGAGCGCCTCGCCGACCGAGTCGTCGTCTTCCGCGCCGGGCGGGTGGTGGCGGACGCGCCGCTCGACGCGCTGCGGGGCGGCGCGCGGGGGATCGCGCTCGAGACGGCCGCCCCGGTGGACGCGGCGGCGCTCGGCGCGGCGCTCGGGGTCGGCGTGCGACCGGCGGGGGACGGTCGGGCGTGGATCGCCTCGGACGACGCGGCGCTGCTGCCGGTCGTGGCGCGGTGGTGCGAGGAGCGGGGCGTCGCGGTGCGCGACCTGCGGCTCGGCGGGGCGTCGCTCGAGGACGCCTACCGTGCGCTGATGGCGGCCCCTGGCGGGGGCGCGTAGTGCTCGCGAGCCAGCTGCGCGAGGAGCTGCGCGTCATGGTGCGCAACGGCGAACAGCTCCTGCTCGTGCTGGGGATCCCCGTGGCGCTGCTCGTGGCGCTGTCGCGGTGGCGCGTCGTCGGCGACGATGCCGACCCGATGGCGAGCGTGACGCCCGCGATCCTCGCGCTCGCCGTGATGTCGACGGCGATGGTGAGCCTCGGGGTCTCGACGGGCTTCGAGCGCGGGTATGGGGTGCTGCGGCGCCTCGGCACCACGCCGCTCGGCGTCGGTCGTCTCGCCGCGGCCAAGGCCGGCGCCGTCGTCGTCGTGGAGCTCGTGCAGCTCGCGGTGCTCGTGCCCGTCGCGGTGGCGCTCGGCTACGACGCGTCGCGGACGCGCTGGGGCTGGCTCGTCGCGGGCATCGTGCTCGGGACGGCGGCGTTCGCCGCGATCGGGCTCGGCCTCGCGGGCCGCCTGCGCGCGGAAGCCAACCTCGCGGCGCAGAACGCCGTCTACCTCGCACTCGCGATTGGCGGAGGGGTGTTCGTCCCCGCGGACGAGTTGCCGGGCGCGGTCGCGCGCGTGAGCGGCGCGTTGCCGTCGCACGCACTGGCCGAGGTGCTGCGGGCGGCGTCGGCCGGCGACGCGGCGCCGCTCGGCGCGTGGTGGCTGCTGGCGGCGTGGGCGACGGGCGCGGCGGCGCTCACGGCGCGCACCTTCCGCTGGTCGAGCTAGCGCCTCCGCGTCGTCCGCCGTCGCCTGGCCGACGCCCGGCCGACGCCCGGCCGACGCCTGGGCGACGCCCGGCCGACGCCGCGTCAGCGCCCGTCGGGGCGCAGGTCGATCGCGGTCCAGCCGGTCGAGAGGAGCCGCGCGGACGCCTGGTCGAGCGCGTCGGCGCACTCAGCGTTCGTGCGGAGCGCCTCCGCGACGGCCGGGTCCTCGACGAGCACGACATCGAGCCCGGTCGTGGAGAGGTGCTCGCACTGCAGTGCCGTCCAATAGTCCCCCAACGTGATGAATGCCGCGTTGCTCGCGAGGACGGCGTTGGTGAGGCCCGTCTCGAGGGCGAGGGAGTTGCCCGAGCTCGCGACGATCCCGACCTCGGCGCCCGGTGCCAGTTCCGACGCGCCGGCGATCGCCTCCGCCGCCCGGCGCCCGAGGTCGACGACCCGCACCATGTCGTGGGTCTCGCCCGTGCCCGACCCCGCGAGACGACCGAGCGACTGGAACGGCTGTGGGACGAACGTCCACGCGGCGAGGCCTGCGCCGACGAGCGCGACCCACGCGAGCCGATTGGCGGTCAAGGTGAGCACGCACGCCGCACAGGTCCCGATGAGGAAGGCGTATCCGATCACGAGCACCGGGGTGAGCGAGCGGCCGGCGTAGTACGGCAGCACGCCGACGCCGAGCAGGCCGAAGTAGACGGCGCGGATCGCGGTCGCACGCCGGCGCGCGTCGGTCGTCGCGGCGCCCGATGCTCGAGTCAGTCGCAGGATGCCGAGTCCGGCGCTCGCGAGGAAGAGCACGCCGACGAGCGAGTGCGGCCCGTACACCGGCATCGCGACATCGAACCAGCCGAATCGCGAGTAGGTGAGCGCCGTCAGTGCGCCGAGGAGCGGCCGGGGACGGCCGCCACCGAGCACGCCGATGAGGCCGAGGAGGACCGCCACTCCCACGACTGCTCCGGTCGCCACCGCGCCGAGACGGGCCGTGGCGCCCGCGGGGCCGTCGCCGCCCGCCAGGGACACGATCGCCGTGGCGGCGAACGCGGCGAGGAGGGCGGGCGCGCCGAAGTCGACGTTGGCGAGCGCGGCCGTCCCGGCGAGCGCGCCGAGCAGTGCGGCTCGCCCGCGGTCGACGGGTCGCAGCATGCCGCCGATCAGGAGTCCCACGAGGAGTGGGAGCAGCGGTCGCATCGCGCCCGAGTTGAGCGCACCCAGCGCGCGCTCGCCGCCGACGAAGAAGCCGTTGGAGAAGGCCGGCCATGCGACCGCGGCTGCGACGACCGCCCAGCCGCTCCCCGACGACCCACGCTCGCGGATGACCCGGAGAAAGATCCAGAGCGTCATCGCGACGAGCAGGACCGATGCGACGACCGCCGCGTGCACGGGTGCGAGTCGCACGATCGGCGCGAGCGCCGCGAGCGGGATGCCGAGGAGATTGGAGTACTGCGGGAGATAGTCGACGAGGGGCCAACGCCCCGCGGCGGGCGCCAGGAGCTCGTCGCTCGTGTAGAGCATGTGGTTCGTGTCGACGACGTTCCACGGGGTCTGGAGCGCGGCCAGCCAGACCGTGCCGAGGGCCAGCGTCCCCACCGTGCGCCGCACCGCGGGGCGGGCCGCGAGCGCATCGATGCGCTCGCGCCAGCGCCACAGCAGTGCCGCGACCCCGATGCCGGCGGGGAGCCTCCAGCCGAGGCCCTGGATCCACGGGTCGCTC
>JBEBCD010000078.1:0-4153 GCA_041158045.1 Actinomycetota bacterium | reverse complement strand
GACCGCGACGACGTCGCGGCACTGTGCACCCGCGAGTACCGACTGGAGCGGACGACGGGATTCGAACCCGCGACCCTCACCTTGGCAAGGTGATGCTCTACCAACTGAGCCACGTCCGCGTCTTAGGGATTGGAGTCTAACAGTCGCTCGGCCGGGTCCACCAGCGCGTGCCGCGCCGCGGGCGGGCCCGCGAGGCGCACCACGCCCGCGAGCGACGCGAGCAGCACCAGCCCGCCGAGCGCCTGGGTGCCGTTGACGCCCTGGTCGTAGATCACCCACGCGAGGAACGCCGAGATCACCGGCGCGAGCAGGTGCACGAGCGACGACAGCGTCGCCGCCACGTGCCGCTGCGCCCACACCATGAGCCCGTGGCCGGTGGTACCGGGGAGCAGCACCATGCACGCGATGAGCAGCACGTCGCGCGCCGAGAGCGCCACGAGGTCGCGCGACGTGGCGAGCGCCCACGGCACGGTCACGACGAGCTGGCACACCGCCACGCTCCCGAGGAACGACCAGGTGTCCACCGCGTCCTTCGCGCTGCGCAGGCGCTTGGACGACAGGAAGTAGACGGTCCAGGTCGCGGCGTTGCCGAGCGCGAGGGCGTCGCCGTGGAGCGTGGCGCCCCCCGTACCGCCCGCGCCGAACACCATGAGCGCCACCCCGGCGAACGAGCAGAGGGCGAGTCCCACCTGCACGGGCCGCACCCGCTCCCCCAGCACGCGGGGGGCGAGGAACAGGGTGAAGGCCGACGCCACGTTGCCGATGAGCGTCGCGTTGGCCACCGAGGTGGTCATGAACGCCGTGAATCCGAGGATCGTCGAAGCGCCGAAGAACATCCCGGGCACGAGGGCGATCCGCAGCGACGCCGCCGTGATGCGCCCGCCGCGCCAGCGCGCCACGGCCCAGAGGATCGGCGGCCATGCGAGCGTGCGCCAGAAGATCGTGGTGTTGACCGAGACGTCCACCGCCTTGGTCATGATCGGGCCCGCGCCCCAGACGAAGACGGAGATGAAGACCGCGAGGACCGGCACCGCGGTCACCCGCCGCCGCGCCGCGGCGAAGGGCGTCACGGGCGGCCCGTGGACGGCCGGCGCGTCACCCGGCCGCGGGTCGGCCGGCGCGTCACCCGGTCGCGGGTCGGCCGCGCGGATCGATGCGCAGCACGACGACGCCGTCCTCCACCGAGATGGACGCGTCGCCGATCATCGCGAAATCCATGAAGTCGGTCTGTGCCTGCGCGATGAACGCCTGGCGCTCCTCGCCCGCGACGGGCGGCAGCGGACGCTTGCGCACCGCGGTGGCCCGCTCGCGGAAGCGGCGGACCATCGCCTCGGGATCGAACGCGTCGGCCACGCCCCGAAGTTACCGCGGGTCCCCGCCGGGCCCGAGCACCGACTCGGGTCGCGCGCGCACCTCGTCGAGCATGCGCTTGCGCGTCGCGTCGTCGGCGCGGGCCCACGCGCGGTCGCCCATCACCTCGAGCGGCGCGAGCACGGGCGACTCGGGCGCGCTCGCCCGCCACGTCCACCACGTGAGCGCGCCGAGCGCGACGCCGATCGCGATCATGCCGACCGCGACGAGCGTCACCTCCGAGATCGCGAGCACGTCCCGACGGTACCGCGCCGGGCGCCCCGGCTCAGGCGTGGCGGGCCAGGAACTCGTGCACGGGCGCGCCGACCTGGTCCAGGTTGATGAGGAACGCGTCGTGGCCGTGCGGCGAGTCGACCTCCGCGTACTCGCACGATCCTCCCGACCGCACGATGAGGTCGCGGATCTGGCGCTGCTGGTACGTGGGGTAGAGGATGTCGCTCGAGATGCCGATGCTGAGCGTCGGCGCCGCGATCCGCGCCATGGCCGCCTCGAGCCCGCCGCGGCCGCGCGCCACGTCGTGGAGGTCCATCGCCTTGCCGATCACGAGGTAGCTGTTGGCGTCGAAACGCCGGATGAGCCGGTCGCCGTGGTGGTCGAGGTAGTGCTCGACCTCGAAGCGGTCCCACAGCCCCAGTCCGCCGTCGGGCGTCGCGGGGTCGGCCAGCTCGCGCCCGAAGCGATCGGTGAAGACGTTGTCGCTGCGGAAGGTCACCTGCGCCACCATGCGCGCGACCGCGAGGCCCTGCCAGGGGCCCTCGCCCGGCGCGGCGTCGTAGTAGTCGCCGCCGCACCACCGCGGGTCGAGCCGGATCGCGCGGCGCCCGATCGCCCCCCAGGCGATCTGCTGCGCCGTCGACTGCGCGCAGGTCGCGATCGGCACGAGCGCGCGCACCCGCGACGGGTACATGATCCCCCACTCGAGCGCCTGCATGCCGCCCATCGATCCGCCAACGACCGCGTGCCAGACGCGCACGCCGAGCTCGTCGGCGAGCCGCGCCTGCGCGCGCACCATGTCGCGCACCGTGATGACGGGGAAGCGCGAGCCGTACGGCAGCCCGTCGTCGGGGTGCGGCGACGCCGGGCCGGTGGAGCCCTGGCACCCGCCGAGCACGTTGGCGCACACGACCCACCAGCGGTCGGTGTCGATCGCACGACCCGGGCCGATCATCCCCTCCCACCAGCCCGGCGTCGGGTGGCCGTCCTCTGCGCGGCCCGCGGCGTGGCTGTCGCCCGTCCACGCGTGGCAGAGCAGGACCGCGTTGGAGCGGTCGGCGTTGGGCGCGCCCCACGTCTCGTAGGCGACGGTGACGCCGTGCAGCGTGCGCGCCGAGTCGAGCGCGACCGGCCGCTCCAGCCGCAGGAAGCGTCGGGATCCGTGCGGCGTCCCCTCGCGCCACGCTCCCGTCGCCGGATAGTCCGTCCGCGCCATGTCACCTCCTTGTCCCGCCGTCGCGGGACCACATCCCCGCCTCGCGGCGAGATGGCACCGAGTGGCGATCCCGGTTGCCGGACCCGTGAGGGTCGCTCGTGATGTCGTCGCGCCGCGGATGCGGCGCGCAGGTCAGGCTACCGAGTCAGTCGCTCGGCGGCACCCCGCGGAATCGGTGCCGGTTGCGCGCCACCCACGCGTACGCGCCGGCGGCCAGCCACGACGCGGGGGGCGTCGCGAGGATCGCGCCGAGGATCCACCAGGGGCCGCCCGCGTGTCGCAGCAGCGCCGCCACCGCGAGGTGTCCGCTGCGGATGCGCCGCGCGCCCGCGCGCGGCGTGCCGACCCACTGCAGCGCCGCGCTGCACCGCTCCGCCGTGAGCCCGAGCGCCGCGAGGTCCGTCGACTGCCAGGGCACGATCGCGGGTCGCCGCGGGAGCACGGCGGCGACCCACGCGGCGCAGCGGCGGCAGAAGCCGCACTCGCCGTCGTACACGAGCACCGGTCCCGCCGCGTCCGCCCCGCCCACGGCGCGCACGATACCGTGACGCCGATGTGGCGCCCGCGCTGGATCGCGCTGCACCTCGCCGTGCTCGTCGGCATCCTCGGCTGCGCGTCGCTGTCGCAGTGGCAGTGGCGACGCCACGTGGAGCGCCGCGACTTCAATGCCGCGCTCGAGGCCCGGGCGGCGCTCGCACCCGCCGACGCCGCGTCGCTGGTCGACGCCCCGCCCGCGGGGGTCGCGTGGCGCACCGTCGAGGCCGTCGGTCGCTGGGTGCCGGAGGCGACGCTCGAGGTGGTCAACCGCTCGCAGGACGGCCGCGCCGGGCGCAACGTGGTGACGCCGCTGCGCCTCGCGAGCGGCACGCTCGTGCTCGTCGTGCGCGGCTTCGCCCCGCTCGACGTCGCGGTGGCGCCGCCCCCCGCGGGCGAGGTGCGCGTCGCGGGCGTCGTGCGCGAGTCGGAGGCGCGCCGCCGCGGCCAGGTCTCCGACCCGCCCGACGGTCCGCTGCGGGAGGCGCAGCGCCTCGACGTGGCGCGGCTCGCGCCGCAGATGCCGGGCCCGGTCGCGCCGTGGTGGCTGGACGCGCGGGCGACCGTGCCCGCCGACGACCCGATGCTCTCCGCGATCCCCGCGCCGCGCCTCGACGGCGGGCCGCACCTGTCCTACGTGGTGCAGTGGATCGTGATCGGGGCGTTCATCGCGGCGGGCTGGGTGGTCGTCGTGCGCCGACGAGCTCGCGCTCCGTCGGGTAGCGGCGGCGCACCAGCATCCGCCGCACCGCCCACGGCGCGCTGACGCTCATCCGCAGCATCGCGCCCGCGACGCGACGCGCCGGCACCCAGGTCGCC
>JBEBCD010000077.1:0-10468 GCA_041158045.1 Actinomycetota bacterium | reverse complement strand
GCGCTCGATCCCGACGCGCTCGATCCCGACTTGGAGTCCGTCTTGTAGAAGCCGCCGCCCTTGAAGGTGATGCCGACGGGGGTGAACACCTTCTTCACCGGGCGCATCGCGCCGTCGCTCGGGTGTGGCGCCTCGGTGAGGGGCGCGTCCTCGAACGACTGCTGCACCTCGATCGTCTCGCCGGTGTCGATGAACTTGTAGACGTACGTCGGCATCGGGCCTCGCATTCTAGGATTCGCGCGTGGCGGTGCGCACGGCCGTGATCCCGGCCGCCGGGATGGGGACGCGCTTCCTGCCCGCGACGCGCGCGGTGCCCAAGGAGCTGCTCCCGATCTACGACACGCCCGCGCTGCAGCTGGTCGCCGACGAGGCGGCGGCCGCCGGATGCGAGCGCATCGTGATCGTCTCGAGCCGCGCCAAGCCCGCGATCGAGATGTACGCCGAGCGCATGGCGCGACCCGGCCTCGAGGTGCGGCTCGTGCACCAGCCGGAGCCCCGCGGCCTCGGCCACGCGGTGGGCTGCGCGCGGGAGCACCTCGGCGGCGAGTCGTTCGCCGTGCTGCTGCCCGACGAGGTGATGATGGACGCGTCGCTGCTGCGCACGATGACCGAGGAGCACGCGGCCTCGGGCGACCACGTGGTGGGCCTCGTGCGGGTGCCGGCCGCCGAGGTCCCGGCGTACGGGTGTGCCGCGACGCGCGGGGTGCCCGATGCCCGCGGGGTGGTCGGCGTGCGCGACGTGGTGGAGAAGCCGGCGGCCGCCGACGCCCCGAGCGACCTCGTCCTCGCGGGCCGGTACGTGCTGGGCCCCGACGCGCTGGCCCGCATCGACGCGCTGCGTCCCGCGCACTCGGGCGAGTTGCAGCTCAGCGACGCGCTCGCGGTGATCGCGCGGGCGGGCCGGTTGCGGGGCGTCGTCGCGACCTGCCGGCGCTACGACACGGGCACGCCATTCGGGCTGCTGCGCGCCGTCGTCGACGCCGCACTCGCGCGCCCCGACGTGGGGCCGCAGCTGCGCGGCTGGCTGACCGAGCGCCTCGGTCGCTGACGCGCCGCCGGGCGCCGACGCGTCAGTCGCCGACGCGCCGCCAGGCGCCCGGCTCGTCGCGGACGAACCCGTGGGCGTCGACGGTCGCGTCGACCTCGTCGCCCGTCGCCGCGCTGGTCCAGCGCCAGGTCGTCGCTCCGGTGCGCACGTAGGTCCGCTCGACGACGAGCACGCCGAGGGTCTCGACGTCGATCCGCGCGGTGCGCATCGTCGCCGCCCCGCCGACCTCGAGTGCGCCCGCCGCGCCGCCCCGCACCGCGACGCCGTGGTGGAAGGGCGACGCGGCGAACTCCACGAGCTCGCAGCCCGCGAGCTCCGGGCGGTGCGCGCCGTTGACCTCGCCCCACCGACCGCGGCCGTCGGTGCCGAGCCAGAGGTCGGGCGTCGGGAGGTCGCGGAAGAGCAGGCACTGCTGCACGCGCCAGTCCGCGCCGAGACGCAGCACGTACTGCGCGTCGTCGGCGCCGAGGGTGCCCTCGACGGTCCAGGCCTCGTTGTCCCAGCGCACGACGGCGACGGACTCGGGCTGGCGCGGCGCGACGGATGCGGCCTCGCCG
Organism: Actinomycetota bacterium; assembly: GCA_041158045.1. GTDB lineage: Bacteria > Actinomycetota > Acidimicrobiia > Acidimicrobiales > Ilumatobacteraceae > CAXRBC01. Next base: position 8,863 of record JBEBCD010000077.1, on the reverse strand, counting down.
CGCGCCGTCGCGTGCCAGCGCGTCCACGCGAGCCGCAGCCCGCTCGCCGGCACGGGGGCCGCGCGCCACGACGACATCGTCCCAGCCTGTCAGCGCCGATACCGTCGCGGGCGTGATCCCGCTCGAGGAGGCGCGCGCCCGCGTGCTCGCGCGCGTCGCGGCGCACGCGCCGCTCGCGCCCGTCGACGTGCCGCACCGCGAGATGGCGGGCCGCGTGCTCGCGGCGGACGTCGTGGCGCCCGAGGACGTGCCACCCTTCGCCAACAGCGCGGTCGACGGCTTCGCCCTCCGCAGCGCGGACGCGGCCGCCCCCGGGGCGACGCTGCGCGTGGTGCGCACCATCGCGGCGGGCGACCCGCCCGGGGGGCCCATCGGCGCGGGCGAGGCCGCCCGCATCATGACGGGCGCCCCGGTGCCGCCGGGGGTCGACGCCGTGGCGATGGTCGAGCACGCGCGGGTCGAGGGCGAGCGCGTCGTGCTCGAGCGCGCGGCCGCCGCGGGCGACGCGGTGCGACTCGCGGGGGAGGACGTGCGGCGCGGGACCGTGGTCTTCCGCGCCGGCGACGTGCTGAGCGCCGCCGGGATCGGCGTCCTCGCGAGCGTCAATGCGCGCGCCGTGCGCGCGTACCCCCGCGCCCGGGTGGCCCTGCTGTCGACCGGCGACGAGCTCGTCACCGACGGTGGACCGCTCGGTCCCGGCCAGATCCGTGAGAGCAACCTCACGGTCCTCGGCGAGCTGCTGCGGCGCGACGGCTGCGAGGTGACCGACCTCGGGATCGTGCCCGACGACGAGGCGACGCTCGAGCGGACGCTGCGCGACGCGGCCGAACACCACGACGCGATCGTGTCGAGCGGCGGCGTGTCGATGGGCGACTTCGACGTGGTCAAGGCGGTGCTCTCGCGCGTCGCGCGCATGGACTGGATGCAGATGGCGATCAAGCCCGCCAAGCCCTTCGCGTTCGGCGAGCTCGACGCGGGCGGTCGGCCCGTGTGGGTGTTCGGCCTCCCGGGCAACCCCGTGTCGTCGATCATCTCCTACGAGCTGCTCGCGCGACCCGCGCTGCGCGCGCTCATGGGCCACGACCGCGACCTCGTGCGCCCCGCGATCCGCGCCGTGGTCGACGCGCCGCTGCGGCGCAAGGCGGACGGCAAGGTGCACTTCATGCGCGTGCACGGCGAGTTCGGACCCGACGGGCGGCTCCACGTGCGCGACACCGGCCCGCAGGGCAGCCACCAGCTCGCCGCCACCGCGCTCGCCAACGGGCTCGCCGTCGTGCCCGACGGCGCCGGGATCGCCGCGGGCGCCGAGGTCGACGTCATCCCGCTCGGCTGAGCGGGACCGGCTCGTAGACTCGCGCCATGGAGGCGGTCCGCGGCGCGGCGACCGGTGACGCCGGGGTGCGCGACCTCGTCGACCCGCACGGCCGCACGGTGCGCGACCTGCGCATCTCCGTCACCGACCGCTGCAACTTCCGCTGCACGTACTGCATGCCCGAGGAGGGGATGCAGTGGCTGCCACGCACCGAGGTCCTCACCTACGAGGAGATCGCCCGCGTCGCGACCATCTGCGTCGGACGCTTCGGCGTCGACGGCCTGCGGCTGACGGGCGGGGAGCCGACCGTGCGGGCGCACCTGCCGGTGCTGGTGGACAAGCTCGCCCGCCTCGTCGTGCCCGCCGGGTCGTCGTCCCCCCGGGCCGGTCGACCGGTCGACCTCGCGCTCACGACCAACGGCGCGACGCTCGCCCTCGTGGCCGACGAGCTGCGCCGCGCGGGGCTCGCGCGGATCAACGTGAGCCTCGACACGCTCGACCGCGCGCGCTTCCGCGAGATGACCAAGCGCGACGAGCTCGACGCGGTCCTCGAGGGCATCCGCGCGGCGCGGGCCGCCGGCTTCGACCCCGTCAAGGTCAACGCCGTGGTGCAGCGGGGCGTCAACGACGACGAGGTCGTGGCGCTCGCCGCGTTCGGGCGGGCCGAGGGCGTGGAGGTGCGCTTCATCGAGTTCATGCCACTCGACGCGCAGGGGCGGTGGGACCGCGACGCCGTCGTCGGCCAGGACGAGATCGTGGCGGCGATCGACGCCGTGTTCCCGCTCGAGCCGATCGCGGCGCGCGGTGCGGCCCCCGCCGACCGCTGGCGCTACCGCGACGGGGCCGGCACCGTGGGCGTCATCCCGACGGTCACCAAGCCCTTCTGTGGCGACTGCGACCGGGTGCGCCTCACGGCCGACGGGCAGTTCCGCACGTGCCTCTTCGCCACCACCGAGTTCGACCTGCGGGGGCTCCTGCGCGGCGGGGCTGACGACGACGCGATCGCCGCGGAGATCCGCCGCGCGGTGGGGACCAAGTGGGCGGGCCACGCGATCGGCGAGGTCGCGTTCGTCCGGCCGCGCCGCTCGATGAGCCAGATCGGGGGCTGACGTGGCGACCGACGTGCACTTCAGCCACCTCGACCCGCTCGGCCGCGCGCGGATGGTGGACGTCACGCCCAAGGAGGCGACGCACCGCCGCGCCGTCGCGCGATGCAAGGTCTTCATGACCCCGGCGACGACCGCCGCGATCGCCAACCGCGAGGTGAAGAAGGGCGACGTCCTCGCGGTGGCGCGCGTGGCGGGCATCCAGGCCGCGAAGCGCACGTCCGACATGATCCCGCTGTGCCACCCGCTGCTCGTGGGGTCGGTGTACGTCAACTTCGAGATCGCCGACGACCACGTCGCCGTGGAGGCGCAGGTCGACACCGTGGACCGCACGGGCGTCGAGATGGAGGCCCTCCACGCCTGCGCCGTCGCGGCGCTCACCATCTACGACATGTGCAAGAGCGCTGACCGCGCCATGGTGATCGGCGAGCTCGCGCTGTGGGAGAAGTCCGGCGGTCGCCAGGGCCACTACCGACGGGCCGAGTGACGCACGTCGCTCGACGCGCGCCGCGTCGGGCCCGCGCCGCGGGACGGCGGTAGACTCCACGGGTCGCATGAGCACGCTGATCCTGATCATCGTGGGTGCCGCATGGCTGGGCGTCCTCGCCCCGCCGATCGTGCGCGCCCGCATGCACCGCTCGCCGAGCACCTCGATGAGCGTCTTCCGCCGCCAGCTCTCGTCGCTGCAGGGCGGCGACGGGCGACGCCCCCAGGGCCAGCTGCGCGCGATGGCGCGCCCGCTCGTGCAGGACCGCGCGCACCGCATGCACGTGCCCTCGCTGTCCGGCATCACCGGGCCGATCCTGCGCCCCACCGGCACCCGCACCCACGCGCCGCGCACCGGCGACTGGTACTCGCGCGAGCTGCGCCGCCAGCGCCGCCAGCACACCGTCGTCGGCCTCGCGATCGCGACCGGCGTCTTCCTCTTCCTCGCGTTCACGACCGGCTCGATCGCCCTCGTGTACTGCTTCGTGCTCTCGCTCATCGGCCTCGTGGCGTACTGCTACTGGCTGGTGCAGCTGAGGGTCCGCCGCGACAACGAGCGCTACGCGCGCCGCGTCCGCGGTCGCGCCGCCTGACCCGGCCCGCGACCCGACCCGCTATCGTGAGGAGCCTGTCGGGGCTGTAGCTCAGTTGGTAGAGCGCGACAATCGCACTGTCGAGGCCAGGGGTTCGATTCCCCTCAGCTCCACGACGACATGAGGTGGCGCGCGGCGTGACGGCGGTGTCCTGGGACGACGCGGTGCGCACGGTGACCGGCCCGGGTCAGATCTTCGAGCTCGTGGACGCCGAGGTGCGCGGCGTGTCGATGCAGGTCTTCCGCCACGCGCCGCCGTCGATCGGGACCCTCTTCGCCAACGCGCGGGGCTTCGGCGACCGCACCTTCCTCGTCTACGAGGACGAGCGCCTGTCCTTCGCCGACGCCGCCGACCGGATCGACGGCCTCGCCCACGCCCTCGTGCACCGCTACGGCGTGGCCAAGGGCGACCGCGTCGCGATCGCGATGCGCAACTACCCGGAGTGGGTGATGTCCTTCGGCGCCGTCGTCTCGGTGGGCGCGATCAGCGTGTCGATGAACTCGTGGTGGACCGAGCCGGAGATGGACTACGCGCTGCGGGACTCGGCGCCCAAGGTGCTCGTCTGCGACGAGCAGCGCCACGCCACCGCACGCGCGACCTGCGAGGCGCTCGGCATCCGCGTCGTGCTGGTGCGGCCCTCGGGGCCCGTGCCACCGGGGGTCGATGCGTGGGACGACGTGGTCGTGCCGGGCGCGGCCCGCCCCGCCGTGGAGGTGGGCCCCGACGACGACGCGACCATCCTCTACACCTCGGGCACCACGGGCTTCCCCAAGGGAGCCGTCTCGACGCACCGCGCGATCGCGAGCGCGCTGATGGCCTTCAGCGCGCGCACCGCGGTGGACAACGCGCGCACCCCGCCCGCCGGGCCCGACGGCGTGGTGCCCTCGTTCATCCTCATCGTGCCCCTCTTCCACGTCACGGGATGCGTGCCCGTGATGCTCTCGTGCGTCGCCGTCGGACTGAAGCTCGTGATCATGTACAAGTGGGATCCCGAGAAGGCGCTCGAGCTCATCGAGCGCGAGCGGATCACCAACTTCGTGGGCGTGCCCACGCAGAGCTGGGACCTCGTCAACTCGCCGGCCTTCGCGCGCCACGACACCTCGTCGCTGCGCGCCGTGGGCGGCGGCGGGGCGCCAGCGCCGGCCACCCTCGTGCACACCGTCGCCGAGCGGGTGAAGAGCGGCGGGCCCAACCTCGGGTACGGCATGACGGAGACCAACGCCTACGGACCGGGCAATCGCGGTGCCGACTACCTCGCGCGCCCCACGAGCACGGGCCGCTGCATCCCGCCGATGCGCGTGGAGGTGCGCGACGACGCGGGGCGCGAGCTGCCGCGCGGTGAGGCGGGGGAGATCTGGTTCTTCGGGCCGATGCTCATCCGCGGGTACTGGAACAAGGCGGAGGCGACCGCCGAGACGATCGTCGACGGATGGTTGCGCTCCGGCGACGTCGGGCGGATGGACGACGAGGGCTTCGTCTACGTCCAGGACCGGGCCAAGGACATGATCCTGCGCGGCGGCGAGAACGTCTACTGCGCCGAGGTCGAGGGGACGATCTACGAGCATCCCTCGGTCCACGAGGCAGCCGTGTTCGGCGTGCCCCACGAGCGTCTCGGCGAGGAGGTCGCGGTCGCCATCCTGCCCAAGGCCGGTGCGGCGCTCTCGGCGGCCGAGCTGTGGAGCTTCCTCGAGGGGCGCATGGCGTCGTACAAGACGCCCGCCCACGTGGCGATCCTCGGGGAACCCCTGCCGCGCAACGCCGCCGGCAAGTTCCTCAAGCGCGAGCTGCGCGAGCGCTACGAGCGGGGGGTGCTGCGGGTCGAGTCCCGCTAGGGCGGGGACGCGTCCCCACCGGAGTGTCCCCTGGGTGGCATGCGACAGGGATGGGATACCCTGCGCGGATCATGCAGTCACGGGACGACCGCGCCGATCGGGGCGAGATCGGTCGCGAGCTCGCGTGGTGGATCGCCGACGCCCACGGCCCCACCGCCCTCGCCGCCGCGCTCCTGCTCGCCGCCGCATTCGACGCGCTGCGACGGACGGCTCCCTCGTGCGGCCCGTTCGTGCGGGTGCGGCTCGCCACCGCGACGCGTCGATGGGGGTGGGATGCGCGCGTGACGAGCGGCCTCGCGGTCGCGTCGCGCGCCCGCCGCGACGACGCCACGCCGCTCCTCGTCGTCGTGGGCGACGCGTCCCGCGCGAGCGTGCGGCGCGAGCTGCGGCCCGACGAGCTGGTGCCCGTCGTGCACCTGCCCGAGCTGGTCGGGGCGCTCGAGTCCGCGCCGCGCGCGCGATGCGACGACCTCGACGCGGTGGCGCGCCCGCTCGCGCGCCAGGTGCCCAACGTGTCGTGGTACCACTCGGTGGCCGGCGGCGTCGGTCACGAGCGGCTCGCGGACGACGAGGTGGGCGCGATCGCCGAGCTCTGCCGGCGCGCCGCGGGGGCGATGGCGCGTTGTGACCTGCGCGGCGGGGAGGAGTGCCGGATCGGTCTCGGGATCGCGGGTCGCTGAGCACGTCGCGCGCCGTGGCGCGCGACGCCTCGTCCGCGTTACTTGCCGACGAGGTCGGAGAGGCGGCAGCCGAGCGCGACCGAGAGGCGCACCAGCGTGTCGAGCGAGGGGGAGAAGTGCCCCTTCTCGATGCGGTTGACCGTCTTGCGGTCGACGCCGGCGCGGCGCGCGAGGTCGTCCTGCGACCAGTCGCGCGCGTGGCGCATCTCGGCGAGCTGTCCGGCGAGGACCTCGGCGGTCGTCGAGGCGGCGAGGCGGAGCTGACGCTCGGTCGGCGGCTTGCGCATGGGGCGAGACTAGCGGGCGTATACACTCGGCCCGGTCGCGCCGACGCGGATTGGTAGCGTCGTCCGATCGTGGGTGACCCGTCGCTGGACGCCGTGGCGATCGGCAACGCCCTCGTCGACGTCATCGCCGAGGCGCCCGAGTCCTTCCTCGTGGAGGAGGGCCTCACCAAGGCGTCGATGATGCTCGTCGACGCCGCCCGCTCCGCGCACCTGTACGGGCGCCTGCCGCGCGCCGTGCAGGCGAGCGGGGGGTCGGCGGCCAACACGAGCCACGGCCTCGCGAGCCTCGGCGGGCGTGCCGGCTTCGTCGGCAAGATCGCGGCCGACGACCTCGGGCGGGCCTTCGCCGACGACCTCGCGCGGGTGGGGGTGCGGTTCTTCCCGGGGGCGACCTCGGTGGCCGAGCCCACGGGGCGCTGCGTCATCGTCGTCACGCCGGACGGCCAGCGGACGATGAGCACCTTCCTCGGGGCGTCGTCCCTGCTGGAGCCGGCCGACGTGGCGGCGGACGCCGTGCGGGCGGGGGCGGTGCTGTTCCTCGAGGGGTACCTCTTCGACCGGGACGCGGCCAAGGAGGCCTTCCGCGTCGCGGCGGCCGGGGCGCACGCGGCCGGGCGCAAGGTCGCGCTCACGCTCTCCGACTCGTTCTGCGTCGAGCGCCACCGCGCCGACTTCCTCGCGCTGGTGCGCGACGAGGTCGACCTGTTGTTCGCCAACGAGCACGAGCTCTGCGCGCTCTACGGGACCGACCTCGACCCGGCGCTCGCGCGCCTCGCGGGCGAGTGCGCCCACGCGGCGGTGACCCGCAGCGCGGACGGGTCGGTGCTGCTGTGGGAGGGCCGGCGGGTCGCCGTGGGGGCCGAGCCCGTCGCCCGCGTGGTGGACGCGACGGGGGCGGGGGACATGTACGCCGCGGGGTTCCTCTACGGGTACACGCGCGGCTGGACCGCGGAGGCGTGCGGGCGGCTCGCGGGCATCGCCGCGGCCGAGGTCATCTCGCACGTCGGGCCGCGACCGCTCGTGTCGCTCGCGTCGCTGATCCCGCCCGACCTGCGCTAGCGCGCCGCCGGCCCGTCGCCGCCGCGCCGCCCCGCCGCCCCGCCGCCGGGCCGGCGACGGTCAGCCCGCGGCGTCGTCGTCGGCGGGGTGGTACGCGAGCCGGAGGTCGCCGAGCTTCACGAGCGTCGACGCGATCCACGACCCGAGCGCCGCGAAGTGCTCGTCGAGGATCGTGCTCGAGCCGTCCGCGAGCGACTGCTCGGCGAGCTCGTACACGCCGCGGTACGTCACCTCGAGCGCGTGGTCGACGCGGTCGTCGCGCTCCTCGGGGTGCGTGACGCGGGCGATCTCGATCGTGGCCGACTCGCGCTCGAGGTGCGCGGTGCCGACCTTGGGGCTGAGCGGCGGGGTGATCTCGTCGGCGACGCCGGCATCGGGCTGGGCCGACAGCCGCTGGACGCGGTACACGATCTCGAGGTCGATGCTCGGCGGCTCGTGGAAGATCTCGTCCACGTACCACGCCCGATAGGTGGCCTGGCTCCAGGCCGGCCACACGAGCGTCACGTGGGCCACGACCCGCGGCGGGTGCCCCTCGCCGGGGATCCCGTAGCTCGTCTCCCAGGTCAGGTCGCCGGTGAGGATGTCCGACTGGAAGTGCTCGTCGAAGGCCTGCCGCTCGAGGAACGCGTTGCCGAACGCGTCGCGCAGCGCGCCGATCGCGTCGTTGAACACGTGGTCGAGCACCGCCCCCACGGTACCGACGGCCCGGGGCGTTGTGACAGACTGCGGGCGAGGCACGGATGGCGTCGGTACGGCTCTCGCGCGCGGACGGCGTCGCCACCCTCACGCTCGATCGGCCCGAGGAGCGCAACACGCTCACCGCCGCGATGGTCGCCGACATCCGCGCCGCGATGGACGAGTGCGAGGCCGACGAGGGCGTCGGCGCGGTGGTCGTGACCGGCGCGCCCCCCGCGTTCTGCGCGGGTGGCAACCTCGGCAACCTCGCGGAGGCCGACCGCGACTCGCTGCTCGCGATCTACGAGGGCTTCCTGCGCATCGCGCGCTCGCCGCTCCCGACCGTCGCCGCGGTCAACGGGGCCGCCGTCGGCGCGGGCATGAACCTCGCGCTCTGCTGCGACCTGCGCATCGCCGCCGAGTCGGCGCGCTTCGACGCGCGCTTCCTCCAGCTCGGCCTGCACCCGGGCGGCGGCCACACGTGGATGCTGCGCCGCGCCGTCGGCCCGCAGGGCGCGATGGCGAGCGTGGTGTTCGGCGAGATCCTCTCCGGCCGCGAGGCCGAGCGCACGGGCCTCGCATGGCGCTGCGTCCCCGACGGCGAACTCGCGGCGGCCGCGCACGCGATCGCGGCGCGGGCCGCCGCGGCGCCGCGCGAGTTGGCCCTGCGCACGAAGGCGACGATCGCCGCGATGGCGGACGTTGCGACGCACGCCGAGGCCGTGGAGGCCGAGCTCGTGCCGCAGCTCTGGAGCACGCGCCAGCCGTGGTTCGCCGAGCGGCTCGCCGCGCTCCGCGCCCGCATCACCTCCCGCTGACGAGTCGTGCGGACC
>JBEBCD010000076.1:0-12729 GCA_041158045.1 Actinomycetota bacterium | reverse complement strand
CGCCCCGACCGCCCGCACTACGGGCTCAACCAGGCCGACCTCGTCTACGTCGAGGAGGTCGAGTGGGGCCTCACGCGCATCGCCGCGATGTTCAACACGCGGTTCCCGTCCGTCGCGGGGCCGACGCGCAGCGCGCGCATCTCCGACCTCGAGATCCTCGAGCAGTTCGACTCGCCCGGCCTCGCGTACAGCGGCGCCAACGACGTGCTGCTCAAGGCGGTGCGCAAGTCCAACGCGGTGTCGCTCTCGCCGAGCGAGCGCTCGTCGTTCTACTACCGCAACCTGTCCAAGCCGGCGCCGCACAACCAGCTGGTGCGCCTCGCGACGATGATGGACAAGGAGACGAAGGTCGGCGCGGTGAAGGACGTCGGCTTCACCTTCGACGCCGCGGCACCCGCGGGCGGCACCAAGGTCGCCAAGTGGCAGGCGTCCTGGCCGTCGGCGCGCGTGAGCGGGACGTGGGGTGCGACGGGATGGACGATCGCGTTCGACGGCTCGACCCACCGCGACGCCCAGACGCGCGGGCTCCTCACGCCGCGCACGGTCGTGCTGCAGTTCGTCGAGCAGAGGGTCACGAAGTACGGCGACCGGTTCGGCGGCAAGACGCCGCTCGTCAAGACCGTGGGCACGGGGCGCGCGATCGTGCTGCGCAACGGGCAGTCGTACGAGGCGACGTGGTCGCGGCCCGCACCCGAGCGCGGCACCACGTTCGTCGGCGCGACCGGCGCGCCGATGCCCTTCGACGTCGGCCAGGTGTTCGTCGTGCTCGTCAACAAGGACGCGAAGAAGGCGTACAGCGTCGGGTAGCGTGAGCGGCGCACGTCCGGCGACGTGGCCGACTGGCTAGGCACGGGCCTGCAAAGCCCCTTAACCGGGTTCGATTCCCGGCGTCGCCTCCAGGAGCGCGCTCGGTACCACGTGGTGTCGAGCGCGATGCGTCATCCTCGTCGGCGCGGGGCGCGCGATCAGCTGGCCCGGTCACCCCCGGCCGCGTCGCGGCGCAGCGCGAAGTGCGCCTGCTGCGTGCGCACGAACTGGAACACGAGCAGCTCCGCGAGCATCACGCACGTCGCGAAGATCGCGGGCACCGGGAAGCGGTTGACCGCCGTGAACGTCACGAGCGGTACGTAGACGGCGAGGGCCGCCGCGAGGACCACCCGGTTGAGGATCGCGAGGCGCCGCGACTCGCGCGCGGCGCGCGCCACGGTCGACTCGGCGGGCACCGTCCCACCCTACGGTGCGCGCCCTTGGCCGACCGTGCCGCGGGGTGTCACGATGGGGAGCGTGACGACGTCGCCGCGCATCGGATTCGTCGGACTGGGCAACATGGGCGGGCCGATGTGCGGCCGCCTCGCCGACGCGGGGCTCGAGGTGCACGCCTTCGACGTGGACGACGCGGCGCTCGGTCGCGCGGTCGCGCGCGGCGCGCGGCGCGCCGAGTCCGCGGCGGCGTGCGCCGCGTCGGCCGACCTGCTGCTCACCTCCCTGCCGAAGCCCGAGCACGTGGAGGCCGTCATGGCCGGCCCGTCGGGCGCGCTCGCGGCCATGCGCGACGGCGCGCTGTGGGTGGACCTCACGACCAATCGGCCGTCGCTCCTCGAGGCGCTCGCGGCCGCGGCGCCCCGCGGCGTCGGGGTGCTCGACTCGCCGGTGACCGGTGCGGTGGACGGTGCCCGCAACGGCCGGCTCACGCTCTTCGTCGGCGGGGAGGCGCCCCAGGTCGCGCGCGTGACGCCCGTGCTCTCGCACCTCGGCACGGTGATCCACTGCGGGCTTCGCGGCACGGGCACCGTGGTCAAGCTCGTCACCAACCAGCTGTGGTTCGTCGGCGCCGCCGCGATCGGCGAGGGCTTCGCGGTCGGCATCGCACACGGTGTGGAGCTCGGCACCCTGTGGCGTGCGATCCTCGCGAGCGTCGGCGACAGCTTCGTCGCGCGCCACGACGCCCCCTCCGTGTTCGCCGGGCACTACGACCCGTCGTTCACCCTCGGGCTCTGCGCCAAGGACCTCGGCCTCATCGGCGAGCTCGCCGCGCGCGTCGGTGCCGAGCTGCCGATGACCGACGCGGCGACGCGCGCCTTCGCGACGGCGGTCGCGCGGTACGGGCCCGACGCGGCCGAGCTCCACGTGGTGAAGCGGATCGAGGACGACGCGGGTCTCTCGATGCGCCTCCCGGGGGACTGGCCCCCGCCGTGGGAGCGGTAAGGGGCCCGTCGTGACGCGCGCGCTGCGGATCGACGACCTCCTCGACTACGGGCGCTACCCGCTCGACGACCCGACGAGCCCCCGCTACCGCGAGGTCGTCGCGGGTGCGCGGGCGCAGCTCGCCGAGGACGGGTGCGCGGTCATCCCCGACCTGCTGCGCCCGACCGCGGTGGCGACGATCGCGGCCGAGATCCGCGCGCGGGTGCACCTCGCGCACTTCTCCACCTCGTCGATGAACCCGTACTTCCACACGACCCCGGACCCCGCGTACCCCGCGCGCCACCCCGTCAACACCTTCACCGAGCGCTCCAGTGGCTTCGTGCCCGGCGACGCCTGGGACTCCTCGCTCGCCATCGACGCGATCTTCCGCAGCGAGGACCTCACGCGCCTCCTGCGCGAGTGCCTCGAGACCGAGGAGGTCCACTGCTACGCCGACCCGCTGGCGGGCCTCACGGCCAACGTCCTCGACCCCGGCCAGCAGTTCGCGTGGCACTTCGACACCAACGAGTTCGCCGTCACCGCACTCATCGAGGAGGCCGACGAGGGCGGCCGGTTCGAGTACGTACCCGCGACGCGCACGCCGGACGACGAGTCCTTCGAGCGGATCCAGCGGGTCCTGGAGGGCGACCGAGCCGGGGTGAAGACGCTCGACCTGCGTGCCGGCGACCTGCAGATCTTCCGCGGACGCCACTCGCTCCATCGCGTCACCCGCGTGCCCGCGCACTCCCGCCCCCGCTACGCGGCGATCTTCGCGTACACGGCGGAGCCCGGCGTCATCGGGCGGCTCGAGCGCACCCGCCAGCTCTTCGGCCGCGTCCTGCCCGTGCACGAGGAGGCCGAGCGTCGCCGCGTGCGCAGCGACGCGCTGCTCGACTGACCCCCCTATGGTGGCGTGATGCGGCGCGTGGCGCTCGGCGCGGTGGCGGTCGCGGCGGCCCTCGTCGTCGGTCCGTGGATCTACATCAACGTCGTGCGCGACGAGGCACCCGCCGCGCTCGATCTGCCCGCGACGTCGGTCGCCGTCGAGCCGACCGACGCGCCCGGGGCGACCGCGGCGCCGACCACGACGACCGCGCCGGCCGACCCGTCGGGCACCTGGGTCGCGGCCGCCGGGTCCGTCGCGGGGTACCGCGTCGACGAGGTGCTCTTCGGCCAGCGCGTCACGGCGGTCGGCCGGACCTCCGGCGTCACGGGGGAGATCACGATCGACGGCGGCGCGCTGCGCGCCGCCGCATTCACCGTCGACCTCACGACCGTCGCGAGCGACAACGCCAAGCGCGACTCGCAGTTCGCCAACCGGATCATGGACGTGCTCAACCATCCGACCGCCACGTTCGCGCTCACCGAGCCCGTCGAGATCGGGTCCGCGGCGCTCGCGGGCGCCGAGCTCGCCACCGCGGCGACGGGGGAGCTCACGCTGCGCGGCACCACGCGGCCCGTCGTGGTCGACCTGCGGGCACGGCTCGCCGGGTCGACGATCGAGGTGTCGGCGACGACCGAGATCGTCTTCGCCGACTGGGGGATCCCCGACCCGTCGCTGCCCGGCATCCGCACCGAGGACCGCGGGATCCTCGAGGTCCTGCTCGTCCTCGGTCGGGCCTGAGCCCGCGTCGCGCACCTACCCTCGGGACGTGGCCGCCAGCTCGCGACGCCGGGTGCTGCGCCTCGTCGGCGCGGGGATCGCGGCGTTCCTCGTCGGGCCGGCGCCCGCGATCGCGCGACCGGCGATCGTCGCGGGCGATCCGTGCAAGAAGGCGGGGCGCAGCCGCACGGTCGGCGCGCGGACCTTCACCTGCACCGAGCGCGACGGCGCGCTCGTGTGGGTGCGCGCGAAGGGCGGCAAGGGAGCGGGCGGCGCGGGGTCGGCCGGCGCCGCGCCCCGGTCGACCACACCGGTGCGTGCGATGTCGTCGTCGGAGCTCGTCGCCGGGACGCCGCGCATCGTGGTCGTGACGGGTACGGACGGCGCGAAGCGGTACGTCGGCTTCACCCGCACCGCGACGGGCGTCGTGGCGTTCGAGCCGAGGTGCACCCACCAGGGGTACCAGCTCGAGGTGCAGTCGGGCCGCTGGTACTGCGACTACCACGGCTCGGTGTTCGCCGCGGAGACGGGCGAGGTCGTGACGGGGCCGGCGACGAGTGCGCTGCGCCGCTACGTGGCGAGCGAGTCGGGCGGGGCGGTCTACGTCTCGCTCTGAGGCGCCGCGCCGCGCGGTCGTGACGGGCGCGTCGTCGGGGATCGGCGAGGCCTTCGCGCGCCGGCTCGCGGCCGAGGGCTGCGCCGTCACGCTGGTGGCGCGCCGGGCCGAGCGCCTCGCGGCCGTGGCCGGGGGGATCCGCGCCGCGGGCGGCGACGCCGAGGTGCTCGTCGCGGACCTCGCGACCGAGGCGGGCCTCACGGCGCTCGCGGACGCCGCGCGCGACGCCGACGTGCTGGTGCTCAATGCGGGCATCACGCTCGCGGCCGCCGTCGGCACGACCCCGACGGCCGCCCAGGAGCGCCTCGCGGTGCTGCTCGCGACCGGCGTGTCGCGCACCTGCGAGGCCGCCGTGCCCGCGATGGTCGCCCGGGGGAGCGGCGACGTCGTGATCGTGGCGTCCATCGCGGCCTTCGCCCCGATGCGCAAGTCGGCGCTCTACGCGGCGGCCAAGGCCTACGCGGTGCACTACGCGCGGAGCCTCGCGCTCGAGGTGGGGCCGCGGGGCGTGCGGGTCTGCGCCGTGTGTCCCGGGTACGTGCGCACCGGGATCCACGAGGCCGCGGGCCTCGGGCACCTGCGCCGGCGGGTGCCCGGGTGGCTGTGGTGCGATCCCGAGGACGTCGCGGACGCCGCGATGCGCGGACTGGCGCGCGGGCGCACCGTCGTCGTGACGGGCCTCGCGTACCGCGCCGCGCGCCCCTTCCTCGCATCGGGGCCCGTGCAGATGACGTGGCGGCGGCTGACGCGACGCCTAGGCTCGCGCACATGAAGCCAACGACCGTCCTGCGCATCACCACCCTCCTCGCGGCCGGCGCGAGCCTCGTGCTCAGCGTGTGGCTGTACTTCCAGAGCGACAAGATGGACGGCATCTTCGTCGGCGTGTGGGTGCCGTCGATCCTCTCGCTCGGGGCGTTCCTCGTCGCCTCGGGTCCGCGCCGGAGCTGACGGGGCGAGCCGTGTCGCAGGGTGCGCTCTTCGGGTTTGGCTGCGTGATCTTCTTCATCGTGCTGACCGGGGCGTTCGTCTACGGCCTCACCGCGGTCCGCGAGATCGCCGACCGCGAGAACTACCGACCGGGCACCTCGGGCAACTGACGCCCCGGCGCCCCTCGCGGCGGGCGCGGCGGCGGGTCGATCCATGACGGCCGAGTGGTGGCGCCACGCCGTCATCTACCAGATCTACCCGAAGTCCTTCGCCGACGCGTCCGGCGACGGAGTCGGCGACCTGCACGGCGTCGTCGCGCGGCTCGACCACCTCGCGCGACTCGGGGTCGATGCGATCTGGTTGTCGCCGTTCTACCGCGGACCGCAGCGCGACGGCGGCTACGACGTCGCGGACCACCGCGACGTCGACCCGCGCTTCGGCACGGTCGCCGATGCGGAGCGTCTCGTCGAGGAGGCGCACCGCCGCGGGATCCGCGTGATCGTCGACGTGGTACCCAACCACACGAGCAGTGACCACCCCTTCTTCCGCGAGGCGATGGCCTCCCCGCCCGGCAGCCCGGCGTGGGGGCGCTACCACTGCGTGCGCGGTCGCGGTCCCGACGGGGACGAGCCGCCCAACGACTGGCGGTCGCTCTTCGGCGGCATCGCCTGGACGCGCATCCCCGACGCCGACGGCGCGCCGACCGGCTGGTGGTACCTCCACCTCTTCGACGCGCACCAGCCCGACGTCGACTGGTCGCATCCCGACGTCGTCGCCGAGTTCGACGCGACGCTGCGGTACTGGTTCGACCGCGGGGTCGACGGCTTCCGCATCGACGTCGCGCACGGCCTCGTGAAGGCCCCGGGCTACCCCGACGCGGGCCGCCCCGGTACCGCGCCGGTGGCGAGCGCCACGCCGTACTTCGACCAGCCGGGCGTGCACGCGATCTACCGACGGTGGCGCGAGATCGCCGACGCCTACGACCCGCCCCGGATCTTCGTCGCCGAGGCGTGGCTCGACGCGCCGGAGAAGCGCGGCGCCTAC
Source organism: Actinomycetota bacterium (assembly GCA_041158045.1). GTDB lineage: Bacteria > Actinomycetota > Acidimicrobiia > Acidimicrobiales > Ilumatobacteraceae > CAXRBC01. The sequence continues at coordinate 6,355 of JBEBCD010000076.1, read as the reverse complement.
CTGCGGCCCGACGAGCTGCACACGGGGTTCAACTTCGAGCTCCTCGTCGCGGACTGGGACGCCGACGCGTGGCGCCGCGTCGTGGACGCCTCGCTCGCGGCCGATGCGACGGTGGGTGCCCCGACGACGTGGGTGACGGAGAACCACGACGTGCGCCGCGCCCCCACCCGCTACGGCGGGCGCGTCGTGCACCGCGAGGTGCCGACGGAGTCGCACCTCGCCCGGGGCCGTCGCCGCTCGCTCGGCGCGACGTGCGCCATGCTCGCGCTGCCCGGCACCACCTACCTGTACCAGGGGCAGGAGCTCGGGCTCGACGAGGTGATCGACCTGCCCGACGCGGCGCGGGAGGACCCGCACTTCCACCGCACGGCGGGTGCGGCGCTCGGGCGCGACGGATGCCGGGTGCCACTCCCGTGGCGACGCTCCGGACTCGGCCTCGGCTTCTCCGGTGCACGCGAGGTCGCGCCGTGGCTCCCGCAGCCCGCACGGTGGGCCGCGCTGAGCGTGGAGGCGCAGGAGGGCGACCCCGACTCGACGCTCGAGCGCACGCGCCGCGCGATCGCGGTGCGGCGCGCCACGCCGGCGCTGCTCGAGGGCGGGTTCGTCTGGGAGCCGGGCGTCGGCGGCGACGGGAGCGGCGTGCTCGCGTGGCGGCGGACGCACGCCGCGGGCGACGTCGTGTGCGTACTCAACATGGGCGAGGCGCCCGTGCGCCTCCCCGAGGGGCGTCTGCTCGCCGCGAGCCACGACCCCGTCGCGACGCGCGACGACCGCGCGCTGCCGCAGGACGCGGCCGCGTGGGTCGCGCCGGCGCGCTAGCCGACCGCGAGCGCCTCGACGAGCTCGAGCGTCCGCGTCGTCCACTCCGGCTGCCAGTCGTGCGACCACGACGGGCCGACGACGAGTTCCACCGTCGCGCCGTCGGCGCACGTCCACGAGGGGGCGGCGCCGCCGCAGCCCGCGGCCCGCGCGTAGTCGCCCGCGCTGCGCGCGGCGCTCGGGAACGCGATGCCCGAGGTGGCGCCGCCCTCGAGCGGCACCACCGTGTCGAGCGCGCCGTGGAGGTGCAGCACGGTGACGGGCGACGTCGGCGCGCACGACGGCACCATGAGCGCGCCCGCGCCCACGACGATCGCGCGGACCACGTCGGGCCGCTCGCAGGCGAGCCGGTAGGCCATCATCCCGCCGTTGGAGTGTCCGGCGACGACGACGCGCCGAGGGTCGAGCCCGAGCCGGCGCGTGGCGTCGTCGATGAGCGTCGCGAGCCAGTCGACGTCGGGGACGGCGTCGAGGTTGGCGAACGGGCAGCAGCCGCCCGCGTTCCACGACCGCGGGAAGCCGTCATCGCCCGTGCCGTCGGGGAAGGCGAAGACCGCGCGCGTCCCGCGCGCGGTCGCCGCGGCCTCGAGCCCGGTGGACTGGCGCACCTGGGACCCGCTGCCGCCGAAGCCATGGAGGACGACGACGAGCGGCAGCCCGGCCGTGTCGCCGTCGGGGACGACGAGCCCCGCCTCGCGGGACGCGGGTGCGGGGGCGAGCGTCGTCGCCGTGGGCTCGGGCGCGACGGTGGTCGTCGGGGCGGCCGCCTCGCGGGTCGCGTCGGCGCCGCGCGCGCCCGCGCCGCCGTCACCGCACGCCGCGAGCCCGACGTGCGCGACGAGGAGCAGCGGCGCGGCGAGACGTCGGGCGGTCGGGCGCACGCTCCAAGTGTGCCAGTGCCCTCGCGGCGGGTGCGCGCCTAGCCTCGCTCGCGTGCGCGACGAGACGGGTGCGGGCGCGCCACCGCCCGCGGCGCGTCGCACGGACCCGCGCGACCTCAAGGCGGGCTGGACGGTCTCGGATCGCAACGGCTACTACGACTCGCAGAACGTCGTGGCCGTCGGGGGTCGCGACGGGCGGCCGCTCGTGCTCTCGGTCGTGCTCCACCACTCGGAGAATCGCGAGGGCGGCCCGGGCCTGCGCCTCTACGGCACGCGCAGCACCGATCGCGGACGCACGTGGTCGCCGCTCGCGCCGATCGAGGACGACGCGCGCCAGTCGCACGACGGCTACCAGTGGGTCCACCCGGGCCCGGACGGTCGCGAGCGCATCTGGCTGCTCTACGGGTGGAACGTCGGGGCGCAGTATCCGGCGGGTGCGGACCCGGGCCTCACCGAGATGAAGCGCACGGACATGCAGCTCGACGAGGGCTACTGGGTGCGCGCGTCCGACGACGGCGGCGCGACGTGGGGGCCGCGCGCGCTCGTGCCGGTGCGGCGCACGCGCATCGACCGGGACAACCCGTGGGCGGGGGCGACGATGGGCATGTTCCTCTGCGACGCGCCGCAGGTGATCGACGGTGCGGTGCACGCCGCGTTCCAGAAGACGCGCGACGGCGCGGGGGAGACGCCGGGATCGGAGGCCTTCGTGCTCCGCAGCCGCGACCTCCTCCGAGTCGCGGACCCCGCGGCAGCGACGTGGGAGACGCTGCCCCGCGGCGACGACGGCCTGCGCGCGCCCGCGGGCGAGCTCGCCCTCGGCGAGGAGCCCCACGTCGTCACGGTCGGCGGCACGGCCGGCGCGTCGGGCGTCGTCGGGCCCGCGGCGCTGCTGTGCCTGTGGCGCACCGAGGTCGGGCGCCTCGCCGCCTCGTACTCGCGGGACGGCGGCGAGACGTGGGACGCGCCCGGCTGGCTCACCCACGAGGGGACGCTCGACGGCGCGACGCCGCTGCGCAACCCGCGGGGTGCGATCACGCCGCACCGCCTGCGCGCACCGGGGCCCGACGGGCTCGCGCGCTACCTACTCCTGTACTACAACCACGGCCGCACCGAGCGCCTCGGCTACGTGGGGCGTCGCGTGGCGTGGCTCGTACCGGGGCGCGCGACGCCGGCCGGCCTCGTCGAGTGGGGCCAGCCCGAGGTCGCGCTGTGGTGGGACGGCACCGGCTTCGAGGACCGCCCGGACTGGAACGCGGATTGGGCCATCGTCGACGGCCCCGGGTACGCCGACTTCGTCGAGTACGACGACGGCACGCTCGGCCTGGTCGAGTCCAACAAGCTCGCGGTCCGCTACCACGAGATCGAGGCGCGCCTCGCGTGGCACCTCGCGCGGCAGTGGGAGCTCGCCGGCACGAGCACGGACGGCCTCGCGTGGCGCTGGCGCGCCGACGGACGCGCCGCCGGTGCGGCGCCCGTGCTGGGCGACCTGCGCGCGGGCGGCGGCATCACGATCCTGCTCCGCGTCGCGGGTGCGGCGGGCGCGGTGGCGGGCCGCACGCTCGCGGCCGCGTGGTCGACGGTCACGGCCGCGCTCGGCGAGGAGCCCACCGACCGACGCATCACCAAGGGGTGGGAGGTCTCGGTGCGCGCCGACGGCGAGGTCGCGCTGCGCGTCGCGGACGGCTGGGGACTCGAGTGCGCGCACGCGACGACGATCGCCTCGGCCGCGGGCGCGTGGGACGGTCGCGAGCACCTCGTCGCGTTCGTCCTCGACGGCGGGCCGAAGGTCGTGAGCGTCGTCGTCGACGAGCGCCTCGACGACGGCGGAGCGACCGCGCCGCAGGGCTGGGCGAGATTCGACGCCGGTCTCGGCGAGGTGGGCGGCGCGGACCTCGCCGTCGACCCCGACCGCACGGGCGTGGTGCGCGAGCTCGCGATCTACGACCGCGCGCTGCTCACGAGCGAGCTCGTCGCCGCCGCGCGCGACGCGGGCGACGGCGTGCGGATCGCGCCCGCGGCGAGGGGATCGCGCGCGTGAGCACGATCGCGATCCTCGCCCACCGCGACGTGGCGCACGAGCTCGGACATCTCGGCGACTGGTGCGAGGCCCGCGGGCATCGCGTGTCGCGACTCGTGCGGGAGGACGCGCCGCTGCGCGCCGCGCCCGAGGCGGCGAGGGTCACGGCCGACGCGCTCGTCGTGCTCGGGTCGCCGACCTCGGTCGCGGACTCGTACTGCGCCGCACCGGCCGAGGCCGAGACCGCGCTCGTCGGGGCGTGGGTCGGCGCGGGACGGCCGTACCTCGGGATCTGCTTCGGCGCGCAGGTGCTCGCACGGGCGCTCGGCGGCCGGGTACGACGCATGCCCGCGACCGTCCGCGGGCATCTCTCGATCGGGGCGGGGGAGGGCGACCCACTGGCGGGCCGCTGGCCCGTGTGGCACGAGGATGCGATCGAGGCGCCGTCCGTCGCGCACGTGCGCGGGCGCCTCCCGCACGCGGACCTCGCGTTCTGCGTCGGCGCCGCGTGGGGGCTGCAGCCGCACGTGGAGTTCACCGCGGGGATCGTGGAGCGACTCGGCGCGCGCGTCGGTCTCCCGCGCGCCGACTGGGGCCCGCTCGCCGACGCGCTCGCCGACGACCCGACGCTCGGACCGCGGACCCACGGGCTGCTCGACGCCTGGGCGACGAGCTGGGGGTAGGATCGCTCCGATGACGCGACGCCGCCGACCGCTCCTCGCGGCCCTCGTCGTCGCGCTGGTCGGCGCCGCCGTCGCGACGGCCGGCGCATCGCCCGCGGGCGCGGTCGTGACGTGGAAGCTCACCGACGACGCGGTCACCCTCGGGATGCAGGGCGTCTCGCCGCACGTCGAGCGCGTGGCCGCAGGCGACCGCGTGTGGCGCTCCGACGGGCCGGACGGCACGGCGGTGAGCCTGTGCACCGACGCCGGTGTCTGCGCCTCCGAGACCCTCGCGCGCGCGGCCGCGGGTCCGGTCAACGACTTCTCGGTGTCGACGACGCCGTCGGGGCTGCGCGCGTACTTCAAGCGCCTCGATCCCTCCGCGGGCGTCCAGGGCGTCTACTCCGCGCCCTGCGCGACGGCCGACTGCCTCTCGATCGGGACCGCGACGCTCACCTCGACCGCCATGCAGGTCCCACAGGCCACCGCCGCCTGGGGCGTGCCCGACCCGGTGCGCATGCCCGACGGGCGGGTGCGGATCTACATCGTGGAGTCGCCGACGGGCGGGTCGTGCCCCGAGAAGATCGCGTCGTACGTGTCGGCGGACGGGATCTCGTTCACCAAGGAGTCGGGCTGGCGCCTCGAGGGCGGCTACGTCGACACCGAGGTGCTGCGCGCCAAGGACGGCGACTGGCTCATGATCATGGCCAACGGTCCGGGCTGCGGCGGGCTGCAGCGGCTCTTCGTGGCGACGTCCACCGACGGTCTCTCGTGGTCGACGCCCGCGGCGCTCACGACGAGCGACGTCGGCCGACTCGACCCGACGGGCTACGAGACGAGCGCGGGCTCCAACGTGTTCCGCATCTACTACGCGTCCTGCGCGTCCAACCCGTGCGCGAGCTACGCGATCCGCCGCGCGACGCTCTCGATCGCGCAGGGCTCGGGCGACGTCTCCGTGACGTCGGGCAAGAAGGGCGCGACCTCGACGATCACGTGCGCCAAGGGCGCGCGCACGCGCAAGGTCACCGGCGCCGCGCCGAAGTGCCCGAAGGGCTGGACCAAGAAGTAGGCGCCGCGGCGGGCGGGACCGCCCGTAGCATGGAGGACGATGCGCCGCGCACTCGCGATCGCCACCGCCGTGCTCGCCGGCGCGACCCTCGTCGCGCAGGGCGCCTCGGCCGTCTCGATCGACTCCGCCACGCGCACCTGCCTGCGCACCACCTACGGCGTGGGCGCGACCCGCGCGATCGTCGCCGCCAAGACCCTCACCGCGCAGCAGCGCGCGCGCGTGCAGCGCTGCAAGGCCGCGGTCGCCACGACCACGACCGCCGCGCCCGCGACCACCACCACGGCCGCCACGACGACGACGACCACCACGACCACGACCACCACCGTCGCCGCCGACCGCACCGCCCCCGTCCTCACGTTGACCCGCGAGAAGGGGACCTCCAGCTCCTCGACGATCGTGTTCTACGTGACGGGCAACGAGGCGATCAACTGCACGACGATCTCCACCACCAACGGGGTGGACTTCACCTTCAAGAAGATCTCCCGCATCGACACCATCGCGCAGAGCAAGACGACGGAGTGCACGATCACCGCCCAGTCGACCTCCGAGCGCAACGGCATCACCTACGACTCGACGCTCACCGCCGCCGCGACCTTCTCCGTCGCCGACACCGCCGGCAACGCGGCGACCACGATCTCGCCGACCTCGATCACGACCAACGTCACGCGGACCTGATCCCGCCGCGCGCGCGGCGGGCGGGAGGCTCAGCGCGCCGTAGCGCCGGGGGACATCGCGTAGGTCGCCAGCGGCGGGATCGCGCGGTACGCCGCCGCGATCGACGGGAACGGCGCAGGCAACTGGTCGCGCACGAGCGCGTGCAGCCGCGGCAACGCGTGGAACGGCACCGACGGGAACATGTGGTGCTCGAGGTGGTAGTTCATGTTCATGTACGCCCAGCGCGAGACCG
>JBEBCD010000075.1:0-17257 GCA_041158045.1 Actinomycetota bacterium | reverse complement strand
GACCCCGATCCTCTCGCTGCGCGACGTCGCGATCTCGTTCGACACGGCCCGCGGGCCGCTGCAGGCCGTGCGGGGCGTCGACCTCGACGTGCCCGCGGGCGAGAGCGTGGGCATCGTGGGGGAGTCGGGCTCCGGCAAGACGGTGCTCTGCCGCGGCGCGATGGGCCTGCTCACCACGAGCAACGCGCACCGCACGGGATCCGTCGTCTTCGACGGCCGGGACCTGTCGGTGGCGTCGCGCGAGGTCGTGCGCGAGCAGTTCGGCACCGGGATGGCGATGATCTTCCAGGACCCGATGACGGCGCTCAACCCGGTGCGCCGGATCGGCGCGCAAGTGGCCGAGGCCCTGCGCGTGCGCCTCGGCATGTCCCGCACGGATGCGATGGCGCGCAGCGCCGAGCTCCTTCGCCTCGTGCGCATCCCGGATCCGGCCGAGGTGTTGCGCAAGTTCCCGTACCAGCTGTCGGGCGGCATGCGTCAGCGCGTCATGATCGCGATGGCGATCGCGTGCAAGCCCAAGCTGCTCTTCGCCGACGAGCCCACGACCGCGCTCGACGTGACGGTGCAGGCCCAGATCCTCGAGTTGTTGCGCGACCTGCGGCGCGAGCTCGGCATGGCGATGGTGCTCATCACGCACGACCTCGGCGTCGTGGCCGGCAACACCGACCAGGTCGCCGTGATGTACGCGGGCGAGGTGGTGGAGCGGGCACCGACGCGCGCGCTCTTCGCCCGCATGCGGATGCCGTACACCGAGGCGCTGCTGCGCTCGATCCCCAAGGTCGACATGCCGTCCGGCCAGAAGCTGCCGGTCATCGAGGGTCGCCTGCCCGACCCGGTCCACCGACCGGCGGGCTGTGCCTTCGCCGAGCGCTGCCCGTACGTGCAGCCCAAGTGCCGCGCGGAGCACCCGCCGCTCGCGCGCGACCCCGACGGCCACCTCTATCGCTGCTGGTATCCGCTCGGGGGAGCGCGCTGATGGCCGGCAGCGGGATGGCGCACATGCGCGGCGGCGCCGACGTGGTGCTCGAGGCGCGCAACATGGTCGTGGAGTTCAAGGCCGGCGGCGGGCGCAAGGTGCACGCCGTGAGCAACGTGAGCTTCGACGTCCTGCGCGGGGAGACGCTCGCGATCGTCGGCGAGTCGGGCTGCGGCAAGACGACGCTCGGCAAGGCCGTCCTGCAGGTGCCGCCGCCGACGTCCGGCGACGTGGTCTTCGAGGGCCGCAGCCTCACGAGCCTCGGCAAGGAGGAGCTGCGCGTGGCGCGCACCGCGATCCAGATGATCTTCCAGGATCCGATCTCCTCGCTCGACCCGCGGATGACGGTGAAGGACCTCGTCGAGGAGCCGCTGTGGATCTGGCGGCGCGGCGACGAGGCGGCCCGCGCCGCGCGGGTCGACGAGCTGCTCGAGAACGTGGGGCTCGACCCCGCGCTCGTGCTCGACCGGCGGTCGTGGGAGTTCTCCGGCGGGCAGTGCCAGCGCATCAGCATCGCGCGGTCGCTCGCGCTCGAGCCCCGCATGCTCATCTGCGACGAGCCCGTGTCGGCGCTCGACGTGAGCATCCAGGCCCAGATCCTCAACCTGCTGCAGGACATGAAGGACCGCTTCGGGCTCACGATGATCTTCATCAGCCACGACCTCGCGGTCGTGAAGGCCGTGTCCAACCGCATCATGGTGATGTACCTCGGCAAGGTCTGCGAGGTCGGCACCCCCGACGCGATCTACGCGCGGCCCGCGCACCACTACACGGCGGCGCTCATCAACTCGGTGCCCGTGCCCGACCCCGACCGCACCCGTGCGTCCATCCCGCTCCAGGGCGAGCCTCCGTCACCGCTCGCGCCCCCTTCGGGCTGCCGCTTCCGCACGCGATGCCCCGCGGCGACGGAGCTCTGCACGCAGCAGGAGCCGCAGCTGCGCGAGGTCGCCCCCGGTCAGTTCGTCGCCTGCCACCATCCGCGCGGCTGACGCCGCGCGAGGCGCCACGCGCCCGACGTCGCGGTCGCCGCGATCGCGACCTTGATCGCGTCGCCCACGAGGAATGGCGCCACGCCGAGGCCCACGGCGTTGGTCGCGCCCGTCGCGAGCGGGATCCCGAGGTCGTGGGCGAGCCATGACGCGCCGCAGGCGTAGACGATCGCCGTGCCGAGCAGCATCGCGGGGATCGCGGTGAGCATCGAGCGGTCGTGGCGCAGCTCGGCGAGCCGACCGACGGCCGCGGCGGCGAGGACGAAGCCGACGAGGTAGCCGAGCGTCGGCCCCGTCGCGACGGCCCAGCCGCCGGTCGCGCCCGCGTACACGGGGAGGCCGACGACGCCGAGCCCGACGTAGAGCGCCTGGCCGAGCGCACCTCGCGCAGCCCCGAGCGACGCGCCGGTGAGCAGCACGGCGAGGGTCTGGCCGGTGATCGGCACGGGCGTGAAGGGCAGGTCGATCCGCAGCTGCGCCAGCAGGGCGGTGAGGAGCGCGGCGCCGACGACGAGCACGGCGTCGCGCGGGACCGAGCCCGCGCGGCCGTCGCGCCGGTCGGCGAGCACGGTGCGCGGCGGGGCGACGACGAGACTCGCGGCCGGCAGCACGGGCCAACCCTATTGCACTCGCGCGGGACCTACGATCGACGCGTGACCGGGCGCCCTCGCGTCCTCATCGACTGCGATCCCGGTCACGACGACGCCTTCGCGATCCTCGTCGCTTCGCGCTTCGCCGACGTGGTCGGCATCACGACCGTCGCGGGCAACGCGCCGCTCGAGCGCACCACGCGCAACGCGCGCATCGTGATGGACATGTGCGGGCTCGACGCGCCGCTGCACGCGGGCGCGGCACGGCCGCTGGTGGCCGAGCCGGTGCACGCGGCCTACGTGCACGGCGAGAGCGGCATGGACGGCGCCGACCTCCCCGAGCCGTCGCGTCCCGCGGACTCCGACCGCGCCGTGGACTTCATCGTCGACGCGGTGCGCGCCGACCCGGAGGTCTGGCTCGTCCCGACCGGCCCGCTCACCAACGTGGCGCTGGCACTCCGCGCCGCGCCCGACCTCGCCGGGCGCATCCGCGGGATCTCCCTCATGGGCGGCGGCCGCATCGGCAACCGCACGGCGTCCGCCGAGTTCAACGTCTGGTGCGACCCCGAGGCCGCCGCCGCGGTGTTCTCGTGCGGCGCGCCGATCACGATGAGCGGCCTCGACCTCACGCACCGCTTCCAGGCCACGCCGCCGCGCATCGCCGCGGTGCGCGCGGCGCACCCGCGGATCGGGCCGGTCCTCGCCGGGCTGCTCGAGTTCTTCAGCCGCACGTACGTCGACCGGCACGAGGGCTTCGAGGGCGCGGCGATGCACGACGTCTGCGCGGTGCTCGCGCTCACGCACCCCGGGCTGCTCGGCGGCTCGCCGCGCCACGTCGCGGTCGAGCTGGACGGGCTCCACACGCGGGGGATGACGGTGATCGACGACCGCCAACTGCACGAGCGGCCGGCGCCCAACGCGACGGTCCTCGACCGGATCGACGCGGACGCGGCCTTCGCGGCCATCGTCGACGCCGTCGCCACCCGCCCCTAGCGCCACCGCACCGAGCACGCTCGGGTACCGTCTCTGGCGATGACGGCGCCGCACGTCGTCGGCACGCTCGCCGACGAGGACAAATACTTCTACAACGAGGAGCACGGGCTCCCGATCATCACGTCGCTCTTCCGTTCGCACCTCGGTCGCGACGTGCTCGAGATCGGCGCCGGTACGGGGGCGATCGCGCGCTGGCTCGTGGACGAGGGCGCGCACGTCACCGCCGTCGAGCCCGAGCCGATCCTCGCGCGCCGGATCCGCGCCAAGTTCGCCGCCGCCGACGACGTGCGGGTCATCGAGGCCGACTCCGTCGGCGCGCACGCGGCGCTCGTCGCCGAGGGGCGCACCTTCGACACGGTGCTCTGCGTGAGCGTCCTCGAGCACATCGCCGACGACCGGCGGGAGTTCGCCATGGCGGCCTCGGTGCTGCGCCCGGGCGGGCACTACCTCGTGTTCGTCCCCGCGATGCCGCTGCTCTACGCGCGGATCGACCGCGAGACGGGACACGTGCGCCGGTACACCAAGCGCCGCTTCCGTGGGCTCTGCCGCGGCGCGGGCCTCGAGGTCGTGTCCCTGCGGTACTTCGAGGTGCTCGGCATCCTGCCGTACCTCGTCGTCTACAAGCTCCTGCGCCGCGCGTCGATCACCTCGTCGTCGACCGGCGTCTACAACAACGTGATCCTCCCGCTGTCGGCGCTCCTCGACAAGGTGCTGCGCGGCCGCCTCATCGGCAAGAACCTCGTCCTCGTGGCCCGCAGGCCCTAGCGCCCTCGGCAGGATTCGAACCTGCGCACCTGGCTCCGGAGGCCAGTGCTCTATCCCCTGAGCTACGAGGGCCGGACGCACCTCGCGCCAGCACCCGCAGGCTAACGGCACGCCCCGACCGCGGCCCTCGGCCCTCGCGGCGCGATCGTCGGCGAGACTGAGGAGATGGCCGATCCGATCGCGCTCGTGGCGACGCGCGTCGCCGATGCGTTCGTCGCCGCCTTCGGCGATGCGGCGCGCGACGTCGACCCCGCGGTGCGCGCGAGCGACCGCGCCGACGCCCAGGTCAACGGTGCCCTCGCCCTCGCCAAGCGCGTCGGCGGCGCCCCGCGCGACGCGGCCGCCCGCGTGCTCGCCGCCGCCCGGCTCGACGACCTGTGCGCCGCGACGGAGGTGGCCGGCCCGGGCTTCATCAACCTCACGTTCCGCGACGACGTCCTCGCCGCGGAGCTCGCGCGCAGCGCCGCCGCCCCGCGCCTCGGCGTGCGCGCCGCGCCGGCGCCCCGCACCTGCGTCGTCGACTACTCCGCGCCCAACGTCGCCAAGGAGATGCACGTCGGCCACCTCCGCAGCACGATCATCGGCGACTCGATCGTGCGCCTCCTCGAGTACGTCGGTCACCGCGTCGTGCGGGAGAACCACGTGGGCGACTGGGGCACGCCGTTCGGCATGCTCATCGAGCACCTCGTCGACGTCGGAGAGTCGGCGGCCGTGCGCGACCTCTCGCTCGGCGACCTCGACTCCTTCTATCGGCGCGCCCGCGCTGCCTTCGACGCCGACGAGTCGTTCAAGGCGCGCGCTCGCGCGCGCGTCGTCGCGCTGCAGTCGGGCGACGCGGAGACGCTGCGCCTGTGGCGCCTGCTCGTGGACGAGAGCACGCGGTACTTCGCCCGCGTGTACGAGGCGCTCGACGTGCGCCTCCAGCCGGGCGACGTGATGGGGGAGAGCGCCTACGACGCGCTGCTGCCGTCCGTGCTCGAGCGTCTGCGTGCGGCGGGCCTACTGCGCCAGGACGACGGGGCAGACGTCGTGTTCCCCGAGGGGTTCACCAACCGCGACAACGACCCGCTCCCGCTCATCGTGCGCAAACGCGACGGCGGATGGAACTACGCGGCCACCGACCTCGCCTGCGTCATCGACCGCACCGAGCGGATCGGCGCATCCCTCCTCGTGTACGTGGTCGGCGCGCCGCAGGCGCAGCACCTCGCGATGGTCGGCGCGGTCGCGCGCGCGGCCGGCTGGCTCGGCGACGGTGCGGGTGCCGCGTCCGGCATGGCGAGGGAGATGGTCCACGTGGCGTTCGGCAGCGTGCTCGGCGCGGACCACAAGATGCTGCGCAGCCGCTCCGGCGACGCGATCAAGCTGCACGCGCTGCTCGACGAGGCCGTCGAGCGCGCCGCCGCGGCCGTCGCGGAGAAGAACCCGGAGCTGCCCGCCGAGGAGCGCGCCGCGGTGGCCCGTGCGGTCGGCATCGGCGCCGTGAAGTACGCGGACCTCTCCGGCGACCGCATCAAGGACTACGTCTTCGACTGGGACCGCATGCTCGCCTTCGACGGCAACACCGGCCCGTACCTGCAGTACGCGCACGCGCGCATCCGCAGCATCTTCCGCCGCGCGGGGGTCGCGCCCGCGTCGGTCCAGGGCGTCGCACCGGCGATCGGCCACCCCGCGGAGCGGGCGCTCGTACTCGCGCTGCTGCGCTTCGACACGGCGGTGTGGGACGCGATCGGGGCGTACTCGCCGCACCGGCTCTGCACCTACCTGCACGAGCTCGCCGCGGCGTTCTCAACCTTCTACGAGTCGTGCCCCGTGCTGAAGGCCGAGGACGAGGGGCTGCGGCGCGGGCGCCTCGCCCTCTGCGACGCCACCGCCCGCACGCTCGCGGCGGGCCTCGGCCTGCTCGGCATCGCCGCGCCGGAGCGCATGTGATCGCCCGCCACCTGCTGCCCGACACCGCGGAGATCGTCGGCGGCGCGCTGCGCGTCGGCGGATGCGACGTCGCGGCCCTCGCCCTCGCGCACGGCACCCCCGTCTTCGTCTACGACGAGGCACACCTGCGCGCGCGCTGCGCCGAGGCGGTCGCCGCCTTCGGCGCCGGGCGCGTCGTCTACGCGACCAAGGCGTTCCACTGCCGCGCCATGGCGCGCCTCGCCCACGAGGAGGGGCTGCTCCTCGACGTCGCGACCGGCGGCGAGCTCCATGTCGCGCTCGCGGCCGGAGTCCCCGGGTCGGCCTGCGTCCTCCACGGCAACAACAAGTCGTCCGACGAGCTGCGCGCGGCCCTCGGGGCGGGCGTGCGCCACGTCGTCGTCGACAACTTCGACGAGATGGACCGCATCGAGGCCGTCGTCGCCGCCGGCGCGCCCGCGCCGCGGGTGCAGATCCGCGTCACCCCCGGCATCGCGGTGCACACCCACGAGGCGATCCGCACCGGCCAGGACGACTCCAAGTTCGGCTTCAACCTGCGCAACGGCGATGCCCGACGCGCGATCGACCGCGCCATCGCGTCGCGCGCCATGGAGTTCGTCGGCATCCACTGCCACATCGGATCCAACGTGTTCGTCGCGGCCAACTTCGCCGAGGCCGCCGCCGTCATGGCCGACCTCGCCCGCGAGGTCGGCGCGCGCGAGGTGACGCTCGGCGGCGGCCTCGGCGTGGCCTACCTCGGCACCGAGCGCGCCCCGACGATCACCGAGTGGTCCCGCGTGCTGCGCGAGGCCACGTCGGGGCTCGGGCCCGACGTGGCGGTGATGGTGGAGCCCGGTCGCGCGATCGTCGCCGCCGCCGCGCTCACCGTCTACGAGGTCGGCGCCGTGAAGCGCATCCCCGGCGTGCGCACCTACGTCGCCGTGGACGGCGGTATGAGCGACAATCCGCGTCCCGTGCTCTACGACTCGGGATACGAGGTCTTCGCGCCGGCGCGCGCCGACGCCCCGCGCACCGAGCGCGTCCGCGTGGTCGGCAAGCACTGCGAGAGCGGGGACGTGCTCGTCGAGGACGCGCTCGTGCCCGCCGACCTGCGCGTCGGCGACCTCCTCGCCACGCCCGTCACCGGCGCGTACGGCCACTCGATGGCGTCGACATACAACAAGGTGCCGCGCCCGCCCGTCGTCTTCGTGCGCGACGGGGACGCGCGCGTCGTCGTGCGTCGCGAGACCTTCGAGGACCTGCTGCGACTCGACGCGTAGGCGCCGTGTGACGCGCGGCGCCGCCCCGCCGCGCACCCGTCGGTAGCGTGGAGCGGGTGACGGACGCCCCCGCCCACGTGGTGCGCCTCGGCGTCCTCGGTCACGGCGTCGTCGGCTCCGCCTTCGTGCGCCTCGTCGCCGAGCGCGCAGCCGAGGTGCGCACGCGCGCCGGCGTCGAGCTGCGCGTCACCCGCGTCGCCGTGCGCGACCCCGCCCGCCACGCGGGCCTCCCGGCCGACGTCGTCCTCGCCGACCCCCACGCGGTCGTCGCGGATGCGGAGGTGGACGTCGTCGTCGAGCTGATGGGCGGCCTCGACCCGGCGCGCGAGCTGGTCGCCACCGCGCTCGGCAAGGGCAAGCCCGTCGTCACGGCCAACAAGGCGCTCCTCGCCCGCCACGGTGCCGACCTCTACGCCGCGGCGGACGCCGCCGGCACCGACCTGCTCTTCGAGGCCGCCGTGTGCGGCGGCATCCCGCTCATCCGCCCGCTGCGCGAGAGCCTCCGCGGCGAGCCGATCCGCAGGATCCTCGGGATCGTCAACGGCACGACCAACTACGTGCTCACCGAGATGAGCGAGCGCGGCGCCGAGTATGCCGACGCCCTCGCCGACGCGCAGCGACTCGGCTACGCGGAGGCCGACCCGACGGCGGACGTCGAGGGCCACGACGCGGCGGCCAAGGTCGCGATCGTCGCGAGCATCGCCTTCGGCACCCGCGTCGTGCTCGCCGACGTCCACGCGGAGGGCATCACGCGCGTGACCCCCGCCGACATCGCGATCGCCCGCCGCTTCGGCTTCGCGGTCAAGCCCCTCGGCGTGGCCGAGCGGCGCGGCGCGGACGGCGCCGTCTCGGTGCGGGTGCACCCCGCGCTCGTGCCGCTCACCCACCCCCTCGCGACGGTCCGCGGGGCGTACAACGCCGTCGTCGTCGACGGCGCCGCCTCGGGCTCCCTCATGTTCTACGGGCGCGGTGCGGGCGGTGAGCCGACGGCCTCGGCCGTGCTCGGCGACGTCATCGACGCGGCGGTCAACCTGCGCAAGGGCACCCACGCACCGCTCGGGGCCTTCGCCCCCGCGCGCCTCGCGCCGATCGGGGCGCTCGAGGGCGAGTACATGATCGGCCTCGAGGTCGCCGACCGCCCGGGCGTGCTCCACGCCGTCACCGGCGTCTTCGCGCGCAACGCGGTGAGCATCCGTGCGGCCGAGCAGGACGGCATCGGCACCGACGCCCGCCTCGTCTTCCTCACGCACCACGCGGCCGAATCCGCCGTGCAGGCCTGCCTCGCGGAGCTGCGCGGCCTCGACGTGGTCCGCCACGTCGGCGCGCTCCTGCGCGTCATCCCCGGCTGAGGCCGGCGACCGTGCGGTACGTCTCCACGCGCGGGCGCGCGCCCGAGCTGGGGTTCCGCGACGTGTTGATGGCGGGGCTCGCCGTCGACGGCGGGCTCTACGTGCCGCACGAGTGGCCGTCGCTGCCGACCGCATCCGCGCCCGAGGCGCGGTCGTACGCCGTACGCGCCGCCGAGGTGATGGCGCCGTTCGTCGGCGGGGAGATCGCGGATGCGGAGCTCCGCGCGATGTGCGAGGCCGCGTACGCGACCTTCCGCCATCCCGACGTCGTGCCGCTCGTGGACCTCGGCGACGGGCACCACCTCCTCGAGCTGTTCCACGGTCCGACCCTCGCGTTCAAGGACGTGGCGCTCCAGCTCGTCGGGCGCATGTTCGACCACGTGCTCGCCGCGCGCGGCGACCGCGTGACGATCGTCGGCGCGACGAGCGGCGACACGGGGGGCGCGGCCATCGACGGCGTGCGGGCGTGCCGGCGCGTCGAAATCGTGATGCTCTACCCGGCCGGCCGAGTGAGCGACGTCCAGCGTCGGCAGATGACGACCGTGGACGAGCCGCACGTGCGCACCGTGGCGATCGACGGCACCTTCGACGACTGCCAGGACCTCGTCAAGGCGATGTTCGCCGACGCGGCCTTTCGCGAGGAGCAGCGACTCGCGGCGGTCAACTCGATCAACTGGGCGCGCGTCATGGCCCAGGTCGTCTACTACGTCGTGGCGCTCGAGCGACTCGGCCACCCCGCGGTGATGAGCGTCCCGACCGGCAACTTCGGCAACGTCCTCGCCGGCTGGATCGCCCGCCGCATGGGCGCGCGCGTCGGCGGGCTCGTCGTGGCATCCAATGCCAACGACATCCTCACCCGCTTCCTCGCCACGCGCTCGATGGACGCGCGCGCCGTCACCCCGACCCTCTCGCCGAGCATGGACATCCAGGTGTCGTCCAACTTCGAGCGCCTCTACTTCGAGATGCTCGGCCGCGACGGGGCGGCGACGGAGGCGGGGCTCGCCGACTTCCGGCGGTCGGGATCGCTGCGCGTCGACGACGCGGCGTGGGCGGCATGGATCGAGGGCGTGTTCGCCGGGTACCGGTGCGACGACGCCGCGACCCTCGCGACCATGCGCGACGTCCACGAGCGCCACGGCATGCTCATCGACCCGCACACGGCCGTCGGTCTCCACGCCGCGCGCGAGCACCGCCGCCGCGACCCGCGACCGGTCGTCACGCTCGCCACGGCCCACCCCGCGAAGTTCCCCGATGCCGTGCGCAGGGCCACGGGTCGCACGCCCGAGCTGCCCGCGCACCTCGCCGACCTCATGTCGCGCCCCGAGCGCGTCCACGCCCTGCCCAACGACCTGCGCGCCGTCCAGGACTTCGTCGCCCGCCGCGCCGGCTAGGCGGCGCGCGCGAGCCGCGCCGTGGGCGCGGCCATTGCCCGTGCGACGGGGCGCGCGGCCCGCTATGATGTGGGGGTTCGCGATCGCGAACGTTCCCCGCCGGCTCCCGGCGATGCCGTCAGTGCAATCCCGACGGACTCCCCGGACGCGCGTCCCACGGACCGATGCGGTGCATGCGCCGCATGCACGGCGGAAACCTCCAAGAGAGCACGAAAGCAGGTCAACGTGGCCACAGGAGCCCTCACCCGCGCCTCGCTCGAGGCGAAGGATCGCGACGCGCTCGTCGCGATCGCGTCCGCGCTCGGCGTCCGCGCCGGCGACGACGTCGAGACGTCCGCGCTCATCGATCGCATCCTCGAGCACGCCCCGGCGGCACCCGCCGAGGGCGGCCGGCGCGGCGATCGCGCGCTCGGCGCCGACGGCGAGCCGCTCGCCGACTGGGAGATCGAGCTCGCGGAGCACGAGGGCACGCCGATCGCACCCGACGCGCGACGCGCCTCGGAGGGCCGCGGCGAGCGCCGCGACGACCGTGGCGGCGAGCGCCGCGGTGAGCGTGGCGGCGACCGTGGGGATCGCGGTGGCGACCGAGGGGATCGCGGCGGCGATCGTGGCGAGCGCGGCGAGCGTCGCGACGATCGTGGCGGCGACCGCTTCCAGCGCGGCTACGGCGACCAGGACGGCGGCGGGCGCGGGCGGCGTCGGCGCCGCGGACGCGGGCGCGGCTTCCGCGACGACGGTCCGCAGGGCGACGACCGCTACGAGGAGGTGGGCGACGACCAGCCGGTGAGCAACGAGCCGGTGGAGGTCTCGGGCTACCTCGACCTGCGGGACGAGGGCTACGGGTTCCTGCGCCTCAACGGCTACCTCGCGACGCGCAACGACTCGTACGTCTCCGTGCGCTTCACGCGCCAGTACGGGCTGCGCAAGGGCGACCACGTGACGGGGCTCAGCAAGCCCGGCGGCCGCGACACCAAGAACCCGGCGCTCCTCGAGGTCCACACGGTCAACGGCGCGGCGCCCGACAAGGCGCGCAACCGTCCGAAGTTCGAGGACCTCACGCCGCTGTTCCCCGACCAGAAGCTCGTGCTGGAGAACGGCTCCGACCCGCTCAACATGACGGCGCGCATCATCGACCTCATCTCGCCGATCGGCAAGGGACAGCGCGGGATCATCGTCTCGCCGCCCAAGGCCGGCAAGACGACGGTGATGAAGACGATCGCGACCGCGATCGAGCGCAACCATCCGGAGGTGAAGCTCATGGTGCTGCTCATCGACGAGCGCCCCGAGGAGGTCACCGACATGCGGCGCACGGTGAAGGGCGAGGTCATCGCCAGCACCTTCGACCGGCCGTCCGAGGAGCACACCCAGGTCGCGGAGCTCGCGATCGAGAAGGCCAAGCGCATGGTGGAGGCCGGGGAGGACGTCGTCATCATCCTCGACGGCATCACCCGCCTCTCCCGCGCGTACAACCTCGCGGCGCCGGCCACCGGCCGCATCATGTCGGGCGGCATCGACGCGGGCGCGCTCTACCCGCCGAAGAAGTTCTTCGGTGCGGCGCGCAACATCGAGGAGGGCGGCAGCCTCACCATCCTCGCCACGGCGCTGGTGGAGACCAACAGCCGCATGGACGACGCGATCTTCGAGGAGTTCAAGGGCACGGGCAACATGGAGCTGCGCCTCGACCGCCGGCTCGCCGAGCGCCGCATCTACCCGGCGATCGACGTGGACGCCTCGAGCACCCGCCACGAGGAGCTCCTCTTCGACCGCAAGCAGCTCCAGATGGTGTGGAAGCTCCGCCGCGTGCTGAGCGGTCTCGCCGCCGACGGCAACGCGGCGCCGGGACTCGAGCTGCTCATCGACCGGCTCAAGACGTTCCGCAACAACGACGAGTTCCTCGCGGAAATCGCGAAGCAGCCGACCAACTGAGGTCGGCCCGATGCCGGTCGACGGGCTCCCCCTCGCCCGCGCGCGGGCGCTCGTCCCCGACGCCGCGCCCGAGGACGTCGCCGACCTCGGCATCGGCGTCGGGATCGTGCGCGGTGACGCCGCACACGTCTGGCTGACCTCGCGCCACGCGCGCGGGCTCGGCCCCGCGCTCCTCTGGGCCCGCCGCCACGGCGCCCGTCGCCTGCGCGTCGTCGCCGAGCGCGACGCGGGGCTGCTCGCGCGCCGCGCCGCCGAGTGGGACCCCGCGCGGATGGCCGTCGAGGTGCTGGACGCGCGGCTCGCGCCCGTCGCCGCGGCGCCGCACGAGCCGTCGCCCGCGGTGCCCGCCGCGGCGGAGGCGCTCGCCGCGACGATCGCCGGCGCCGGCGCCGAGCCCGTGCGCGAGCACGGCGTGCTCGCGGGCGAGGTGCTCGGCCTCGAGGTGTGCCGCGTCGCCGTCGAC
Source organism: Actinomycetota bacterium (assembly GCA_041158045.1). GTDB lineage: Bacteria > Actinomycetota > Acidimicrobiia > Acidimicrobiales > Ilumatobacteraceae > CAXRBC01. The sequence continues at coordinate 4,627 of JBEBCD010000075.1, read as the reverse complement.
GCCGCGACGGGGGCGGCACGGCTCGAGATCGGCGTCGGCGTGCACGACCGCGAGACGTTCGGCCTGTTGCACGGCGCCGAGCCGCCCTCCGAGGCGCTCGCGCGCGTCGTCGAGAGGGTGCGCGCGGCGCGGGAGCCGCACGGCGCGGGAGCGCGCGCCACCGCGGCCGACCCGCTCGCGCGCCTCGCGGACGAGCGCCGCGAGCGCCGGCGGGCGATCGCCGACCCGGCGCGCGTCGACGCGGCGACGCTCGCCCCGGTCGAGCCCCCCGTGGCGCGGGACAACGTGCGCGACGCCGTGCCCTGCGCGGCCCACGGCACGGACGCCCGCGGGCGCGAGCTCGTGGTCGTCTTCGCCGCCGAGGCCGATCCCGACGTCGTGCCGTGGGCCGCGGACGCCCGCCTGCGCTGCGCCGCGCCCGACGCGCGACTCGTCCTCGCGATGGCGTCGCGCAACGCGATGCCCGCGATCCGCGCGTCCGCCGAGGCGCTGCGCGTGCCCGCCGAGTTCGTCGATCCGTCGGCGCACCGCGGCTGAGCGGGCGCCGCCCGCCCCGCCGGGCGACCCGCCATAGCCTGAGCCCGTGATCGACCGACTCGTCGTCATCGAGGCCGAGTACGTGGCGCTCGAGGCGAGCCTCGCCACGCCCGAGGTGCTCGGCGACCAGCACAAGCTGCGCGACCTGTCGCGCCGGTACAAGCAGATGACGCCGCTCGTCGAGTGCATCCGCAGGTACCGCGCCGCGCACGACACCGCCGAGGCCGCGCGCGAGCTGCTGGCGTCGGCCGCGGGGGCCGAGCGCGACGCGCTCGAGGCCGAGCGGCAGGGGGCCGAGGCATCGATGGTGGGGCTCGAGTCGGAGCTCAAGGTGCTGCTCCTCCCGCCCGATCCGCACGCGGGCCGGAGCGTGATCATGGAGATCCGTGGCGCCGAGGGCGGCGAGGAGGCCAACCTGTTCGCCCGCGAGCTCGTCGACATGTACCGCGGCTACGCCACGCGCCACGGCTGGTCGGTGGAGACCCTCGCGTACGACCCCTCGCCGATGGGCGGGGTCAACCAGGCGACGCTGGTCGTGAAGGGCGAGGGTGCCTGGACGCGGCTGCGCTTCGAGGGCGGCCCGCACCGCGTCCAGCGCGTGCCCGCCACCGAGAGCCAGGGACGCATCCACACGTCGGCGGCGACCGTCACGGTCATGCCCGAGGCCGAGGAGGTCGACGTGCACATCGACGAGAAGGACCTCCAGATCGACGTCTTCCGCGCCGGCGGCCCGGGCGGCCAGGGCGTCAACACGACGGACTCCGCGGTGCGCATCACGCACAAGCCGTCCGGGCTCGTCGTCTCGATGCAGGACGAGCGCAGCCAGCTGCAAAACCGTCTCCGCGCCATGCAGGTCCTCCGCGCCCGGCTCATGAAGCTCCGCCAGGACGAGGCCGACGCCAAGGCATCGGCGGAGCGGCGCGCGCAGGTCGGGAGCGGCGGCCGCGGCGAGAAGATCCGCACCTACAACTTCAAGGACAATCGCGTCACCGACCACCGCATCGGCTTCACGATCCACCAGTTGGAGGACGTGCTCGCGGGCAACCTCGACCCCGTGGTCGACGCGCTCACGCTCGAGCACCAGGCGGAGCAGCTCGCCCGAGCCGGCGCCCAGTGACCCCGCCGCCCGACGGCGCGCTCACGTGGCGCGAGTTGTGGGCCGACGCCGCGGCCCTCCTCGACGGCGCGGACGGCATCGGCGACGCGCTGCGCGAGGCGCGCTGGATCTGCGAGGACGCGAGCGGCGAGTCCGGCGCCGCCTTCGACGCGATCCTCGGCGAGTGGGTCGCGCAGCGGCCGGGCCTCGCGGTGCGCGACGCGCTCGTGCGGCGACTCGAGGGCGAGCCGCTGCAGTACGTGCTCGGACGATGGGCGTTCCGACGCCTCGACGTCCTCGTGGACCGACGGGTCCTCATCCCGCGACCCGAGACCGAGCTCCTCGTGGAGGCCGTGCTCGACCGGGTGGCGCGGCGGGCCGCGCCCATTCGCATCGCGGACCTCGGCACGGGGAGCGGGGTCATCGGGCTGTCGCTCGCGGCGGAGCTGCCGCGCGGCGCCGCCGAGCTGTGGCTCACCGACGCGTCGTCGGGCGCGCTCGAGGTCGCGCGGGCCAACCTCGCGGGCATCGGCCTCGCGGGCGCCGACGTGCGGATCGTGCAGGGGGACTGGTGGGCGGCGCTGCCGGCGACGCTCCGCGGCACGCTCGACGCGGTGGTGAGCAACCCGCCGTACGTCGCGCTCGGCGACCCCGCGCTCGCCGCGAGCGTGCGCGACTGGGAGCCGCACGGTGCGCTCTACGCGGGGGCGGACGGTCTCGACGCGGTGCGCGAGATCGCGGCGGAGGCGGCGGCGTGGCTCGCGCCCGGCGGGCTGCTCGCGCTCGAGATCGGTGCGACGCAGGCCGACGCGGTGCGGGCGATCCTCGCCGCGGCGGGGCTCGTCGAGGTGGAGGTGCGGCCCGACCTCGCGGGACACCCGCGCATCGCGCTCGCCACCCGCCCGGGCTGACGGCCGCCCGGGGCGGGATGCCCGGGCCGGTCAGTCGACGAGCGTGCCCATCGCGTCGAGCGACGCGGCGCGACCGACCCACTCGCCCTCGCACATCGCCCGGCACCGTGCACCGTCGCGCGAGGTGCCCCAGGCGCGGCGCCCGTCGGGCAGCCGCACCGCGGCGATCGCGAGCTCGGGCGCGCCGTCGCGCGCGTGCATGACGGTGTAGGCCTCGATCGTCGCGGCGCCGCCGCGTGCGAGGCCCGCCGCCTCGGGGGGCGATGCGAGCGCGCGCGACGGGAGCGCGTCGACGCGGTCCTGGGGCGCGTCGTGGGCGAAGCCGCGCGGCGATGGTGCGCCCGCGTAGACGCCGAAGGAGTGCTTCGTCGCGAAGCCGCCGTTGGCCCACACGAGCGCGCGCTCCCCGGGCCGCTCGCGCAGGCGCATCACGGCGGTGGCGATCGCGTGCATCGGGTAGTCGTTCCACGGGCCGCCGGCGAACGAGAGGCCGCCCGTGAGCGTGAGCTCCCGGGTACCGCCCGCCGCGCCGCCTGCCGCGCCGCCTGCCGCGCCGGTGCCCGCGCATGCCGCCTCCAGCTCGGCATCGAGCCCCAGCGCCCGGGCACCGAGCTGCACCGCCGACGGGAAGCACGAGTACAGATCGAGCAGCGCCACGTCGTCGATCCCGCACCCCGCGAGCTCGAGCGCGCGCGCGCCGCCGATGCGCACCGCGGGCAGCTCGTCGTACGACCACCGGTGCGACACCCACCAGTGCTCGTGCACGTCGGCGCCCGCGACGGGGAACACCCAGCGGTCCCGCGCCACGCCCATCCGCTCCGCGGCGGCCGCCGAGCAGACGACGACCGCGGCGGCCATGTCGACGCGGTCGTTCGAGTTCATGAGCCGCCGGTACGGCAGGCCCACCATGCGGTTGCCCGGGGCCGTCGCGAGGATCTCGGCCGCGCCGTGCGCGGTGCGGTCCCACGCCCACGGGTTGCGCGCCGCGACGGCGCTGAATCCCGCCCACAGCGCCGCCACCCGCGCGTCGTGGGCCGCCGGAGTGCGCCCCGTCCGTGCGCGGATCGCGGTCTCGAACATCGGGTACACCTGGATCGGCAGCACGATCCCCCGCGCGATCTCCTCCTCGCTGCTCATCGGACGATCGTCGAAGATCCGCGCCGGCCCCTCGGCGCCCTCCCGCGCGTCGGCCCGCTCCGGCGCCGCGGGCCACGGCAGCGTCGCGCCCGCCCGCCGCGCGAGGTGGCGCGACTGGCTCGCCTCGCCGCCGGCGAGCACCGCGACGTCCAACTCGCCCCGCGAGATCGCGAGCGCCGCGTGGGAGACGAGGCGCTGCGCCATGTTGCCCCCGTGCGGGGTGATGCCGGTGACGCGGGCCTCGGTCCCGAGGTCCGCGGCGAGCGAAGCCGCGGGGTCGGCGTACTGCCACGAGAGCATCCGCACCACGTGGATCGCGTCCACCCGCGCGGGCACCGCGACGCCCGCGTCGGCGAATGCGCCGCGCGCCGCCTCCGCCATCAGCCCCACCGGGTGGCGCGCGGCGGCGAGGTCCTCGGCGCGCACGGTGCGCTGCACGTGCTGGCCGACGCCGACGATGACGGGCGTGCGCGGGTCGACGCGCCCCGCCACCATCGCCGCCACGCTACGCGTCGCACCGCCGCATCTAGGCTCGGCGCGATGCACGGGCCCGACGCGGCGCATCACCGCGCCGACATCCAGGGTCTCCGCGGGATCGCGGTGCTGCTCGTGGTCGTGTACCACACCGGCATCGGCCTGCCCGGTGGCTTCGTCGGCGTCGACGTCTTCTTCGTCGTGTCGGGCTACGTGATCGCGCGGCTGCTGCTCCGCGAGCTTGACGCGACGGGGACCGTCTCGCTCCGCGAGTTCTACGCGCGGCGGGCCCGGCGACTGCTGCCCGCCCTCGCGCTCGTCTCGGTGGTCACGCTCGGGCTCTCGCTGCTGGTGCTCTCGCCGTTCGGGGAGCAGCAGGACGCGATCTCCGCCGCCCGTGCGACGGCCCTCTTCGGAGCCAACCTCTACTTCCTGCGCCAGCAGGCGTACTTCGAGCTCGCCGACAACCCGT
>JBEBCD010000074.1:0-4148 GCA_041158045.1 Actinomycetota bacterium | reverse complement strand
CGGCGCGCGAGAGCGCCGCGCGGATCGCGAGCGCCGGCTGCAGGAGCAGCGACGGCGTGTCCGGCCCGGCGACCATCCCGTAGCCGGCGATGCGCCCCATCGGCACGAGCCCGAGCTCGCGTACCGCGCGCTCCGACGCCACGACGACCGCCGCGCCTCCGTCACTGATCTGGCTCGCATTGCCCGCGGTGATGGTGCCCGCCGGGTCGAACGCCGGCCGCAGTGCGCCGAGCGTCGCCGCCGTCGCGTCGGCACGCACGCCCTCGTCGTGCGCCACGCGCACGGGGTCGCCCTTGCGCTGCGGCACGGGCACCGGGACGATCTCCTCTGCGAGGCGGTCGGCGGCCGCCGCGGCGCGCGCGTGGCTCCGCGCGGCGAAGGCATCCTGGTCCTCGCGGGTGATCGCGCCCGCCGCGTAGCGCTCCGTCCCGAGGCCCATCAGGCACGCGTCGAACGCGCACCACAGGCCGTCCCGCACGATCGCGTCCTGCAGCTCGGCATTGCCGTACCGCAGGCCCCCGCGCGCGCCGGGCAGGAGGTACGGCGCGTTGGTCATGCTCTCCATCCCGCCCGCCACCACGACGTCGGCGTCACCCGCGGCGATCATGAGGTGGGCGAGGTGGATCGCGTTGAGCCCGGACAGGCAGACCTTGTTCACGTTGACGCTCGGCGTGCGCATGGGGATGCCGGCGCGCGCGGCGGCCTGGCGCGCGGGCACCTGCCCCTGGCCCGCGCCGAGCACCTGGCCCATCACGACGTGGTCGACGCGCCCCGGCTCCACGCCGGCGCGGCGCAGCGCGTCGGCGATCGCGATCGCGCCGAGGTCGGCGGCGGACATCGTGGCGAACGAGCCGCTCATCTTGCCGATCGGCGTCCGCGCCCCCGCGACGATCCACGATCCCGACATCCGCGCCCCCTTCCCGGCCGACGATGCGACTCGCGGGTCAGGCTAGGTCCGTCGCGGCGGCCGCTCGGTACAGTCGGGTCGTGCGCGAGTTCCTCGACGCGATCCTCGCGGGGGCCGACGGCGGGACGATCGGGCGGATCCCGGTGCCCGCCGCGTACCGCGCGGCGCACGTGCGCAAGGCCGACGAGCACGCCTTCGACGGCGTCCCGGCGGCGGACAAGGATCCCCGCCGCACCATCCACGTCGGCGAGGTGCCGACGCCCGAGCTCGCGCCCGACGAGGCGCTCGTCGCCGTGATGGCGAGCAGCATCAACTTCAACACGGTCTGGAGCAGCATCTTCGAGCCGGTGAGCACCTTCGGGCCGCTCGCACGCCTCGCCCGCGAGAGCGAGTGGGCGCGCCGCCACGATCGCGACCACCAGGTCATCGGCAGCGACGCCTCCGGCGTCGTCGTGCGCGTGGGCAGCGCGGTGCGCACGTGGCGCCCCGGCGACCGGGTCACGGTGCACTGCAACCACGTCGACGACCAGGACCCGAGCGCCCACGACGACTCGATGCGCGCGGCCAACCAGCGGATCTGGGGCTACGAGACCAACTTCGGGGGCCTCGCCGATCTCGCCCTCGTGAAGGCCAACCAGCTGATGCCCAAGCCCGCCCACCTCACCTGGGAGGAGGCGGCGGTCAACGCGCTCTGCAACTCGACGAGCTACCGCATGCTCGTGTCGCGCAACGGCGCGCAGATGAAGCAGGGCGACGTGGTCCTCGTCTGGGGCGCGACCGGCGGGATCGGTGCCTACGCGATCCAGTACGTGCTCAACGGTGGCGGCATCCCGGTGGGCGTCGTGAGTTCCCCCGACAAGGCGCGCATCCTCCGGGAGATGGGCTGCGAGGCGGTCATCGACCGCCGTGCGGGCGACTACCGCTTCTGGACCGAGGACGGACGCCACGACGAGAGGGAGTGGCGGCGATTCGGCTCCGACGTGCGCGACCTCGTCGGCGAGGACCCCGACATCGTCTTCGAGCACCCCGGTCGCAGCACGTTCGGCGCCTCGATGTACGTGGTGAAGCGCGGCGGCACCGTCGTCACGTGCGCGGCGACGAGCGGCTTCATGCTCGAGTTCGACAACCGTCACTTCTGGATGCGCCTCAAGCGCCTGGTCGGCTCGCACTTCGCCAACTACAAGGAGGCCTGGGAGGCCAACCGTCTCGTGGCGAAGGGCATGATCCACCCCGTCATCTCGCGCTCGTACCCGCTCGCCGAGACGGGCACGGCCGCGCTCGAGGTCTACCGCAACCGCCACGAGGGCAAGCTCGGCGTCCTCTGCCTCGCGCCGCGCGAGGGTCTCGGCGTCGACGACCCGGCGCTGCGGGAGCGGGTCGGCGAGCAGCGCTTGACCGTCTTCCGTCGCGCGGCGTCATGATGGGCCCCGCCATGCTCCTCACCGAGATCGACCACGTCGCCATCGCGGTGCGCGACCTCGAGGCCGCGATCGACTACTACCGGCGCGCGTTCGGCGCGAGCGTCGCGCACCGCGAGGTCGTCGAGCGCGACGGCGTCGAGGAGGCGCTCCTGCGCGTCGCGGACAGCTACGTCCAACTCCTCACCCCCACGCGGCCCGACTCGCCCGTCGCGAAGTCGCTCGAGCAGCGCGGCGAGGGCCTCCACCACGTCGGCTACCGCGTCGCCGACTGCGCCGCGGCGCTCGCGGCGATGGTCGCCGCCGGGGCCACGCCCATCGACGCCGCGCCGCGTCCGGGCTCGCGCGGCACGACCGTGGCGTTCATCCATCCCAAGGGCAGCTTCGGCACGCTGATCGAGCTCGTCGAGGAGTAGCCCGGGGTGGCGTCGCCGCTCGTCGGGGCCCTGTTGGGCGTCGGCGTCGGTGCGCTCGCCGCGCGCCTCGGCCTCGCGCTCGCGCGCGCGATGCGCGATCCATCGTCCCCGGTCGTCGCCGCGCCGACGCGCGAGCGTGCCGCGGCCGCCGCCGCGTGCGTCGGCGCCGGTGCCTGGGGTGCGGCACTCGCGGCGCTGGACGCGGCACACGCGGCATCGCGCGCGGGTCTCGCCGTGCTCGGCGCGTGCCTCGTCGTGCACGCGGTCACCGACTCGCTCGTGCACCGGGTCGTGCGCGCCGCGAGCCACGCGGCGCTCGCCGCGGGCATCGTCGCGGGGGGCGCGGCCGCGCTCGACGGGGAGCCCGCGATCGTGGCCCGCGGCGCCGTCGGCGCCGCCCTCGCCCTCGTGCTCGCGCTCGCCACGGCGCGCCTCTCGCGCGGCGGGCTCGCGGCGGGCGACGTGCGACTGCTCCCCGCCGTCGCGTGGCACCTCGCGGCGCTGGACGCCGCGGCGCCGGTCGTCGCGCTCGCGGGCGCGGCGGTCGTCGGCGCGCTGCACGCCGGATGGCTCGTGGTGGTCCGCGGCGTGGGACGGCGGGCGCGGCTCGCCTTCGCACCGTCGATCGCGGCGGGTGCGCTTGCGTCGCTGGTCGCCCTCGCCGCCGGCGGGCCCGGCTCGTAGCGTGGCGCCGTGCAGGTCCACCTCGTCGACGGCACGTACGAGCTGTACCGGCAGCACTACGGCGGTGCGGGGCGCCACCGCGAGCCCGCGCCGCGGGCCGCGACGATCGGGGTCCTCGCGAGCACGATGCAGCTCATCGCGGACGGCGCGACGCACCTCGGGGTCGCCACCGACCACGTGATCGAGAGCTTCCGCAACGGGATCTGGGCCGGGTACAAGACGAGCGAGGGCATGGAGCCGGTGCTCCTCGAGCAGATCCCGATCGTCGAGGACGCGCTGCGCGCGCTCGGCGTGACGGTGTGGGCGATGGAGGAGTACGAGGCCGACGACGCGCTCGCGTCGGCCGCCGAGGTGGCGTGCGACGACCGCACGGTGCACCAGGTGCGGATCCTCACGCCCGACAAGGACCTGGGGCAGGTCGTGCGCGGCCGCCGCGTCGTGCAGGTGGACCGGCGGAGCAACGCCGTCATCGACGAGGCCGCGGTGCGGGAGAAGTTCGGCGTCGGGCCCGACTCGATCGTCGACTGGCTGGCGCTCGTCGGGGATGCGTCCGACGGCTTCCCCGGCCTCCCGGGCTGGGGCGCCAAGAGCGCGTCGGCCGTGCTCGGCGTCTACGGCTCGATCGACGCGATCCCCGCCGAGGCCGACGCGTGGGCCCGCGACGGCGTGCGCGTGCGCGGGGCGGAGCGACTCGCGGCGTCGCTGCGCGAGGGGCGCGAGGAC
>JBEBCD010000073.1:0-9920 GCA_041158045.1 Actinomycetota bacterium | reverse complement strand
GGCGCGGGCGACGCGTGACGCGTGCGACGGCCGGCCCGCGGAGCGCCGAACGGCCGTGATCTAGGCTCCCTGCCACATCACCGGAGCGGCACGCGCCGCGTCCGGGACCGGGCGGCACCCGCCGGCCGGCAACGCGTGCGGCACCCGCCGCACGAGGAGGAGACACCACAGCATGAGGAAGCGCAACGGACTGAAGTCCGCCGCGGTCGCCCTCGCAGCCTTCGCGCTCGTCGCGAGTGCCTGCGGCGGGGACGACGCCGCGGACGACACCGCGACGGAGGACACCGCCGCCGAGGAGACCACCGAGGAGACGACGGCACCGCTGCCCGGCGCCGGCATCCTCGCCTGCATGGTCACCGACACGGGCGGTGTCGACGACAAGGGCTTCAACCAGATCTCGTACGAGGGCATGAAGATGGCGGAGGCCGAGCTCGGCGTCACCATCGACCTGCTCGAGTCGTCCAGCGACGCGGACTACGCGCCGAACCTCCAGGCGTTCGCCGACAAGGGGTGCAACATCACCGTGACGGTGGGGTTCCTCCTCGGTGACGCGACGAAGGCGGCGGCCGAGGCCAACACCGACCTGAACTACGCGATCGTCGACTTCGCCTACGACCCGCCGGTGGCCAACGCCCGCGGTCTCGTGTTCGCGACCGACCAGCCGTCGTTCATGGCCGGCTACATGGCCGCCGCGATGACCAAGACCGGCACCGTCGCCACCTACGGCGGCGTCAACATCCCGCCGGTGACGGTCTTCATGGAGGGCTTCCGCCTGGGCGTCGAGTACTACAACGCCCAGAAGGGCGCGACCGTGAAGCTCCTCGGCTGGGACGGCAAGGACGGCACGTTCGCCGGCAACTTCGAGAGCCTCGACGACGGCAAGAACATCGCCAAGAGCCAGGCCGACGAGGGTGCGGACATCATCTTCCCGGTCGCGGGCCCCGTGGGTCTCGGCTCGGCGCAGTTCGCCAAGGAGTCGGGCGGCAAGGTCCGGATCGTCGGCGTCGACGTCGACATGAGCAAGTCCAACCCGGACGCGGCCGAGGTGTACATCGCCTCGGTGCTGAAGAACATCGACGCGGCGGTCTTCGCGGCGATCAAGGACACCGTCGAGGGTGCGGCCACGAGTGACAACTACGTGGGCACGCTCGAGAACGGCGGTGTCGGCGTCGCGTTCACCGACGTCCCGGCCGACATCCAGGCCGAGGTCGAAGCCATCGGCGCGGGTATCGCCGACGGGAGCATCAAGATCGGGGGCTGACCCCGTTCGGGGACTCCCGAAGTTCCTCGGTGTCGGGGGCCGGTCGCGCGAGCGGCCGGCCCCCGCGCCGTTTTCGTCTAGCGTCGGGTCGATGGCTGGAGCGTCCGCCGCGCCCGCCGGTGCCGCGGCCGTGACGTCCACGACGACGTACGAGCTGCGCGGCATCACCAAGCGCTTCCCCGGCGTCGTCGCCAACGACGACGTCAACCTCACGATCCGCAGCGGCGAGGTGCTCTGCCTCGTCGGGGAGAACGGCGCCGGCAAGTCGACGCTCATGAACGTCCTCTACGGCCTGTACCGGGCGGACGAGGGCGAGCTGCGCATCGACGGCACCCCCACGACCTTCCACTCGCCGGCCGACGCCATCGCCGCCGGCATCGGCATGGTGCACCAGCACTTCATGCTGGTCCCCAACTTCACGGTCGCCGAGAACGTCGTCCTCGGCGCCGAGCCCATGGGCCGCGCCGGGACCCTCGACATCGAGCGCGCCCGGGCCATGGTCCGCGAGGTCTCGGACCGCTACCACCTCAACCTCGACCCCGACGCGGTGGTCGAGGAGCTCCCCGTCGGCGTGCGCCAGCGCGTGGAGATCGTCAAGGTCCTGCTGCGCGAGGCCCGGATCGTGGTCTTCGACGAGCCGACGGCGGTCCTCACGCCGAGCGAGATCCTCGAGTTCTTCGAGATCGTGCGGACCCTGGTGCGGGCCGGGCGGGGCGTGGTCTTCATCACCCACAAACTCAAGGAGGCCCTCACGATCGCCGACCGGATCAACGTCCTGCGGCGCGGCAAGGTCGTCGGCGACGCGGACCCCCGGACCGCCACCGAGGCGGCGATCGCGGAGATGATGGTCGGCCGGCCCGTCCAGCTGACGGTGGAGAAGAAGGCGGCCGCGCCCGGCGCGGCCGTGCTCGAGGTGCGGGGCCTGTCGGTGGTCGAGCCCGACGGCCGCACGGTGGTGGACGATGTGTCGTTCGTCGTGCGCGCGGGGGAGATCGTCGGCGTCGCGGGCGTGCAGGGCAACGGTCAGACCGAGCTCGTCGAGGCGCTCAGCGGCCTGCGCCGCGCCGCCTCGGGCACGATCCTGCTCGACGGGCGCGACGTGACGCACGAGTCGCCGCGCGAGCGGCACGCCGCGGGCATGGGGCACGTGCCCGAGGACCGCCAGCGCCAGGGCCTCGTCGTCGACCTCTCGATCACGGAGAACCTCGTGCTCACCCGCTACCACGACGCGCAGTTCTCCTCCGGTATCTCGATGCGATGGGACGACGCGCGCGCCGTGGCGCGCGACCTCGTCGCGCGCTACGACATCCGTACCCCCGACCCCGAGCAGGCCGCCACGACCCTCTCGGGCGGCAACCAGCAGAAGGTCATCGTCGCGCGCGAGCTGAGCCGCGACATCCGCCTCGCCGTGGCCGCGCAGCCGACGCGCGGCGTGGACGTGGGCTCGATCGAGTACATCCACGCGCGCATCGTCGAGGAGCGCGACGCGGGCACCGCCGTGCTCATCGTGAGCACCGAGCTCGACGAGGTGATGGCGCTCGCCGACCGCCTGCTCGTGATGTACCGCGGGCGCGTGGTGGCGGACCTCGACCCGCGCGCGGTCTCCCACATGGACGTCGGGCTCTACATGGCGGGGTCCCGGCCGGGCGAGGCGAGCGGGCACGGGGATCCGGGCCGGGTCGGCGGCGCACGATGAACGAGACCCTCAAGTCCCTGCGCTACACGGCGCTCGCCGTGGTGGCCGCGCTCTTCGTCAGCGCGTTCATCATCGTCATCACCGACATCGCCGCGCTGCGGGAGGGCGACGTGCTCACCGCGCTCGACACGCTGCGCCTCGCGTACTGGTCGCTCTTCAAGGGCTCGTTCGGCAGCCTCCGCGCGATCTCGGCGACGATCACGGGCGCGACGCCGCTCATGCTCGCGGGGCTCGCGGTGTCCGTCGCGTTCAAGGCGGGGCTCTTCAACATCGGCGCGACCGGCCAGATGCTGGCGGGCGGCATGACGGGGCTGTGGGTCGGCTTCGCCCTCGACGTGCCGGGCCCCCTGCACGTCGCGCTCGCGCTCCTCGCGGGCGCGCTCGGCGGGGCCGTCTACGGGGCGATCCCCGGGGTGCTGAAGGCCCGCACCGGCGCCCACGAGGTGATCACGACGATCATGCTGAACAGCGTCGCCGGGTTCCTCACGCTGTGGCTACTGAAGACCGAGCTGTTCAAGCGCGAGGGTCGCGACGACGCGATCTCCAAGCTCATCGACGAGGATGCCAAGCTGCCGCGCCTCTTCTGGTTCATGGGGAAGCGCATCGACCTGCAGGCGCACCTCGGGTTCGTCGTCGCGCTCGCGTGCGTCGGCGTCTTCTGGTGGTTGCTCAACCGGACGACGACGGGCTTCGAGCTGCGCGCGACGGGACTCAACCAGGAGGCCGCGCGCTACGCGGGCATGCGCACGCGCAGCCTGATGGTCGTCGCGATGACGCTCGCGGGTGCGTTCGCCGGCCTCGCGGGCGCCTCGGAGGTGCTCGGCCTCTACGGCTTCGCGTCCTCCAGCCTCGCGGGCGACATCGGCTTCGACGCGATCGCCGTCGCGCTGCTCGGACGCTCGACGCCGATCGGCACGGCCGTCTCCGCGATCCTCTTCGGTGCGCTCCAGGCGGGTGGCCGGCAGATGCAGGTCAACACCGACGTGCCGATCGACCTCATCATCGTGCTGCGGTCGCTCATCGTGATGTTCATCGCGGCACCGCTGCTGGTGAAGGCGATGTACCGGCTGAAGGGCGAGGCCCAGAGCTTCGGCCAGACCTTCCGGGGGTGGGGCGGATGAACGCCGCCGGCGTCGTCGTCTCGGCGGAGCAGCGCCGCCGCGCGCGCAACGTGGGGATCGCCTACCTCGTGCTCGCGGCCGTGACGATGCTCATCTTCACGCGGCGCGCGGGGGACGCGACGTTCAAGGTGTCGGAGACCGGGTCGTTCGCGCTGCCCGCCGAGCGCTTCGGCTGGCTGCTCGGCGTGCTGCTGGTGGCGCTCGCCGCCGTGCAGCTGGTGCGCGGCTTCGGCCGCGCATCCAACGTGGTGCTCGCGCTCGCGACGGCGGCCTTCTTCATGTCGTTCCTGTCGTGGGCGGCGTCGGGGGAGTCCTTCAGCTTCGTCGGCATGCTCCAGGACACGGTGAGCCGCAGCGTGCCCATCACGCTCGGCGCGCTCGGCGGCATCCTCAGCGAGCGCAGTGGCGTCATCAACATCTCGATCGAGGGCATGCTCCTCGGTGCGGCGTGCACCAGCGCCATCGCGGGCTCGCTGGTGAACCTCTGGGTCGGCACGGCGGTCGGCATCGGCACCGGAGTCGCGCTCGCGGCGGTGCTGGCGGTGCTCTCGATCCGCTACCGGGTCGACCAGGTGATCGTCGGCTTCGCGATCAACTTCTTCGCCCTCGGCATCACCTCGTTCGTGTCGTTCCGCGTCCTCGTGCCCAACCCCGACTTCAACGGCCTCTCGCCGGTGATGCCGATCCGCATCCCGCTGCTCGCCGACGTCCCGTTCCTCGGCGAGATCCTCTTCGTGCAGACGGTCTTCGTCTACGCCTCCTTCGTGGCGGTCGCGCTACTCACGTGGGCGCTCTACCGCACGCGGTGGGGGCTGCGCACCCGTGCGATCGGCGAGTACCCCAAGGCGGCGGGCACGCTCGGCGTCGACGTGCTGCGGCTGCGGTACCGCAACCTGCTGCTCGCGGGCGGCGTCGCGGGCTTCGGCGGCGCGTGGTGGCCGATCGGCACCGTCGGGCGATTCGACCAGAACATCACGGGCGGCCGCGGCTTCATCGCGCTCGCGGCCGTGATCTTCGGGCGCTGGCACCCCGTCGGCGCGTTCTGCGGTGCGCTCGTCTTCGCGCTCGCGGAGGCCGTGCGGCTCAAGATCGGCAACTTCGACACCGGCATCCCGAGCGAGTTCCTGCTCATGGCGCCGTACGTGGTGACGCTCGTGGTCGTCGCCGGCTTCATCGGCGCGAGTCGCGCGCCGAAGGCCGCCGGCCAGCCGTACGAGGAGCAGTAGGCCGCGTCAGGCGCCCTTGGGGCGGAACGCCGTCGCGCCGTTGCCGAGCTCGAGGCGCGGCCCGCCGATGAGGTCGACGCAGTAGGGCACCGCGGGCATGACCGCATCGAGGCACTCGGCGATGGAGGAGGGCTTGCCCGGCAGGTTGACGTAGAGCGTGCCGCCGCGGATGCCCGCGGTCTGGCGCGACAGGATCGCGGTCGGCACGACGCGCAGGCTCGTGGCCCGCATGAGCTCGCCGAAGCCGGGCATCATCTTCTCGCACACCGCCTCCGTGGCCTCGGGCGTCACGTCCCGCGGTGCGGGCCCCGTGCCGCCGGTGGTGACGACGAGGCAGCAGCCCTCGTCGTCGGCGAGCGCGGCGAGCGTGTCGGCGACGACGTCGAGCTCGTCGGGGATCACGCGGGCGACGTGCTCCCACGGCGAGACGACGTGGCGCTGCATCCACTCGCGGATCGCCGGCCCGCCGCGGTCCTCGTAGACGCCCGCGGAGGCGCGGTCGGAGACGGTGACGATGCCGATGCGGGCGGGGGCGTCGGCGGGACGGCGCGCCGCGTCGGTCACCAGTGCACCTGCGAGGGGTCGGAGTAGGCGCGGCCCCACGTGATGCGACGCGCGAGCGACTTCCAGATCTGGCGCGCGCCGAACCTCACGCCCGCGAGCGACCGCGCGGAGAACGACACGGCCTGGAGCTGCTCGACCGCGCCGCGGAAGGAGCGCAGGAGGCTCGCCTCCACGGGCCCCAGCGGTCGCGGCGGGACGGTGGCGGGGAAGGTGCGCGTCCCGTAGCCGAACCGCTCGTGGTCCATGCGGTACGTGGCGGCGAGGCGGTTGGCCGTGTGCTGGTCGCACACCTCGGTGAGGGCGATGCCGAAGCCCTGGTTGTGGCGCTCGAGGGCGAGCGACGTGCCGGCGCGGCGGTTGACCTCCGCGACGAGCGCGGCCATCTCGGCCGGCTCCTCGACGCGCACCCGCATGGTGTAGTCGAAGCGGTCGGGCTGGACGATGTGGGTCTGCGGCAGGAAGTGGTGGTCGACCATGAACTCGTCCGTGTGCTCCGCGATCGCGCGGGCGAATCGCGCGAAGCTCGCGGCGACGTCGATCCGCCCGTCGGACGTCTCGTCGGGACACAGGGCGACCGCGGCGTCCGGCGTGCCGGGGGCGCGGGAGAAGATGCGGTTCTCCCACGCGGAGTACGCGCGTGCGAGGGGGTCGCGGGTCGCGTAGACGCGCAGCCACTCCGGCGACGTGAGGATCTCGTCGATCTCGCGCATGGGGAGGTCCACGAGCTTCGGCAGGCCGTTGACCCCCTTCTCGTGGATCGTCTGCGATCGCGCGATGTGCGGGCCCACGAGCTTCTCCACCCGCGCGGCGTCGTAGCTGCCGTTGGCCTTGGCGAGCAGCAGCTTGAGGCTGCTGCAGGCCACCTTGGTCGTCGGGCAATACATCACCTTGATCCGCGGCGCGACCAGGATGAACCCGGCGTACGGCGCGAGGGCGAACTGTCCGCGGCGCGCCACGGTCAGTACCCGGCCGGCACGACGAGCGCGGCGAAGACCATCCGCACCGAGTCCTCGAGCGACTCGCCCGTCCCGACGACGAGGTCGGGGCGCGCGGGGGGCTCGTAGGGGGCGTCGAGGCCGGAGATGCCGGTCATCTCGCCGGCGCGGACGCGGGCGTAGAAGCCCTTGGTGTCGCGCCGCTCGCACTCGTCGAGCGGCGTGGCGACGTGCACCTCGACGAAGCGCAGCCCGTCGGCCTCGTGGGCGGCGCGGGCCGCGTCGCGACCGGCGCGGAAGGGCGAGATGATCGGCACGATCGCGACGAGCCCCGCGTCGGCGACGAGGCGCGCGACCGCCGCGACGCGGCGGACGTTCTCCGTGCGGTCCTCGTCGGAGTAGCCGAGGTCGGCGTTGAGGCCGTGGCGCAGGTTGTCCGCGTCGAGCACGTACGCGGGCCGACCGACGTCGAGGAGCGTGCGGGCGAGCCCGTCGGCGATCGTGGACTTGCCCGACCCGGAGAGGCCGGTCAGCCAGACGGTGGCGCCGTCGAGGCCGTGGGCGGCGCGGCGCTCGTCGCGCGACACGCTCGGCGCGTGCCAGACCGGGCCGGTCATCGCCGGGGCGCTCAGGAGCGCGGCGACAGGAGCATGCCCGCCGCGCAGGTCTGGCCGCTCGCCTCGTCCACGAGGATGAACGATCCCGTCGTGCGGTTGAGGTGGTAGTCGTCGTAGTGCAGCGGCACGGTGGTGTGGAGCGCGACGCGCCCGATCTCGTTCATCGCGAGGCTCGTCGCGCCCTGCTCGCGGCTCAGCGTCGAGATGTTGAGCCGATAGTTGACGCCCGTGACCTTGGCGCGGGCCTGGCGCGTCGTGTGCTTGAGCGCGTAGATGCGGCCCGGGGCGAGCGGCGCGGCGTCATCGAGCCAGCACAGCATCGCCTCGAGCTCCTGCGCCGAGCGCGGACGGTTGTTGGGTCGGCAGATCATGTCGCCGCGGCTGATCGACAGGTCGTCGGCGAGCAGGAGGGTCACCGCCCGACCTGGCTCGGCGCGCTCGAGCGCCCCGTCGGGGGAGTCGATGCCGGTGATCGTGGTCGTGAGGCCCGACGGCAGGACCATGACCTCGTCGCCGACCTGCAGCACGCCGCCGGCGACGCGTCCCGCGTAGCCGCGGTAGTCCGGCAGGTCGGTGCGCTGCGGTCGGATCACGTACTGCACGGGGAACCGCACGTCGATGCGGTTGTCGTCGCTCGCGGTGTAGACGTGCTCGAGGTGGTGCAGGAGCGTCGGTCCCTCGAACCACGGCATGTTGGCCGAGCGCGACACCACGTTGTCGCCCGCGAGTGCGCTGATCGGGAGGAACGACACGTCGCGCAGGTCGAGGCGCGCCGCGAACCCCTCGAACTCCTCGCGGATCTCGGCGAATCGCGACGCCGACCAGTCGACGAGGTCCATCTTGTTGACGCAGATGACGAGGTGGGGCACGCCGAGCAGCGACACGAGGAGGCTGTGGCGGCGGGTCTGCTCCACCACCCCGGCGCGGGCGTCGACGAGCACGAGGGCGAGGTCCACGTTGGACGCGCCGGTCACCATGTTGCGCGTGTACTGCACGTGGCCGGGGCAGTCCGCGATGATGAAGGACCGCGCCGGAGTCGCGAAGTAGCGGTACGCCACGTCGATCGTGATGCCCTGCTCCCGCTCGGCCCGCAGGCCGTCGGTGAGCAGCGAGAGGTCGACGTAGTCGTCGCCGCGGCGCTTGCTCACCGACTCGATGTGCTCGAGCTGGTCCTCGAAGATGCTCTTGGAGTCGTAGAGCAGGCGACCGATGAGCGTCGACTTGCCGTCGTCCACGGAGCCGACGGTGGCGAAGCGGAGGCGCTGCATCAGAAGTAGCCCTGCTTCTTGCGGTCCTCCATGCCGGCCTCCGAGATGCGGTCGTCGGCGCGGGTCGCGCCGCGCTCGGTGACGCGGGCGGCGGCCGTCTCGGCGATCACCTGCGCCACCGTGGCCGCCGAGGACTCGATCGCGGCGGTGCAGGTGGCGTCGCCGACCGTGCGGAAGCGGACGAGCTCCTCCGACACGGGCTCGCCGGGCTCGGGCGAGAGGTGCGGCGACACGGCCATCCACATGCCGTCGCGGCGGAAGACGGGCCGGCGGTGGGCGAAGTAGATGCCGGGGAGGTCGACCTCGTAGTCCGCGACGAAGCGCCAGACGTCGAGCTCCGTCCAGTTGGACAGCGGGAAGATGCGGAAGTGCTCGCCCGCGCGGTGGCGGCCGTTGTAGATGCCCCACAGCTCGGGGCGCTGCGCCTTGGGGTCCCACTGGCCGAAGGAGTCGCGGTGCGAGTACACGCGCTCCTTGGCCCGGGCCCGCTCCTCGTCGCGCCGCGCGCCGCCGAAGACGGCGTCGAACCGGTGCTCGGCGATCGCGTCGAGGAGCGTCACGGTCTGGAGCGGGTTGCGGCTCGCGCGCGGGCCGGTCGCGTCCTGGACGCGGCCCGCGTCGATCGACGCCTGCACCGACGCCACGATGAGGCGCACGTCGAGCGCGGCGACCGTGCGGTCGCGGAACTCGATGACCTCCCCGAAGTTGTGCCCCGTGTCGACGTGCATGACGGGGAACGGCACGCGCGCCGGCGCGAACGCCCGCACGGCGAGGTGGAGCATGACGACGGAGTCCTTGCCGCCGGAGAAGAGCATCACGGGCCGCTCGAACTCGGCCGCCACCTCGCGGATGATGGTCACCGACTCGTCCACGAGCCCGCGCAGCGCGGTGGTCATCCCCGACAGCCTACGGTTCCCGCCCGCGCCGTTCGCGGCGCGATCAATGCCTATCGATCTCCGCCGAGCGACCAGTCGCCGTAGAGGCCTTCGAGTCGATCTGCGTAGTGCTCGACCCCAAGCGCGAGGGCTCGCCGACCGGTCTCGTCCGCTTTGACGAGTCCGGCCGTCCACAGCTGCCGCAGAAAGAGGTACTGGTTCAGCATGCCTTGGTCGCCGAGCTTTCTGCACATCTCCCATGGCGTCTCGCCAATGAGACTCGATTGATTGAAGTCGAAACCGAAGAGCGTCACCGACCTAGCACCTGCAACAAGAACGTCAAAGACCGCCTGGCAT
>JBEBCD010000072.1:0-8736 GCA_041158045.1 Actinomycetota bacterium | reverse complement strand
CGCGTCCCACCCGAGGAGGGCGACGCCCTGGCGGCAGGCGAACCGGTCCGTCATGCCGCCGACGTAGGTGACGGCCCGGCGGAGCGCCTCGGGCGAACCCGGGTCGCCGACGGCCTCGCCGTCGAAGGCCGCGGCCATCGCCGCGGGCCGCGCGTGGTAGTGCTCGACGAGCGCGCGCAGCAGGTCGACCACGCGGGCGGCCTGGCGCCGCGACGCGTCGCGCATGTAGATGGCGTCGTAGTTGAACTTGCGGAAGGCGGCGAGCGCCTCGGCGTGCGCGGCGCCCATGCCGATGCGCCCGGTGGCGCGGCCCGCGTCGATCATCGCGGTGACGAAGGCGCGCAGTTGCGCCGCGCGCGTGGTGCCGCAGGTCCCGCGCACCTCGTCGGGCAGGTGGTCGGCGGCGACCAGGCCCGTGCTCGCCGCGTCCTCGAAGTCGTGGCACACGTAGGCGATGCGGTCGGCCCACGACACGACCTCGCCCTCCGGCGTGGCGGGCGCGGGCCGGGACCACGAGTGGTTGCGGATGCCGTCGAGCGTCTCGCGGCAGAGGTTGAGCGGGGCGAGCGTGACGTCGGCACCCCAGACCGCGTGGTCGTAGCCGCCGTCGACGTAGGGCGAGAGCGCATCCTCGCTCGCGTGGCCGCCCGGGCCGTGCCCGCAGTCGTGGCCGAGCGCGATCGCCTCGGTGAGCGCGACGTTGAGCCGCAGGGCGCGGGCCACGGACGTGGCGACCTGGGCGACCTCGAGGGCGTGGGTGAGGCGGGTGCGCTGGTGGTCCTCGGGGAAGACGAACACCTGGGTCTTGCCCGCGAGGCGGCGGAAGGCGGCGGCGTGGAGGATGCGGTCGCGGTCGCGCTCGAAGCAGGTGCGATACGGGTCGGGGGCCTCCTCGCGCTCGCGCGCCCCAGCGCCGAAGGCCCGCGTGGCGAGCGGGGCGAGCGCGGCGTCCTCGCGGGCCTCGCGATCCTCGCGGCGGGCCGCGTCGGCGACGCCCGAGCCGGCCCACGAGTCGGAGTGCGCGAGGCGCACGTCGGTCGCGTCGTCGCTCGCGTGGCCGTGCATGGTGCTCGCCCACGATTCCGCGCGCGACGTCATGCATCACGATCGTACAATGAGCGTGTGAGCGCGTTCGTCGACGAGGCGCAGCTCAACGTACGCGGGGGCGACGGCGGCGCGGGGTGCGTGAGCTTCCGACGCGAGGGTCCCGTCGTGCACGGCGGACCCAACGGCGGCGACGGCGGCGACGGCGGCGGCGTCTGGCTCGTCGCGGACCACAACGTGGCGTCGCTCATCGCGTTCCGGGACCACCCGCACCGTCGCGGCGAGGACGGGGTGTCGGGCAAGGGCAAGGACCTGCACGGCCGGCGCGGCCGGGACCTCGAGGTGGCCGTCCCCGTCGGGACCGTGGTGCGCGACATGTACACCGCGGAGGTGCTCGCCGACCTCTCGCACCACGGCACGCGGTGGCTCGCGATGCCGGGCGGGCGCGGCGGGCGCGGCAACGCGCGCTTCCTCTCCAACTCGCGCCGGGCGCCCAAGTTCGCCGAGCAGGGCGAGCACGGCCTCGAGCGCTGGCTCACCCTCGAGCTCAAGCTCATGGCCGACGTGGCGCTCGTCGGCTTCCCCAACGCGGGCAAGAGCACCTTCATCTCCGCCGTCTCGGCGGCGCGCCCCAAGGTCGCCAACTACCCGTTCACCACGCTCGAGCCGCACCTCGGCGTCGTGCGCATGGACGCGACCACCGAGTTCATCATGGCGGACGTGCCCGGGCTCATCGAGGGCGCCTCCGAGGGCCGCGGGCTCGGGCACCAGTTCCTCCGCCACGTCGAACGGGCGCGCGTGCTGTGCGTGCTCGCGGACCTCGTGCCGATGCACGACACGCCGCCGCTCGAGCAGGTCGAGGTGCTGCTGCGCGAGCTCAAGGCGTACCGCCCCGAGCTGCTCGAGCGTCCCCGCATCGTCGTCGGGACCAAGGCCGACGCCGCCGACGCCGCGACCCTCGCCGCGTGGCCGCATCCCGCCATGTCGTCGGTCGCCGGCCGCGGCGTGCGCGAGGTGCTCGGGTCGATCGCGCGCCTCGTCGCCGAGGCCCGCGTCGCCCCGGAGCCCGAGCCCTCGGAGATCGTGCTGCGCCCCGATCTCGAGGGCACGCGCGTCGAGGTGCTCGGTCCCAACGAGTACCGGCTCCACGGCCGCGACGTCGAGCGCGCCGTCGCCCTCAACGACGTCACCATCCCCGACGCGCTCGACTACATCGAGGACCGCCTGCGGGGCCTCGGCGTGCCCCGCCTGCTCGCGCGCAGCGGCGCCGACGAGGGTGCCACCATCCACATCGCGTCCTTCACCTTCACCTACACCCCGGAGTGAGCCGCACCATGCGCATCGTGGCCAAGATCGGCACCTCGTCGGTCACCGACGCCCGCGGGGCGCTGCGCGTCGACGCGATCGGCGGGCTCTGCGACCAGGCGGCGGGGCTGCGGCGCGACGGGCACGAGGTGCTCATCGTGACCTCGGGCGCCGTCGCGGGCGGCGTCGCGGCGCTCGGCCTCGAGGAGCGGCCCGGCGAGGTACTCACGCTCCAGGCCCTCGCCGCGGTCGGTCAGAGCCGCCTCATGTCGCTCTACGACGCGGCGCTCGCGCGCCACGGGCTCGTCGGCGCGCAGGCGCTCCTCGTGCCGCACGACTTCATCGACCGCGCGCAGTACCTGCACGCCCGCGCCACCCTCCTGCGGCTGCTCGAGCTCGGCTGCGTGCCGGTGATCAACGAGAACGACGCGATCGCGAGCGACGAGATCCGCTTCGGCGACAACGACCGGATCGCCGCCCTCGTCGCGCACGCCGTGCGCGCCGACGTGCTCGTGCTGCTCACCGACACGCGCGGCCTCTACACCGCGGACCCCTCGCGCGACCCCGACGCCCGCTTCGTCGAGCGCGTCGAGGCCGACGACCCGCTCATGAGCGTGCGCGCGGGAGACTCGGCCGGTGACCGCGGCAGCGGCGGCATGGCGAGCAAGCTCGCGGCGGCCCGCATCGCGTCGTGGTCGGGCGTGCGCACCGTGATCGCGGAGGCCGGGCGTCCCGGGGTGTTGCACGACGCCGTCGTGGGCGCGGCCGGCGTGGGCACGCAGTTCGTCGCGCACGACCGATCGCTCTCGGCCCGCAAGCTCTGGATCGCCTTCGCCGCCCAGCCCTCGGGTGAGCTCGTCGTGGACGACGGCGCGCGACGGGCCCTCGTGGAGCGTGGATCGTCGCTGCTGCACGCCGGCGTGGTGGAGGTGCGCGGCGACTTCGAGGCCGGCGAGACGGTGGGCGTGCGCGATGGCGCCGGCGAGCTCGTCGCGCGCGGGATGTCGGGGTCTTCAGCCGCCCAGGCGCGCGCCGCGCGAGGGCGCCGCAGCGCCGACCTGCCCGACGGCGTGCGCGCCGAGGTCATCCATCGCGACGACCTCGTGGTGCTCGCGGGCTGATCGGCGCGCGCAGCGACGCCGCGAGCGCGCGGGCCTCGGGCACGCGCAGCGCGAGCGCGAGCCCCCCATAGACGAGGAGGCCGACCACGAGCCCGACGAGCGTGCGCGCGACGGCGATCGTGCCCGCGGCCCCTGCGTCGCCGAGCACGAGCTCGCGGCTCGCGCGCACCGCGACGGCCATCGCGGCGGCAGCGGCGAGCATCGGGGCGACACCGGCGGCGAGCCGACCGACGCCCGGCGTGCCGTGGCGGCGCGAGAGCGTGGCGAGCGCCACCGCGGCGGCGACGAGGTAGGACCCGGAGAAGGCGAGGCCGAGGCCGAGCACGTCGAGGCGCCCCGCGAGGGCGACGGCCAACACCACGTTGAGCGCGTTCTGCCCCGCGTTGACGACGAAGGGCGTGCGCGTGTCGCCGTGGCTGTAGAAGCCGCGCAGCGCCAGCAGGTAGACGGAGAATCCGGCGAGCCCGACCGCGAGGCCCGCGAGCGCGCGGGAGGTGGCCGTGGTCGCCGCGGCGTCGAAGGCGCCGCGCTCCAGCAGCGCCGCCACGAGCGGCCGGGCGAGCGCGAGCAGGCCGAGGGAGGCGGGCAGGGCGAGGAAGGCCGTCGCGCGCGCCGCGCGCACGAAGCGCTCGGCGAAGGCCGCACGGGCCGCCCCGTCGGCGGGCGCCGATCCCGCGCGGGCCGCGAGGCGAGCGAGCTCGGGCGCCGCGGTCGTGGCGATCGTGACGGCGGCGAGGCCGTGCGGCAGTTGGAAGATCGTGAACGCCTTGGCGTACGCGTCGACGCCGCCGCTGCCGGGGTCGGCGAGGTTCTTCACCACGACGAGCGCCACCTGGTTGGTCGCGATGTAGGCCACCGACCACGCCGAGGCGCGCAGCAGGTCGCGCACCGCGGGGTGCGAGAGCCGCGGTCGGGGGAGCGGGGGGCGCACGCCGGCGCGCGCGGCGGCCGCGACGACGGCGAGCGCCATCGCGCCGATGCCGAGGGTGGAGCCGAGCGCGAGCCAGGGGAATGCGCCGCCGCCGCGCGCGGCGTCGGCGAGCGCGGGGCGGCGGGCCAGGTCGGCCCGCATCCCGAGCAGCGCCGCGATGGTGACCGCGTTGGCCAGCACGGGCGCCCACGCGGCGGCGGCGAAGCGCCGGCGCGCATTGAGCACCGCGCTCGCGACCGCGGTGAGGCCGTAGCCGGCGACCTGCAGCATGAGGACGCGCGTGAGGTCGGTCGCGACGCGGCGGAACTCGTCGGCGTCGACCGCGGCGGCCGGGTCGAGGGTGAAGGCGCGCACGACGAGGGGCGCGGCGGCGACCCCGATCGCGGTGAGCGCGAGGATCGCGGCGACCGCGGTGCCGAGCAGGGCGCGGATCGCCCCGTCGTCGCCGGCGTCGAGGTGCCGCGTCACGAGCGGCACGAGCGTGGCGGCGAGGACGCCGCCGAGGAGCAGCTCGAAGACGACGTTGGGCGCGTTGTTCGCCAGGTCGTAGGCGTCGGCGAGCGCGGTCTGGCCGACGACGGCGCCGAAGACGACGATGCGCACCAGGCCGGTGACGCGGCTCGCCGCGGTGCCCGCGGCGACCGTCACGTGCGCGCGGGCCATCCCCGACATTCTCGCAGCGCCGGCGGGTACGCGGGCGCGGGCGGCTAGCGTCTCACGGGTGACGTCGGGCTTCTCGTCGGTGCAGGAGGTCCGCGAGGGACTCCGCAAGGTCAGCTACCTCGCCGATGAGGGCATCGCGGGCGTCGTGTACCTCGCGCAGCGCCTCGGCAAGCCGATCCTCGTCGAGGGCCCCGCGGGGACGGGCAAGACGCAGCTCGCCAAGAGCGTCGCCGAGCTCACCGGCGCGCGACTCATCCGCCTCCAGTGCTACGAGGGCCTCGACGAGTCCAAGGCGCTCTACGAGTGGAACTACAAGAAGCAGCTGTTGCGCATCCAGGCCGACCGCGCCGGCGACGCCTGGGGCGACGTGCAGGACGACATCTTCACCGAGGAGTTCCTCCTCACCCGTCCGCTGCTCGAGGCGATCCGCTCCGCCGACCCGGTCGTGCTCCTCATCGACGAGGTGGACCGCGTCGAGGTGGAGACGGAGGCGCTGCTGCTCGAGGTCCTCTCGGAGTACCAGGTGTCGATCCCCGAGCTCGGCACGGTGACGGCCACGCAGGTGCCCCTCGTCTTCCTCACGTCCAACAACACGCGCGAGCTCTCGGAGGCGCTGAAGCGCCGCTGCCTCTACCTGCACGTGGACTACCCCGACCTCGAGCGGGAGAAGGCGATCGTGCTCGCGAAGGTGCCCGACATCTCGGACAACCTCGCGGACCAGATCGCCCGCATCGTGCGCAGCATCCGCCAGCTGGACCTCAAGAAGGCGCCTTCCGTGAGCGAGACCCTCGACTGGGCGCGCACGCTGATCCTGCTCGGGATCGACCACGTCGACGCCGAGCAGGCCAAGGAGACGCTGCACATCCTGCTGAAGTACCAGAGCGACATCGCCAAGGCCGTCAAAGAGCTCTCGGTCGACAAGTAGGGGTCCGCCGTGCCGGTGCTGGACCTCATGTCGAACTTCGTGCAGGAGCTGCGCGAGGCGGGTCTGCCCGTGAGCCTCACGGAGAACCTCGACGCGATGGAGGCAGTGAAGGTCATCCCGATCGAGGACCGCGAGGCGTTCAAGGCCGCGCTCGGCGCGACGCTGGTCAAGGACGCGGCGCACTGGCGCGTCTTCGAGACGGTGTTCGAGGTGTACTTCTCGCTGCGGGGGCCCGAGTACCACCTCGCCGGCGACGACGCGGCGCCGGGGCTCGAGGAGTTCTGGCGCGAGGAGCAGGAACCGCAGGGCGCGGCCGGCGCGGGCGCGGCGCAGGGCCAGGGGCAGGGGCGCGGCGGGGTCGGCGGCGGCCTCGACTCGCTCACCGCCGAGGAGCTCGCGCAGATGCTCCTGCGGGCGCTCATGCGCGGCGACCAGGGCGCGATGCGCGCGCTCGCGCGCCAGTCGGTGCGCCGATACGCCGGCATGGAGCCCGGGCGCCCGGTCGGCGGCACGTACTACCTGTACCGCACGCTGCGCAACCTCGACCTCGACGGCATGCTCGCCAAGCTCATGGCGGCCAACGCCGAGGAGGCGGGCCGCGACCTGTCGTCGCTGGAGGAGCGGCTCGAGCGCGACGAGTACGCGGACCGCATCGAGCGCTTCAAGCAGGAGATCGAGGCCGAGATCCGCCGCCGCCTCGTCGCCGACCGCGGTGCGGAGGCGATGGCCAAGACGCTGCGCAAGCCGCTCCCCGAGGACGTCGAGTTCATGCACGCGAGCAAGGACGAGATGGCCCAGCTGCGCAAGGCGCTCGAGCCGCTCACCCGCAAGCTCGCGGCCCGGCTGACCCGCAAGCGCCGCCACGGCCGCCGCGGCCCGCTCGACTTCCGCAGCACCGTGCGCCACTCGCTGTCCTATGGCGGCGTGCCGGCCGAGCCCAAGTTCAAGTACCCGCGGCCCGCCAAGCCCGAGCTCATGGTGGTGGCCGACATCTCGGGCAGCGTCGCGGCCTTCGCCCGCTTCACGCTCATGCTCGTGTACGCGATCCAGCACCAGTTCTCCAAGGTGCGCTCCTTCGTCTTCATCGACGGGATCGACGAGGTGACGCGGTACTTCAAGACGACGGAGGACGTCCAGGAGGCGATCCTGCGGGTCAACAACGAGGCCGACGTCGTGTGGGTCGACGGACACAGCGACTACGGGCATGCCTTCGAGGTCTTCTGGGAGCGGTGGGGCCGCGAGATCGGGCCCAAGACCACCGTGCTGCTGCTCGGTGACGCGCGCAACAACTACCACGCGGCCCAGTCGTGGGTGGTCAAGGAGATGCGCACCCGAGCCCGCCACGTCTACTGGCTCAATCCGGAGCCCCGCTCGTACTGGAACACCGGCGATTCGATCGTCGGCGAGTACGGCCAGCACACCGACGGCGTCCACGAGTGCCGCAACCTGCGGCAGCTCGAGGCCTTCGTCGACAAGCTCGCGTGACGGGCGCTCCCGCCGCCCCGCGCGCGGCGGGGCTCGACGCCGACGTGATCGTCGTCGGCGCGGGGCCGGCGGCCCGCGCGGCGGCCCGCGCGTGCGCGTGCATGGCCCTCGACGTGCTGCTCGTCGCGACGGAGCCCTCGGCGCCGTGGCGGCAGACCTACGGCGCCTGGGAGGACGAGTGGCTCGCACTCGGCGCGCTCGGCACGTACGAGCCCGACGCGATCCGCGCCGCGGTGCGCGCGCGCTGGGACCGCCCGGTGCTGCGCGGGCGCGAGGCGCACGCGGTCGACCGCGCGTACGTCGCGCTGGACAACGGCGCGCTCGCGCGCGCCCTCGCGCACCCGGGCGTGGCGGAGGCGACCGGCCGCGCCGTCGGGGCGCGATGCGACGGCGAGGACGGCCCCGCCGTGCTCGAGGTCGAGCCGGAGCCCGACGCGCCGATCCGGGAGCTGCGCGCGCGGGCGATCGTGGACGCGAGCGGCGCCGGGACGTTCCTCACCGCGTACCCGTGGCGGCCGATGCGCGCGGTGCAGTCGGCGTGGGGCGTCGTGGTGCCGGAGTCGGCGGCACCGGCGTGGGCGGGCCGCTGCACGTTCATGGACTGGACGCCCGCGCCCGGCAGCGAGGACGACCCCGATCCGACGTTCCTCTACGCGCTCGGGTTCGGCGACGGCACGGTGCTGCTCGAGGAGACGTCGCTCGCGCGCGCGGCGCCGATGGACCCCGCGGTCCTGCGGGCCCGCCTCGAGCGGCGGGTCGGGGCCGACGTCGTCGCGCGCGCGAGCGCGGTCGAGCAGGTCGTGATCCCGATGGGCGAGACGCTGCCGGTGCGCGACGGGGCGGCCGTCGCGATCGGCGCGGCCGCCAGCTACCCGCACCCCGTCACGGGCTACTCGGTCGTCGCCTCGCTGGCGGCGGCGCCGCGCATCGCGCGGGCCCTCGCCCGGGGCATGGTGGACGGCCTCGCGGGGGAGCGCCTCGCGGCGCGCGGGCGGCGCGCGGCGTGGCCGCGGTCGGCCCGGCGCGCGCGCCGGCTGCACCGCTACGGCATGCGGGTGCTGCTCGCGCTGCGCGGGCGGGACGCCGCGGCGTTCTTCGAGGTCCTCGCGTCGATGCCGGCGCAGGCGTGGGCGCCGCTCATGGCGACCTGGGTGCCGGCGCGTCGCGTCGCGGGCGCGATGCTGCGGATGAGCGTCAGCGCGCCGTGGGCGGTGCGGCGGATGCTGGTGCGCCGCCGCTACCCGACGGAGCGCGAGCTCGTC
>JBEBCD010000071.1:0-21343 GCA_041158045.1 Actinomycetota bacterium | reverse complement strand
GCCCCAGCAGCGGAGCGTCGCGTCGTCGAGGATCGCGCACGTGTGCGCGTCGCCCGCCGCGACGGCCTGCGCCGTGCGACCCGTCCCGAGATCCACCGCCGCGAGCGCGTCACCCATCTCGCCCGGTCCGTCGCCCATCGCGTCCTGTCCGCCGAGACCCAGGCGCCCGTTGGCCCCCGAGCCCCAGCACCGCAGCCGCCCGTCGTCCAGGACCGCGCAGGTGTGGGCCGTCCCGGCCGCCACCGCGAGCGCCGTGCGACCCGTGCCGAGGTCCACCGCCGGGAGCGCGTCGCCCATCTCGTCCGGCTCGTCCCCGCGGGCGTCGGTGTCGCCGAGGCCCAGCTGGCCCTCCTCGTTGGCGCCCCAGCATTTCACGCTCCCGTCGTCGAGTAGGGCGCAGGCGTGCGCCCCGCCGACGGCGATCTCCACCGCGGTGCGTCCCGTCCCGAGCGCGACCGCCGCGAGCGCGTCGCCCATCTCCCCGGCCGCGTCGCCGAGCGACGCCGTCGCCCCCGACCCGAGGCGGCCGTCGGTGCCGAGGCCCCAACACTTCACCCTCCCGTCGTCGAGCAGCGCGCAGGTGTGCGCGGTCCCCGCCGCGACCTGCGTCGCCGTGCGGCCCGCCCCCAGCGCGACCGCCGCGAGCGCGTCGCCCGTCTCGGCTGCGGCGTCCCCGAGCGACGCCGTCGCACCCGATCCGAGCCTGCCGTTGGTGCCGAGGCCCCAGCACTTCACGCTCCCGTCGTCGAGCAGCGCGCACGTGTGCGCGGCGCCGGCCGTCACGTAGCGCGCGAGCGCACGGCGCATCGTGGAGGCGCCGTCCGCGTCGGCGAGCGCGCCGCCCGCCGCATCCGCCCAGGCGCGGTGCACGCCCCACGACCCGGCGAGCAGCGCGACGGTGACGAGCATCGCCAGTAGGCGCGCGATCGTGCGGCGCAGTGTGGCGGGGAGTCCGAGGGTCGCCATGGCGGGCGGCACCGTACGCAGGGTCGCCGCGCGCGCCGGTGGCGCAGCGCGGCGCATTATCCCGATCGTCATCGTGTGACGTCGGACGCGGGGAGACGATGGTCCCATCACCGTCCCGCGCGGCGACTGACATCGCCGTGATATGTCGTGCGCGTGACGCGAGCGAGCAGGGGTGGACGCGACGGGGAGCGACGTGCGTATCGTCTCGGCCACCCGGCTCGACACCGCACCTCGACTCGACCCCCGTGACCTCCCACCGACGGCCCCCGCGTCCCGCAGCCACGCGCGGCGATGTGCCGTACGAGCGGCTGCGCGCGCTCGTCGCCGAGCGCGCGCGGCGCTACGCGTCGCCCGACGGTGCGCTGCTCGCGCGGCCCGACCGTCGCACGCGCGCCGAGCTGGACGCGCAGGTGCGGGCGGTGGTGGCGCCCGAGCTGCGACGCGCGCCGGATGCGCGCGCACGACTCGATCGACTCGAGTGGCTGCTCTCGTGGGCGTCGTGGTGGCAGCTCACCGAGGTCCAGGGCCTGTCGGCGCGCGAGGCGTGCGGGCGGATGCTCGAGGCCGCGCACGCCGTGCTGGAGGGCGCCGTAGCCTTGGGGCGCCCGGCGCACGGAGGTCCCGCATGCCCGCCACCCCCATCCAGATCGCGAAGCCGGAGGGCCGTCTCGGCGTCCTCACGGTCGGCCTCGGCGCCGTCGCCAGCACCCTGATCGCCGGCGTCGAGCTGGCCCGCCGCGGCATGGCCGCGCCCATCGGGTCGCTCGCGCAGATGGGCACGATCCGCCTCGGCAAGCGCACGACCGGGACGTCGCCGCTCATCCGCGACTTCGTCCCCCTCGCGACGCTCGACGACATCGTCTGGGGCGCATGGGATCCGTTCCCCGACGACGCCTACGTGGCCGCCCAGCGCGCCGGCGTGCTCGAGGGGCCCCGACACATCGAGGCGATCTCCGACGCGCTGCGCGACGTGCGGCCGATGCCCGCGGCGTTCGACCGCAAGTACGTGAAGAACATCGATGCGGGCAACGTGATGGGCAAGGCCTCGAAGCGCGCGATGCTCGAGGCGATCCGCGAGGACATCCACCGCTTCAAGGACGAGAAGAAGGTCGACCGCATGGTGATGATCTGGTGCGCCTCGACCGAGATCTACATCGAGCCGGGCGCCGCGCACCAGGACCTCGAGTCCTTCGAGCGGGCCATCGACGCCGACGACCCGACGATCGCGCCGTCGATGCTGTACGCCTACGCGGCGATCCTCGAGGGCGTGCCGTTCGCCAACGGTGCGCCGAACCTCTGCGTCGACACCCCGGTGCTGCGACAGCTCGCGACGCAGCGCGGCGTCGCGATCAGCGGCAAGGACTTCAAGACCGGCCAGACCCTCATGAAGACGGTGCTCGCCCCGATGCTGAAGGCCCGCATGCTCGGCCTCTCGGGGTGGTACTCGACCAACATCCTGGGCAACCGCGACGGCGAGGTGCTCGACGACCCGGAGAACTTCAAGACCAAGGAGGAGTCGAAGCTCGGCGTGCTCGAGCACATCCTGCAGCCCGAGAAGTACCCCGACCTGTACGGCAACGTGTACCACAAGGTCCGGATCAACTACTACCCGCCCCGCGGCGACAACAAGGAGGGCTGGGACAACATCGACATCTTCGGGTGGCTCGGCTACCCGATGCAGATCAAGGTCGACTTCCTCTGCCGCGACTCGATCCTCGCGGCGCCGCTGGCCCTCGACCTCGTGCTGTTCTCCGACCTCGCGCAGCGCGCGAAGCTCGGCGGCATCCAGGAGTGGCTGTCCTTCTATTACAAGAGCCCGCAGGTCGCGCCGGGGCTGTACCCGGAGCACGACCTCTTCATCCAGCTGACGAAGCTGAAGAACACGCTGCGCTGGATGATGGGCGAGGAGCAGATCACGCACCTCGGCCGCGAGTACTACGACGAGGTCTGACCGCCCCCGGGCTCGGTCCCGCGCCGCGCGGCCCGCGGCGGCCGGGGCGCGTCAGGCGATCGGATTGGTGATCGCGCCGGTCTCGGCGCCCTGCACGAGCCGCGCGTACTTGGCCAGCACGCCGCTCGTGTAGCGGGCGGGGATCGGCTTCCAGCCGCGGGCCCGCTCGGCCAGCTCCGCGGGCTCGACGAGCAGGTCGAGCGACGCGCTCGCGACGTCGATGCGGACGAGGTCGCCGTCGCGCACGTGGGCGATCGGGCCGCCGTCGACCGCCTCGGGCGCGACGTGTCCGATGCAGAAGCCCCAGGTCCCGCCGCTGAAGCGGCCGTCGGTGATGAGGGCGCAGTCCGCGCCGCGGCCCGCGCCCTTCAGCGCACCGGTGACGGCGAGCATCTCGCGCATGCCGGGCCCGCCCTTCGGCCCCTCGTAGCGGATCACGAGGACCGTGCCCGGTCGGATGTCGCCGGCGAGGATCGCGGCCATCGCGCCGTCCTCCCCGTCGAAGACCCGGGCGGTGCCGGTGAAGGACCGCTGGTCCGCGCCGAGGCCCGCGACCTTCACGACGGCGCCGCGCGGGGCGAGGCTGCCGGTGAGCACGACGATGCCGCCCTCGGGGTTGATCGCGCGGGACAGCGGCCGCACGACCTCGCCGTCGGGGGCGGGCGGGTCGAGCGCCGCGAGGTTGTCCGCCATGGTGCGACCGGTGCAGGTGAGGACGTCACCGTGGAGGAGTCCGGCCTCGAGGAGGTGCCGCAGCACGACGGGCACGCCGCCGACGCGGTCGAGGTCGGTCATGTGGTACTTGCCCGCCGGCTTGGTGTCCGCGATGTGGGGGACGCGGGCGGCGATGCGGTTGAAGTCGTCGAGGTCGAGCGCGACGCCCGCCTCGTTGGCGATCGCGAGCAGGTGGAGCACGGCGTTGGTGCTGCCGCCGAGCGCGTTGACCACCGCGATCGCGTTCTCGAAGGCGGGCTTGGTCATGATCATCCTCGGGGTGATGCCGCGCCGCAGCATCTCCACCACCGCGGCGCCCGCGCGCCGCGCGTCACCCTCGCGCCGCGGGTCGACCGCGGGCGGCGATGCGGCGCCGGGCAGGCTCATGCCGAGCGCCTCGGCGATGCTCGACATCGTGTTGGCGGTGAACATGCCGCCGCACGCACCCTCGCCCGGGCACGCGGCGCGCTCGATCTCGCCGAGCTCCTCCTCCGTCATCGTCCCCGCCGCGCACGCGCCGACGGCCTCGAAGACGGTCGTGATGTCGATGTTGCGGCCCTTGTGGACGCCAGGGAGCGTCGAGCCGTTGTAGACGAAGACGCTCGGCAGGTCCAGGCGGGCCGCGGCCATGAGCATCGCGGGGATGCTCTTGTCGCAGCCGGCCAGGCCGACGAACCCGTCGAAGCGCTCCGCGTGCACCACCGCCTCGACCGAGTCGCAGATGATCTCCCGGCTCACGAGCGAGGCGCGCATGCCCTCGTGACCCATGCTGATGCCGTCGCTCACGGTGATGGTGCCGAACTCGAGGGCGACGCCGCCCGCCTCCCGGACCCCCGCCTTGGCGCGCTCGGCGAGGCGTCGCAGCGAGACGTTGCAGGGGGTGACCTCGTTCCAAGCCGAGGCGATGCCGACCTGCGGCTTGGCCCAGTCGTCCTCGCCGAGGCCGACGGCCCGGAGCATCGCCCGCGAGGGCGCCTTGCGGACGCCGTCGGTGACGTCGCGGCTGCGGGGCTTCACGTCCACGCGGGTCTCGCGGCCCCCCGCGGACGGGCGGGACGCGGCGCCGGCCATGGATCCGAGGCTACCCGCCGATCGCCGCCGAGGTCCGGGCCTCCGCCGGCCCCGGGGCCGCGGGGCGCGAGCCGCGCCGGTAGATCGCGAGCGTCGGCACGAGGTAGCCGACGTACGCGAGCAAGCGCATCATCTCGGGCTCGCGGTGCCAGCCGAAGAGGCCGCGCATGAAGTCGTAGAAGGTGCCGCTCGCCCACGGCCCCGACTCGATCGACCAGACCGGCTCGACGAGCCAGCCCGACTCCCACCCCGCGAGCTCGCGGAACTCGTGCACCGTCTTGCCCGCGAGACCGGCGGCGAAGAGGAGGAGCAGCACGGCCGTGACGTTGAAGAACGTGCGGAGGTTGAGCCGCGTGCCGCCGCGGTAGATCGCGACGCCGATGACCACCGACAGCGCGAGGCCCGCGATGCCGCCGACGACCACCGGTGCGCCGGTGGCCGTCTCCGTCGAGGCCGACAGCAGGAACAGCACGGTCTCGAGGCCCTCGCGCAGCACGGCGACGAAGGCGATGACGCCGAGCGCGATCGTCGTGGAGCGCTCGACCTTGGCCCGCAGCTCGGCGCCGAGGGTGCGCGCGTGGGCGCGCATCCAGAACACCATGTGGGTGAGCACGATCGTCGCCGCGAGCGCGATGCCGCCCTCGACGGCGTACGCCGCGTTGCCGTGGAGCCCGTCGACGAGCACGAAGATGAGCGTCCCCACGGCGACGCACAGGGCGACGGCGGCGGCGGTGCCGGCCCACACGGCGCCCGACTCGTGGCGGCGCCCCGTCTTGGTCAGGTAGGTGAGGAGGATCGAGATGACGAGGGAGGCTTCGAGGCCCTCGCGGAGCGTGATGAGGAAGCTGGAACCCATGGGGTCAGATGTTAGGCTTGCCTAACACGACGGCGCAACCCGAGCCTCAGGCCCGGGCGCGGCGCTCCAGGATCGCGGTGACGAGCTTGCCGTCGGCCTTGCCCTTCGAGGCCTTCATGACGCGCCCGACGAGGGCCCCGGCCGCCTTGGCCTCGCCCGCCCGGTACTTCGCGAAGGCGTCGGGGTCGGCCGCGATCGCGGCGTCGACGAGCGCCTCGAGGTCGCCCGCGTCCATCGCCTCGAAGCCCTTGGCCCGCGCCATCGCCGCGACGTCGCCGCCGCCCGCCGCGACGAGGTCGGCGAGCAGCACCTTGGCCTGCGTCGCGGTGACCGCGCCGTCGCGCTCGAGCCGCGTGAGCGCCGCGAGGTCGGCCGCGGGCACGGCGGGGGTCGGGCCCGCCTCGGCGTAGCCCTGCTGCACGTAGGTCAAGGCGCGGGCGGCGTCGCCGCCCGCGTCCGCCACCGCGCGCACGTAGTCGTCCTGGCCGCGCTCCACCACCACGGACACCGCCTCGCCGTCGGGCGCGGCACCCGTGAGCGTCGCGAGCGCCCCGCGGCGCGCGGCGGGCAGGGGCGGCAGGGCGGCGCGCACGCGCTCGATCCACGCCGCGTCCGGCACCAGGGGCACGAGGTCGGGTTCGAGGAAGTAGCGGTAGTCGTCCGCGTCCTCCTTGGTGCGCAGCGTGTTGGTACGGCCGGCGGCGTCGTCCCAGTGGCGCGTCTCCTGGCGGATCGTGCCGCCCGACTCGAGCACGTCCACCTGGCGGCGCGCCTCGTAGTCGATCGCGCGTCCGACGCCGCGGATCGAGTTGACGTTCTTGATCTCGCAGCGGGTGCCGAACGGGGTGCCGGGGCGGTGGACCGAGACGTTGACGTCCACGCGCATCGAGCCCTCCTCCATCTTCGCGTCGCTCGCGCCGACGGCGGCGATGATCGCGCGGAGCTCCGCGACGTACTGGCGCGCCTGCTCGCTCGTGCGGATGTCGGGGCGCGACACGATCTCGACGAGCGGCACGCCCGCGCGGTTGTAGTCGATGAGCGAGTGGTCGCTGCCGTGGATGCGGCCCGACGCGCCGCCGAAGTGCGTCGACTTGCCCGTGTCCTCCTCGAGGTGCGCACGCTCGATGCCGATGCGCACGCCGCCGGGGAGCACGAGGTGGCCGTCCACGTTGAGCGGCTGGTCGTATTGGCTGATCTGGTAGGCCTTCGGCAGGTCGGGGTAGAAGTAATTCTTGCGGTGGAAGGTGCACGGCCGCACCGTGCATCGGAGCGCCAGCCCGATCCGCATCGCGAGCTCGACCGCGTGGCGGTTGAGCACCGGGAGCGCGCCGGGCAGGCCCAGGGTCACCGGGTCGATGTGCGTGTTGGGGTCGTCGCCGAAGCGGTTGGCACTGGCGCTGAAGAGCTTGGTCCGCGTCGCCAGCTCGACGTGCACCTCGAGGCCGACGACGAGCTGCCAGTCGCCGGGGAGCGTCGCGGTCGCGGACACGGTCTCAGCCCCCCCGCGCGCCGGGCGCGCGGCGCTCGAGCTCGGCCGCGACGCGGAACATCGCGTGCTCCCCGAGCGCCGGGGCCAGTACCTGGACGCCGACGGGCAGGCCGTGCGCGCCGGACCCGAAGGGCACGCTCATCGCCGCGTGGCCCGCGAGGTTGGTCGGGATGGTGAACACGTCGCAGAGGTACATCGTGAGCGGGTCCGACGTCTTGGCCCCGAGGGGGAAGGCGACGGTCGGCGACGTCGGCGTGAGGATCGCGTCGCACGACGCGTACGCGCGGGCGAAGTCGTCGGCGATGAGGCGCCGCACCTTGAGCGCCTTGCCGTAGTACGCGTCGTAGTACCCGGCCGACAGGGCGTAGGTGCCGAGCATGATGCGCCGCTTCACCTCGTCGCCGAAGCCGGCGGCGCGCGTCGCGGCGTACATCGCGTTGACGTCCTCGGCGTCGACGCGCAGGCCGTAGCGCACGCCGTCGTAGCGCGCGAGGTTGCTCGACGCCTCCGCGGGCGCGATGAGGTAGTACGCGGTGAGGCCGTAGGACAGCGACGGCAGCGTCACGTCGACGACGGTGGCGCCCGCCGCGACGAGCGCGGCGAAGGACTCCTCGAGGCGCGCGAGCACCTCGGGCTCGCAGCCCTCGGGCAGGTCGACGACGCGGCCGATGCGCATGCCGCGCACGCCCTCGGCCAGCGCGGGGCCGAGTGCCGGGGCGGGCCGCGGGATCGACGTCGAGTCGAGCGGGTCGTGGCCCGCGATGGCCTCGAGCACGAGGGCGGCGTCGGCCACGCTGCGCGCGAAGGGCCCGATCTGGTCGAGGCTGCTGGCGAAGGCGACGAGTCCCTGGCGCGAGACGACGCCGTACGTCGGCTTGACCCCGACGAGGCCGCAGAGCGCGGCCGGCTGGCGGATGCTGCCGCCGGTGTCGCTGCCGAGCGACACCGTCGCCATGCCCGCGGCCACCGCCGCCGCGCTGCCGCCGCTCGAGCCGCCCGGTACGCGCGTCGGGTCGTGCGGGTTGCGCGTCGGGCCGAACGCCGAGTTTTCCGTGCTCGAGCCCATGGCGAACTCGTCGAGGTTGGTCTTGCCGATCACCACGGCGTCCGCCGCCTCCAGTCGCCGCACGACGGTGGCGTCGTACGGCGGGCGCCAGCCCTCGAGGATCCGCGACGAGCACGTCGTCGGCACGCCGCGGGTGCACATGTTGTCCTTGAGCGCCACGACGACGCCGGCCATCGGGCCGACCGCGGCGCCCGCGGCGACGCGGGCGTCGATGGCCGCGGCGCGCGCCCGCGCGGCGTCGTCCGTCACGAGGTTGAACGCGTGGATCTCCCCCTCGCGGGCCCGCACGGCCGCGAGGTGCTCCTCGAGCACGTCGGCGGCGCGCAGCTCCCCCGCGGCGACGCCCCGCGCGATCTCGACGGCGCCGCGCACCGGTCAGCCCTCGAGCCCGACGATGGGCGGCACGCGGAAGCGGCCGTCCTCCGCCGCGGGTGCGGACGCGAGCACCTCGTCGCGGTCGAGCGACGGCGCGGGCTCGTCGTCGCGCAGCACGTTGACCAGCTCGTACGGCTGGCTCATCGGCCGGACGTCGGCGAGGTCGAGCGCGTCGACGTCGCGGAAGTGCGCGAGCATGCCCGCGAGCTGCGCCGTCATGCGCGACACCTCGTCGTCCCCGAGGGCGAGGCGCGCGAGCCGCGCGACCTTGGCCACCACCTCGGGCGAGAGCTCCCCCGCGCGGTCGGTCTCGGACACGGCGTGGAAGGCTACGAGCGGACCGCGACGAGGTGGACCACGAACGCCTGCTCCGGCCACAGCGCGGGCGGCTGCACGCCGAGCGTCGCGAGCGCCTCGCCCGTCATCTCGAGCGGCGCGGCGCCCGGGGCGAGCCACGCCGGGTCGTGCCGCGCGGAGCCCGTCGGTCGGTCGGCGCGCTCGCCGGGCAGCGCGACGCGCGCGACGCGGTAGCGCCGCGCGGGATCGAGCCCCGGCAGGCGCAGCGGCGGCGGCGTGAGCGACCGACCCGTGCGCAGGCGCGCGAGGCACACGAGGGCCTCCGAGCGGTCCACCGAGTAGACGCCGTGGGCGAGCAGCTCCGGATCGTCGCCCGACGGGTCGGCGTCGCCCTGCGGGTCGAATCGCACGGCGTCGCCGCCGTGCACCAGCGCGCGGTGCCGGCGGTACAGCGCGACGCCCTCGGCGAGCCGCGACCGCTCCCCCGCGTCGAGCACCGCGAGATCGAGCTCGAGGCCGAGGTGGCCGAACATCGCGGTCGCGACCCGGAACGCGAGGTCGTGCCGCCGCCCCGTGGTGTGCGAGCGGTCGGCGCCGACGTGGCTGCCGATCACCTCCGGCGGCAGCAGCATGGAGGTGCCGCGCTGCACGTGCTGCCGCTCGAGCGGGTCGATGCAGTCGCTCGCCCACACGCGCTCCGTGCGCCGGAGGATCTCGAGGTCGACCCGGCCGCCGCCCGACGCGCAGGACTCGAACTCCACCCGCGGGTGCGCCGCGCGCAGCTCGTCGAGCAGCCGGTAGACGGCGAGCGTCTGGGACCGCGTCCCCGCCGCGCCGCGCGCACCGGTCGCGTGGACGTGGTCGCGGTTCATGTCCCACTTGACGAAGGCGATCTCGTGCCCGGCGAGCAGCGCGTGCAGGCGGTCGCGCACGTGGGCGTAGGCCTCGGGGCGCGCGAGGTCGAGCACGAGCTGGTGGCGCGCCAGCACCGGCTCGTAGCGCGGGTCGGCGAGCACCCAGTCCGGGTGCGCGCGGTGGAGGTCGCTGTCGGGGTTGACCATCTCGGGCTCCACCCAGATGCCGAAGTCCATCCCGAGCGACCGCACGTGGGAGATGAGCGGCGCGAGGCCCTCCGGGTGCGCCTCGCGCGACACGACCCAGTCGCCGAGCCCCGCGCGGTCGTGGCGCCGTCCGCCGAACCATCCGTCGTCGAGCACGAAGCGCTCCGCGCCGACGGCGGCGGCCGCGTCCGCGAGCGCGCGCAGCCGCGCCGCGTCGTGATCGAAGTAGGTGGCCTCCCACGTGTTGCACACGACGGGTCGCGGGCGCGACGCACCCGGATGGTGCGGCCGGGCGCGTACGAGCCGGTGGTACGCCCACGACGCGGGCGTCAGCCCGCCGCCCGAGTACGCCCCGACCACCTCCGGCGCCTCGTGCGTCGCCCCGGGGTCGACGCACACCTCGCCCGGCAGCAGCAGCTCCGCGAGGTGCGCGACGCGACGGCCGTCGGGCAGCACCTCCACGTGCAGCGCGTGGTTGCCGCTCCAGGCGAGGTGCAGGCCCCACGCCTCGCCGGCCCACTCCCCCGTCCCCGGCGCGAGCGCCCACACCGTCGGCGGACGCTCGTGCGAGGTGCGCCCCGCACGCGACTCCGACGTCCACGCGCCGGTCGCGAGCGCGTGGCGCCGCGGACGCGTCTCGCGCGACCACCGACCGTCGAACGTCACGAGCTCGGAGGCGTGGGATGGCAGCGGGATCGTGACGCCGAGCGAGGCGAGCAGGTAGCGGGTGTCGCCCTCGTTGCGCAGCGCGACGCGCGCCACGAGCGCACCACCGGCGTGCAGCGCCAGCTCGATGCGCAGCGCGAGCCGCGCGTGCGGGTCGACGCACGTTGCCGACAACAGCGCCGCGCCGCGCGACGGATCGACCGGCCGCTCGAGCGTCGCCTCGCACGCGACGAAGCGGGGGGCGAAGTCGCGGCCGCCCGGCCGGTGCCCGCCGAGGCCGGGCCGGCCCGGCCACCCCTCCGCGTACTGCGGCACGAGCGAGGCCGGCGCGATCGCGTCGGGCCCGCCGTGCACGACCGGACGACCGAGCGCCCGCAGCACCCCGTCCGCGTCGCCCGCCGGCACGTCCCCCGGGGCGAGGTGCGCGAGCTCCGCGCCCCAGTGCACGATCGCCGGCACGCCCCCGCGCAGGTCCACCAGCACGCTCACGCCGGGCACGCACAGGTGCGCCAGCCCCCGCACCGACCCCGTCACCCGACCATTCTGGCGGCGGCCGTCAGCCCTTGGTCGCCCCCAACGAGAGCCCCGACACGAACTGTCGGCGCAGCACGAAGAACACGAGCAGCGTCGGCAGCGCCGCGATCATCGCGCCCGCCGCCAGCAGGTTGTAATCCGTGACGAACTCGCCGGTCAGCCGCCCGAGCGCAGAGGTGATCGGGCGCTTGGCGTCCGTCGACATGAGCACGAGGGCCCAGAAGAAGTCGTTGTAGATCCACGTGGTCATGAGGACCGCGAGCGACGCGAGCGGCGGGCGCAGCAGGGGCAGCATCACGTTCCAGTAGTGCCGGAAGACCGAGGCGCCGTCCACCATCGCCGACTCCGAGATCTCCTTGGGGATCGTCTTCATGTAGCTCGAGAGCACGAACGTCGCGAACCCGACCTGGAACGCCACGTGGATGAGCACGACGCCCCACGGCGAGTCGTAGAGGAAGCGGCGGTTGCCCACGAGGTCGCCGATCTGCAGGTAGGCCTTGAACACCGGTATGAAGACCAGCTGCGGCGGCAGCAGGTTGCCCGCCGTGAAGAGCAGGAGCATCCCGACGTTGAAGCGGAAGGAGTACCGCGACACGACGAACCCGATGAGCGACCCGAGGAACAGCGTGAGCACGACCGCCGGTGCGGTGATCGCGAAGGAGTTCCACAGGTACGTGGGCAGGTCCATGCGGCGGATCGCGTCCGCGTAGTTGAACAGCCCGAGGCGCTCCGGTATCGAGAAGACCCCGCGCGCCCGGATCTCGGCGTAGGGGCGAAACGAGCTCCACAACGTCCACGCGATCGGGAAGAGCCAGACGAGCGCGAAGACGCCGATGAACGCGGAGATCACCCGGTCCTTCACGACCTGGGAGCCGCGCGCGGGCGCGCTCATCGGACGTCCTCACGGAACTGCTGGCGCAGGTAGGCGATGATCGGCCCGATCGAGAGCAGGAAGAGGATCACGGCGTACGCCGCGCCCTTCATCGACGCGCCCTCGCCCGCGATGTTTTGGAACACGAGGATGCCGAGGATCGGGAGCCCGGCGCTCGTGCCGTAGATGACGTAGATGATGTCGAAGGCGCGGAGCGACTCGATGATCGTGATGACGACGATGATGATGTTGACCGGCCGCATCGTCGGCAGGATCACCTTGCGGAAGGTCTCCCACTCGGTCGCGCCGTCGAGCGCCGCCGCCTCGCGCATCGCCGGGTCGACCGACTTCAGTCCTGCGAGGTACAGCAGCATGATGTAGCCGATGTGCCGCCACGAGGCGATCACCATGATCACGTAGATGTTGATGTCGTAGTTGCCGAAGAACGAGACGGCGTCGGCGATGTCCCGGCCGAGGAGGCCGTTGACGAAGCCGTCCGGGCGGAGCATGAAGTTCCAGATGATCCCCGTGACGGCGAGCGACAGCACGACCGGCAGGTAGTACGCCGACTGGTAGAACCGGTGCCCGCGGATCTGCCGATCGATCTCGTAGGCCAGCAGCACCCCGAGGGGGGTGGCGATGAGGCCGAACCACCCGAGCCAGATCGCGTTGTTGCGCAGCGCATCCCAGAACGCGGGGGTCGACAGGAGGATGTTCTCGTAGTTGGCGAGGCCCGCCCAGGTGATGTCCGAGTAGCGGATCCCCGTCCAGAAGGTGAGGGAGAGCAGGATCGTCGCGATCGCCGGCAGCCACACGAGCGCGACGTGCACGGCCGTCGGCACGCCGACGAAGAGGGCGAGGGTGAGCCGGTCGCCCCGGGAGAACGCGCGGCGGCGGGCCTGCCGACCCGCCGCCGCGGTCATCCGATCAATCTGTGTTCGTGGGACCCGAGATGCCGATCAGGTGAGCGGCGGGAGTGCGTCCCACTGCGCCTGCAGGCTCTCGAGGATCTTGTTGACGTCCTTCGGGTTGCGGAACCAGTCCTGGAACGCGGGACCGACGACCGGACCGGCGAAGTCCGGGCGCGTGTCGCGGTCGAGGAACTGGGTGATGTACTTCGCCTCGCCCATGACGGCCAGCTGTTGCTTCTGGAACGCGTCGTAGGTCGAGGTGTCCTGACCCTTGTTGGCGGAGGTCATCGGCACGCCCGTGTCGAGCATCGCCTGCACGCCCTCCATGTCGCCCGCGAAGGCGAGGAAGTCGGCACCACCGTCGTTGTTCGAGCCGTTCTTGGCGGCGCAGAAGCCGTCGATCGGCGCGTCGATGGTGTCGCGCTTGTGCTCCGGGTTGATCTCCGGGAAGGGGATGATCCAGAGGTCCTCGTAGTCCGCGTCCGACTGCTCCTTGAAGTTGCCGCCGAACCAGGACCCCATGAGCATGGCGCCCGCCTTGCGCTGCAGGAGCAGCTGCATGGCGCCGTCCCACTCGAGGTCGAGCACGTTGTCGTTCATGTACGGGACGAGCTGCTCCCAGTAGGAGAACACCTCGGCCGTGCGCGGGTCGGTCCACTTCTCGCGGC
The DNA here is from genome assembly GCA_041158045.1 of Actinomycetota bacterium. Taxonomy (GTDB): domain Bacteria; phylum Actinomycetota; class Acidimicrobiia; order Acidimicrobiales; family Ilumatobacteraceae; genus CAXRBC01. The sequence goes on along the minus strand of JBEBCD010000071.1, from coordinate 7,847 downwards.
CCGCCATGAGGTCGACGTGGTACTGGTAGCCGTTGACGCGGGCGTTGATGATGTCGAAGGTGCCCATCGCCTCCCAGCCGCCCTTGTCACCGGCGGCGAAGCCGATCAGGCCCTTGGACTTCATGCCCTCGAGCATCTTCATGAAGTCGTCCCAGTTGTAGATGCCGTCCGGGTCGATGCCGAGGTCGGCGAGCATCGACTTGCGGAAGTGCAGACCCCACGGGTACCAGGACTGCGGGACGAAGTACTGCTTGCCGTCGAGACCGGTCGAGGCGATCTTGTACGACTCCTCGTACTGGTCCCCGATCTTGTCCCAGACGTCGCTGAGGTCCACGAGGAGCCCCTGCTCCGCGAAGAACTGCATGCGGTAGCCGGCCATCCACTGGAAGGCGTCGTCCGGCGTGCCCTGCAGGTACTGCGACAGGTTGTTCTGGAAGGCGTTGGACTCGGTCGCGTTGTACGTGACCGTGTTGCCCGTCTTGGCCTCGTAGGCCGCGACGAGCGCCTTCAGCTGCTTGGTCGGCGACTCGTCGACCGTGCGCGCGCCGAACGAGAGCGGACCGACCGCCTCGCTGCCGCCGCCGCCGCACGCCGCGAGCAGCGCCCCGGCCCCGGCGACTCCCGCGGCCCCGGCGAGGAGCTCGCGTCGCGACAGGCGGAACCCGAGGTCCGACTGGCGCACTGAGGATTGATCCGACTTCGCCATGGAAGTGATCCCTTCGTGTTGCGTGTGCGACGACCGGACGGCCGCCGCGTGGTGCCACGAGCGTCGCACACCGCGGGAGGGGGCGCAAACGATCCGTCCCTCGCGGACCCGCATAGGGTGTGGAGCGACGCAGATCGGGGGGACGCGTGGCCACGGTGACGTACAGGGGCGCGACGCGCACGTACCCCGGCCTCAGCCGCCCCGCGGTCGACGGGCTCGATCTCGCGATCGGCGACGGGGAGTTCTTGGTGCTCGTCGGACCGTCGGGGTGCGGCAAGTCGACCGCGCTGCGCATGCTCGCCGGCCTCGAGCCGCTCGACGGCGGCGCCGTGCTCATCGGCGACCGCGACGTCACCGACGTCGCGCCCAAGGACCGCGACGTCGCGATGATCTTCCAGAACTACGCGCTGTACCCGCACATGACCGTCGCGGAGAACATCGGTTTCCACCTCAAGATCACGCGCGTACCGCGCGCCGAGATCGATCGCCGCGTGCGCGAGACCGCGGCGATGCTCGACCTCGTCGACTACCTCGAGCGCAAGCCGGCCAAGCTCTCGGGCGGCCAACGCCAGCGCGTCGCCATGGGCCGCGCCATCGTGCGCCAGCCGCGCGTCTTCCTCATGGACGAGCCGCTGTCCAACCTCGACGCGAAGTTGCGCGTCCAGACCCGCACGCAGGTCGCCGACCTCCAGCGGCGTCTCGGCACCACCACCATCTACGTCACGCACGACCAGGTCGAGGCCATGACGATGGGCGACCGCGTCGCGGTGATGAAGGACGGACTGCTCCAGCAGGTCGCGAGCCCGCGCGAGCTCTTCACCCGCCCGGCCAACACGTTCGTCGCCGGCTTCATCGGCTCCCCTGCGATGAACCTCCTCCACGGCCGCCTCGACGGCGACGGGGTCGCGGTCGGCGGCCTGCGCCTACCGCTCGGCCCGGCGCAGCGGTCCGCCCTGCGCGGCCCCGGCGTGATCGTCGGGGTCCGCCCCGAGGGCTGGGACGTCGGTGCGGCGGGGCTCGGCGCGCGGGTCGACATCGTCGAGGAGCTGGGGTCCGACTCGTACCTCCACTGCACCGCCGACGACGTCGCGCACGACCGGGTCGTGGTCCGCGTCCAGGGACTCGCGACGACGGGAGAGGGCGCCGAGGTGCGCCTCGCGGTGCGCCCGGGTGCGGTCCACCTCTTCGACGAGGCGACCGGCGCGCGCCTGCCCGACTAGGCGCCGGCGACCCGATCGACGCGGCCATGGCCGACGTGCGCCGCGACCCCTGGACCGGCACGACCGTGCACGTCGTCGGCTCGCGCCAGGGCAGGCCCAACCTGCCGAGCACCGGCTGCCCGTTCTGCGTGGGGGGACTCGAGGCGCCGGAGCCGTACGCGACGCGATGGTTCGCCAACCGGTGGCCGGCGATGGACGCGGGTCGCTGCGAGGTGCTCCTGTACTCGCCCGATCACGACGCGAGCCTCGTGCGCATGGGGGCGCGCCGCGTGCGCGACGTCGTGGACCTGTGGGCGGAGCGCACCGCCGCGCAGTTCGCCGACCCGGCCGTGCGCACCGTCCTCGTGTTCGAAAACCGTGGGCGCGAGGTCGGCGCGACGATCGACCACCCGCACGGCCAGCTCTACGCGTTCGACCACGTGCCCGAGCGCACCGCGCGGCGCTGGGCCGGCGGCTGGCGACCGGAGCCCGATGACGCGCGCATCGTCGCGCGCGCCGACGGATGGGCCTCGTGGGTGCCCGTCGCACCCGTCTTCCCCGCGTCGATCGAGATCGCACCGCTGCACGCCGTCGGCGACCTGTCGGCGATGGGTGACGCCGACCGCGACGCGCTCGCCGCGATGCTCGTCGACGCGATCGGTCGCCTCGAGCGGCACCTCGGCGCCGACGTGCCGTACATGATGTGGGTCAATCAACGCCCGCGCGGGGGCGGCCCCGCGTACGACTCGGCGTGGTGCCACGTCGAGCTCGTGTCGCCGTGGCGCGCGCCCGGCGTGCCCCGCTTCATCGCCGCCGCCGAGGTGGCGACGAGCGAGTACTTCAACCCGGTCGTCCCCGAGGCCCTCGCCGAGGCCCTCCGCGGCGCCGGCTGAGGCGGGGCGCGCCGTGGCGACCCGCCGCACCGTCGAGCCCGCGGCCCTCGCGGCGCTCGCGCCGGTCGCGGCGCTCGCGCCGGTCTGGCTCGCGACCGTCGCGGTCTACTGGCTCCCGTTCGGCATCTGGGGCGACGTGGCGTACCCGCTCTTCGCGGCCAGCTCGCTGCTGCTCGGGATCGTCCTCTTCTCCCCGCCCGTCGAGCGCCTCCTCCTCACGCGGCTCCTCGGCGCGCGCGCACCCGACCCGGTCGAGGCCGCCCGACTCGGCGAGGCCTGGGCGCGGGTGGCCGGCGCCGCCGGGCTCGACGAGGATCGCTACGTCCTCGCGGTCGTCGACGGCGACGAGGTCAACGCCTTCGCGTCGGGCGGCCACCTCCTCGTCGTGAGCTCGTACGCGGTGCGCGAGCTCGGGCCCCGCGAGCTCGCGGGCGTGCTCGCGCACGAGCTCGCGCACCACCTCGGCTCCCACACCGTCGCGCTCGCCGTCGCGCAGTGGATGAGCCTCCCGATCGTCGCCCTCGCGCGCCTCGGCTTCGCGCTCCAGCGGGTCGCCGAGGCCACGGCGGAGTCGCTCGTCGCGCGCGTGCCCGTCCTGCGGTTCGTCGCGCTGTTCGCGTCCGCGACGCTGACCGTCGTCTCGTCCATCCTGGTCGCCGCGCTGCTCGTGTCGCAGGCCCTCGGCGACGCGGTGGGCCACGCCTCCGAGTACCAGGCGGACCGGCGCGCGGCGCAGCTCGGCTTCGGCGCCGACCTGCTGCGCGCGCTCGTGCGCACGCGCGACGCGCGCGGCGACGTCGCCGACGACGACGAACGGCGCGCGTGGGTGCTCGCGTCGCATCCGCCGCTGCGTCGTCGCATCGCGCGCCTCCAGGCGCACCTCGAGCGCACGGGGGACCGTCGGTAGCATCGGCCCGCGTGGGCCGCACGGATGCGATCGTCGCGAGCGGCCTCGAGCGCACCTTCGGCGAGACGCGCGCCGTCGACGGCGTCGACCTGCGCATCGCCGCGGGTGAGATCTACGGCTTCCTCGGGCCCAACGGTGCGGGCAAGTCGACCACGGTGCGGATGCTCACGACGCTGCTCGCGCCCAGCGCGGGCACGGCGAGCGTCGCCGGCCACGACGTCGTGCGCGAGCCGGAGCGCGTGCGCTTCCGCATCGGGGTCGCGCTCCAGGAGGCGGCCCTCGACCCCAAGCAGACGGGTCGCGAGCTGCTCGACATGCAGGGTCGCCTCTACGGGCTCGGGGCGCGCGAGCGCGCCGCACGCATCGACCACCTGCTCGGGCTCGTGGATATCGGGGACGCGATCGACCGCTACATCCGCACCTACTCCGGGGGCATGAAGCGGCGCCTCGACCTCGCCGCGGCCCTCGTGCACCAGCCCGAGGTGCTGTTCCTCGACGAGCCGACCACGGGCCTCGACCCGGTGAGCCGCGCCGCCGTGTGGGACGAGGTGCGCCATCTCAACGAGCGGCTGGGCATGACGATCCTGCTCACGACCCAGTACCTCGACGAGGCCGACGCCCTCGCGCACCGCGTCGGCATCATCGCCCGCGGGCGCATCGTCGCCGAGGGGACGCCGACGGACCTCAAGCGCTCCATCGGCGCGGACGTCATCGTCGTGCGCGCCGCGCGCGCCGACGCGTCGCGCGCCCCGGACGCGCTCGCCGGGGTGCCGCGGGTCGAGGGCATCGAGGTCCGGGGCGAGGAGGTCATCGTGTCGGTCGCCGACGGTGCGGCGGCGATCAGCGCGGTGGCCGTCGCGCTCGCGGGAGCGGGCATCCACGTGCAGGCCATCACGCTGCGCACCCCGACGCTCGACGACGTGTTCCTCCACGCGACGGGTGCGCGCATGCGCGGGGAGGACGCGGCGTGAGCGCGGTCGACGCCGCAGCGGGCGGGCCCCGCGTGCACGCCCGACCCGCCGGCTTCGTGCGCGACCTCTGGTCGGTGTCGCTCCGCGCGCTGCGGCTCACGTGGCGCGACGCGGAGTCGGTCGGGCCGGCGCTCATCATCCCCGTGTTCTTCCTCGTGGTCAACATCGGCTCCCTGCAGCGCTTCGTCGAGGGCAACACGCCCGGCGGCTTCGACTTCAAGGGCTTCCAGCTGCCGGTCGCCGTGATCTTCGCGGTCACCGGGGTCTCGCGCGCGGCGTCGCTCGTGATCGACATCCAGGACGGCTACCTCGACCGGCTCCTGCTCACGCCCGTGCGGCGCGCGACCCTCCTGCTCGGGCTCATGGTCGCCGACCTCGCGCTCGTCATGACGCTCGCGGTGCCCGTCGTCATCATCGGCGCCGTGATCGGCGTGCAGTTCGCCACCGGCCCGCTCGGCATGCTCGCGTTCGTCCTGCTCGCGGGCGCGTGGGGCCTCGCATTCACGGGCTTCCCGTACGCGATCGCCCTCAAGACGGGCAACCCGACCGCGGTCAACAACTCCTTCCTCCTGTTCTTCCCGTTCGCGTTCCTCACGACCGCCTACCTCCCGCAGGAGGCCCTCACGGGCTGGCTGTCGACCGCCGCGGACTTCAATCCGACGACCTACGTGCTCGCCGGCATGCGCGCGATCGTGCTCGAGGGCTGGAGCGCCCGCCCGATCCTCGAGGGACTCGGTGCCACCGCCGTCGTCGGCGCGGTCTCCTTCTCGCTCGCCTTCGCCGCCCTCCGCGGGCGCGTCCGCCGCGCGTAACGCGCCGTGACCGGCGTGGCGCGTCGCGCGCCGGCGCTCGCGGCCGCGCTCGGCGCGGGGGCCGCGATGGCGCTCGCGCTCCCGCCGTGGGGTGCGTGGCCGCTCGCCTTCGTCGCGTGGGCCGTGCTCCACGGGCTCTCCCGCGGCGCCGCCGCCGGCCGGCAGGCCGCGCTCGCCGCCGCGTTCGCCGCCGCGTGGCTCGCGATCGGCGCGGGCTGGATGTGGCACCTCACCGCGCCGGGCTACGTCGTCGCCGTCGCCGCCTTCGCCGGGCTGCACGCGCTCGCCGCGACGGTCGCCGCCGGTGTCGCCCGCGCGCGTCCCGGCGCCGACGCATGGGCGCGGCCGGCCGCGCACGCGCTCGCCGAGGCGCTGCGCTGGTCGGCGCCGTTCGGCGGCGTACCGATCGCGACGGTGCCGATCGCGCTCGCCGCGACGCCGTACGCGTCGGTCGCCTCGCTCGGCGGCCCCGTCCTCGTCGGCTGGATCGCGATGCAGGCGGCGACCCTGCTCGCCGAGGCGGTGCGCGTCCTCCTCGCGGCACGCGATCGCCGCACGGGGCCGCGCGCGCTCGCCCCGCTCGCGGTCGGCGCCGCGGCGCTGGCCGCCCTCGGCGCACTCGGCGGCCCGCTCGCGCGGCTCGGCGTGCGCGACGCGGGCGACGACGTCCGACTCGCGCTCGTCCAGGGCGGCGGCCCGCAGGGCGTGCTCGCCATCCGCTCCGACCCGCGGCGCGTGGTGGAGCGCCACCTCGACGCCACCCGCGGCATCCCCGACGGCGCGGGCCCGGACGCGGGCATCGACGCCGTCGTCTGGCCGGAGAACGTCGTGGACACCGCGGACTTCGCCGCGAGCGCCGCGCGCGTCGAGGTCGCGGCGGAGGCCGCGCGCGTCGGCGCGCCATTGCTCGTCGGGGTCACCGAGGACGCGGGACCCGGCCGCTTCGTCAACGCGCAGGTGGTCGTCGACCCCGACGGCGCGATCTCCGGCCGCTACGACAAGGTCCGCCGCGTGCCCTTCGGCGAGTACGTGCCCGCGGGCCTGCGGGAGGCGCTGGAGGCGGCGGGGGCGCCCGTCGACCGCGTGCCCACCGACGCGGTCGCCGGCGAGGGACCGGCGTCGCTCGCCGTCCCGCCGGCGACGCTCGGCGTCTCGATCTCGTGGGAGGCGTTCTTCGCCGGGCGCGCCAACGCCGGCGTCGAGGCGCGCGGCGCGGCGCTGCTCAACCCGACCAATGGCTCGAGCTACACCGGCACGATCCTCCAGCGTCAGCAGGTCGCGACCAACGCCCTGCGCGCGATCGAGCAGTCGCGCTGGCTCGCGCAGGTCGCCACGACCGGCTACACGACGGTGCTCTCCCCCGACGGCGCGCAGGTGGCGGCGCGTCGCGGCGTCGACGGCCCGCTCGTGCGCGAGCTCGGCATCGGCGAGGCGGGCGTGCTGGTGACGACGCTGCCGCTCCGCGAGGGCCGCACCGCGTACTCGCGGCTCGGTGACGCGCCGTGGATCGGCGCGCTCGGCGCCGCACTCGCGCTCGCCCTCCTGCGCCGGCCGCGCACGGTCCGCCTCGTCGCGGGGCGGGGCGCACGCGGCGCCGCCTGCACGGTGTCGGCGCGCGACGGCGGCCGGCTCGCCTCGCTCGTCGTCGACGGGCGCGAGCGACTCCTCGTACGGGTCCCCGACGGTCGCTCGATGGGCTGGGGTGCGTACCCGATGGTGCCGTGGGCCGGCCGGGTGCGTCGCGGCGCGTTCGTGCACGCGGGCGTCGCGCACCGCCTGCCGATCACGCTCGGCGACCACGCGATCCACGGCACCGTCCACGACGTGACGTGGCGCGTCGAGCGCGCGGACGTGCGCGGCGTGCGCATGACGGCGGACCTCGGCCCGCGGTGGCCGCTCGGTGGGTCGGTCGCCCACGAGGTGCGCGTCCTCGACGCGCCCGGCGGCGCCTCGCCGGACGGCGAGTCCGTCGAGTGCACGCTCGAGGTCACCGCGGGCGACGCGTCGATGCCGGTGCAGGTCGGGTGGCATCCGTGGTTCGTCCGGCCGTGTCGCGTCGAGGCGACGTTCCGCGAGATGTACGTGCGCGACGCCGAGGGGATCCCGACGGGTGCGCGCGTCGCGCCGACGGCGGGCCCGCACGACGACTGCTTCACCGGCGCGCACGCCGCGCCGGTCGTGCGGTGGGACGATCTCGCGCTGCGCATCGAGAGCGACTGCTCGCACTGGGTCGTCTACGACGAGCCCGCGCACGCGCTGTGCGTCGAGCCGCAGTCGGGACCACCCGACGGCTTCACGATCGAGCCGCTCGTGCTCGCGCCGCGCACGACGATGCGGCGCACGATGCGGCTCGTCGTGC
>JBEBCD010000070.1:0-8332 GCA_041158045.1 Actinomycetota bacterium | reverse complement strand
CGAGCCTCGTCTCGGCGCTCGAGCGCAGCCGCCCCGACGAGGTGTACAACCTGGGCGGCGTCTCCTTCGTCGCCATGTCGTTCAACCAGGCGGAGCTCACGGCCAACATCACGGGTCTCGGCGTGCTGCGCATGCTCGAGGCGATCCGCCTCGTCGGCGGCGACGACCGCGCGATCCGCTTCTACCAGGCCTCGTCCTCCGAGATGTTCGGCAAGGTCCGCGAGACGCCCCAGAGCGAGCTCACGCCGTTCCACCCGCGCTCGCCGTACGGCGTGGCCAAGGTCTTCGGCCACGACATCACGGTCAACTATCGCGAGAGCTACGGCCTCTTCGCCTGCTCTGGCATCCTGTTCAACCACGAGGGCCCCCGCCGCGGCCTCGAGTTCGTCACCCGCAAGATCACGCACGCCGTCGCGCGCATCAAGCTCGGGCTCCAACAGGAGCTCGTGCTGGGCAACCTCGACGCCAAGCGCGACTGGGGTTACGCCGGCGACTACGTCGAGGCGATGTGGCTCATGCTGCAGCAGCCCGAGCCCGACGACTTCGTCATCGCGACGGGCGAGACGCACTCGATCGGGGAGTTCCTCGACCTCGCGTTCCGCGCCGCGGGGCTCGGGGACTGGCGCCCCTACGTCCGCCAGGACAAGCGCTTCTTCCGCCCCGCCGAGGTGGACCTCCTCGTCGGCGACGCGACCAAGGCGCGCACCAAGCTCGGCTGGACCCCGCGCGTCGACTTCCCGGGCCTCGTGGAGATGATGGTCCGCCACGACATCGACCTCGAGTCGCGGCGCGCCGCCGGCCGCTGACGATCCTCCCCGCGGCACGCCGCGCCGGTCACGTCTCGATCGGACGGTCCCCGATCGCCTGCACGACGGACTCCTCGTCCCACGTCGCACCCGAGGCCAGCTGCGCGCGCAGCGCGGCCGCGAACGCCACGAGTGCCACGGCGCTGCTCGCGACCAGCGCCACCTCGACCCGCAGGTAGAGGTCGTCGCTCGACCACGCTGCCGCCCCGACGAACGACGCGAAGGCCAGCGTCCACCCGACCGCCACGAGTCGGTGGCCGTGCAGCGCGATGAGGGCCTGCGCGATGGCCAGCGCGAGCATGTAGATCGCGCTCGCGAAGGCGAGCAGCGTGAGCGTGCGCCGCGAGACGCCGCCGCCATAGACGAGGTCGAGCACCCACGGCCCGACGGCGAAGGCCCCGGCCGTCCCGATCACGCCGACGCCCACGACGAGCACCATGAGCCGGCGGAACCCGGCGCGAAACTCGGCGATGTCCCCGCGTGCCGCGAGCCGCGCGAGGCGGGGCAGCAGCGCGGCCTGCACGGCCTGGAAGAGGAAGAGCGGCACCCGTGAGAGCAGCACCGCGTTGCCGAACCGGGTGACCTCCTCGGCCGGGGCGGTGTCGCCGAGCACGTCGACCGTGATCGGCCCGGCGTTGACGAGCGCCGCGGCGAAGATCGAGCCGCCGAGCAGCCAGCCGAGGTTGGGCGCGATCTCGCCCCACGTCGCGGGCGGGCCGTCCTCGGTGCGCAGGCCCCCGCGCGTCCACACGATCGCCACGCCGACGACCGGCACGAGCGCGACCATCATCGAGTAGGCGCCGACGCGGTCGACGCCCAGTGCGAGCATGGCGCCGCAGATCGCCACGCGGATCGCGCCGTCCGCGCCGACGATGAAGCCGTACGACGCGAAGCGCCCGTTGCCGCTGCACAGGCCCTTCGCGAGGTAGAGCAGCCCGTAGCTCGCGAGCGCGATGGCGAGGCTCGCGGTCACGATCCCGTAGCCCTCGAAGAGCTCGTCGTTGATCGCGGGCGCGAGCGCGAGCACCGATGCGACGAGGCCCACCACGATCGCGGCGCAGAGCGCGACGACCTTGCGCACCACGGGCCGCGCGCCCTGGCCGACGGCGCGCCGGTGCGAGATGGCGCGGCTCACCTCCTGCTCGATCGGCAGGTAGAAGCCGGGTGCGAGGGCGAACATCACGAACCACAGGGCCACGATCGGCTTGAAGCCGTCCTGGCCGAGCGCCTCCTGGCCGAGCTTGAAGAAGACGTAGATCGTGACGCCCGCGACGAGCAGGCCGATGCCGACGCTGATCGTGCCCTCGGGCAAGGGGGCGCGCCCCGCGCGCCCTCCGCCCGTGCCGTCGCCGTCCGCGCGCGCGTCCGGCCGATCCACCGCGGCGAGGTTAGTTGCGCCGCTCGCGCTCGAGATGGTGCTTCATCGACTCGCGGACCTTGTCGATGAACGCGTGCGCGTGCTCGGCGATCTCGTCGACGAGGTCGGGCGCGTGCTGTGCGACGTCCTCGCCGAGCTCGCGGCGGCGCACCTGCACCTTCTGCCACGACAGCACGCCGAATCCGATCGCCGCGTACGCGGCATCGCGCGCGAGCGCGACGAGTTTCTCGCCGTCGAGGTCCTCGAGTCGTTCCATCCCGGCCTCAGGGTACCCGCAAGTAGGGTTGGCGCATCGAGACGAAGGCGCCGACGCTCGTCACCGTGATGGTGGTGCACGAACCGGGCGAGTGGTTCGACGAGACGCTCGCGTCGCTCGCGTCGCAGGACTATCCCAACGTCCAGTCCGTCTTCTTCGTCACCTCGCGGGTGGGCGAGGCGGGCGTCGACGTGGCGCGCAGCGAGGCCGTGCGCGCGCGCATCGTCGCGGCGATCCCGTCCGCGATCGTGCGCATCGTGGAGGGCAACCCGGGGTTCGCCCCGCTGGTCAACGAGTCGCTCCGCGTCGTGGAGGGCGAGGGCGGACTGCTCTGCATCATGCAGGACGACGTCGCGCCCAGGCCCGACGCGCTCTCGGCGATGGCCAAGGAGCTCTACCGGTCCAACGCCGGGGTCGTCGGCCCCAAGGTCGTCGCCTGGGACGACCCGACGCTGCTCGTCGCGGTGGGCGGCGAGATCGACCGGTGCGGCGAGGTCGACCCCCTCGTCGAGCCCGGCGAGCGCGACCAGGAGCAGCACGACGCGGTCCGCGACGCGTTCTTCGTCGGCACCTCCTGCATGCTCGTGCGCCTCGACCTGTTCCGCGAGCTCGGCGGCCTCGCGCCCGAGATCCCCCTCCTCGGGGAGGACGTCGAGTTCTGCTGGCGGGTGCACCTCGCGGGCGCCCGCGTCGTCGTGGCGCCCTCCGCGGTCGTCCGCGAGCGCGCCCCCGCGGCGGCGCGCGACCGCGGCCGTCTCGGCGTGGCGGCGCGCAACCGGGTGCGCACCGTCGCCAGCCTGAGCGGCCGCCTCGAGCTCCCGCGCGTGGTCGCCCAGATGCTCCTCACCGCGCTCGCCGAGACGGTCGTCGGGCTCTTCACTGGCCACGCCCGCGAGGGCCTCGCCGCGCTGCGGGCCGCGCTCGCGCTGCCGCTCGACCTGCCGTTCGTTCTCCGCCGTCGCGCGGTCGTGCGACCGCTGCGACGGGTCCCGGCCTCCGAGATCCACAAGCTCCAGCTGCGCGGCTCGGCCCGCGTCGCGCGCTTCATCCGTCGCCGGCGCGCGGTCGGCGGTCCGCGCGACCTCGGCGCCACGCTCGACGTGCGCGACCGCTCCGCCGTGCGCGCCACCGCCGCGGTCGCGGCGGCCGTCGTCGTCGTCGCGGTCGTCGGCGGCCGCGGGCTGCTCGCGGGCCGCCCCGGCCTCGTCGGCGAGCTGCTCCCGTTCGCTCCGGCCGATCGCGGGCCGCGGGAGCTGCTCGCCGGCTTCCTCTCCGGGTTCTGGCCGTCGGGGTTCGGCGACGCGTCCGCGCAGCCGACGTTCGTCGGCCTGCTCGGCCTCGCGGGCGTCGCCGCCTTCGGCCGCCTCGCGGGGCTCGGCACCTGGCTCCTCGTCGCCGCGCCGGTCGCGGCCTTCGTCGGCATGTGGCGCCTCGGCGCGGCGCACGGCCACCTGCGCGCGCGCCTCTCGGGTGCGGTCGTCTACGCCGCGGCGCCGCTCGGCGCCGGCGCGATCGCCGCGGGCCGCCTCGGCGCGCTCCTGACGTGGGTCTGCCTGCCGTGGGTCCTCGACGCGATGCGCCGCCTCGGCGCCACCGCGCGCGCCGCCGACGGCGCCGAGCTCGGCGTCTCGTCGCGCCGCGGCACGCAGATCCTCGCGGGGCTCGTCGTCGCGCTCGCGTGCGTGGCGGCGATCGTGCCCGCGTTCCTCCTCGTCGCGCTCGTCGCGGCCACGGCGTGCGCGCTCGTCGACGCGCTCGGGCCGGGGCGCGCCCGCCCGGCGCTCGCCGCGTGGGCGGGCGTCGCGCTCGCGGCGCTCGGCGCGGCCGCGATCCACCTGCCCTGGTCGCTGCACTTCGTGTCGCGCGACGCGTGGACGATGCTCGTCGGCGACGGGGGCACGACCGCGCGCGGCCTCGGGCTCGAGACCCTCGCGCGCCTCGACGCCGGCACGCAGCTGCTCGCCCCGCTCGCCTGGGCGGCGCTCGCGCTCGTCCCGGTGGCCCTCGTCGCGGCCCGTGGCCCGCGCCTCGCGCTCGCCGGCCAGGGCGCGACCCTCGCGCTGGTGGGCGCCGGCATCGCCGTCCTCGACGACCTCGGGCGCGCCCCCGTCGACGTCCCGGAGCCGGCGATCGTGCTGTCCCTGGTCGCCTGCGGCGCCGCGATGTGCGCGGCGGCCTGCGTCGCGGCGATCGACGACGGTGGCGGTTGGCGCCGCGCGCTCGTGCTGGTGGCGCCGCTCGCCGTCGCCGCGTCGGTCGTGCCCGCGCTCGTCGGCGCCGCCGACGGGCGGTGGCGCCAGCCGGCCGCCACGCCGCTCGATCTGCTCGCGCAACTCCCCGACGACGACCCGGCGGGCAACTCGCGCACGCTGTTCCTCGGCGACGCCGACGACCTGCCGATGGCACCGCGCCCCGCCACCGCGGTGGTCGCCTACGGCGTCGCCGTCGACGGCCCGCTCGACGCGACGTCGCGCGTCGCGCCCGCCGGCACCGCGATGGACGTGCTCGCGCGCGACTCGGTGCGGATGCTCGCGGACAACGGCACGGCGCGCTTCGGCCGTCTCGTCGCCCCGCTCGCCGTGCGCCACGTCGTCGTGGTCGGCACGGGCGGGGCACGCGATCGCCTCGTGGCCCTGCTGGCCAACCAGCTCGACCTGCGCCGCGCCTACCTCGCGGGCGACCTCGCGATCTTCGAGAACGTCGCGTGGATCCCGCTCGCCTCGCGTCTCGACGAGGACTCCGCGGTGCTCTCGCGGCGCGCCACGCTCGGCGCGGCGCCCGACCGCGACGTGCGCGCGAGCGACCCGCTGTTCGTCGCGAGCGGCGACCCCGCGCGGGGCTCGGCGAGTCCGCTGCGCGGCGGCGTCGTGCACGTCGCCGTGCCGTACTCCGACGGCTGGACCCTCGTCGTGGACGGCGTGCGGATCGCGCCGCGGGCCGCCTTCGGCGCGACGACGGCGTTCGACGCGCCCGTCACCGGCCTCGCGCGGCTCGAGTTCGCCCGCGCGCCGTGGCGCGCGCTCGCGGTCGCGATCCAGGGCCTCGTCTGGCTCGCGCTCGCGGCGATCGCCTTCGACGCGCGCCGCATCCGCGCGCGCTGGCGCGGCGAGCCCGCGCCGACGGTGCGCGTGCTGTCGGGCGTGGGCGACGCGGCGCGGGCGGGGTCCCGATGATGCGCGATCCGCGGCCGCTCCTCATCCGTCTCCTCGCGGTCCTGCTCGCGGTCGGCGTGGCCGCGGCCGGCCGGCTCGCGGCGGTGCCGCGCGGCGAGGTCGCGCCGTCGTTCGACGCGGGCGTGCCCGTGCTCGGCGGCGGCACGGGCGGCTCCGCGTGGTTCTGCCCCGGCGTGCCGGTGCAGGGCGGCTCCGTGGCGAGCGAGATCCTCATCGCCAACCCGACGGACGGGCCGGTCTCGGGGACGCTCACGCTCCTGTCGCTCAACCGCGAGCCGACGACCGCCACGCTCGTCGCGCCGGCGCGCTCGCAGGTGCGCTTCGACGCCACGGGCGGGCGCGCCGGCGGATTCACCAGCGCGGTGGTCGAGCTCTCGAGCGCGCTCGCGGCCGTCGAGCAGCACGTCCAGCACCCGGCGGGCCGCTCGGTCGCCGCGTGCGCGACCGGCACCTCCGACCGCTGGATCTTCGCCGACGGCTTCACGGGTGACGACAGCCCCTTCCAGGTCGTGCTGACGAACCCCTTCCCGACGCCGACGATCGTCGACGTCTCGTTCGTCACCGCCGAGGCCCGGCGCGCGCCGCGCCAGCTGCAGGGCCTCGTGCTCGAGGCGCGCAGCGTGCGCGTGCTCGACCTGGCCAACCAGGGAGCGCGCAACGAGACGATCGTGGCCGTCGAGGTCCGCGCGAGCGCGGGGCGGCTCGTCGCCGGCAAGCTCCAGCACTACCTCGGGCGCGGCCGCCTCGGCTTCGTCGCCGCGCTCGGCGCGTCCGCGCCGAGCCGCAGCTGGTGGTTCCCCTCGGGGGAGAAGGCGGAGGGCGTGACCGAGCAGTTCGTGGTGTTCAACCCCTCGGACGCCGACCGCGCGCTCACCGTCGCCTTCTACCCTCCCGACGCGGCCGCCGCCCCCGAGCCGCTCCTCGTGTCGGCGCCCGCGGGTCGGGTCACCGTCCTCGACACCGCGTCGCTCCCGGCGCTCGCGGCGGGCACCTACGCCGTCGCGGTCACGAGCGACGGCGCGACCGACGCCGAGGGCGTCGTGGTCGAGCAGGTCGTCACCCGCCAGGTGCGCACCCAGACGGGCACCACCACCACGCGCATCCGCACCTCGACGACGGCGGTCCTCGGCGTGCCCGGTGCGGCGATCGCCCGCATCTGGACCGCCCCCGGCGGCGTCGGCGTCACCCCGTCGGACGCACTCGTGGTCACCAACACCACGGCCCTCCCCGCGACGGTCTCCGTCGCGACGGTCGGTCCCGCCGGCGTCGTGCCGATCGCGAGCTTCGAACGCACCGCCATCGCCCCCGCCACGTCGCGCCGCTTCGCGATCCCGCAGGCGGCCGCGGGCCTGCAGCTCGTCGTCGTCTCCGACGTCGACGTCGCGGTCGAGCGCGAGCTCTCGCGCGGCCCCGACTTCACGGGCCGCACGGCGGTGATGGCGCTCCCGGCGCCGGGTGCCGCCGCCCTGGTCGCACCCGAGCCCGAGTCCGCGCAGCCCCCCGCGGCGCAGCCGTGACCCGGGTCGCGGTCGTCGTCGCGGTCGTCGCCGCCGTCGCGGCGGCGAGCGCGGTGCTCGGTCGCCGTCGTCGCCGCGCGGCGCCGACGCAGGGCGGCGCGCAGCTCCCGACGCAGCTCGACAGGGGGGACTTCGCCGGCGCCGACGCGTCGTGGCTCGTCGCCGTCTTCACCTCCGCGTCCTGCGCCACGTGCGCCGACGTCGTGCGCAAGGCGGAGGTGCTCGCCTGTGGCGACGTCGCGGTGCGCGAGGTCGAGTTCGGGCGCGACCGCGCCCTCCACGCGCGCTACGCGATCGACGCGGTGCCCGCGACGGTCGTGGCCGACGCCCGCGGCGTCGTGCGCTGGTCGGTGCTCGGTCCGGTGACCGCTACCGATCTGTGGGCCGCGATGGCTCGGTGCCGCTCTGGCTCCGACCCTGGTCCGGGCCCGTGCTCGGCGACGGCTCGCTGATCGTCGGGCGACCCAGTCCCTCCTGCACGAGCCGGGCGACGACCTCGGCGTCGATCGTCTCCTGCTCGAGCAGCGCCTCGGCGACGAGGTCGAGGCCCTTGCGATGCTTCGTGAGCAGGCCCATCGCGCGCTCCTCCTGCTCGCGCAGGATCCGCGACACCTCGGCGTCGATCGTGCGCGCCGTCTCGTCCGAGTACTCGCGCGCGTTGGTCATGAGGTCCTCGCCGAGGAACACCTGCTGCTGCGACGACCACGCCATCGGCCCGAGCCGGTCGCTCATGCCCCACTCGCGCACCATGCGCCGCGCGATCGACGTCGCCTGCTCGAGGTCGTTGGCGGCGCCGCTGTTGAGGCCGCCGAAGACGAGCCGCTCGGCCACGCGGCCGCCCATCGCCTTGCAGATCACGTCCTCGAAGTACTCGCGCGAGTAGGTGTGCCGCTCCTCGGGCAGGGTCCACGTCACGCCGAGGGCCATGCCGCGGGGGAGGATCGTCACCTTGTGCAGCGGGTCGCTGTGCGGGAGCACCGTCGAGAGCACGGCGTGCCCGCCCTCGTGGTACGCCACCGCGCGCTTCTCCTCCGCGGTGAGCACGAGGCTCTCGCGCCGGGCGCCCATCACCACGCGGTCGCGGGCGTTCTCGAAGTCGATGCGGTCGATGGTCCGCGAGTCGCGGCGCACCGCGATGAGGGCCGCCTCGTTGACGAGGTTGGCGAGGTCCGCGCCCGACATGCCGGGCGTGGCGCGCGCCA
>JBEBCD010000069.1:0-19041 GCA_041158045.1 Actinomycetota bacterium | reverse complement strand
TCGGCGACGCCGGCGCCGAGCACCCAGCGCCCCTCGGGGTCGTAGCAGACCACGGCCTGGCCCGGGGCGACGCGGCGCTGCGGCGCGTCCCACGCCACCTCGAGCGTCCCCGCCGCGACGTCCACCGCGTGCAGCGTCGCCGCGCGCGCCTCGCCGTGCGCGCTGCACTGCACCCGCACGCGCTCGCCCTCGCGCGGCGCACCGTGCGTCCACGCGACGCCCGACACCGGCGTCGCGGCATCCAGGAGCCCCGCCTCGTCGCCCACCACGACGCGGCCCGCCCGCGCGTCGACCTCCCAGACGTAGCGCTTCGCCGCCACGCCATCGTCGATCCCGAGGCCGCGCCGCTGCCCCACCGTCACGAGCTCGAGTGCCTGCACCTCACCGACGCGCGCGCCGGCAGCGGTCACCACCTCGCCGCCTCGCAGCGGGATCCGCGCACCGAGGAACGCCTCGCGCCCGCCGTCGCGCGAGATGAAGCACACGTCCTGGCTGTCGGGCTTCGCCGCCGTGCGCAGGCCGAGCCGCGCCGCGTGCGCCCGCACCTCGGCCTTGGTGAGCGTCCCGACGGGGAACGTCACGTACGCGAGGTCGTCCCCCGCCAGCATGTGCACGACGTAGCTCTGGTCCTTGGCCGCGTCGGCGCCGCGCGCCACCCTCGCGCGGCCCGCATCGTCCGCGGCGATGCGCGCGTGGTGGCCCGTCGCGACGGCGTCGAAGCCGAGGGCGCGCCCCCGCTCGAGCAGGCGGTCGAACTTCAGGTAGCGGTTGCACTCGATGCACGGGTTGGGCGTGCGGCCCTCGGCGTGCGCCCGCACGTACGGCGCCACGACCCGCTCGTCGAAGCGCTCCGAGAAGTTGAACACGAGGTGGTCGATCCCCAGCTGCTGCGCGGCGCGGCGCGCGTCGTCCACGTCGGCGACGGAGCAGCAGCCCGTGTCGGAGTCGCCACCCCAGAGCCGCATCGTCACGCCGACTGCCTCGTGGCCGGCGTCGCGCACGAGGGCCGCCGCGACCGATGAGTCGACCCCGCCGGACATCGCGACGAGCACCTTCACGCCGCGCCCCGCAGCCTCCGCACCGCCCCCACGAGCGCACCGGTCGCGCGGTCGACGTCGTCGGCCGTCGTCGTGTGCCCGAGGCTGAAGCGCAGCGACCCCGCCGCCCACTCGCGGCCCACGCCCATCGCCGCGAGCACGTGCGACGGCTCCATCGCGCCGCTCGCGCACGCCGACGCCGCCGACGCGCACACCCCCGCCTCGTCGAGCAGGTACAGCAGCGCCTCGCTCTCGAGGCCCCGCGCGCAGAGGTGCGCGATCGACGGCACGCGGCGCTCGCGCGGCACCGTGGCGCGCACGCCCTCGGCGCCCCCCGTCGCCGCCGCGACGAGCCGCTCGGTCAATGCGCCGACCCGCGCGACCTCCGTCGCGCGCTCGGCGTCGGTCGCGCGCAGGGCCGCCGCGGCCGCCACGATCCCGCCGACGTTGTGCGTGCCGCTGCGGCGGTCGCGTTCCTGCCCGCCGCCGAGGATGAGCGGCTCGACCGGCGCGCCGGAGCGGATCATCGTGATCCCGACGCCCTTCGGTCCGCCGAACTTGTGGGCCGACAGCGACATCACGTCGACGAGCGGCGAGATGGCCCTCAGGTCGAGCCAGCACGCGGCCTGGACGGCGTCGGTGTGGAGCACCGCCCCCGGGGCCTCCTCGCGCACGACGCGCGAGACGCGCGCCATGTCGGTGATCGTGCCGACCTCGTTGTTGACCGCCATCACCGAGACGACGCTCGCGTGGCCCGTGCGCGCCACCTCGCGGAGCGCGTCGCGGAGCGCATCGGCGTCGATCTCGCCCGCGGCGTCGACGCCGACGATGCGACCCTTCGCGTGCTCGACGCAGTGCAGCACCGCGTGGTGCTCGGCAGCCGAGCAGACCGCCGTCCCGCCGCTGCGGCGGACCGCGCCGAGGACCGCCGTGTTGTCGCCCTCCGTGCCACCGCTCGTGAAGACCACCTCGCCCGGCGCGCAGCCGAGCACCGCGGCGACGTCGTCGCGCGCCTCGTCGATGGCACGCCGCGCGGCGCGGGCGAACCGGTGGGACCCCGAGGGGTTGGCGTACAGCACGTCCATGTACGGCCGCATCGCCTCGACGGCCTCGTGGCGCATGGGCGTCGTCGCCGCGTGGTCCAGGTACGCCACGCCGTCCACGCGACGAATGTAGCGTCGCGAGCCGTGGGACGGATCCGCGTCGCGACCGACATCGATGCCCCGCCCGAGCGGGTGTGGCGCGTCGTCGAGCCCGTCGAGCGGCACGTCGACTGGATGGCGGACGCGGTCGCGATCCGCTTCACCTCGGAGCGCACGCGCGGCGTCGGCACGGCGTTCCTCTGCGACACCAAGGTCGGCCCGTTGCGCCTCACCGACCGCATGGAGATCACCGAGTGGGAGCCCGGCCGCGCGATGGGCGTGCGCCACGTGGGCCTCGTCACGGGCACAGGACGCTTCACGCTCGAGCCGATCGACGGCGGCGCTCGCACCCGCTTCGCCTGGGAGGAGACGCTGCGATTCCCGTGGTGGATGGGCGGCCCCCTCGCGGGGCTCGTCGGCGGCTCCCTCGTGCTGCGCGCGATCTGGCGGCGCAACCTGCGCGCGCTGCGCCGGATCTGCGAGGCGGCCTAGCCGCCGACCGCGCGGAGGCCCGCCGTCGTCGCGGCGGCCGCGACGATCACGACCACGAATGGCGCGCGACGCCACGTGAGCAGGAGCGCGACGACGATCCCGGCGGCGCGCTCGTCGACCACCAGTGCGCGCCCGTCCGAGAGCGCGTCCTTGGCCACGAGCGCCGCGAGCACGGCGGCCGGGATGAGCGCGACGCAGCGCTCGAGGGGCGCCGGCATGCGCATCGACCCGAGGAGCAGCGTGCCGGCCGCCTTCAGCGCGTACGAGGTCGCCGCGAGCGCGACGATCATCCACCAGAGCGTCGTCACGGCCGCAGCCCCACCACGATGGCCGCTGCGGCCAGGAGCACCGGCACGCCGACGGGCACGAGCGGGATCGCGACGACGCACACGAGGGCGCCGATCGTCGCGGCGCGGCGCCCCGCGCGCGTGCGCACGTGCGGCGGCAGCATGGCGACGAACGCGGCGGGGAACGCGACGTCGAGTCCCCAAGCGCGGGGATCGATGGCCCCGCCGACGACCGCACCGAGCGCGGTGCCGCCGTTCCACAGCAGGAACAGCGCGATCGCGGTGGTCCGGAAGGCGATGCGCCGCAGCCGCGGGTCCCGCTCGGCGAGCGCGAGGCCCGTCGTCTCGTCGATGACGAAGTGCGCGGCGAGCGCGCGGCGCCACCGCCCGCCGCCCATCTCGCGGATCGGGCCCGACATCGCCACGCCGTAGACGAGGTTGCGCACCGCGAGGAGCGCGGCGCCCGCGTACGCCGTCGCGACCGCGCCGCCGGCGCCGACCACGCTCATCGCGGAGAACTGCGACGCGCCGGTGAAGACGAACAGCGACAGGGCCATCGTCTGGGCGACCGACGCGCCGGCGCCCACCGATGCGACGCCGAAGGAGACGCCGAAGATACCCACCGCGGCGCTCAACGTCAGGCTGCCGACGACGACGCGCCGGACCTCGGGGTCGGACACGCTAGGCGCCGATCCCGCGCAGCATCTCGTCGGCGGCGCTCCACGCGTCGGTGCGACCGGCGGCGACGTCGTCGGCGAGGCGGTCCCAGTCGGAGCCCTCGCAGGCCTCGCGGGCGCGGGCCTCGAGGCGGCGCGCCACGATCTCGCGGAGCTCCTCGCGCAGGCGCCGGCCGCGCCGCTCCCGCAGCGCCCCCGACGCGGTCGCCGCGTCGCGGTGGCGGCCGATCGCGGCCCACGCGTCCGCCGCGCCCTCCCCCGTCGTCGCGGTGGTCGCGACGATCGGCGGGCGCCATGCGTCGGCGGGGATCTCCGAGAGCTCGAGCATCTGGTCGAGGTCGCGGCGCGTCGCGTCGGCGCCCGGACGGTCGGCCTTGTTGATCACGAAGACGTCGGCGACCTCCATGAGGCCCGCCTTGTTGGCCTGCACGGCGTCGCCCCAGCCGGGGTTGACGACGACGACCGTCGTGTCGGCGGCGCGCGCGATCTCGACCTCGACCTGCCCCACGCCGACCGTCTCCACGACCACGCGGTCGAAGCCCGCGGCGTCGAGCGCCCGCACGGCATCGGCGGTCGCGACGGCGAGGCCGCCGAGGTGCCCGCGCGTCGCCATGCTGCGGATGTAGACGCCGGCGTCGCCCGAGTGGTCCTGCATGCGCACGCGGTCGCCGAGGATCGCCCCGCCGGTGAACGGCGACGAGGGGTCCACCGCGAGCACGGCGACCGTCTCGCCCGCCGCCCGCGCCACGGCCACGAGCGCCGAGACGAGGGTGCTCTTGCCCGCGCCGGGGGCCCCGGTCACGCCGACCACGTGCGCCCGTCCGCCGCGGCCCGCCACGAGACGCGCGACCTCGCGGGCCTCGTCGCCGCCGCGCTCCACGAGCGAGAGCAGGCGCGCGAGCGCGCCACGGTCCCCGCCGCGCGCCGACTCGAGCAGCGCCGCCGGGCGCTCGTCGCGCGCGGCCACGCGCTACACCGCGACGACTTCGGTGACGCCGTCGATGCGGTCGCGCATGATGCGCTCGATGCCGGCCTTCAGCGTCTGGTCGGACGCGGGGCACGTGCCGCACGCCCCGACGAGCGTGACCTTCACGACGCCGGTGGCCTCGTCGACCTCGCGCAGCACGATGTCGCCGCCGTCGGCCTGGAGCGCGGGGCGGATCACCTCGATCGTCTCCTCGACGCGCTCCCTCATCGACACGGCTCCTACGATACGAGCGTGCTCGCGCACCAGGGCGGCTGGGACGAGATCCTCCTCGTCGCTGGACCGATCGTCGTGATCGCGCTCGCGCTGTGGCGTGCCACGCGGCACGCGTCGCGCGGGGCCGACGAGTCGGCTACGCCCGACTCACGTCCGCACCCAGACCACTGAGGCGGCCGACCAGGTCGTCGTACCCGCGGTCCACGTGGTGGACCGCCGACACGATCGTCTCTCCCTCGGCGGCGAGCCCCGCCACCACCAGTGCCGCGCCGGCGCGGATGTCGGGCGCCGTGACGTGCGCACCGACGAGACCCTCGACGCCGCGCACCGTGGCGGTCGCGCCCTCGGCGACGATCGACGCCCCGAGCTTGCGCAGCTCCTCGACGTAGCGGAATCGGCCGGGGAAGAGCGTCTCGACGACGCGACCGGTGCCGCGCGCGACGGAGAGCATCGCGACGAGCAGCGGCTTGTAGTCCGTCGCGATCCCGGGGTACGGCTCGGTGGTGAAGTCGATGGCGCGGAGTCGCTCGTGGCACGTCACGCGCAGGCCGTCGCGCTGCGGGGTGATCGACACCCCCATGCGGGCGTAGCAGTTGATGACGCTCTCCATGTGCTCGGGGCGGGCGCCGCGCACCTGCACGTCGCCGCCGGCCATCGCGACGGCCGCCACGTACGTCGCCGCCTGCACGCGGTCGGTCACGACCGCGTGGCGCACCGCCCGCAGCGAGCCGCGGGGGACGCCGTGGATGACGAGGCGCGACGACCCGACGCCCTGCACGTCGGCGCCCATCGCGATGAGCATGCGGCAGAGGTCCTGCACCTCGGGCTCGCGGGCGGCGTTGTCGATGACGGTCGTCCCGCGGGCGTACACCGCGGCGGTGAGGAGGTTTTCCGTCGCGCCGACCGACGGGATCGCGAGCTCGATCTCGGCGCCGCGCAGCTCCCCCGCGTACGCGTAGATGTCGTAGAGGTTCTGTTCGACGGTGGCGCCCATCTTCTCGAGGCCGCTCACGTGGAGGTCCACGGGCCGGCCGCCGAAGTCGTCGCCGCCCGGCCAGTTGATCCGTGCCTGGCCGTAGTGGGTGAGGAGGGGTCCGAGCACGTTGATGCTGGCGCGGATCTTGTCGAGCTTCTCGAAGGGCACGACCGGCACGATGTCGCCGCCGTTGTGGAGGTGCAGCTCGTGCGGGCCGAGCCAGCCGCTGCGGATGCCCAGTGCGCCGAGCATGTCGGCCATCGTGTGGACGTCGGTGATCGCCGGGACGTTGGTGAAGACGTAGTCGCCCTCGGCGAGGAGCGTCGCCGCCATGAGCTTGAGCACCGAGTTCTTCGCCCCCGAGACGTGGACGAAGCCGCCGAGCGGACCGCCGCGTCGCACGACGATCCGCGGGGAGTCGAAACTCACCGTCTCAGTATGCTCCCCGAGGTGCCCGCGCTGACGCCACGGGAGCGCGGCGTGCTGTGGCTCCTCGCACTCGCGCAGCTCTCGTACGCCTGGGCCAACACGATCTTCACCCAGACGGTGTCGTGGGCGGCGGACGACTTCGGCGCCTCCGACGCGAGCATCGGCGTCGCGGCGGCGGTGGTGCGCTGGGGCGTCGTGCTCGCGCTCCCCGTCGCGATCCTCGGCGATCGCGCGGGACGGCGACGCGCGACGCTGCTCGCCGCGTGGCTCGTGCCCGTCCTCACCGCGCTCGGCGCGCTCGCTCCGGGGTTCGCGTGGCTCGCGGCATCGCAGGCGATCGCGCGGCCCATGGCGCTGGCGCTCAGCCTCATGGTCGCGGTCATCGCCGCCGAGGAGATGGGCGACGACGCGCGCGCCCTCGCGCTCGGGCTGCTCGCGATCGCCGCGGGCGTCGGGGCGGGCGCGGTCGTCGCGCTGCTGCCCCTCGCGGAGCTCGACCTGCCGGTCGTCGGCGCCGGGTGGCGCGCGCTCTACGCCCTCAGCGGGGCGTGGCTCGTCGTGCCGGTCGTGCTGCGGCGGCGCCTGCGCGAGACGGCGCGCTTCTCCGCCCAGGCCGACCGGCCGCGGACGCCCATCCCGGGCGCGCGCCTCGCGGTGCAGGCGACCGTGGCGGTGCTGGCCAACGTCTTCATCGCGGGCGCGAGCGTCTTCCTCGTCAACTACCTGCGGGACGTGCGCGGCTACCCGGCCGCGCGCGTCTCGCTCTTCACCCTCGTCACCGCGAGCCCCGCCGCGATCGGGCTCGTCGTCGGCGGCCGGCTCGCCGACCGGCGCGGTCGGCGCGCGCTCGGGGCCGGGGCACTGGTCGTCGGCGCCGCGTGCTTCGTGCTCGCGTACCGCACCTCGGGCGGCGCGATGTGGCTCGCGGCGCTCGCGGGCGGCGTCGCGCTCGGCGTGGCGTACCCGGCCACGGGCGTCTACCGCGGCGAGATGTTCGCGACGCGCGGACGCGGCACGGCCTCGGGCCTGGTGACGACGGCGAGCCTGCTGGGCGGGAGCGTCGGGCTGCTCGCCGCGGGCGTGCTGGTCGACCGCGGCGCGTCCTACGGCGACGTGATGGCGCTGCTCGCGCTCGGGCCGCTCGCGGCGAGCGTCGTGATCCTCGTCGCCTACCCCGAGACCGCGCACCGCGCGCTCGAGGAGCTCAACCCCTCGGACCGGCCCGCCGCCTAGTCGGCGAGCGCCCCGTACACGAGTCCGCGCAGCTCCTCGCGGATCGGCCAGGTCCCCGACGGGAGCAGCTGCGTGAAGAACGCGGCCGACACGTCGTGCGCCGGGTCGATCCAGAACGCGGTGCTCGCCATGCCGCCCCAGCCGTACATCCCCGCCGGGGTGTGCGCGTGTCCAGGGCCGTAACCCGTCTGTACGGAGAACCCGAGACCGAATCCCATGCCCGTGTAGTCCGGCCAGCCGTACGTGTATCCCCACGAGCCGATGTCGACGCCGCCCGGCAGGTGGTTGGTCGTCATGAGGTCCACCGTCGGGCGGGACAGCAGCCGGCCGCCCTGGGCGCCGAGCGAGCCGCGCCGCACGAGCATCCGCATGAAGGCGACGTAGTCCTCGACGGTCGACGTGAGCCCGCCGCCGCCGCTCCAGTACCTCGGCGGGCGACGACCGGCCTTGTCCATCTCGGTGGCGTACGCGGCGGGCGTGCGCAGGTAGCCGGTGTAGAGGCTGGCGAGGCGCTCCTGGCGACCCTCCTCCACCCAGAACGCCGTGTCGCGCATGCCGAGTGGCCCGAGGATCCGCTCGCGGAAGAACTCGTCGAGGCTCCGCCCCGACGCCACCTCCACGATCCGCCCGACGACGTCGGTCGCGACGCTGTAGTTCCACGAGGCGCCCGGCTCGTGGAGCAGCGGCAGCGCGGCGTAGCGGTCGCAGAGCGCCGCGAGATCGTCGGTGATGCGTGCGCCGAAGTCGAAGCCCGACCGCCGGTAGATCTCGTCGACCGGCGTCGCGTAATGGAAGCCGTACGTGAGGCCGGCCGTGTGCGTGAGCAGGTGCCACACGCGCATGGGCTCGCGCGCCTCCGCGGTGCGCGGCGTGAGGACGCCGCCGTCGACGTACACGCGCGGCGCGGCGAACGACGGCACGTACGTCCCGACGGGCTCGGTGAGCATCACCTTGCCCTCCTCGACGAGCATCATGAGCGCCACCGACGTGATCGGCTTGGTCATCGAGTAGATGCGGTAGATGGCGTCCTCGCGCAGCGGCTCGCGGCGGTCCACGTCGGCCCAGCCGTGGCGCGCGCGGTACGCGACCGACTCGCCGCGCATGACCACGACGTCGAAGCCGGGCAGCCGCCCCGCGTCGACGTAGCGGCGGAAGTGGGCCTCGATCCGCGCCAACTTGGCGGGATCGAAGCCGGCGGCGCGCGGGTCTACGGTCAGCACGGTACGGATCGCCCGCGGGCGCGGGTCAGCGCTGCTCGAGGAACTTCTTGACGGGCCCGAGGTCGTAGGGCGCGCCGATCATGATGATGAGGTGGTCGGCCCCGACCGCGGCGTACCCGGCGGCGTCCTGCAGGTCCTCGGGGTTGATCGCCACGGTGCGCTCGATCTCCCTCGGGTCGCGCCCGACCTTGGCGCACCACTCGTCGAGGATCATGTTCTTCTTGCGGAAGTTGTCCACGGGGCCGAAGTGGTTGGACATGTCGGCGTGCTCCGCCACGAGGCGCAGCGTGACCTTCTCCCCGCTGCCGCCGATCATGATCGGCATCTTGCCGTGCACGGGCCCGGGGTTGAGCTTGGCGAGGCGCTTCTTGATCGTGGGGAGCCCCTTCTCCAGCGCCTTCAGGCGCCCGGGGGCGGTGCCGAACTCGTAGCCGTACTCCTGGTAGTCCCGCTCGAACCAGCCGGACCCGAGCCCGAGGACGAAGCGACCGTTGGAGATGTGGTCGATCGTGCGCGCCATGTCGGCGAGCAGGTGGGCGTTGCGATAGGAGTAGCACGTCACGAGCGCGCCGAGGCGCGCATTGCTCGTGTCCGCGGCCATCGCCGCGAGGAGCGTGTAGCACTCGAAGTGCCGCTCCTCCGGGTCGCCGCGCAGCGGGTAGAAGTGGTCCCACGTCCAGATGCTGTCGACGCCCATCTGGTCGGCCTCGCGCCAGGCGCGACGCATGTGCGCGAGCGACGTGGCCTGCGGCCACAGCTGCACGCCGACCTTGACCTTCCGTGGGAGCGGCACGCCCCCACGGTACTCCCATGCCCGATATGGTCTCGCCGTGCGCGACCCCCGGCGTCTCGACGACGCGTGGCTGCGCGCCAAGCCGGGGCGCAAGTGGCGCCAGCACGCCGCGAACACGCCGGCCGACGCGCCCCACGGCCACCTCGCGGCCTGGGTCGCCGACATGGACCACCCGCCCGCCGACGAGATCCTCGACGCGCTGCGCGCGCTGCTCGACGGCGGGGACCTCGGCTATCCCGGATGGTCGACCGGCGAGGGCGGCTCGCCCGCGGCCGACGCATGGGTCGACTGGGTCGCGCGGCGCCACGGGTGGTCGCCGCCGCGCGCGGAGGTACGGGAGTGGAGCGACATCGTCCAGGCGATCCAGACGGTGCTGCACCTCTGCACCCGACCGGGCGACCGCGTCGTCGTCCACACGCCGGCATACCCACCGTTCTTCCGCGCGATCGAGGCGACGGGCTGCGAGCTCGTCGCGCTGCCCGCGCGTACCGAGGGCACCGGCGCCGCGCGGCGATGGGCGTGGGACCACGCCGAGCTGGAGGACCGGCTGGCCCGCACCCCGGCGCGCGTCCTCCTGCTGTGCAACCCGCACAACCCGACGGGTCGCTGCATGGCGCCCGACGAGCTCGGCGCGCTGCTCGCGACCGCCGAGCGCCACGACCTGCTCGTCGTGAGCGACGAGATCCACGCCGACCTCGTGCACGCGCCGCACCGTCACGTGCCCTTCGCCTCCCTGCCCGGCGCCGCGGCGCGCACGGTGACGCTCGCGTCGGCATCCAAGGCGTTCAACCTCGCGGGGCTGCGCTACGCCGTCTCCCACGTCGGGCCCGCGTGGGTCCGCGACCGCCTCGCCGCGCTCCCCGACCACCTGCTCGGGGAACCCAACCTCGCGGGCGTCACCGCTGCCCGCACCGCGTGGACCGCCGGCGCGCCCTGGCTCGCCGCGATGGCCGCGCACCTGCGCGAGATGCGCGACCTCGCGCGTGCGCTCGTCGACGAGCGGCTCCCCGGCGTGGCGGTCGTGCCGCCCGAGGCGACCTACCTCGCGTGGCTCGACTGCCGCGGCGCCCGCGGGTCCGACGGTGCGGTGCTCGGCGACGATCCGTCCGTCGCGTTCGCCCGGCGCGGCGTCGCGGTCAACGCGGGACCGGACTTCGGCGCGGACGGCGCCGGCTTCGTCCGGCTCAACTTCGCGACCACGCCCGACGTGCTGCGCCGCGTCGTCGACGCGATGGCGGGCGCGCTCAGCGCGCCGGGCGCCGCGAGCACCAGTACTTCCAGATGATCACCATCGCCGCGGTGTCGAGCTCGCAGTAGCGGAGCAGGGTGCGGCGCACCGCCTCGCGGTGCGCCGGGTCGCCGCGCCGCGGGCCGTACATCATCTCCTGGTAGGACCGCATCGCCCCGATGCCGTCGCGCACGGCCTCGACGGTCTCGTCGCCGTCCTCGCCGACGCGTGCGCTGGCGAGCGCCGCGTACGGATCGAGCGGCCCATCGAGCCCCTCGGCGTAGTACCGGGCGAACCACGGGTCGGTCCAGAGCGCCGGCGCGGCACCCCACACGGCGGGCAGCACGTACTTGATGCTCGCGCTCGCGCCCATCGCGGGGTGGTAGTAGTGCGCCGCGCAGAGGTCGAGGAGGTCCTCGACGCGCCCGCCGTCCGCCCGGTCGACGGCCGCGGCCTCGAGCCACGCGGCCAGCGCATCGTCGCGCTCGCCGTAGCGGTCCATCTGGGCGCGGACGGTGCGCAGGACGTTCTGCTCGTAGTTGCTCCAGACGAAGACGGTGCCGCCATCGCCGATCGCGGCCCGCAGCGCCCGCGCGAAGGCGAAGCTCGGGTGCGCGTCCTCGACGTTGATCCACTCCGAGTGCCGCAGCTCCGTCGATCCGGGCGTCGCGATCGTGTGGCAACTGAACTGGAAGGCGATCTGCTCGTACGGTCGCATGCCCGCGTGGTACGGCACCGCGAGCTGCGAGGTCTCGAAGTCGATGAAATGCAGCGGGTGCGGGCACGCGTCGAGGACGTCGAACACGGCGGGGTCGAGCTCGTCCGTCCCCGCGCGGAGGCAGCGCTGCTGGCGTGCCTGGCGCACGCCCGCGGCCTTGGCGGCGTCGAAGTCGCCGGGTGCGATGGCGAGCAGGTCCACCTGGCCGCGCGCGACGCGCCCGTCGATGCCGCCGCCCGCGGAGTCGAAGCGGTGGCCCTCGACCATGTCGATCACGTGCGGCGCGACGTCCCCGAGCGCGCCCCAGCACTCGCGGAAGCCGCTCGGCACGTACCGGTGGTCGCGGTACTCGCAGTCGCGGCAGCGCGCGCCGATCGGTGCGGGCACCGGTCGCGACGGATCGGCCACGATGGTCCGCAGCGCGGCGATCCGGGCCTCGACCTCGTCGGCCACCGCGTCGACGGCCTCGCGCATCGGGAGGTGACCGAGGAAGTGCTGGGCCCGCAGCGCGTCGACGTCGCCCTCGTAGACGGCGCGGGGTCCCGAGGAGCCGGGGTCGTCGTCGCGCAGGCGCACCTGGGCGAAGATCGCGTCCTCGCGGCACGTGCGCGAGACGTCGACGCAGCACAGCACGGGCTCGATGCGCGCACCCGGCATCGCGAGCTCGAGCACCCGCGTCTGGAAGGCCACGTCCATCACGTACTCGCGCCACGTCGACAGCACGCCGCCCCGCGCCCCGCGCCAGGGAGCCTCGCCCTCCGTGGAGTCGTAGCTGCGGGCCTTCACCTCCACGAGCCGCCACGCCTCCCCGCGGCGCTCGAGGATGTCGACGCGTGCGAGCAGCCCGTCGACGACGAACGTGGGCTCGAACCACGAGCGGTCCCCCGACACGCGGAGGGCGCGCCGCGTCGCGTCCTCGGGCGCCTCGCCTGCTGCGGGCACGATCCACTCGCCGTCGCGCCGCAGCGCGCGCGCGATCGCCTCCACCATGAAGCCGCCGTCGGCGAAGAACTCGAGGTACGCATTGGACTCCGGCCGCGCCGGATACCCGAGTCGGCGGTAGCGCAGCTTGACCGGGCAGTCGCACCCGAGCGCGAAGTCGGACTTCGACAGCAGCGCCGCGCGCCCCGCCGGCGCGCCACCCGCGCTCACGGGGCCGTCGCGACGACCGGGAACCGCGGGTCGTCGAGCGGGTCGCCGACGCGCAGGCCGTCCGCCTCGAGCGGCGGCGAGGTGCGCCACGGTCGCGTCGCCCAGCGCGCGTCGTCGCCGACGTAGCGCATGCTCACCGCGCGGCGCCCACCATGTCCGACCGTCCCCGGGGCGGCGTGGAGGGCGCGGAAGTGGAACGCGACGAGGTCGCCCGGCTCGGCGGGGCACGTCACGGACGCGCGTGCATCCAGCTCGGCGACCGGCGGCAGGTGGGTGAAGCCCGCCGCCGCCTCGACGTACTCGCGCTGATCGGCGAAGCGCCGCGGGATGTATCGCGCGCCCCAGCGGTGGCTGCCGGGGATGAACCGCAGCGCCATCGCCTCCGGGATCGGGTCGAGCGGGATCCACAGGCTCACGTTGTCCATCCCGTCGATCCCGTAGTACGGATCGTCGTGGTGCCACGGCGTCGGCTCGCGCGTGCCGGCCTCCTTGACGAGCACGTGCTCGTGGAAGAGCCGCGCCGCGCGCCCGCCCATGAGCGAGAGCGCGATCCGCGGCAGCGCGCCGCGCGTCGCGGCCTCGCGATACTCCGGGATCCGCGCCCAGTTGACGTAGTCGTCGAAGAACCGGCCGGGCGACCCCGCCGGCGTGTACTCGTTGGCCCACGGCCCCGGCGCCGCCATGTTGGCCTCGAGCCCCCGCGCGAGCGCATCGCGCGTCGCGGCATCCACCACGCCGCGCAGCACGACGACGCCGTCGCGGCGATACGCCTCGACGTCGCGACCGTCCACGTCAGACCGCGAAGATCGCGACCAGCACGGGCGTCACGAGGAGGCCCGGCAGCAGGTTGCCGAGGCGGATGCGCGTGATGCCGAGGAGGTTGAGCCCGATGGCGGTCACGGCGAAGCCCCCGGCCGCGAAGAGCTCGACCCGCATGCGCGCATCCAGGACGGCGTCGAGGCCCGTCCCGGCCAGCGTGAGCGAGCCCTGCACGACGAGGACGCTCGCCGCGCTCATCACGACGCCGACGCCGTAGGTGGCGGCGAGCACGATCGACATGAAGCCGTCGAGGGTGCCCTTGATGATGTACAGCTGCGGCGTCTCGCCGCTCGCGTCCTGGATGGCGCCGAGGATGGTGAGCGGTCCGACGCAGTAGAGGAGCGTCGCGGTGACGAAGCCACGGACGAAGCGACCCGGCTCCCCCTCGGCCGGCGCGACCCGGCGCTGGAGCGCCGCGCCGACGCCCTCGAGGCGACGCTCGATGCCGAGCAGCTCGCCGAGGATCGCGCCCGCCACCATCCCGACGAGGGGGAAGACCATGTTGTGCGTACCGATGGCGTCGCGCAGGCCGATGGCGAGCGTCGCGAGGCCGATCACCTGGACGACGATCTCGCGCACGCGCTCCGGGATGCGCCGTCCCACGAGGATCCCCGCGATCCCGCCGGCGGCGACGGTGGCGGTGTTGATGAGCGTCCCGAGCCCCCGCACCGCGGTCACGCTAGCGAGGCGAGCCAGTCGGCGAGATGGCGGGCGACGTCCGCGTCGCGACCCGCGAGCGCATGGCGCGCACCCTCGATCCATGCGTGCGCGACCGGCCCCGCGATCGCCCGCGCGTGGTGCGCGAGCTCGTCGCGGGAGCCGAACTCGTCGCGCGTCCCGCTCACGAGGAGCGTCGGGACCCGCACGTCCGGCAGGTGCCCGATCCGGAGCGACTCCGGCCGCGCCGGCGGGTGCAGCGGGTACGCGATGCAGACGAGTCCCGCCGCCGCGAGCGGCGCCTCGTCGGGCGCGGTGGCGGGTGCGGCGCGCGTGCCGCGCCCCGACCAGCCCGCGACCGCCATCGCGCACATGCGGCCGCCCATGCTGCGACCGCCGACGACGAGCTCGGCCGTCGTCACGCCCCAGTCGACCGCGGCGCGCGCCACCGCCTCGCGCACGCACGCCACGAGCACGGGCGCACGGTCGGGCGCGCGACGCCCCTCGCGCCGGTAGGGGAAGTCGACGCGGCGCACGCGCAGCGCCGGCATCGTCGCCGCGAGGTGCCGCTCGATCCCCACGAGCGAGGGGTGGTCCGCGGAGCTCCCCGACCCGGGGAACAGCACGAGCCCCGCCGGTGCGCTCACGTCGAGAGGAGGACCCGCCTCGCCTCGCCGAGGTCCTCGATCGCGCGGCTCGCGGCGCCGGAGTCGCCCCCGTGGTCCGGATGCACGTCGCGCAGCCGCAGCCGGAAGCGGGCCTGGACCTCGCGTCGGCTCGGCCGCACCGTGCCGGCGGGGAAGCCCAACACCTCGAGCGCCCACGCACGCGGGTCGGCGAGCGAGCCGATCGGCCCGTGGGCGCCGCCCGCGACCCCCGCCGCGTACGCCGCGAAGCCCGCGTCGAGCGGCCCGCGCCAGCGCAGGCCGCGGCGGATGGCGTCGCCGAGCGCCCGGCGCACGCGGACGTCGAGGCGCTCGAGCGCGTAGACGGCACCGAGGACCTGCGCGAGCGGTGCACCCTGCGCCGCGACGTCGAAGCGCACGTCCCACTGCGCGCCCTCGCCGGCGGCGAGCAACCGGTGCGCGCTGCGGGCGAGCGCGTGGCGGTCGGTCTGGAAGCGATGGCGCAGCCGCGGCTGCACGACCCGCTCGTCACGCTCCACCTGGGCGAGCAGCCGGTGCACGTCGGGCACGAGCTCGGGATCGACCTCGGGCGCGTGGGTCGCGACGACCGCCGCGAGGAGCACGCCGCCGAGGCCCGGTGCGGGCTCCGTCGGCAGCACGAGCGCGCCGAGCGAGATGCGGCGCGTCGGCGTGAAGGGCCGCGAGTGCCACACCTCGAGCTCGGCGAGCGACGTCCCCACGGCGCCCCGACGCTAGGGGCGGCGGACGGCGTGGGCTAAGTTGATCGACGGTGCCGCTCACACGGAAGCCGGATCGCAACCTGGCGCTCGAGCTGGTCCGCGTGACCGAGTCCGCCGCCCTCGCCGCGTCCAAGTGGGTGGGCCGCGGGGACAAGCACGGCGCGGACGGGGCGGCCGTCGACGCGATGCGCAACCTGCTCGACACCGTGAGCATGGACGGCATCGTCGTGATCGGCGAGGGCGAGAAGGACGAGGCGCCGATGCTGTTCAACGGCGAGCGCGTGGGCAACGGCTCGGCACCGCTCACCGACGTCGCCGTCGACCCCATCGACGGCACGACGCTCACGGCGCTGGGGCGGGGCAACGCGCTCGCGGTGATCGCGGTGGCGGAGCGGGGCTCGATGTTCAACCCCGGTCCGTGCGTCTACATGGAGAAGATCGCGGTCGGCCCCGAGGCGGCGCACGTGGTGGACCTCAACGCGAGCACGACGGAGAACCTCAAGGCCATCGCCACCGCGACCCACAAGGCGCTCAACGAGCTGACGATCGTCATCCTCGACCGCCCGCGCCACGAGCGGCTCATCGCCGAGGTGCGCGCGTGCGGCTGCCGCATCAAGCTCATCTCGGACGGCGACATCTTCGGCGCGATCGCGGCGGCCTCGCCCGAGGTCGGCGTCGACGCGCTCATGGGGATCGGCGGCACGCCCGAGGGCGTCACGTCTGCGGCGGCCCTCAAGTGCCTCGGCGGCCAGATCCTCGGCCGCCTGTGGCCGCGCGACGACGCCGAGCGGGCGCGCGCCGAGGCGATGGGCTACGACTTCTCGCGCGTCCTCACCGTGGACGACCTCGTGCGCGGCGAGGACGTGTTCTTCGCCGCGACGGGCGTCACCGACGGCGAGCTCCTGCGCGGGGTGCGCTACGACGCCTACGGCGCGCGCTCGCAGAGCCTCGTGATGCGCAGCCGCAGCGGCACGATCCGCGTCGTGGAGACGCACCACCGGGCCGACCGGATCGGGCAGTACTCCTCCGACGAGTTCCGCTAGCCGCCCGACGGCGCCGCGAGCGCGGCGTCGAGCGACTCGACCACGTGCGTGGCGAGCGCGGTGCCGCCCGCCCACAGCAGGTGCAGCTGGTCGGGACGGAACCAACGATCGCGGCCGAGGGAGTACGCCTGCCAGTCCGCGATCGACAGGTGCGGGATGCGCGGGGCGAGGCGGGCGAGCTGGAGGTTCATCGTGCGTCCCTTGCCGCGGACGTTGCCGCGCTCGCGGTAGGTGACCCACACGACGCGCACGCCCTGGCGCGCGGCCTCGTCGGTGATCTCTCGCACGGCGCGGCGGAACGGCGCACCGAGGCGGTCGTTGTAACCCGTGCCGACGACCACGGCGTCGGTGAACCGCCCCGCGTGGCGCCGCAGCTCGTCGAGCGCGCTGCGGCGGGCGAACTCCTTGCAGCCGGGCTCGAGCAGCTTCTGGCACGCGGTCACCGCGAAGATCGCGGGGTAGCGCGCCTCGAGGATCGCGCGCGCCTCGGGGACGTGGTCGAACACGGCGAAGACCGAGTCGCCGACCACGAGCACGCGCGCGGGCGCCGCCGCCCGCGCGGGCGATCCGGCCCCCGCGGTGGCGGCCAGCGGGACGCCGGCCGCGACGAGCAGGGCCGCAGCGAACGCGACCGCGCGGCCCGCGCGCACCGCTACCGGCGCCGGATCGTGAGCGCCGCGATCCGGCGCGCGAGGCCGGGCGGGGTGAGGGTGGAGGCGGCGACGACGGCCTTGTTGACCGCGCCCGGCACCTCCATCGCGCGCCCCGCGGCGACGGCGTCGAGCCCCGCACGGGCGACCTCGGCCGAGCCCATCCAGGCGAAGTCGGGGTAGCGCGACTCGAGGCCCGTCGTGTTGGACACCGACTGGAACTCGGTGTGGGTGAGGCCCGGGCAGAGCGCCGTGACCCGCACGCCCGTGCCACGCAGCTCCTCGTGGAGCGCGCCCGTGAAGCTCGTGACGAACGCCTTGGTGGCCGAGTAGACGGCGAGCCCGGGCCCCGGCTGGAACGACGCGATGCTCGAGACGTTGAGCAGGTAGCCGCGCCCCCGCGGGACCATGGTGCGCGCCGCCGCGTGCGACAGCCGCAGCAGGGCCAGCACGTTGAGCCGCACCTCGTCGGCGAGACGGTCCGGGTCGAGCTCGTGCACGTACCCGGAGGTGCCAAACCCCGCGTTGTTGACCACGAGGTCGACCTCCGGCAGCGCGGCGTCGGTGATGCGTGCCTCGACGGCCGCGACGCCCTCGGGGGTGCGCAGGTCCGCGGCGATCACCTCGGTGCCGGGGTGCTGCGCCGCGAGCGCCTCGAGGCGGTCGCGGCGTCGCGCGACGAGCACCATGGGTACGCGGGCGGCGCCGAGGAGGCGCGCCATGTCCTCGCCGATCCCGCTCGACGCGCCCGTGACGAGCGCGCGGACGAACGGGTAGGACGCCATCGTCAGCGGCTCGCCACCCCGCCCTGCGGGAGCCCGCCGGTGGCCGCGAGGCGGGCGTGCGCGCGGCGCAGCGCGGACTCCACCTCGGCGTCGTGCTCGCCGCGCATCGCCGCCTCGGCGCGCTCGCGCGCGGTCCGCGCACGGGCGATGTCGATGTCCTCGGCGAGCTCGGCGGCGTCGGAGAGGATCGTGACGTGCGTCGGCGCCACGTCGACGAAGCCGCCGTGGACCGCGAGGTCCTGCACGCGCCCGTCGGCGAGGTAGATGCGGGTGTGGTTCTCCGTCAGCGCGCCGAGGAACGTCGCGTGGCCGGGCAGGAAGGCGATCTCGCCGCCCTCGAGCGTGCGGGTGATCACCTGACGGGCGTCGCCCGAGTACAGGACGCGCTCGGGCGAGACGACCTCGACCCGGAACGTCGCGTCGCCGGCCATCGGGGCTGCCGCCCGGTTAGGCGGCGGACTCCTGGAGCGCCTTGGCCTTGGCGAGCACCTGCTCGACGCCGCCGACGTTGAGGAAGGCCTGCTCCGGCACGTCGTCGAGCTCGCCCTTCACGATCGCCTCGAAGGACTCCACCGTCTGCGCGATGGGCACGTACTCGCCCTTCACGCCGGTGAAGACCTCCGCCACGTAGAACGGCTGCGAGAGGAACCGCTGCACCTTGCGCGCACGGGCGACCGTGAGGCGGTCCTCCTCGGAGAGCTCGTCGAGGCCGAGGATCGCGATGATGTCCTGCAGCTCCTTGTAGCGCTGCAGGATGGCCTGCACGCCGCGGGCGGTGTTGTAGTGCTCCTCGCCGATGACCAGCGGGTCCAGCTGGCGGCTGGTCGAGTCGAGCGGGTCCACCGCCGGGTAGATGCCCAGCGAGGCGATCTGGCGGGACAGCACGACGGTGGCGTCCAGGTGGGCGAAGGTGGTCGCCGGGGACGGGTCGGTGAGGTCGTCCGCGGGCACGTAAACGGCCTGGATGGAGGTGATCGAGCCGGTCTTGGTGGAGGTGATGCGCTCCTGCAGGCGGCCCATTTCCTCGGCCAGCGTCGGCTGGTAGCCCACAGCCGAAGGCATGCGGCCCAGCAGCGCGGACACTTCGGTACCGGCCAGCGTGTAACGGTAGATGTTGTCCACGAAAAACAGCACGT
>JBEBCD010000068.1:0-21119 GCA_041158045.1 Actinomycetota bacterium | reverse complement strand
CTGCCCGACACGCACCCGCTGCGGCGCTTCTACGACCGGTCGAACTCGTTCGTCCCCGCGGATCACTTCGGCGCCGACAGCCTCGTCCGCTCGATCTACGAGTGGCCCGCCTTCGCGCCCTTCGTGCAGGAGGTGCTCGAGGAGCCGTCGTTCCACCGGTACGCCGATCCCCTCGCCGACGTGATCATCAACGTGGCGGAGGAGGGCAACGGCTTCCCGTGGCACTTCGACACCAACAACTACACGGTCACCCTCGCGATCCAGAACGCGGAGTCGGGCGGCGAGTTCGAGTACAGCCCCAACCTGCGGACCGCGACCGACGAGAACTACGACGGCGTCGGCCGCGTGCTCGACGGCGACCGCACGCTCGTGCACTCGCTGCACCTCGAGCCCGGCGACCTGCAGATCTTCAAGGGCCGCTACTCGCTCCACCGCGTCACGCCGCTCGCCGGCCCGACGCGGCGGTACGTGGCCATCTTCAGCTTCACCGAGGTGGAGGGCGTCGTCGGGAGCCCCGAGCGCACGCGCCAGCTCTACGGTCGGGTCCTGCCGATCCACCTCGAGCGGGCGGGCCTGCGCGGCGACGCGCTGGTGGACTAGCCGACCGCATGGTGGCCGCCGGGGCGGTGGCGCTGCGCGGCCTGCGCAAGCGCTATGGCGACCGCACCGTCGTCGACGGCGTGACGCTCGAGGTGCGGGCAGGGGAGTTCTTCTCGCTGCTCGGGCCGTCCGGCTGCGGCAAGACGACGACGCTGCGGATGATCGGCGGCTTCGAGCGACCGGACGAGGGGACGGTGACGATCGACGACCGCGACGTGACCGCCGACGAGCCCGAGGCGCGACCGGTCAACACCGTGTTCCAGAACTACGCGCTGTTCCCGCACCTCGACGTGCGGGGCAACGTCGCGTTCGGCCTGCGATTCGGCGGGCGCGCGGGGGGCGGGCGGCGGCGCGGATCGGCGGACGACGCCGACCGCCGCGTGGCCGAGGCGCTCGAGCTCGTGCAGCTCGGGTCGTTCGGCGGCCGGCGCGTGCACCAGCTCTCCGGCGGCGAGCAGCAGCGCGTCGCCCTCG
The DNA here is from genome assembly GCA_041158045.1 of Actinomycetota bacterium. Taxonomy (GTDB): domain Bacteria; phylum Actinomycetota; class Acidimicrobiia; order Acidimicrobiales; family Ilumatobacteraceae; genus CAXRBC01. The sequence goes on along the minus strand of JBEBCD010000068.1, from coordinate 20,045 downwards.
CCCGGGCCCTCGTGCTCGAGCCCACCGTGCTCCTGCTGGACGAGCCGCTCGGGGCGCTCGACGCCCAGCTGCGGGCTCGCCTGCAGGTCGAGCTCGCCGCGCTGCAGCGGCGGGTCGGCATCACCTTCGTGTACGTCACGCACGACCAACACGAGGCCTTCACGATGAGCGACCGCATCGGCGTGATGCGCGAGGGCCGCCTGCTGCAGGTCGGCGCACCCCGCGAGATCTACGAGCGCCCGGCCAACGTCGACGTCGCGCGCTTCGTCGGCGCGGCCAACCTCGTGCACGGCGCCGTCACCGCGCGTGGCGTCGCCGACCTCTCGGGCGAGCGCTTCGCCGTGCCCGACGACGCGCCGCTCGGCGAGGCGATCGTGATGGTGCGCCCCGAGCGCATCCGGATCGGTGCGGGCTCCCGCGCCGCGCGCATCGAGCGCGTGACCTTCGCCGGCGCCGCGCTGCGCGTCGACCTGCGGGTCGGCGACGTCGCGCTCGTCGCCGAGGTGCCCAACGACGACCGCAGTAGCGCCCTGCGGGCGGGCGACGCGACGACGATCGACGTGCCGGCCGACGCCGTGCGGGTGCTCAGCCCCCGTCGCTCGTGAGGTCGCCGAGCGCGGCGCGCAGGCCCCCGCGCTCGCCGTGGCGCCGCCGCCACGCGGAGAGCACCCAGATGCCCGTCGCGAGGGCGGTGAACGAGATCGTCACGAGCAGCGTCGCGAGCGCATTGAGCGCGGGCGTCGCGCCACCGCGGACCGAGGAGTAGATCCGCACCGGGACGGTCTCGCTCGAGACGCCCGAGGAGAGGAAGCTCGTGATGACGAAGTCGTCGATCACGGTCGCGAACACGACGACGAGGCTCGCCACGACCGACGGCAGGAGCATGGGGAGGAGCACGTGCCGCAGCGCCTGCAGCCGGCTCGCGCCGAGGTCGCGCGCGGCCTCCTCGTAGGTGGGTCCGATCGCGACGAGTCGGCTGCGCACGATCACGACGACGCTCGAGAGGGAGAACGTCACGTTGCCGATGAGCTGCGCGGGGAGCCCGAGCGGGATCCCGGAGTACAGGCGGGTGAACGTGAGGAGCAGCGCGGCGCCGACCACGATCTCGGGCGTCACGAGCGGCACCGCGGTGAGGGCGCGCGACGCGCCCGCCGCGCGGCCGCGGAGCCGCTGCACGCCGATGGCGAGCGCGACGCCGAGCGGCGTGACGACGAGCAGCGTGCCGATCGAGAGCACCAGCGAGTTGACGATCGTCCGTCGCATCGCGTCGTCCCGGAGCAGCGACGAGTACGGGTCGCCCGTCCACCAGCGCAGCGAGAAGCCCGTCCAGACCGAGCGGGAGCGGCCGTCGTTGAACGAGAACGCGACGGCGACGACCACCGGCACGAGGCTCCAGGCGACGTAGCCCCAGGCGACGATGGGCAAGGCGCGCGCGCGCCGCGCGCGCGGGGCGGCACCCGCGACGTCCGCGGCCGGGCTCATCGGGTGCGCTCCCTTGCCGTGCGGTCGGTGGAGCGCAGGTACGACGAGAGCCCCGCGAGCAGGAGCACGGACAGCAGCAGCACGAGCACGGCGCCGCGCTGCGGCTGCGTGCTCGCGTTGAGGTAGAAGTCGATCTGGTTGCCCAGCATCTCGGTCCGCGGCGATCGCGACAGCAGGTCGTTGGTGTAGTAGTCGCCGAACATCGGCAGGGCGATGAGCACGCACGCGGCCGCGGTGCCCGCGCGCGCGAGCGGCAGCGTCACGAGGCGGAACGCCTGTCCGGGCCCCGCGCCGAGGTCGCGCGCCGCCTCCACGAGCCGCCAGTCGAGGCGCTCCAGCGTCGCGTACAGCGGGAGGATGATGAACGGCACGTAGCCGTACACGAGGCCGAGCACGACGGCGACGGACGAGCCGTCCATCCAGTTGCGCTCGAGCCCGACGGCGCGCAGCAGGCGCGCGCCCAGCCCGCTCGGGCTCAGCAGGTTGTACCAGGCCATCATGCGCATCAGGTAGTTGACCCAGTACGGCACGACGATGAGCGCGAGCAGGACGAGCCGCCAGCGGCCGGCGTGGCGTGCGAGGTAGTAGGCGATGGGGAAGCCGATGGCCAGCGCGAGCAGCATCGCGACGGCGACGTAGGCGACGGTGCGCAGCGCCACCGCGCGCAGCGGTCCCGAGGCGAGGCTGGAGAGCACGGCGCCGGCCTCGTCGAAGCGCCACGCGAGCGGGTTCCACTCCGGGAGCGCGTCGCGGAAGATCGGGTCGATGCGCCCGAAGGCGACGCACGCCACCGCGTAGAGCGGCACGAGGAACATGGCGCCGAGCCACGCCACGCCGGGGGCGGCGAGCGCGCCCCAGGGGCCACCGGCGGACCGGCGGCTCACGTCCGACTCAGCCGGCGGTGAAGGTCGCCCAGACGTCGTTCCAGACGGCGTCGACGGACGGATCGAGGCTGTGGAAGCGCAGGCCCTCGGCGTAGCGCTCCGGCGTGACGAGCGCGTCGGTGAGCGAGTCGGGGATGCCCGTCGCGGCCACGTACTGGTCGACGGAGATGCCCTCGAGGGCGGGCTGGTAGCCGACGTACGTCGCGTTGGCCAGCGCGCGGTCGCGGTCGGAGAGGAAGTCGATGAGCGCGTGGGCGAGGACCGGCTTGGTCGACGCGCGGGGGATGCAGAAGAAGTCGTTGGCGGTGACGGTCGTCGGCGGCCACCAGAAGCCGATGACGGACGGGTCGACGCCCTCGGGGAGGTACATCGGCATGGCGAGCGCGTCGCCGCCCCACACCCAGGCGATGTCGCGGTTGCCGCCCGGCAGCTCCTGGTAGGAGACGATGTCGACCTTGGGGTTGGTCGCGGCGCGCAGGGCGAGCAGCGACTCGCCGGCGGCCCGCAGGAGCGCCTCGTCGCCCGTGTTCATGTCGTCGACCCCGTCGCGCACGAGCGCCATCCCGATCGTGTCGCGGTAGGAGTCGATCACCGCGAGGCGACCCGCGTACGCGGCGTCCCACATCGCGCCGATGCCGTCGCCGCCGGTGAAGCGCGAGCGGTCGATCACGTCGGTGCGGTAGGCGATGCCGTTGCCGTAGATCACGTACGGGATCGTGTACTGCGCGCCGCGGTCGTAGTACGGGTCGCGCAGGCCCGAGATCACGTTGGCGAAGTTGGGCACGTAGGACTTGTTGAGCGGCTGCAGCAGCTCGGCGGCGACCAGGCGCGCGAGCGCCGTGTCGGTCATACCGAGCACGACGTCGGGGGCGAAGGTCCCGTTGCGGAGCTTGACGAGCGCCGCCTCCTCGCTGTCGTAGATCGTCACGTTGACCTTCACGCCGAACGCCGACTCGAACGCCGCGAGCGTCTCGGGGTTCACGTAGTCGGCCCAGTTGAGGAGCTCGAGCGTGCCCGACTCGGGGGCGAGGCCGTCGGCGATCGGCTCGCCGACGGTGCGCAGCGTCACCGGTGAGTCCGGCGTGCCGATCTGCAGCGCTCCGCCGGCGCCGCCGTCACCGCCGCACGCGGCGAGGATCGACGGCGCGATCGCGATCCCGGTGCCCGTGAGCGCGGCCCGACGGAGGAAGTCCCGGCGGCGCATGCGGCTACCGTAGCCCCGATGGCGACGCTCGACGAAGTGATCGCCGCGGAGGAGCGGCGCCTCCTCGCGCGCGTCCCGCGCTCCGCCGAGCTCCACGCCCGCGCCAGCCGCACGATCCCGGGCGGGGTGCCGTCGAGTTGGGCCAGCTCGCGGCCCGTGCCGATCTGGGTCAGCCACGGCGAGGGCGGGCGGCTCTGGGACGCCGACGGCCACGAGTACGTCGACTTCCACGGCGGCTACGGGGTCAACGTCGCCGGCCACGCGCATCCCGCCGTCGTGCGGGCCGTGCGCGAGCGGGTGGGCCGCGGTACGCACTTCGCCCAGCCCACCGAGGACGCGATCCACGTCGCCGAGGCGCTCGCCGCCCGGTTCGGCCTGCCGCAGTGGCGCTTTTGCAACTCGGGGTCCGAGGCGACGATGGACGCCGTCCACCTCATGCGCGCGGTCACCGGACGCGACCTCATCGTGAAGGTCGAGGGCTCCTACAACGGGCACCACGACTCGGTGCTCGTCTCGATCTTCCGCTCCGAGGCCGACCTCGGGCCCGCCGACGAGCCCTGGCGCACGCCGAGCCCGGGCGTGCCCGCGGCCATCGCCGAGTGCGTGCGCATCGTGCCGTACAACGACCCGGACGCGCTGGAGCGCGTGCTGGCCGCCCACCCCGGGCGGGTCGCCGGGATGCTCCTCGAGCCGATGATGATGAACGCGGGCATCATCCCGCCCGCACCCGGCTACCTCGCGGCGATCCGGGAGATCACGCGGCGCCACGGCGCGCTGCTCGCCTTCGACGAGGTCAAGACGGGGCTCGTCGTGCACCACGGCGGCGCGACGCGCCTGTGGGGCGTGACGCCGGACCTCGTGTGCATCGCCAAGGCGCTCGGCGGCGGCGTGCCTTGCGGGGCGATCGGCGGCACCGACGAGGTGATGGCCGCCATCGCCGACGGGCGCTACCCGCAGATCGGGACGTTCAACGGCAACCCGCTCACCATGGCCGCCGCGCGCGCCGTGCTCGACGAGGTGCTCGTGCCCGCGGTCTACGAGCGGGCCGGGGTCCTCGGCGCGCGCATCGTGGACGGGTCGATCGCCGCGCTCGCGTCGGCGGGCCAGCCCGCGTACGGCTTCCACGCCGGCTTCAAGGCCTCGGTCGTGTACCACGGGGAGCGGGCCCGGGACTACCGCGAGTTCCTCCGCATCAACACCGGGGTGAGCCACCTGCACTTCCTCGTGCAGTTCAACGGCGGGGTCTTCCTCCCGCCCTGGGGCAAGAGCGAGTCGATCACGATGTCGGTCGCGCACGGCACCGCGGACGCCGACCGCTACGTGGCCAACGTGGAGCGGATGGCCTCGCTGCTCGCGTCCGTCGACGATCGGTCGTCGGCGGACTTCGCCGTCGGCAGCTACAACTGACGCCGCGCGCCCCCGCGGGCGCGCCTAGCCCCGCAGGTCCGCGCGGTAGCGCTCGACGAAGCGCCGCGCGTAGTCCTCGAGGCGCGTGTGCCAGCCGTGCGCGAAGGACGCCGACGACACGCCCCGCTGGACCATCTCGCAGACGGCGAGATCCTGGCGGTTGACCAGGTCCGAGAACTCGACGACGGGCTCGATGTCGTGCGTCGCCGTCGCCACCTCGGGGGAGAACAGGTAGTACGTGACGACGGTCGTGTGGTCGGGCGCACGGGGCACGTAGGCGGTGAGCACGACGCCGGTCGGCGCGATGTCGACGAGCATGTTGGGGTAGACGAATGCGCCCCAGACGCCCGGCTCCATGCCGCGCATCGACGGGATGACCGGGAGCCCCGCGTCGTCGCGCGTGGCGAGCGCGAGGCGGCCGGCCGAGAGCGCGACGCCGCCGTCGGTGCGGCCGGGCTCCCAGTTCTTGCCCGCGCGGTACGCGGGGACCGCCTCGACGAGCTCGGGGTGCACGCGCGGGCAGTGGAGGCACTCGGCGTAGTTCTCCACCAGCACCTTCCAGTTGGCGCGCGGCTCGTCGACGGTGGTGCGCAGGAGGCGCAGCGCCCCCAGGTCGAAGCGGTCGAGCTCGAGCGGCGCGGACCAGAGTGCACCGAGCGCCTCGCGCAGGGGCGGGGCGGAGGGCGACAGGGTGACGAAGAGCGAGCCCATCCACTCCTCGACGCGCACCGGGGTGAGGCCGATCGCGTCGCGGTCGAGGGCGTCGTCGCGCAGGATCGGCGTCGCGACGAGCCGACCCTCGAGCGAGTACGACCACGCGTGGTAGGGGCAGGTGATCGCGCCGCCGTGGCCCGGGCCGGAGGTCTCGCAGAGGCGCGCGCCGCGGTGGGCGCACACGTTGTACCAGGCGCGCACGGCGCCGGCGCGGTCGCGCACGAGGAGGATGCTCTCGGTGCCGACCTCGGCCACGAGGCGGTCGCCCGGCGCGGCGAGCTGCTCGGCGCGACCGACGAAGCACCACTGCGTGCCGTAGACGCGGCGCATCTCCTCGGCGAAGACCTCCTGCGAGACGTACTCCTCGCGGGTGAGGCCCGGGGTGAGCCCGCGCGGCGCCGAGTCGCCGGCCACTCGACCCGTGGCGGTCGCCGCGTCGCTCACGGTGCGTCCCACCCGAGGCCGACGGGGACGTCCTCGTAGTCGACGGTCCAGAGGCGCGACCCGGTCGCGCGCTCGTGGTAGCAGCGGTAGCCGAGCAGCTGCTGGGCGCGGGGTGGGAGGGTGCGGGCCCGGTCGGGCTCGATGCCGAGGCACCCCGCCTCCTCGGGGGTGAGCCAGCCGACGACGTACGACAGGTGCATCCCCCAGCGCCAGACCTCGGCCGTGCGGTTGGCCCCGCCGCCGTGGAGGACGCGACCGGTGTAGATCATCCCGGCGCCGGCCGGCATCGCCGCCTGCGTCGTCTCGTGGTCGGCGGCCTCGCGGGAGTAGTCGTCCCAGCGGTGGCTGCCCGGCACCACGCGCGTGGCGCCGACCTCGGCGTCGAAGTCCGAGAGGGCGAACATGCAGCTCAGCGTCACCTCGGGGCCGTCGGGCGCGCAGAGGTGCGGCCAGTTGTCCGCGTCGCGGTGCAGGTACTGCGCACGCTCGCCCGGGCCGATGATCATCATCTGGCCCGTGTTCAGCCAGTACTGCTCGCAGTGGGGGAGCAGGAGGGCGTCGGCCACCGCGCCGAGGAGCGGGTGCACGAGCACGTGCGCCGCGAACGTCTCGGAGCGCCGGGCGAGGCTGGCGAAGCGCTTGGTCCTCCCGCCCCAGAACCGCACGACCCCCTCGTCCGCCTCGCGGGGCCCGCCGCCCGTCGCGTGCTCGGTGGGGCCGAGCTCCGCGCGCAGCGCCGCGACGACGGCCGGCGCGAGCATGTCGCGCACGACGACCGCACCGTCGCGGTCGAGCACCGAGAGCAGATCGGGGAGCGCCGCGTTGCGGTCGCGGACCTCGAGGGCGGGCGCGGTGCGCGATCGCGGCGTCGTCGTCGGCGCGATCGCCGCATCCACGGCACCGATCGTAGTGTGGGCGCGGTGATCCTCGACCTGCAGATCAACCCCGGCGTCGCCCCGTGGCCCGTGCTGCGCGACGCGGCGATCGCCGCGGAGGGCGCGGGCTACGACACGCTGTGGACCGTCGACCACCTCGCGGGCGACGTCATGCAGGCGCCCGACATGCCCGAGTGCTTCACGTTGCTCGGCGCGCTCGCCGGTGTGACGTCGCGGATCGGCCTCGGGCCGCTCGTCGTCAACGCCCACAACCGCCACCCCGCGCTGCTCGCCAACTCGGTGGCGACCATGCAGAACATCACGGGCGGGCGCTTCGTGCTCGGCCTCGGGGCCGGGTCCGCGCCCGACACGCCCTTCGCGAGCGAGCGCCACGCCGTGCGCTGGCCGCCGCTGCCGACGATGGAGGAGCGCCACGAGGCGCTGCTCGCGACGCTGCGGACGATGGACGAGATGTGGGCCGACGATCGCCACGAGTCGCTCGCGCGGTTCCCCCGGCCGGTCGTGCGCCCGCGGGTCATCGTGGGGGTCAACAGCGTCCGTCTCGCGCGCCTCGCCGGCGCGCACGCCGACGGGATCAACGTCCGGGCGTCGCACCCGAGGTGCGCGGAGTTCGCCACCGCCGCACGGGAGGCCCGCACCGCGAGCGGGCGCGCGGGGGAGCCCGAGGTGACGGTGTGGGAGCACTTCGACGAGGGGCTCGTCGACGGCTCGGACGCGCGCCTCGCCGCGTGGCGGGGGCTCGGCGTCGGGCGGCTCATCCTGCTCGTCTTCCGCGAGATCGACCCCGCGCGCATCGCGCGCTCGGGCGCGCTGCTGCGACGCGACGGCTGAGCCGCCCGGGGCGGCGTCAGACCACCAGGTTGACGAGGCGACCCGGCACGACGATCACCTTGCGGGGGGCGGCGCCCTGGAGTGCGGCGCGGACCCGCTCGTCGGCGAGGGCGAGGTCGCGCAGCGCGTCGTCCGTCGCGCCGGCCGGCGCGACGACGCGCGAGCGGACCTTGCCATTCACCTGCACCGGCACCTCGACCGTGTCCGACGCGACCCACGCCGGATCGGCGACGGGGAACGGGGCGTAGGTCAGGTCGTCCGTGCGGCCGAGCCGCTCCCACAGCTCGCACGCGACGTGGGGGCACAGCGGCGCCAGCATCTGGACGAGCGGGAGGACCACCTCGCGGGGGGCGCCGCCGCGGGCCGCGCCCGACGCGTCGGCGTCGCCGCGGTCGCCGACGTGCAGGGTGAGGGCGTTGTTGAGCTCGATGAGCTTGGCGATCGCGGTGTTGAAGCGCAGGCCCTCCATGTCGTCGCGGACGCCGGCGATCGTGCGGTGGAGCGCGCGGCGCAGGTCGTCGGGCGCGGGGGCGTCGGCGACGGTGACCTCGCCGGAGTCCTCGTCGACCACGTTGCGCCAGACGCGCTGGAGGAAGCGCTGCATGCCCACGACGTCGCGCGTGTTCCACGCGCGGCTCTGGTCGAGCGGGCCCATCGACATCTCGTAGAGGCGGAACGTGTCGGCGCCGAACTCCTCGTACATCTCGTCGGGGGTGACGACGTTCTTGAGGCTCTTGCCCATCTTGCCGTACTCGCGAGTGACGGGCTCGCCGCGCCACTCGTACGCGCCGTCGCGCTCGACGACCTCGGCGGCGGGCACGGGCTGGCCGCGCGGGTCGCGGTACGCGTGGGCCTGGATGTAGCCCTGGTTGAACAGCCGGTGGAACGGCTCCTCGCTCGAGACGTGCCCGAGGTCGTGGAGCACCTTGTGCCAGAAGCGCGCGTAGAGCAGGTGCAGCACCGCGTGCTCGACGCCGCCGACGTACAGCGCGACGCCGCCCGTGTGGCCCGGCGCGCGCGGGCCCATCCAGTAGCGCTCGACGTCGGCGTCGACGAAGCGCGACGCGTTGGTCGGGTCGAGGTAGCGCAGCTCGTACCAGCACGAGCCGGCCCACTGCGGCATGACGTTGACCTCGCGGCGGTAGCGCGCGCGGGGACGGCGCTCGCCCGTGATCGGGTCGTCGACCTCGAGCTCGACGCCGACCCAGTCGGCGACGCGCGAGAGGGGCGGGGCGGGCTCCGAGCGCTCGTCGTCGGGCGCGAGGGCCTGCGGGGTGAAGTCGGAGAGCTCGGGGAGCCGCACGGGCAGCGTCTCGTCGGGCACCGCGAGCGGCTCGCCGTCGTCGCCGAAGACGATGGGGAACGGCTCGCCCCAGTACCGCTGCCGGGAGAAGAGCCAGTCGCGCAACTTGTACGTCGTCGCGGCGCGACCGAGGCCCCGCGCCTCGAGCCACGCCGTCGCGCGCGCGCCCGCCTCGTCGATCGACGCGAGGCCGTCGAGGACGAGCGAGTCGTTGCGCGACTGGACGTACGTCCCGTCGCCGACGAAGGCCGCGGGCCAGGCGGCACAGTCGAGCGTCGGGGCGAGGCCGTGCGCGGCGAACCACGCGTCCGGCGGCATCTGCGTCGCGACGATCGGCAGGCCGTGGGCCCGCGCGAAGTCGAAGTCGCGCTGGTCGCCCGACGGCACGGCCATGATCGCGCCGGTGCCGTAGCCCATCAGCACGTAGTCGGCGATCCACACGGGGATCGCGGCGCCGGTCACGGGGTTGGTCGCCGTGGCGCCGAGGGGCACGCCGGTCTTGGGCCGGTCGGCGCTCGCGCGCTCGGCGTCGGTGGCCGCGCCGGCGCGGGCGCGGTAGGCCTCCACCTCGGCGCGCCGCGCGGGCGCCGTGAGCGCGTCGACGAGCGGGTGCTCGGGGGAGAGCACCATGAAGGTCGCGCCGAAGAGGGTGTCGGGGCGCGTGGTGAAGACCTCGATCGGCCCCGCCGCGGAGTCGAAGCGGACGCGGGCCCCGTGGCTGCGTCCGATCCAGTTGCGCTGCATGAGCTTGATCGACTCGGGCCAGTCGAGGCGGTCGAGGTCCTCGAGGAGGCGGTCGGCGTACGCGGTGATGCGCAGCGTCCACTGGCGCATCGTGCGGGTGAAGACCGGGTAGTTGCCGATGTCGCTGCGGCCCTCCGCGGTCACCTCCTCGTTGGCGAGGATCGTGCCGAGGCCGGGGCACCAGTTGACCGGTGCGTCGGCGAGGTACGCGAGGCGGCGCGAGTTGACCAGGCGGGTGCGCTCCGCGTGGGAGAGCTCGGCCCACGGCGCGCCGCCCGTCGGCCGGGTGCCCGCGGCCCACTCGTCCACGAGCTCGCGGATCGGGCGGGCGCGGCGCCGGTCCTCGTCGTACCAGGCGTCGAAGATGCGCAGGAAGATCCACTGCGTCCAGCGGTAGTACGACTCGTCGGTCGTCGAGATGCTGCGGCGCGCGTCGTGGGCGAGGCCGAGGCGGCGCAGCTGGCGCCGCATCGTCGCGATGTTGGCCTCCGTGTTGACGCGCGGGTGCACGCCGGTGGCGATCGCGTGCTGCTCGGCCGGGAGCCCGAACGCGTCGTAGCCGAGGGCGTGCAGCACGTTGTGGCCGGTCGCGCGCTGGTAGCGGCCGTAGACGTCGGTGCCGATGTACCCGAGCGGGTGGCCGACGTGGAGCCCGGCCCCCGAGGGGTAGGGGAACATGTCGAGGATGAACAGCTGCTCGCGGCCCGCGATCCGGGCGGGGTCGGCGAGCGGACCCGACGGGTTGGGCGCCTCGAAGGTGCGCCGCTCCTCCCAGCGATCCTGCCAGCGCGTCTCGATCTCGTTGGCCAGCGCGGCGGTGTAGCGGTGTCGCGGGATCGACGCCATGAGTTACGTATCGTAATTGCCGTGGCTCCGCAGCGGCGCCGGTCCCGGGGACCGCGGCTCGACAATCGTCGTCGCGTCGAGCGCACCGCGCGGCTCGGCGAGACGCTCCGCGAGGTGATCGCCGACGAGCTCGCGAGGCTCGACGACGAGCGCCTCGGCTTCGTCACCATCACGACGGTCGACGTCGACTCCGAGATGCGTCGCGCGGTCGTGTACTACGACTCGCTGCAGGGCGAGGAGGGCGACCCCGAGGTGCTCGAGGCCCTCGGCGACCACCGCCGCCGCATCCAGACCGCGATCGCCGACCAGGTGCGCGCGCGGCGCACCCCCGTCCTCGAGTTCCGCCCCGACGAGACCATCCGGGCCGCCGAGCGCATCGACGAGGTGCTCCGCCGGGACGCGCGTGGGAGGCAGTAGGCCGGGACCGACGGGCCCCGCCGGCGCGACCGGCACCGGCGGCCCGGTCGGCATCGCGCTCGTCGACAAGGCGGCGGGCCTCACCAGCCACGACGTCGTCGCCCGCCTGCGCCGCAGGCTCGGCGAGCGCCGCATCGGCCACGCGGGGACGCTCGACCCCGACGCCACCGGTCTGCTCGTGGTCGGCGTCGGGCACGCGACGCGCATGCTGCAGTTCCTCGTCGGGCTCGACAAGCGCTACGTCGCGGAGGTCGTGCTCGGCACCGCGACGACGACGCTCGACGCCTCGGGCGAGGTGACGCGCCGCGACGACATGTCGCACGTGACGCCCGACGAGGTGGCGCGCGTCGCGCGCGAGCGCCTCACGGGGACGATCGACCAGGTGCCGCCGATGGTCTCGGCCATCAAGCGCGACGGGGTCCGGCTCCACGAGCTCGCCCGCTCGGGCGTGACGGTGGAGCGTGCGCCACGCCGCGTGACGATCCACGAGCTCGCGCTCGTCCCGACCCCCGCGGCGGGCGTCTACGCGATGGACGTGCGCTGCTCGAGCGGCACGTACGTGCGCACCATCGCCGACGACCTCGGCCGCCTGCTCGGAGGCTCGGCGCACCTGCGCGCCCTGCGCCGCACCGAGGTCGGGCCGTGGTCGGTGGACGACGCCGCGCCGTGGGAGTCGGCGATCGTGCACGATGCGGCGGCGATGCTCGCGCGGTTGCCCGCGACGGCCGTGCGGCGCGTGCGGGACCGCGACGAGCGCGCGGTGCGCAACGGTCGCCCCTGGCCCGCGCCCGACGCGCCGGGGGCGCTCGAGCACGGGCCGGCCGACGCCGCGCGTGCGGTGCTCGTCGGCGAGTCCGGCGCGCTCCTCGCGATGTACGAGCGCGCGGACGACGGCGCCTGGCGGCCGGCCGCCGTGATGCCCTCGGGATAGCGTCGGCGACGATGCAGGTCTTCGGCGACGCGGACGCGGGCGACGTCGCGCGGCTGCGGGGCTGGCTGGGTGCCCGCCGCAGCGTCGTCACGATCGGCGCCTACGACGGCGTGCACCTCGGCCACCGGGCGGTCATCGGACAGGCGCGCTCCGAGGCGGCCCGGGACGGCGCGGCGAGCGTGGTCGTGACCTTCGACCGCCACCCGGCGAGCGTCGTGCGCCCCGAGTCGGCCCCCCGACTCCTCACGAGCCACGCGCACAAGCTCGAGCTCCTCGCCGCGACCGGGGTCGATGCGGTGCTCGTCGTGGCGTTCACCCCCGACCGGGCGCTCGAGGCGCCCGTCGACTTCGTCGAGCGGGTGCTGGTCGGGGCGCTCGCGGCCCGCACGGTGATCGTGGGGGAGGACTTCCACTTCGGCCATCGTCGGGGCGGCAACGTCGGGCTGCTCCGCGAGGTCGGGGCGCGACGCGGCTTCGAGGTCGCGCCCGTGGCGCTCGTCGCGCGCGCCGACGGCGTCGACGAGCCCGTGAGCAGCACCGCCATCCGCCGGGCGCTCGCGGGCGGCGACGTCGCGGCCGCGGCGCGCATGCTCGGCCGTGACCACGAGGTGCGGGGCCGGGTCGTGCACGGCGACCGGCGCGGGCGCGACATCGGATTCCCCACCGCCAACGTGGCGGTGGACGCCGAGGCGTGCCTGCCGGCCGACGGCGTCTACGCGGGCCGGCTCGCGCGCGCGGGCGGCGGATGGCACGGCTGCGCGGTCAACCTCGGTCGGCGCCCGACCTTCGTCGACCGCTCTCCCGCGTCGCTGCTCGAGGCGCACGTGCTCGACTTCGACGGCGACCTCTACGGGGAGTCGGTGCGGGTGTCGTTCGTCGCGTTCCTGCGCGGCGAGCGCAAGTTCGACGGCGTGCAGGCGCTCGCGTCGCAGCTGAAGCTCGACGTCGACCACGCGCGCACCCTCCTCGCGTGACGCGACGTGACGTGACGCGCGCGACGCGGCACGGTCCGCGCGCGACGCGTCGAATCGCGGGAAACCCGCGCAACTCCGCGGAGTTGGGGCGGGGGTAGACTGAGGGGCGTGCGCGGAGCGCGCACGGAGACATCGGACAACCCCTCGTGACGAACATCCTGGTGATCGGAGCCGGCGGCGTCGGCTCCTCCATGGCGTCCATCGGGGAGACGCGCACCTTCTTCGACTCCTTCGTCCTCGCCGACATCAGCGAGGCCCGCGCCGAGAAGGCCCTCGCCGCCCTCGAGGACCGCGGCCGCTTCTCCACCGCCCGGGTGGACGCCGCCGACCGCCCCGGCATCGTCGAGCTGGCCCGCCGGGTCCGGGCCGACGTGATCGTCAACGCCTGCGACCCGCGCTTCAACGAGCCGATCTTCTCCGCCGCCTTCGAGGCCGGCTGCTCGTACGTCGACATGGCGATGAACCTCAGCCGCCCGCACCCGACCCACCCGTACTCGGAGGTCGGGGTCCCCCTCGGGGAGGGCCAGCTGGCCGCCGACCAGGCGTGGCGCGACAAGGGCCTGCTCGCGCTCGTGGGCATGGGCGTGGAGCCGGGGCTCAGCAACGTCTTCGCCCGCTACGCGGCCGACCACCTCTTCGACACGATCGACGAGATCGGCGTCCGCGACGGGTCCAACCTCTCGATCGACGGCTTCGAGTTCGCCCCCACCTTCTCGATCTGGACGACCATCGAGGAGACGCTGAACCCGCCGGTGGTCTGGGAGCGCGCGCACGGGCTCTACACGACGGAGTGCTTCAGCGAGCCCGAGATCTTCCACTTCCCGGCGGGCATCGGGGCCTACGAGTGCGTCAACGTGGAGCACGAGGAGGTCGTGCTCATCCCGCGCGAGATCGAGTGCAACCGCGTGACGTTCAAGTACTCGCTCGGCGCCGAGTTCATCGACTGGCTGAAGACCTTCGCCTACCTCGGCCTCGACAGCACGGAGAAGGTGCGCGTCGGCGACGCGTCGGTCGCGCCGCGCGACGTGCTCGCCGCGGTGCTGCCCAACCCGGCGCAGCTCGGCCACCTCATGCACGGGCGCACCTGCGCGGGCACCTGGGTGAAGGGCACCTACGACGGCAAGGCGCGCGAGGTGTACCTGTACCACGTCGCCGACAACGAGACGACGATGCGCGAGTGGGGCGCGCAGGCGGTGCTGTGGCAGACCGCGGTGTGCCCCGTCGTCGCGCTCGAGCTGCTCGCGACCGGCGCGTGGAAGGGCGTCGGCGTGCGCGGACCCGACGCGTTCGACGCCGTGCCGTTCCTCAACCTGCTCGGTGCGTACAACACGCACCACGGCATGGTCGAGATGGGTCCCGGCCTGTGGCCGAGTCCGCGGCCGACCGGTCAGCCCGGCTGGGACCGACCGGTGCGACGCGCCATCGTGCCCGGCGCGTGAGCGACGTGGGGCGCCGGCGCGGCGACGAGTACGTCGTCACCGCGGACGAGGTCGAGGCGTTCCGGCGCGACGGCTACGTGCACCTGCGCGGTGTGATGGACGCCGACGAGATGGCCGAGATCGAGCGGGTGTACGAGGACTTCCTCGCGGGGCGGATCCCCGTGCGTGGCCGCGACTTCAACGACATGACGACCGGGGAGTACGGCACCGACCCCGCCGCGTACGCGATCGTCAACGTGATGCTGCCGCGCACGTACCTGCCGTCGTGGCAGGGCAACGCCTTCGAGCGTCGCGCCGCCTCGATCGCGCGGCAGCTGTGCGGCGAGGACATGGCGCTCGACTTCGACCAGCTGCTGGCCAAACAGCCCTTCCGCGACGACGCGGTCTTCGCCTGGCACCAGGACCAGGCGTACTGGATCGACACGAGCGACCACCGCACGGCCACCTGCTGGCTGGCCGTGGACGACTCCACGGTGGACAACGGCTGCATGCGCTTCCTCCCCGGGACGCACCGCGAGCCGGTCCGGCCCCACCGGCCGCTCCACGGCGACCGGGAGGCGAGCCACACGCTGGTGACGGACCTGCGGCCCGGCGAGGAGCCGAGGCCGGTCGAGATCCGCCGCGGCGACATCACCGTGCACTGCGAGGGCGTGCTGCACGGCTCGGGCGGCAACCGCACGGCGTCGCGGCGCCGCGCCTACATCGTGGCGTTCCGCACCGAGGACACGGTGCGCGAGGAGCGGCGCCGCGGGTTCACCCACAGCCACAACGACCGGGACGACGTCAAGAACGCGGTCGACGGCCTGCGGGCCTGACGAGTCGGCCGGCCGACGGGCGGGCGGGCCGCCCGGCCGGGTCAGGTGCCGGCGAGGCGGGCGACGACGGGCGCGAACTCCTCGACGTTCTCCCCGCCGACGATCACGTACGACAGACCCCAGCGCTCGCGCCGCGCGAGCAGGTCGTCGACGAGCTTCTCCGGCGGGCCGATGAGCGCGAAGGGCGACTCGGCCACGAGCGCCGGGTCGACGCCGAGCATCCCGGCGGTGCCCGCGAGCGCGGCGGCGGCGTCGGGCTTGATGTTGACGAGGAAGGTGCGGATGTTGAGCTCGATGGCGGCCATGCGACCGCCCGCGGCCGCGCGCACGATCGCGACCTTGTCGTCGACGGACGCGGCGCTCATGCCGAGGATCGTCTCGGGGGTGATGGCACCGTGGTGGAGGCTCGGGTTGATGCCCACGATGTCGGCCTCGCGCGCCGCGATGCCGAGCACGCGCTTGCCGCCGCCGCCGATGAGGATCGGCGGGCACGGCCGCTGGAGCGGCTTGGGCCGGCCGTCGTAGTCGGTGATGCGGTAGTGCGTGCCGGCGAACGAGAAGGGTCCGTCGGCCATCAGCCCGCGGACGATCGCGAGCCCCTCGACGAAGCGGTCGACGCGCACGCCGGGCGGGTCGTACTCCATGCCGGCGGCGTCGTAGTCGGAGCGCATCCATCCCGCGCCGAGCCCGATCTCGACGCGCCCGTCCGAGAGCACGTCCATCGTGGCGAGCTCCTTGGCGAGCACGACCGGGTGCTTGTAGTCGTTGTCGAAGACGAGGGCGCCGACGCGCAGGGTCGTGGTGGCGTCCGCCGCGGCCATCAGCGCCGGCACGGGCGCCAACTGGTCGGTGAAGTGGTCGGGCATCGTGAGGCACGAGTAGCCGAGCGACTCGGCGCTGCGCGCCAACGCGACCCACTCCCCGCGCGACGCCGCGCCGGAGGCCTGCACGCCGAATCGGAACGGTCGCGCGGCGGCCACGCGCGCACGCTAGCCGTGCGTGCGCCGTCGGTCACGCGGTCGGTCGCGGCGGTGCGCGCGTCGTAGCATCGACGGGGTCGTGATCCGCGATCGGCTGATCCGCCTCGCGCTCGTCGTCGTCGCGGCGGCGCTCTTCGTCACCGCGACGGTGACCGCGATGGCGCCGCGCGCCTGGGGGATCGTCACCGCGCACGACCAGCGCCCCGTCGACCTCACCGCGTTCTCCGGACTCGCGCAGCGCAGCACCGTCGTGGACGCGATGGGCCGTCAGATCGGCGTCTACCAGCTGGAGAACAGCCAGCCGCTCGACATCGACGAGGTGCCCGAGCCGGTGCTCGGTGCCTTCCTCGCCGTCGAGGACGCCGGCTTCTACGCACACCGGGGGACCAACCTGCGGGCCTTCGCCCGCGCGCTGCTCTCCAACGCGAGCGGCACCGGCCGCCAGGGTGCCTCGACGATCACCATGCAGGTGGTGAAGAACGAGTTCCTCGGCGATCTGCCGCGCGACGCGCGCTACAAGGTGCTCCAAGCGCGCTACGCGACGATGCTGGAGAAGCAGCTCGACAAGCGCGAGATCCTCGAGCGCTACCTCACGACGATCTACTTCGGCAACAACGCCTACGGCCTGCCCGCGGCCGCCGAGACGTACTTCGGTGCGCGGCCCGCCGAGCTGAGCCTCGAGCAGGGGGCCTTCCTCGCCGGCCTCGTGCAGGCCCCGTCGACGTACGACCCGATCGAGCACCCCGAGGCCTCCCGCCGGCGCTACGCGGAGGTGCTCGACCGGCTCGTCGAGGAGGGCCTGCTCGACGCCGCGGGCCGCGCCGCGCTCGGGACGGCGCCGCGGGGCGCGGACCTCGCGATCCCGCGCTCGCTGCGCGCGGTCGAGCGGCGCTCGGTCGCGCGCACGTACTTCACCGAGGCCGTGAAGGACGAGTTGCTCAACCGCTCGGACGCCCTCGGGGCGACCTACCAGGAGCGCTACAACGCGCTGTTCCGCGGCGGGCTGCGGATCTTCACCACCCTCGACGCCGCCGCGCAGCGCGACGCCGAGCGGGCGGTGGCCGCCCAGCTGCCCGACAACGCCGCGGGCATCACCGCGGCGCTCGTCTCGCTCGACGTGCGCAGCGGCGCGGTGCGCGCGATGGTGGGCGGGCCGGGCTTCACCCCCGGCCAGGACGAGGTCAACCTCGCGCTGCGCCGCCGCCAGACGGGCTCCAGCGTGAAGATCTTCATCCTCGCGGCCGCGCTCGAGGCGGGCGTGCTGCCCGACGACGTGATCGACGGGACGCTGCCGTGCACGCTGCCCAACCCCGGCAAGCCCGAGGAGCCCTTCGAGATCGCCGAGGGCGTGAGCGAGCCACCGGGCACCCTGCGGCGCATGACGTGGCTGTCGATCAACTGCGCGTACGCCAAGCTCTCGCAGATCGTCGGCCTCGAGCGCGTCGTCGAGCGGATGTACGACATGACGGCCTCGCAGTGGCTCACGCGCGCCACGTACAAGATCTGGCCCTTCGCCTCGCTCGCGACCGGCGGCAACGAACTGAGCCCGATGGACATGGCCTCGGGGGCCCAGACGCTCGCCAACGGCGGGCTGCACCTCGCGCCCTACCTCGTCGAGCGCGTCGAGGGGCCGACGGGCAACGTGATCTGGACGCGGCCCGCCGCCGAGCCGGTGCGCGCCCTCGGTGCGCGCGCGGCGTGGGACGCCACCGACGTGCTGCGCGGCGTGCTCACCCGCGGTACGGCGCGGCGCACGCCGCTCGAGGGCGAGCGGCCCGCCGCCGGCAAGACCGGCACGCAGGACAACAACACCAATGCGTGGTTCGTCGGCTACACGCCGCAGCTCGCGACCGCCGTGTGGGTCGGCGACCCGAAGGCCTACACCAAGATGCGCAACATCCCGGAGTTCGTCGCGGACCCGCGCGGTTCCGTGCCGCGCGTGCAGGGCGCCACGTACCCCGCGCGGATCTGGAAGGACTACATGGACGCCGCGCACGAGGCGCTGCCGATCGAGGACTTCGGCCCGCCGCCCGACGCGTCGACGCCGGTGCGGAGCGAGCCCGCGCGCCTGTACCTGCCCGGCGTCGAATGCGTCGCGCGCGTCGTCGCCGGCACCCTGCCGCCCCCGAGCACCACGGCGCCGGCGGGCCGCCGCACCACGGCGACCACCACGACCGTCGCCCCGGCCGACGCGGCGGCGCCGCAGGACACCGTCGTCGTGAGCGTCCTCGAGCCCGGCACGACCATCGCGCCGACCAACACCAACCCCTACGAGCCCGTGCCCAGCACCGACCTCGGGGTCTACGTGCGCGACTGCGCGGCGCCGCTGCCGCGCGGGGTGCAGACCACCGTCGCTCCGTAGCGTGCGGGCGATGGGGCCGACGCCGTGACCCGCGCGACCGACGGCCTGCCCGCGCTCGCCGCCGCCGACGCCGAGCTGCGCCTGCTCGCCGTGCGCCGCGAGCGACTCGCGGAGCGCGAGGCCGCGGCCCGCGCCGAGTCGCGGCTCGCCGAGTCCCGTGCCGAGGCCGGGCGGGTCGCGGCCCGCGCCGCCGAGGTGCGCGCCGCGATCGCGACCCTCGAGGCCGAGGGCGGGGCGCTGGACGCCACGCTCGCGCGCCTGCGGGCGCAGCTGCGCACGGTCATCGCCCCGCGCGAGGCCGAGGCGCTCCAGCGCGAGATCGCCGCCTGCGTCGAGCGGCGCTCCGCACACGACGACGCCGAGCTCGCACTCATCGAGGAGTCCGAGGCCCTCGAGCGCTCGGGCTCCGCCGCCGCCGACGCGATCGCCGAGCGGGACAAGGCGGCCGCCGCCGCGCGCGAGGCGCTCGGCGCGGCCGAGACCGCCGTCGACGGCGAGGCGGTGGCGGTCGGTGCGCGCCGCGACGCCGCCGCGGTCGCGGTGGCACCGGCGACGCTGCGGGCCTACGAGGCGCGCCGCGCGCGGATGGCGACGCCCGCCGCCGCCGAGCTGCACGGGGCGGCCTGTGGGGGCTGCCACCTCGACGTGTCGGCGCGCGAGCTGCAGGCGCTGCGCGCGCTGCCCGAGGGGGACCTGCCCGAGTGTCCGTCGTGCGGGTGCATCCTGGTGCTCGCGTGATCCTCTGGTTCGTCGGCGGGTCGATGGCGATCGTGTGGGCCGTCTTCCGCGATCCACGGTTCGACCTGCGGCTGCTCGCCGTCGGCGCGCTCGCGCCCGACGCGATCGACGTCGCGACCGGCGGCGCCGGCCCGGCGCACTCCGTGGTCGCGCCCGTCGCCGTGCTCGCGGTGATCATGGCGGCGACCTACGGGAGGCGGCCGGTGCGCGCGCGCCTGCTCGCGCTGCCGATCGGCATGTTCCTCCACCTCGTGCTCGACGGCGCGTTCGCCGCGGGGTCGGGCTTTTGGTGGCCGCTCGGCGGGCTCGCCCTCGGCGACGCCCCGCTCCCGAGTGTGACGCGCGGATGGTGGAACGTGCCACTCGAGGTCGTCGGGGCGCTCCTCGCGCGCCGCGTGCTGCGCGCGCGCCGCGCCGCCGCCGCGACCCCCTGAGGCGACGCGCGTCGCTGCGTGCGTGGCGCCCCCGAGGGGCGGTGAGTCGGTCTGTAAGCGGGATTCTGTCGCGACGCCGGTCTCCCGGCGCCGCTGACGACCATCCATCTCTGCGACCTACCCGGGGGTTGCCGTGAGGCGGACGGACCGTCCATCCCCCCTGCGTGGTCTTGCTTCGGGCGCCGTGCCGCGCGACGCCG
>JBEBCD010000067.1:0-24738 GCA_041158045.1 Actinomycetota bacterium | reverse complement strand
CGGCCTAGGTAACTAGGTAGTCGACCCGCCGGCGGTGTTGCGACAGCACCAACGCGGGGATGGTCGTATCACGTGTGGCGAGCGGCTGATGGACGGGGGTTCGATTCCCCCCAGCTCCACCAGACTCGATGTCTTCCTGCTCGGCGTCAGGTCGGCGACTCCACGAAGAAGAGCGCCGAATGCCGTGGAGCGGAGAGGTCCTCACACTGCGGCGTCCGGACGATCGCAAGGTGACGATCGTCGCCGCGTCGACGCATGCGGCCACCAAGCTCTGGCTACGGTGACGTCGTGCAAGGACCGCGAGTCGCCCGCGCCGTGACTGCAGCGGGAGTCGCGCTCTACGTCACAGTGAGCGCGTGGAGCACCCGCCATCTGTGGTTCTGGTGGGACGAGATCAGCTATCTCCGCGCCCAGCGGATCCCCCGGTATGAACTCCAGGGCTTCTTGGGAAACTGGCTGCCGGGAGGTCGAGTGGCGTTCCGCGCGCTTCAGGAAGCGTTTGGCAATGCCTACTGGGCATACGTCGGCGTCAATGCACTGCTCGCGAGCGGTGTCGCGTGGCTGATCGCGGATACATTCGGGCAGCTCATCGCGCGTCCCCTGTATCGCGCGATGCTCGTGGTGGCACTGCTCTCGAGCACGTCATCTCTCGCCAACGTCGTCTATGCCTCGGAGGCCGGACGGTGGATCTCGATCGGGGTCGTCCTAGCTGGCCTCGCGATCGCGCGTCGTCATCGCATGATCCTGCTACCGGCAGTCGCAGTCGCAGTGTCAAGCGTCATGTGGTTGAGTTCGGCCATTCCCATGGCGTTGGTCGTGTGCGTTCTCGTCCCGCACGCCTGGTCGCGTCGCGATCGCCTGGGAGCCGGCGCATCCGCGATCGCCGTAGCCGCCGCCACCACCGCGATCGGCAGGGCGATCGCGGTGCGATACGTCCCGACCCAAGAGACTTCGCTGATCGGTGAGGCGCCCTCGGTCGAGGCGCTGAGCTCCGACGCGGTCGACGTCCTCGTTCGATCCGCGGCCTCGTGGTGGTCCCAGCTCATCGCGCCGGTAGTGCCTGGCCTCTGGACCGAGGAGGCCTGGATGCGAGCGGTCTTCAACCAGTTGCTCGACCAGGGCTACGTCGCTGCGGCATTCGCAACGATCACTCTGATCGTGCTGGGCTGGTGGCCCGGACTCCTCCGCCGTGCGGCGGCTGCTGGAGTCGCACTCTTCGTGGTGTGCCTCGGAATCGTTGCACGGGGCTGGGAGTGGCTCAACACGGGCCCCGAGCTCAAGTACGGCAACGTCACCAACATCCTTGCGATCGCATGCTGGCTTCGGGTGTGGGAGTGGCTTCGCGCATCGAGCGGACCAACTCCCCGACTCGCCGCCCGTGCGCTCGGCGCGCTCGGGGCCTGCGTCGTGGCGGCGAACGTGTTGGCCTTACCAAGAACTCTCGATCGTCTCACGGGTGAAGACTGGCACGTGGGAAGCGCCGAGCAGAAGCAGGAACTCACCCGGTGCGCCACGGAACCGGGCGACGTGCGCGTCGTCTACCCGGGACAGACCGCGGTGGAACTGTGCGAGATATACCTCGCACTGGAGGACTAGCCAGCTACCTCGGTCTCGTGTATGCCGTGCGCGAGTCCGGCGGGTCGTGGGGCGAATCGCCACCTGCCCGGCGGCCCGTCGTCACCGCCGCGAATCGAGGCGACGAGCGTCGAGTTGTAGCGCTGGTCCCGCCCGAGGCGGGGCTCGGGGATCAGAGGAGGGTCGCGGGGGTCTGGCGCTCCTGGAGGTGCAGGTCCGTGCCCGTGTACGGGTGTGCGCGCGCGACCGCCTCGTCGAGATCGGCGCCGAGGCCCGGCTCGTCGAACGGCACGAGGAACCCGTCCTCGAAGCGGATCTTGCGCGTCAGCAGCTTCGCGTGGAAGCCGCCCATGTCCTGGATCGACTCCATGATGAGGAAGTTGGGCGTGCAGGCCGAGAGCGCCATGTTGCCCAGCGCCTCGACCGGCCCGCAGTAGAGGTGCGGCGCGATCTGTGCGTGGTACGTCTCGGCGATCGCCGCGATCTTCTTGCCCTCGAGGAGTCCGCCGCAGCGTCCCGTCGCCATCTGCAGGATGGAGGCGCCGCCGACGCGCAGCAGGTGGGCGAACTCGTACTTGCTCGTGAGGCGCTCCCCCGTCGCGATCGGGATGCTCGTGTGGGCCGCGACCTTGGCCATCTCCTCCGGCGCGTCGGGCGGGATCGGCTCCTCGAACCACATCGGGTCGTAGGGCTCGAGCGCCTTGGCGAGGCGGATCGCCCCCGACGCGGTGAACTGGCCGTGGGTGCCGAAGAGGATGTCGGCCCTCGTGCCGACCGCCTTGCGGATCGCCGCGACCATGCGCACGCTGCGGTCGATCGCCTCGAGCGACGGCTGGCGACCGTCGTAGACGGAGTACGGCCCGGCGGGGTCGAGCTTGATCGCCGTGAACCCGCGGCGCACCTCGCGCAGCGCGACTTCGGCAGCCGCGTCGGGGTCCGTGTAGACGGCGTGGTCGGAGTGCGCGTCGAACTCGTCGCTCGGGTACAGGTACGTGTAGGCGCGCAGGCGGTCGTGGACCCGCCCGCCGAGCAGCTCGTACACGGGCTTGCCCACGGCCTTGCCGATGACGTCCCACATCGCGGTCTCGAGGCCGCTCACGACGCCGGCGGTGGCGAAGTCGGGCCGGTGCGCGAACCCGCTGCCGTAGGTGCGGCGCCAGAAGCGCTCGATGTGGAACGGGTCGGTGCCCTCGAGGTAGCGCTGGAAGACGTCCTCGGCGACCCGGCAGACGACCTCCGGCGACCAGGCCGCGGTGTAGACCTCGCCGTAGCCGACGATGCCGTCGTCGGTCGTGAGCTTCACGAAGATGAAGTAGCGCCCGCCCTTGCGGGGCGGCGGATTGCCGACGACGAACGTGTCGAGCGATGCGATCTTCACCGGACCCCCTCGAAGACGATGACGTTGCGGAGCGCGTCGCCGCGGAGCACCGAGGCGATCGCGTCGTTGATGCCCTCGAGCGGGTACGTCTTGGTGACGAGCTCGTCGAGCTTGAGCCGGCGCTGGCCGTAGAGGTCGACGAGCGCCGGGATGTCGCGCTGGATGCGCGAGTCGCCCATCTTGGTGCCGACGATGCGCTGGCCCATGACGCCGATCGTCGTCGGGTCGTACTCGGAGGTCACGCCCGTCGGCGGGAGGCCGACGATGACGACGCTGCCGCCCTTGGCGAGCAGCGCGTACGACTGGTCGAAGGCCGCCTTGACGCCCACCGTGACGAAGACGTAGTCGGCGCCGCGGCCGCCCGTGATGTCGCGCACGCGGTCGGGCAGCGACTCGGTGCGGGAGTTGACCCCGTGGGTCGCGCCGAAGCGGCGCGCCGCCTCGACCTTGGAGTCCGCGACGTCGACGGCGATGACGCTGCGCGCGCCGCTGAGGTGCGCACCCTGGATCGAGTTGAGCCCCACGCCGCCCGTGCCGATGACGACGACGTGGCTGCCGACGGGGACGCGCGCCGCGTTGGTCACCGCGCCGAATCCCGTGATGACGCCGCAGGCGAGCAGCGACGCGCTGGCGAGCGGGACGTCCTTGGGGATCCGCACGACCTGGGACTCGTGGACGAGGACCTCCTCGGCGAAGCCGCCCGTCTTCATCGCCTGCCAGACCGCGTCGCCCTTGGCGTCGGTGATGGGCTGGCGCGCGTCGAGCGGGACCGTGCCCTCGCACTCGGTGAGGCGACCCGTGACGCACGAGTGGCACCGGCCGCAGGAGCGGATGAGCGTGACCACCACGTGGTCGCCGACGGACGCGGTCGCGACGCCCGCGCCCACCTCCTCGACGATGCCGGCGCACTCGTGGCCGTAGAGCGCCGGGAGCGGACCGCCCCAGGAACCCTCGGCGAACGTGATGTCGCTGTGGCAGATCGCGACCGCGGCGATGCGCACGCGGACCTCGCCCGCCTGCGGGGACTCGAGGCGCAGGTCCTCGACGACGAGGGGCTTGCCGAACTCGCGGCAGACGGCGGCCTTCATGGGGTGACCTCCTGGTGGATCGGGTGCGTCATGTGCGGTACTCGGGGGACTCGCGGTCGAGGATGCGCATGAGCGCCGCGAGGTGCAGCTCGGCGCCCTCGGGATAGTCGCGCCACTGCGCGCACGCCCGTGCGGCGACGTCGTCGGGCACGACGGAGAGCGGCCGGCCCGTCGAGAGCGCGAGCACCTGCAGGTGCGCCGCCCGCTCGAGGTAGTACGCGAGGTCGAAGGCCTCCGCGACGGTCTCGGCGACGACGATGACGCCGTGGTTGCCGAGGAGGAGCACGTCGTGGCCGTCGCCGAGCAGCGCGGCGACGCGCTCGCCCTCCCCCGGCTCGAGCGCCATGCCCGCGTAGTCGCGGTCGTAGGCGATGCGACCGTGGAAGCGGCACGCGTTCTGGTCCAGCATCGCGAAGCGGTAGTCGGCGAGGCAGGCCAACGCCGTCGCGTGCGGCATGTGCGTGTGCACGATGCAGCGGGCGCGCGGGACGTGGGCATGGATGTGCGAGTGGAGGATCCACGCCGTCGGGTCGACGCCGTGGACGAAGGGGTCCTCGTCGCGCCTCGCGGCGTCGACGAGGACCAGCGAGCTCGCGGTGATCTCCGAGAAGTGGGCGCCCCGAGGGTTGATGAGGAAGCGCGTGCCCGCGTCGTCGACGGCGACGCTGAAGTGGTTGGCCACGCCCTCGTGCAGCCCGAGGCGGGCGGCCCAGCGGAAGGCGGCGGCCAGCTGGACGCGGGCGCCGCGCTCGACGACGGACGGCGCCGCGACCTCGCGGGTGCCCGTCGCCACGTCGGTCAGGCTAGTTACTGCAGGCGCGCCGGGAAGCCCGGGGCGCGCAGGTCGGTGGAGAGCGCCTCCTCGAGGAGTCGCACCACCGCCGACGACCACGCCTCGCCGCCGTAGCGCGCCCGCGCGCGCACGAACGTCTGGTGCGTGAGCGACGCGAGGTCGAGCGGCACCTCGAACTTGCGACCGAACTCCATCGCGAAGCCGAGGTCCTTGAGGGCGAGGTCCATCGTGAAGCCGATGTCGTAGCTGCCGTTGAGGATGACCTGGCTCTCGGTCTCGTGGACGAAGCTGTTGCCGCTCGAGTGCTTGATCGCCTCGAAGGCGACGCGGAGATCGAGCCCGCCGCGCTTGGCCAGCATGAGCGCCTCGCCCGCCGCGACGAGGTGGATGAAGGCGAGCATGTTGGTGATCACCTTGATGACCGCGGCGCTGCCGAGCGGGCCGATGTGGAGCACCGGGTTGCCCATCGCCTCGAGGAGCGGGCGGTGCGCCTCGACGTCCGCCGGGTCGCCGCCGACGAGGACCGTGATGTCGCCCTCCGCCGCCTTGTGCACGCCGCCGGTGACCGGCGACTCGAGCATGCGGATGCCGCGCTCCGCGGCGATCGCGCCGAGGCGGAGCGTCTCGGACTGGTCGTTGGTGCTCATGTCGACCCAGGTGCCGGGCGTCGAGCGGCCGGCGAGCCCGGCGAAGACGCCGTCGGGGCCGGTGACCACCGCGTCGATGACGCGCGGGGACGGGAGGCAGGTGAAGACCGTGTCGGCGGCCTCGGCGACGGCGCGCGGCGAGGCGGCCCAGCGCGCGCCACGCTCGAGCAGGTCGCGCGCCGCGGCACGCTCGAGGTCGTGCACCGTGACCTCGTGCCCCGCCCGCACGAGGCTGGACGCGAGGTAGTAGCCGAGGTGGCCGAGTCCGACGAATCCGACGCGACGAGCGCTCACGATGGTGTCCTCCCCCGGCGCGAGCCGGCGTCTAGAGCTGGATCCAGGTGGTCTTGAGGTTGGTGTAGCCCTCGATCGAGTGCATCGAGCGGTCGCGACCGGTGCCCGACTGCTTGAACCCGCCGAATGGCGTGACGATCGAGCTGCGGTCGAACGTGTTGACCCACACGGTGCCGGCGCGCAGCGCCCGCGCGACCTTGTGCGCGCGGGAGAGGTCGCGGGTCCAGACGGCGGCGCCGAGCCCGTAGGGCGTGTCGTTGGCGATGCGGACCGCCGCGTCGACGTCGTCCACCGCGACGGAGGCGAGCACGGGGCCGAAGATCTCCTCGCGCTCGATGCGCATGCCGGGGCGCACGTTGCGGAACACGGTCGGCTCGACGTAGCAGCCCCCCTGCACCGGGTGCGCCTGGCGACCGCCGAGGTGCACGTCGGCGCCCTCCGCGCGGCCCGACTCGATGTAGCCGAGGACGCGCTCGAGCTGGACGCGGTCGACGATCGTGCCCATCGTGGTGGTCGGCTCGAGCGGGTCGCCCGGCTGGAGCCCGGCGGCGACGCCGGAGATCCGCTCGAGCAGCTCGTCCTCGATGGTGCGGTCGACGACGAGGCGCGTGCCCGCGTGGCAGGTCTGCCCCGAGTTGTAGAACACGCCCCACGCGATCGCCGAGGCGGCCGCGTCGAGGTCGGGGCAGTCGCGCAGCACGACGTGCGGCGTCTTGCCGCCCAGCTCGAGCGACACGGGCTTGCCGTTGCTCTCCGCCGCGTAGCGCAGGAAGTACTTGCCGACCTCCGTCGAGCCCGTGAACGCGAGCTTGTCGACGTCCGCGTGGCGCCCGAGGGCGGCACCCGCCGTGGGGCCGAAGCCGGTCACCACGTTGAAACAGCCGTCGGGCAGGCCCGCGCGGGTGGCGAGCTCGGCGAAGAGGAGCGCCGAGAGCGGGGACTGCTCGGCCGGCTTGAGCACCACGGAGTTGCCCGCCGCGAGGGCCGCGCCGACCTTCCACGAGGAGATGATGAGCGGGTAGTTCCACGGCACCACCGCGCCGACGACGCCGAGGGGCTCGCGCTCGACGATCGTGAGCGAGTCGCGCGGGACGGGGGCGACCTCGCCGTACATCTTGTCGATCGTCTCGGCGTACCACTGGACGTTGGTGGCCGCGTACTCGACGTCGACCTTGACGGAGTCGGAGATCGGCTTGCCGACGTTGAGCGTCTCGAGGAGCGCGAGCTCGTGGGCGTGCTCGCGGATGAGCTGTGCCCAGCGCAGCATCACGGCCTTGCGGTGCGCGGGCGCCGCCTCGCGCCAGACGCCCGCCTCGAAGGACCGGCGCGCCGCGGCGACGGCACGGTCGACGTCGGCCGCGTCGCCCTCGGCGACGCGCGCGAAGGTGGCGCCGTCGCGCGGGCCGACGCACTCGAACGTCTTGCCCGACGCCGCATCGACGAAGTCGCCGTCGATCCACAGCCGCGTCCGCGCGACGGGCACGGCGGCCCGGCGCAGCCACTCGTCCCTCGTGAGCAGGTCGGTCATCGGGGCAACGGTAGTCGTGCGTCGCGGATCCGCCCACACGACGACTGCCAGAATGATCGTGCATGGGTGCGCACGACGCGACGCATCACGAGACGCGCCAGGTGCTCGCGATCGCGTCCGTCCACCGGACCGGCTCGACCCTGCTGTGCTCCATCCTGC
Organism: Actinomycetota bacterium; assembly: GCA_041158045.1. GTDB lineage: Bacteria > Actinomycetota > Acidimicrobiia > Acidimicrobiales > Ilumatobacteraceae > CAXRBC01. The sequence continues at coordinate 17,276 of JBEBCD010000067.1, read as the reverse complement.
GGGCGACCCACGCGGCGGGGACCCCGATGGAATACCTCAACATCCACACCCACAACTTCACGACGTTCCGCGAGCGCCATGGCGTGCCGCGGCTGTCGGCCCGGGGCGCGGCCGTCGGCGCCGCCCGGCGCCTCACGGGGCGGGCGGCCTGGCGCAACGTCGACTACTTCTCGCGGGCGTCGTGGGCGGAGTACCTGCGCACGGCCGCGCGCGTGGCGACGACGCCGAACGGCGTCTTCGGCATCAAGATGCACTGGAACCAATACGACGAGCACATGCTGCGCCGCGGCCTCGACGCCTCGATGTGGGGCGTGCCCGTGCGGTGGGTGCGGATCGTGCGCGAGGACGAGGTGCGCCAGGCGATCTCGCTCGTGCGCGCCGAGCAGTCCAACCAGTGGAACAGCAACATGGCGGCGACGGCCGACACGCGCTACGACGAGTCGGCGATCGCCCGCGCGATCGCGACGATCCGCGAGGCCAACGCGGCGTGGGACTCGCACTTCGCCGCGATCGGCGAGACGCCCCTGCGCGTGAGCTACGAGCAGCTCACGAGAGACCCCGACGCCACGGTGCGGCGGGTCGTCGCGGCCGCCGGAGTGTCGCTCGACGCGGTGCCGCCGCCGCAGACCCGGCGGCAGTCGGACGGCGAGAGCGCGCGGTGGGCCGAGCGCTTCGTCGCTGCGCGCCCCGAATTCGCACCCCGCACCGCCACAATGGAGGGGTGACGATCTCCCCGCTCTTCGACGAGCGCGAGTGGGCGCCCGTCGAGGGCTTTTCGTTCGGCGACATCACCTACCACCGCGCTCGCGCGCACGGCACGGTGCGCATCGCCTTCGACCGGCCCGAGGTACGCAACGCGTTCCGGCCGCGCACCGTGGACGAGCTGTACTCCGCGCTCGACCACGCGCGCCGCAGCACCGACGTCGGCTGCGTGCTGCTCACCGGCAACGGCCCCTCGCCGAAGGACGGCGGCTGGGCGTTTTGCAGCGGCGGCGACCAGCGGATCCGCGGCGCCGACGGCTACCGCTACGAGGACGGCGGCGCGGCGACGGGGCGGCTCCACATCCTCGAGGTGCAGCGCCTCATCCGCTTCATGCCCAAGGTCGTCGTGTGCGTGGTGCCCGGCTGGGCCGTCGGCGGCGGGCACAGCCTCCACGTCGTGTGCGACCTCACGCTCGCGAGCCGCGAGCATGCGCGCTTCAAGCAGACGGACGCCGACGTCGCGAGCTTCGACGGTGGCTTCGGCTCCGCGTACCTCGCGCGCCAGGTCGGTCAGAAGCGCGCCCGCGAGATCTTCTTCCTCGGCCGGGAGTACTCGGCCGAGGAGGCGCACCGCATGGGCATGGTCAACGCGGTCGTGCCCCACGCCGAGCTCGAGCGGGTGGCGCTCGAGTGGGCCGCCGAGATCAACGCCAAGAGTCCGACGGCGCAGCGGATGCTGAAGTACGCCTTCAACGCGATCGACGACGGCCTCGTGGGCCAGCAGGTGTTCGCCGGCGAGGCGACGCGCCTCGCGTACATGACCGACGAGGCGCGCGAGGGCCGCGACGCCTTCCTCGAGAAGCGCCGGCCCGACTGGTCGACGTACCCCTGGCACTACTGACGATCACCGATCTCGACGACCCGCGGCTCGAGCCCTTTGCCTGGCGGGAGCGGCGACTCGACGGGCCGGAGCGGCGCCACGACGGCGGGCCGCTCTTCATCGCGGAGGGCGACCTCGTCACGCAGCGCGCGATGGAGGCGGGCTGCGAGCCCGTGACGATCCTCGTCGGGGACAAGGGCGCACGGCGCCTCGCCGGATTCGCCCGCGGCTACGAGCCCTACACGTACCTCGCGTCCGAGGAGCTGCGGCGCCGCGTGACCGGCGTCGGCGTGCCGCTCGAGGTGATCGCGCTCTTCCGCCGGCCCGCGCCGCGCGACCCGGCGCCGCTCGCGCGCACCTGCATGCGCGGCGTGCTCGTGGACAACGTGGACAACCCCGTCAACGTCGGCTCCATCGCCCGCAACGCCGCGGCCATGGGCTGGGACGCGATCTTCCTCGACCCGCGCAGCGCGGACCCGCTCGCCCGCCGCGCCCTGCGGGTCTCGATGGGCAACGCGCTGCGCGTCCCCCACGCGCGCGTGGCGGACGCGCGCGAGCTCCTGCTCGCCATGCGCGCGCGGGGCGCGCGGACCGTGGCGTGCACCCCGTCGGCCGACGCGACGCCGCTCGGTGCGCTCGACGTCGGCGACGCGCCCGTGCTCGCGGCCTTCGGCTCCGAGCGCGACGGGCTCGGCGCCGAGCTGCTCGAGGCGTGCACCGACCGCGTGCGCATCGAGATGGCGCCCGGCGTCGACTCGCTCAACGTCGCGGCGGCGAGCGCCGTCGTCTGCTACGCGTTGCGCAGGTGGTCGGCGGCCGAGACGAAGTAGGCCTCGAGCTCGGCGCGCACGCCGGCGTCGGCGACGCACGCGTCCATCGCGCGGCGCATGTGGCCGAGCCACCGGTCGCGCATGTGCTCGTCGACCGGGTACGGCGCGTGGCGCATGCGCAGGCGCGGGTGCCCGCGCTCGTCGGAGTACGTCGTCGGGCCGCCCCAGTACTGGGCGAGGAAGAGCGCGAGGCGCCGTCGCGCGGGGGCGAGGTCGGCCGGCTCCGGGTAGAGCGCGAGGAGCACCGGGTCCGCGCGCACGCCGTCGTAGAACGCGTCGACGAGCCGGTCGAAGAACCCCTGGCCGCCGACCCGCGCGTAGAGCGGTGCGCCCGCGTCCGTGCCCACGCGACGGCCCCGCGTCAGACGTCGAGGAAGCGCGACGCCGCGATGGCCGACCCGACGGCGCCCGCGGCCGCGCCGATCGCGAGCACGACGAGCATCGTCGAGTTGAGGTAGCCGTCGGGCACCACGAGCGAGCTGATGCCGGTGCCGGGCTTGAAGCCCGCGACCCCGGAGGACCACGCCGAGTTGAGCACCCAGAGGCCGCCGCACGCGAGGACGCCGCCGATGAGGCCCTGGAGCAGTCCCTCGAGCATGAACGGGACGCGGATGAACCAGTTGGTCGCACCCACGAGCTTCATCACCTCGATCTCGCGCCGGCGCGCGAACATCGCGGTGCGGATCGTGTTCCAGATCAGGGCGATCGCGACGGCGAGCAGCACGAGCGACATCACGAGCGTGACGGTGCGGACGAATCCCGAGAGCGTCGAGATCACCTCGAACTCGTCCTCGGCGAGCGCGACGGCCTCGACGCCCGGGAGCGTGCGGTACTGGTCGGCGAGCGACCGCACGAGCGTCGGATCCTGGGCGACGGGCACGACCTTGAACTGCGTGGGGATCGTCTCCGGGGTGAGCAGCGAGAGGGTCACGGGGTCGCCCGCGAAGATGCGCTTGGCCTCCTCGTAGCTCTGGGCCTTGTCGAGGTACTGGAGCTTGTCCACGTCGACGATCGTCGGGGAGGCCCGCAGCGTCTGGTCGACGAGGGCGACCTGCTCCGGGCTGGCGTCGCTGCGGACGAAGACGATCATCTCGACGTCGCCGCGCCACTGGATCAGGAGGTTCTCGAACGCGCGCTGGATGAGGAACGTGGCGCCGACGAGGAGCAGTGAGACCGCCGAGGTGAGGACCGCGGCCGTGGTGAGCGGCAGGTTGCGGCGGAAGGAGGCCCAGGTCTCGCGGACGGCATAGGCGACGCGGGCGATCATCTACTCGTACACCCCGCGCTCCTGGTCGCGGACCACGACGCCGCGGTCCAGCGCGATGACGCGCTTGCGCATCTCGTTGACGACGCGGTGGTCGTGGGTCGCCATGACGACGGTGGTGCCCAGCTCGTTGATCTCCTCGAGCAGGCGCATGATGCCCTCGCTCGTGCCGGGGTCGAGGTTGCCCGTCGGCTCGTCCGCGAGGAGGATGAGCGGGCGGTTGACGAACGCGCGCGCGATCGAGACGCGCTGCTGCTCGCCGCCGGACAACTGGTTGGGGAAGCGGCCCTCCTTGCCCGCGAGGCCGACGAGCTCGAGCGCGAGCGGGACCTGCGTGTCGACGACGTGGCGGGGCTTGCCGATCACCTCGAGGGCGAACGCGACGTTCTCGAACACCGTCTTGTTGGGCAGGAGCTTGTAGTCCTGGAAGACGTTGCCCATGCTGCGGCGCAGGTAGGGCACGCGCGAGTCCGCGAGGTCGCCGAGGTGGCGGCCCGCGACCCAGACCTCGCCGCGCTCGGGGCGCTCCGAACGGTTGATCAAGCGGAGGAGCGTGGACTTGCCGGATCCCGACTGGCCGACGAGGAAGACGAACTGGCCCTTCGGCACCTCGAAGCTCACGTCGCGGACCGCGACGACGTCGTGGTCGTAGACCTTGGTGACGTTGTCGAGCCGGATCACCGGGACGAACCTACCCCCGCCCGGCGCCACCGCAGGTAGCCCTCCATGAACTCGTCGAGGTCGCCGTCCAGCACCGCGTCGACGTTGCCGCTCTCGACGTCGGTGCGCAGGTCCTTCACCATCTGGTACGGCTGCAGCACGTACGAGCGGATCTGGCTCCCCCATCCGACCTGCGCCTGCTTGCCCGCGATGCGCTCGAGCTCGGCGCGGCGCTCCTCCTCGACCTGCGCGGCGATCATCGCCTTGAGGCGCTTCATCGCGCTCTCGCGGTTCTGCAACTGGCTGCGCTCCTGCTGCGACGACGCGACGAGACCCGTCGGCTCGTGGATGAGGCGCACCGCCGACGACGTCTTGTTGACGTGCTGGCCGCCCGCACCGGAGGCGCGGAAGACCTCCATACGGATGTCCTTCTCGTCCACCTCGACCGACGTCTCGTCGAGCACCGGCCAGACCTGCACGAGCGCGAAGCTGGTCTGGCGGCGGCCCTGGTTGTCGAACGGACTGATGCGCACGAGGCGGTGCGTGCCGCGCTCCGAGGTGAGCAGGCCGTAGGCGTAGCGACCGCGGATCGTGAGGTCGGCCGAGAGGATGCCCGCCTCGGTGCCGAGCGAGATGTCGCCGATCTCGACCTGGAAGTCCCGGCGCTCGGCCCAGCGGCGGTACATGCGCAGCAGCATCTCGCTCCAGTCCTGGGCGTCGACGCCGCCGTCCTTGGCGTTGATCTGCACGATGGCGTCCCGCTCGTCGTGCTCGCCGGTGAAGAGGCTGCGCATCTCGAGCGCCCGCAGGCGGTCGCCGCACGCAGCGACGCCGCGGTCGAGCTCGGGCTCCTGCGAGGCGTCGTCGGCCTCGCGGGCCAGCTCGTGGAGGACCTCGAGGTCCTCGATCGCGCGCGACAGCCCGTCGAACTCGGCGACGTCGTCCTTGAGCGCGGCGTACTCGGAGTTGACCGCCTTGGCGTGCTCCTGGTCGTCCCAGAGGTCGGGACGCGAGATCTCGGCCTCGAGCTCGAGCAGGCGCGCGCGGGAGGCGTCGACCTTCAGGTATGTCGCGGCCTCGCCGATGCGGCGGCGAAGCTCGACGAGGTCGGTGGTGTAGTCGCGCACGGGTCGGGCCTCAGGCGCGCCCGTGGCACTGCTTGTACTTCTTGCCGGAGCCGCAGGGGCACGGCGCGTTGCGCGGGGTGCGCGACCAGTCGGGACCCGCGGAGGGGCCGGGGGCGGCGGCGCGGGACGCGGGCGCTGCGGTGCGGGGGGCGGCGGCCCGGGACGCGGGCGCGTCGGCGGACGACTCGGTGAGGTCGGCGACGCGGGTGGCGGGCGCGTCGGGGCGCACGACCTGGACGCGCATGACGTAGGTGACGAAGTCGTGCGCGATGCCCTTCATGAGTGCGCCGAACATCTCGAAGCCCTCGCGCTGCCACTCGGTGAGCGGATCCTTCTGGCCCATCGCCCGCAGGTTGATGCCCTCCTGGAGGTAGTCCATCTCCTCGAGGTGCTCGCGCCAGCGCTGGTCGACGATGCGGAGCATGACCTGGCGCTCGACCTCGCGCATGACGCCGGCGCCGAGCTCGGCCTCCCGACGCTCGTAGTAGGCGGTCGCGTCGGCGACGAGCGAGTCGCGGAGCGCGTCGCGGTCGGCGACGCGCACGACGTCGTCGCGCACGAGGGCGCTCGGCCAGAGGGACTGCACCTCGAGGAGCAGCCCGTCGACGTCCCACTCGTCGTCGGCCTCGGAGACGCAGTGCACGTCGACGAGGTCGGCCACCGCCTCCTCCACGTACTCGAGCGCCGCGGCCTTGAGGTCGCTGCCCGCGAGGATCTGGTCGCGGCGCCGGTACACGACCTTGCGCTGCTCGTTCATGACCTCGTCGTACTTGAGGACGTTCTTGCGGATCTCCGCGTTGCGCTGCTCGACCGTGGTCTGCGCGCGCTCGATCGCCTTGGTGACCATCTTGGCCTCGATGGCCTCGTCGTCCGGGAGGGCGCGGCCCATCACCCACGAGAGCGCGCCCGTGGCGAAGAGTCGCATGAGCTCGTCGTCGAGGCTGAGGTAGAAGCGGCTCTCGCCCGGGTCGCCCTGGCGGCCGGCGCGGCCGCGCAACTGGTTGTCGATGCGGCGGCTCTCGTGGCGCTCGGTGCCGAGCACGTAGAGGCCGCCGAGCTCGCGCACGCGGGCGCCCTCCTCGGCGCAGCTCGCGTCGAAGCGGGCGCGCAGCTCGGCGAGCCGCGCGCGGGCGCGCTCGCGCGCCGTGCGGTAGTCGGGCGGCATCGCGTCGAGCGGCGCGGGGAGGGCGAACTCGTCGACGAGCGTCAGCGGGTCGTGGCCCTCCTTGAGCACCTCCTGGCGGGCGAGGCCGTCCGGGTTGCCCCCGAGGAGGATGTCGACGCCGCGACCCGCCATGTTGGTCGCCACGGTGACGGCGCCGACGCGGCCCGCCTGCGCGACGATGACGGCCTCGCGGGCGTGCTGCTTGGCGTTGAGGACCTCGTGGCGGATGCCGCGGGAGGTGAGCATGCGCGAGAGGAGCTCGCTCTTTTCCACGCTGATCGTGCCGACGAGGATCGGCTGGCCCTTGGCGTGGCGCTCCTCGATGTCGCGCACGACGGCGTCGAACTTGGGCCCCTCGCCCTTGTAGATGAGGTCGGCATGGTCGCCACGGACCATCGGGCGGTTGGTCGGGATCGGCACGACCTGCAGCCCGTAGGTGTTCATCAGCTCGGCGGCCTCGGTCTGCGCGGTGCCGGTCATGCCCGCGAGCTTCTCGTACATGCGGAAGTAGTTCTGCAGCGTGATGGTGGCGAGCGTCTGGTTCTCCTCCTTGATCGGGACGCCCTCCTTGGCCTCCACCGCCTGGTGGATGCCCTCGCTCCAGCGGCGACCCTCGAGGATGCGGCCGGTGAACTCGTCGACGATCTTCACCTCGCCGTCCTGGACGATGTAGTCCTTGTCGCGGTGGTAGAGCACCCTCGCCTTGAGGGCCACCTGCAGCTGGTGCACCAGGTTTTGCTGGACCTCGTCGTAGAGGTTGTCGATCTCGAGGGCGGCCTCGACCTTCTCGATGCCCGACTCGGTCGGCACCACGATGCGCTTGTCCTCCTCGACCTCGAAGTCGACGTCGCGCTCGAGGCCGCGCACGATGGTGGCGAAGCGGTAGTAGAGCTTGGCCGCGTCGGCGATGCGGCCCGAGATGATGAGCGGGGTGCGGGCCTCGTCGATGAGGATCGAGTCGACCTCGTCGACGATCGCGAAGTGGTGGCCGCGCTGGACCTTGTCCTCGGGCGAGCCCGCCATGTTGTCGCGCAGGTAGTCGAAGCCGAACTCGTTGTTGGTCCCGTAGGTGACGTCGCGGGCGTAGTCGGCGCGCTTGTCCGCCGGGGACGTGCGGGAGCCGGGCACGACGAGCCCGACCGTGAGGCCGAGCCAGCGGTGGATGCGGCCCATCCACTCGGCGTCGCGGCGGGCGAGGTAGTCGTTGACCGTCACGACGTGCACGCCGCGGCCCGTCAACGCGTTGAGGTACACGGGCAGGGTGGAGACCAGGGTCTTGCCCTCGCCGGTGCGCATCTCGGCGATCCAGCCCGCGTGGAGCGCGGCGCCGCCCATGATCTGGACGTCGTAGTGGCGCTGGCCGATGACGCGGCTCGCGGCCTCGCGCACGACGGCGAAGGCCTCGACCATGACGTCGTCGACCCCCTCGCCGCGCGCGATGCGGCCGCGGAACTCCGCGGTCTTGGCCCGCAGGGCGTCGTCGCTCAGCCGCCCGATGGTGTCGCCGAGGGCGTTGACCTCGGGGACGATGCCCGCGAGGGCCTTGACCTTCTTGCCCTCGCCGGCGCGCAGGATGCGGTCGAGGATCGCCATCGGAACGACGATGCTACCGCGGCGGTCGTGACGTCGACCGCGCCGTTCGCGCGCAGCGCGCGCGACGCATTGCGCAACGTGGCACCGGTGGTGACGACGTCGTCGACGATCAGCACGCGCGCACCGACGATCGCGCGCGCGGCGAACGCGGGGCCGGCGAGTCGGCTCGCGCGCGTGCCGCCCGTCTGCACGGTGCGGTCGGTGCGGCGCAGCGTGCGCCTGCACGGCACGCGCAACTCGCGTGCGACGCGACGCGCGACGATCTCGGCGGCGTCGAAGCCGCGGCGGCGCGCACGCGACGGGAGCGCGGCGACGAAGGTGACGACGTCGGGCCGCGGCACGCGCCCCGCCGCGACGGCCTCGCGCACCACCGCGCCGAGCCCCGCGCCGAGGGCGTCGAGCGCGGCGCGACCCCGCCGGTACTTGGACGCGAGGAGGCGCGCGCGCACGGGGCCGGCGTAGTCCCACGCGACGAGCGCGCCGTGGGCGACGAACGGGTCGGGTGCGGCGAGCGGGGCGTCGACGCCGATCGGCGCACTGAGGAGGCGCGCGACGACGGCGCGGACGGCGGGATGCGCGACGGTGAGGCGGGGCATGCGGGGAGGATGCGGGAGGGGTGTGGGTAGGCTCGCGACGTCGTGGCCGGGGGATTCGAGGTGCCGCGACTGCCGTGGCGCGAGCGCCTCGCCGAGCGGCTCGTGCGCTGCATCGCCGGGCTCGCGGTCTTCGGCGTCGGCATCTCGCTGCAGATGGAGGCGGGGCTCGGGTCGCCACCGTGGGACGTCTTCCACCAGGGCGTGAGCGCCCGCACCGGGGTGTCGGTCGGGCGCGTCATCATCCTCACCGGCGCCTGCCTCATGCTGCTGTGGATACCGCTGCGCCAGCGGCCCGGGCTCGGCACGGTGCTCAACGCGATCGTCATCGGGCTCGTCGCCGACGTGGTGCTCGGCGCGCTCGAGACGCCGGCGTCGCTCGCCGTGCGCATCGCGATGATGGTCGTCGGGATCCTCGTGACCGGCTTCGGGACCGGCCTCTACATCGGGAGCGCGCTCGGCCCGGGCCCGCGCGACGGGCTCATGACCGGCATCGCGGCGCGGGGCCCGTCGATCCGCCTCGCGCGCACCGCGATCGAGGTGACCGTGCTCCTCATCGGGTGGCGCCTCGGCGGGACGCTCGGGATCGGGACGCTGCTGTTCGCGCTGTCGATCGGGCCGGTCGCGCAGTACTTCCTGCCGCGGCTGGCGATGCGACCGCGGGTGGGGGCCGCCGCGCGGTAGGCGCGGGACGGCCACGCGCGGCGGCGCGTGACGGGTCGGCTAGTAGCGGTAGTGCTCGGGCTTGAACGGCCCGCTCGGCGCGACGCCGATGTAGTCGGCCTGCTCGTCGGTGAGGCGGGTGAGGCGCGCCCCGAGCGCGTCGAGGTGCAGGGATGCCACCTTCTCGTCGAGGTGCTTGGGCAGCACGTAGACGCCGACGGGGTACTTGGCCACGTTGTTGTAGAGCTCGATCTGGGCGATCACCTGGTTGGTGAACGAGCAGCTCATCACGAAGCTGGGGTGGCCGGTGGCGCACCCGAGGTTGACCAGCCGGCCCTCGGCGAGGACGATCACGCAGTGGCCGTCGGGGAACGTCCAGAGGTCGGTCCCCGGCTTGAGCGTGTCGCGGGTGGCGCCGCTGCGGGCGAGGCCCGCCATGTCGATCTCGTTGTCGAAGTGGCCGATGTTGCAGACGATCGCGTTGTGCTTCATGCGGGCCATGTGGTCGACCGTGACGATCGCCTCGTTGCCCGTCGCCGTGACGAGGATGTCGGCGGTGCCGATGGCCGACTCGAGGGTGTCGACCTGGTAGCCCTCCATCGCGGCCTGCAGTGCGTTGATCGGGTCGATCTCGGTGACGACGACGCGCGCGCCCTGGCCGCGGAGGCTCTGCGCGCAGCCCTTGCCCACGTCGCCGTAGCCGCAGACGACCGCGAGCTTGCCCGCGATCATCACGTCGGTCGCGCGATTGATCGCGTCGATGAGCGAGTGGCGGCAGCCGTAGAGGTTGTCGAACTTGCTCTTGGTGACGCTGTCGTTGACGTTGATCGCCGGGAAGAGCAGCTCGTTGCGCTCCGCCATCTTGTACAGGCGCTTGACGCCGGTCGTCGTCTCCTCGGTGACGCCGCGGATGCCCTTGGCCAGGCGCGCCCAGCGCGTCGGGTCGGCCTTGAGGCTGCGGCGCAGGAGGCCGAGGACGATCGCGAGCTCGGGGTTGCTCGCCGTGGTCGGGTCGGGCACCTCGCCGGTGCGCTCGTACTCGACGCCCTTGTGGACGAGCAGCGTCGCGTCGCCGCCGTCGTCGAGGATCATGTTGGGACCGTCGCCCTCCGGCCAGGTGAGCATCTGCTCGGTGGCCCACCAGTACTCCTCGAGCGTCTCGCCCTTCCACGCGAAGACCGGCACGCCCCGCGGGTCGTCGGGCGTGCCCTCGGGACCCACGGCGACGGCGGCCGCCGCGTGGTCCTGCGTGGAGAAGATGTTGCAGCTCGCCCAGCGGACCTGCGCGCCGAGCTCGACGAGCGTCTCGATGAGCACCGCGGTCTGCACCGTCATGTGGAGCGAGCCGGAGATGCGCGCGCCCGCCAGCGGCTTGGACGCGCCGAACTCCCTGCGCAGCGCGCGCAGGCCCGGCATCTCGTGCTCGGCGAGGTGGATCTCCTTGCGCCCGAACGGCGCGAGGGAGAGGTCGGCGACCCGGTAGTCGCGGCGCGCGCTCACCGTGGACCCGCCATCGGGACCTTGCGCATCAGGCGCTCGTGCTCGGACGCGTCGACCGTGGTCGCCTCGTCGACGAGCATGACGGGGATGCCGTCGCGCACGTCGTAGCGGCGGCGCAGCCTCGGGTTGTACAGCGCGTCCTCGTCCTCGAGGTAGTGGAGGGGGCCCTTGTCCTCTGGGCAGGCGAGGATCGACAGCAGGGTCGCGTCGAGCGGCATGGCTTCGTCAGGCTACTCGTGGTGCGTCGGCGCGTCAGGCCGTGACGAGCGCGAGGAGCGCCGCGACGTGCTCGTCGCACTCCTCGCGCGTCGGGGCCTCGAGGTTGAGCCGCAGGAGGGGCTCGGTGTTGGACGGCCGGACGTTGAACCACCACGAGCCGCAGTCGACCGTGAGCCCGTCGAGCCGGTCCTGCGGGTGGGCCGCGTAGGCCTCGGCGACGCGCGCGATGACGGCGCCGATGTCGTCGACCGTCGTGTTGATCTCCCCGCTCGACGCGTACGTCTCGAAGGGCGCGCGCAGCGCGGAGAGGGCGGAGCCGGTGCGGCACATCTCCCCCAGCACGACCATCGCCGCGATGAGGCCGCTGTCGGCGCGGTAGTTGCGGGCGAAGTAGTAGTGGCCCGAGTGCTCGCCGGCGAACACGGCGCCCGTGTCGGCCATCACCTGCTTCATGTAGCTGTGCCCGTTCTTGGTGCGGATGCCCGTGCCGCCGAGTCGTGCGATCGTCTCGGGCACGACGCGCGAGCAGATGAGGTTGTAGAGGATCGTCGCGCCCGGGTGCGTGCGGAGGAAGACCGAGGCGAGCAGGGCCGTCGTGGTGCTGCCGGAGACGCCGCGCCCCCGCTCGTCGACGAGGAAGACGCGGTCGGCGTCGCCGTCGAAGGCGAGGCCCACGTCGAAGCCGCCCGCGACGACGCGGGCCTGGAGGTCCCGCTGGTTGGCCGCCTGGAGGGGGTCGGCCGGGTGGTTGGGGAACGTGCCGTCCAGCTCGCCGTACATCACCTCGACGTCGAACTGCGGGATGCGCGAGAAGACCGCGGGGGCGACGAGGCCTCCCATGCCGTTGGCGGTGTCGGCGACGATGCGCAGCGGGCGCAGCGCCGGGACGTCCACGAAGCTCAGCACGTGGTCGACGAACTCGGGGAGCATGTCGCGCCGCGTGGCGCCGCCCGGGGCCGCCGCCGGCGCGGGCCCGCCGCCCGCGAGGTGCGCCGCCGCGAGCGCCTTCATCTCGCGCAGGCCCGTGTCGATGCCGATGGAGCGGGCGCCGGCGAGGCAGCACTTGATGCCGTTGTACCGCGCCGGGTTGTGCGACGCGGTGAACATCGCGCCCGGCGCGTCGAGGACGCCCGAGGCGTAATAGAGCGTGTCGGTGCTCGCGAGGCCGAGGTGCACCACGTCGACGCCCTGGCGGCGCACGCCCGCCTCGAACGCCGCGACGAGCTCGACGCCGCTCGCCCGCATGTCGTGGGCCACCACGATGCGCGGCGCCCGGGCGAACTCGGCGAAGGCGACGCCGAGCGCGCGCGCCCCGTCGGCATCGAACTGATCGGGGACGGTCCCCCGGATGTCGTAGGCCTTGACGATCGCGTCGAGGTCGGGCACGGCGGGCGACCCTATCCGCGGGCGTCGGCCGCGGGCCGCGGGCGCCGGCGACGCAGCGGGCGCGGACCCCAGGCGACGACGCCGAGCCCGACGACCGAGAGCGCGGTGGCGGCGTGGTCCGCGATCGTGCGGCCGTACTCGAGGCGCACCGTCGTCGAGGTCGGGACGACGACCATGAGGTTGGGCGCCGCGCGCCAGGGGCCGTCGGCGCCGCTCGCGCGCCAGCCCGGGAAGTACGAGGTGCGCACCACGACCGGGACCCCCGGGCGGTCGACGGTGAAGGTCAGCCCCTGGCGCTCCGTGCGCACGTCCGAGACGACGACCGGCGCGAGCGCGCGCGCCTCGACCGGCCCCGAGGGCACGACGACGTCGACGCGCCGGTACGACTCGCCGGGCTCGCCCTCGCGCCGCGAGAGGTCGACCTCGGCGTCGACGCGCTGCCACGACGCCGGGCCGTCGGCCACGGGCAGCGCGGGCCAGTCCTCCGGGTGCTGGAACCAGCTGGTGCCGAGCTCGAGCCACGGCTCCTTGCCCACCCCCGAGCGGCCCGGCACGACGACGGGCTCGACGTCGAGCGGCACGACGGGGTCCGCGCCGTCCACCTCGTAGACGACCCACGGCCCGCTCGTCGCGACCTCGACGAGCGCGGCCTGCGTGCGCGCCTGCGCGACCGCCTCGGGCGTGAAGGCCATGTAGTAGCGCACGCCGAGCTCGCGCAGGTAGCGCACGCCCTTGCCCGCGTCGTTGTCGTCGTAGCGCAGCTCGCGCACCGGGTTGCTGCTCTGCTTGGACATCGCGGCGGCGGCGATGAAGTGGTACGGCGTGGTGCCCGACGCCTCGAAGAAGAGGCCCTCCATCGAGCCGATGCAGCCGTCGGTCCAGTGCGGCAGGAGCATGAGCGCCATCGTCGTGCCGTACTTGTTGAGATCGCCGTTGTTCTCCCACAGCGCGCGGCCGCAGCCGTGCGCGGGGTCGTCGCCGAGACGCTGCATGGTGGCGACGAGGTCGCGGTACTCGGCGTACGCGGACTTGCCCTCGTAGCCCGAGAAGTTCCACCGCGCCCAGCCGTCGACGAAGCCGTCGTTGGCGTACGCGGTCGAGATCGGTCCCCACTCGTACGTCGAGTTGCCCGCGTCGTCGGTGACGACGCGCCCGCCCGGCAGCTCCTGGAAGCGCACGCCGAGGACGACGACGACCAGCGCCGCGGCCAGCGCCGCGACGGTGCGCTCGACGGCGGGCGCGGGTGCCGACGGCGCGGTGCCCGCGCGCAGCGCGCGTTCGACCGACCACCAGCGCCACGCGCCGGCGACGAGCTCCCACGCGCCGAGGAACGCGAGGAAGTAGCGCAGCAGGTAGAGGAACGGCAGGAGCCGCGGGTTCCACAGCAGGCCGATGACCGGGAGGCTGCGGCGCGCGACGACGACGCCGAGCGCGACGACGAGCGCGGTGATGCCCATCCACGCGACGACGAGGCGGCGGCGCACGAGCGCGCCCGCGAAGCCGACGACCGCGAGGACGCCGACGACCACGTCCCATGCGAGCGGCAGCGGGAAGAACATCTTCCAGAAGCTGTCGCCGGCGCCCGAGGGCTGCGGCTCGTACTTCATGTCCGTCATGTACGCGTGGTTGCCGACGAACGGCAGCACCCAGAACGCCGAGAGGAGGATCGCGACCCCGACGATCCACGCCGCGGTCCGGGCGCGGGGCGCATCGAGGTGCAGCAGCGCGAGCAGCACGACGCCGCCGAAGACGAAGAGCAGGACGATGCCGTGCGAGAGCGCGCTCAGGGCGAGCACGGCGGCCGCGGCGCGCGCGCCCCGGCCCTCGCGCAACGCGCGGGCGACGAGGCCGAACGCCACCATCGCGAGCGTGAGCGAGATCGAGAACGAGAACTCCCCCGCCATCGTCGAGGCGATGTTGCCGCCGTAGATCGTGAAGCTCTCGTCGAAGAGGAAGACGAGCGACCCGAGCACCAGCAGCTCCGGGGCGGGCCGCGGGAGGCGAGCGAGGCGCGCGAAGGCCCAGGTCGCGATCGGCATCGTGAGGATGCCCGAGACCGCCACGAGCTTGAGCGCGATGCCGTAGGGCAGGACGAGGTCGACGAGCAGCACGAGCAGCGCCGGGAGGACCATGTAGAAGCGGTAGATCGGGAAGCCGGCGTACCAGTCGTTGCTCCAGCCGTTGAGCCGCAGGTCGGGCAGGAGCACGTCGCGCAGGTAGGCGGGCCCGTAGACGTGGGCGCCCATGTCGCCGCCGGTCGGCGTGTTGTCCGCGACCAGGAGCGCGGGCTGGACCGCGGCGAGGAGCAGGAGGACCGAGCCGCCCAGGACGACGAGCGTGAGGACGAGGGACCAGTCGATCCGGGGGGTGCGCGCCGGGGCGGTCATCGGAGGATCAGCATCGCGAGGCCCGTCGCGTTGAACGCTACGTGGGCCACGAGCGGCATCCCGAGCCGGCGCGTCGCGTGCCAGCAGCCGCCCAGCACGAGCGCGAAGGCGAACAGTCCGGGGAACTCGGCGAGGCGCAGGTGCACGGCGGCGAACCAGACGGCGACCGCGCACCACGCCGCGACGGGGTGCACGACCGCGGCGAGCCGGCGCTGCGCGAAGCCGCGGTAGAAGAGCTCCTCGACGAGCGGCGCGCCCACGACGACGACGCCGACGAGCACGAGCATCCACGGTCCGCGCGCCGCGTCGACCAGCGCGCGCGCACGCTCGGCCACCGCGTCGTCGGAGAAGGCGTCGGGGAAGGCGCGCCGGAACGGCGCGGTGACGAGCCCGACGAGCACGAGCTGCGAGGCCACCCCGATCGGGACGCCGAGCGCGTCGACGGCACGGACGCGCAGCCCGTGCGCCGCGAGGAAGGGCCCCTCCCCGGCGCGGCGGGAGGCGAGACGGATGCCGACGAGGAAGGGCGCCCAGAGGGCGAGCGCCGACGCGCCGACGAACCACATGGGGCGCTCCGCACCCCCCGCGACGCCGGCGAGACCCGCGAGGACGGCGGTGGCGACGAGGGCGGCGAGGTAGGCACCGAGCCAGGTGCCGAGGACGAGCGCGACGGTGCGAGAGCGGGCCACGGGCCGCGCGGCCCGATCAGCCCGCGAGTCGGTTGGGGACGACGAACCGGAAGCGGTTGCGGCGGTCCTCGAGGCGCCAGCCCGTCGGCGGGCTGATCCGCTGGCCGTGGTCGGCGCAGAGGTCGTAGGCGTGCGGGTCGCGCTCCGGGGTGAGGTCGTCGATCCAGACGAGGGCGCGCGCGTAGTGGTACGTCAGCGTGATCTCGGCCGGCGCGTTGCACGTGCAGCGGGAACAGCGGCGTGACACGCGTCCGACGCTAATTGGGACGGCTTCTCGCTCGGTGGATGCCCAGCCGTAGCATCACGCCATGAGCAACCTCCCTCCGCCGCCTCCGCCGCCACCGTCGCGCACTCCCAGCGACGCACCGCGCTCGCCGCGCGGCGCGCGCGGCCCGCTCGGACGGTGGCCGCGCCGCGAGCGCGGCGCGCGGCCGCAGGGCGACCGGCCGCAGTTCCCCCGCTGGGCGACGTGGCTGCTCGTCGGCGTCGCGATCGTGCTCATCGCGGGCCCGCGCATCTGGCCGCAGCAGCCCGCGACGCGAGTGACGTACACCGAGTTCCTCGAGCTCGTCGAGCGCGGCGACGTGCGCGACGTGCGGATCAACAACCTGACGAACCAGATCAGCGGCACGCTCGCCAACGGCGACGAGTTCGTCACCACCGGCGCGGTGGCGCTGTCGGACGCGGACGAGCAGCTGCTGAAGGCGCGGGGCGTCGACTACGACTACTCGACGCCGACCGGCAACTTCTTCACCAACCTCATCCCGCTCGTGCTGCCCTTCGTGCTCATCATGGCGTTCTTCTTCTGGATGCAGCGGCGCGCGATGGGCCAGGCGGGCAACATCATGTCCATCGGGCGCAGCCGCGCGAAGCCCTACAGCGCCGACAAGCCCACCACGACCTTCGCCGACGTCGCCGGCTACGAGGGCGTCAAGCAGGAGATCCGCGAGGTCGTCGACTTCCTGCGGATGCCCGAGCGCTTCAAGGAGATCGGCGCCCGCGTGCCCAAGGGCGTGCTGCTCGTCGGGCCGCCGGGGACGGGCAAGACGCTCTTCGCGCGGGCGGTGGCGGGCGAGGCCGGCGTGGGCTTCCTCTCCGTGACCGGGTCGGACTTCATGGAGATGTTCGTCGGCGTCGGCGCGAGCCGCGTGCGCGACCTCTTCGCGCAGGCCCGCAAGATGGGTCGCGCCATCATCTTCGTCGACGAGATCGACTCGATCGGCCGCAAGCGCGGCGCCGGGCTCGGCGGCGGCCACGACGAGCGCGAGCAGACGCTCAACCAGTTGCTCGCCGAGATGGACGGCTTCGAGACCACCGAGGGCGTCGTCGTGATGGCGGCGACCAACCGGCCGGACATCCTCGACGCGGCGCTGCTGCGACCCGGGCGGTTCGACCGCCAGGTGATCGTGCCGCTGCCCGAGGTCGAGGAGCGCCACGCGATCCTCAAGGTGCACTCGGCGGGCAAGCGCATGGGCGGCGACGTGGACCTCGAGACCATGGCGCGCGCCACGCCCGGCATGTCGGGCGCGGACCTCGCCAACCTCGTCAACGAGGCGGCCCTCATCGCGGTGCGCCGCGACTCGCGGACCATCGACCGCATCGACTTCGAGAACGCCCG
>JBEBCD010000066.1:0-10325 GCA_041158045.1 Actinomycetota bacterium | reverse complement strand
GGCGCAGGCAACTGGTCGCGCACGAGCGCGTGCAGCCGCGGCAACGCGTGGAACGGCACCGACGGGAACATGTGGTGCTCGAGGTGGTAGTTCATGTTCATGTACGCCCAGCGCGAGACCGGGTTCATGAGCACGGTGCGCGTGTTGCGACGGTGGTCGAGCACGTCCTCGTCCATCCCCGCGTGCTGCGTCGCGCCGTACACGACGAGGAGCCAGCGCCCGTAGAGCGACGGGAGACCGGCGAGCACGAGCGGCAGCATGCTCCGCGACGCGACGGCCGCGACGACCGTCGCCGCCCAGATCGCCGCATGGATGCGCCCCCCGCGGATCGCGCGCGCCGCCTCGCGCGGCGGCACGTAGTCCGCCTCCTCCGGGTGCAGGCGCCCGAGGACGTTGGCGGCGTACTTGCGCATCTCGGCGACGAAGGACCGCAGGGCGAAGAGCTCGGCGACGACGTGGCGCCAACGGATCGGTCGCTGGAACGCGATCTCCGGGTCGCGGCCCACGATGAGCGTGTCGGCGTGGTGGCGGTGGTGGCTCCAGCGCCAGGAGACGGGCTCGCGCAGGTCCATGAACGACGCGACCTGGTACACGGTGTCGTTGAGCCACCGGGTGCGGAACGCCGTGCGGTGCCCGCACTCGTGCCAGCGCGCGTCGGAGACCGACCCGTAGAGCGTCCCGTAGACGAGGCACGCCGGGATCGACCACCACGAGCGCCAGGTCGCCGCGACCCACGCGCCCGCCGCGACGAGGAGCGCGAGCCACACGACGGTGTGCCACGCCGCCGGCCAGTCGCGACGGCGCATGATCGCGAGCATCTCCTCGCGGTCGACGGTGGGGAGCCACCAGTCGGCGCCGACGAGGCCGCGCTCGGCCGCGCGGCGCTGCTCGGGGCCGGTGAGCGAGTAGTCGCGCGGCGGCGCGCCCGGGGCCGCGGGGGTGGGCGCGGTCGTGCCGGACGACATGCCACGACGGTAGCGCGGTCGCCGCGACCGTTACGGTGAGGCGCGTGCGCCGCGCGCTCGCCGTCTGTCTCGTGCTCGCGGTGCTCGCCGCGCTGGGAGGGCGCGCGCGGCGCGACGACGACCCGGCGGCGGGCGGCCCCGCGGATGCCGAGCGGGTGGCCCGCGAGTGGAGCATCCGCCTCAACGCCGACGACCACGACGGGGTGGCGCAGCTCTTCGCCCTGCCGTCCACCGCGTCGCAGGGCGGCAGCACGACGGTGTTCGTGCGGCGAGGGGAGGTGCGCGAGTGGTTCGCCGGCCTGCCGTGCAGCGGGACGATCGTGGCGGTCGAGCCGCGTCTCGCGGCCCCCGCGCCCGACGGCAGCGCGGTGCCCGGCGCGGCGGGCGTGCTCGCCGTCTTCGAGCTCGGCGACCGGCCCGGGAGCACGTGCGACGCGCCAGGGGAGCTGGCGGCCGCCGAGTTCGACGTCGCGGGTGGACTCGTCGTCGCGTGGCGCCAGGTGGGCGTGCCGCCCGAGTACCGCGACGCGACAACGGCCAAGCAGCGGCGGGGGAGTCACACGTCCGTAACTTCACGGGTGTGAGGCGACAGCGCAGGTGCCGGGCGGTGAGCGAGATCCGCTCGGGCAGGTCAGAGCCGTGTTACGCTCGGGTCGTCATCCGTCGGGTGGCACGACAACTCTCAGACAAGGAGCGAATCATGGCAGGTCTCATGCGCAAGACGGCTGGCGCCGCGCTTGCATCGATCGGTGTGGCGTTGATGGCTGCGGCGAGCGGTCACCTCGCGATCGCCGACATCGTCGATCAGGATCCGCCCGAAGAGGATGGGGACTCGGCCTCGGCCACGGCGTCGGTCGTGACCAAGGAGCGGTGCATCTGGTACGTCACGGGAGCCCCCGATGGGTTCGCCCTGACGCCCGTCGCTGGCGCAGGGGCGGAGTACGACGGCACGGACTTCGCACTGGCCGCCGACGCCGAGGCCGAGCTGTTGGCGTATACATCGGGCAACGAGGGCACCGGATCTGCTGATGCGCATTCGGCCTGCACCTTCTACGGTGAGGCCACCGGTCTGGACGTGACCGCAGACTTCTCGGCCGCGGGCTTCACCGCGGTGGCCACGTCCGGCGCTGATGTCAACATGGACTTCGACCAATCCGTACTCAAGCCACTCGTGCTTGATCTGACCGGGGGTACGTGCCGCACGCCTGGCAACGACGGGACGGGCGCGGATGCATGGACGGTCGGACCGGACGTGACCATGACGGGCACCGGCGCGCTGACGGCCCAGCCGCTGATGACCCACGCGATCGCCGATACCACGGCGATCCCGCTCGATGCCGCCGAGAGCAATGACAAGTGCAACGCGTCAATGTCGTTGAGCGTGACCATCCCGGCGGGCAAGACGCCGCTGTACGCCGGTGAGACGTACACCTTCACCGGTCCCACGATGACGACCAACATCGACATCGACACGACGGAGTAACTCGGACCCCTAGAAGTTGCATCTACAGACACTCCATCGCATCCCCGAGGTCACGCTGGCCCGGGGGGCGTAGCGCGAGGGGGGTCGTCCCGGCCGAAGCGGTCGGGACGACCCCCCTCGGCGTTGAACCGTTCGTAGCCTGTCGGGCGTGAGACGTCCGGTCGCGATGATGCGTCGAGCGACGGCCGTCGCGGTCGCGGTGGCGGCCCTCGTGACGCTGCCGGCCGATGGCGAGCCGTGGGCGGCAGCCGATCTCGGGATCGGTATCGAGATCCTCCCGACCGACGACGAATCGCCCGGGGCGCTCGCGGCGAACAGCGAGCTCTGGTTTGCGACGCAGCCCGGCCGCTCCGTCACCCGTTCGTTCGCCCTGATCAGCACGACGGACGTCGTCCAGAGAGTCGTCTTTGAGATCCGACCGCTGATCGTCGTCGACGGTGAGCCGACGATCAGCCTCGACGAGACGAGCGAGACCGCGGCGTGGGCATCCTTCTCCCCCGCCGAGCTCTCGCTCGCGCCCGGACAGCGACAGGTAGTGACCATGACGTACGCGATCCCGCCGGGGACGCCGAGCGGGGCCTTCCAGGCGTACCTCCGCGTCCTGGTCTCGAGCGATCCCGCCACCCAGACGACCGTGGGTGCGAAGGTCCAGGCGATCGTGAAGGGCGCTCTCGCGATCAAGAAGTCGATCTGGCTCGGGATCGGCGATTCTGCCGCCCTGGTGACCGATCTCGAGATCCGCGGCGTCGCGGGATGGATCACGGACGATGGTGCGCGCGTCTTGCGCGTACTCATCGAGAACACCGGGGATACCCCGTCGCGCCCCCGGGGCTTTGTTCGACTCGCCGATCCCACCTTCGTGGAGCGGCAGTTCGGGCCCTTCGAATTTCGGATGGGCACGCTCGTCCCCGGAGACCTCCGGTATGCGGAGACGCTCGTCTCGCCGGAGGTGACCGACGGCCGCTGGCGGGTCTACGTCGAGGCCACGCAGGGCAGCGTCCGAAAGACGCGCGTCTTCGACGTCGATCTCACCTTCGACCGCAGTCTCGACGAAGCGGGTCGGGGCGTCGGATGGCTCCGACCGCTGGCCGTCGGCCTCCTCGCGATGATCCTCGTGATCGCTGGGGTCGCTCTCATGCGGGGTCGTCGTCGCACGCGCCGGGCGCCGAGGCGAGCCCACGGGTGGAGCGTCGAGGCGCGGGAGGCGGCCTTCCGTGATCGGCTGGCCCGCGACAACTCCGCATCGACCGGTGCGTCCTCGACGACCGCGGCGCCTGGGCAGCGGCCGTCGATGGTCCGTCCATCGAGGGAGGCGCGCGCCCGTCGCGGGCAGGATCGAGACTCGAGCGGCGGGATCGCGAGACCGACGCAGCCGAGCGACGTGACCGCACGTCTGCGGGAGCTGAAGGCGATGCTCGACGACGGGCTCATCACTCAAGAAGAGCACGACGCCAAACGACGCGAGATCCTCGGCAGGCTCTAGGCCGCCTAGCCTGACGCCGTGGGCACCGCGCAGCGCGTCGCCGTCGTGACCGGCGCCGCCCAGGGGATCGGCAAGCGCACCGCCGACCTGCTCGCCGAGCGGGGATGGGCCCTCGTGCTCCTCGACCTACGGGCCGCGGCGCCGCGCGCGGGCGCGCGCGCATTGACCCTCGAGGGGGACGTGGCGAGCGAGGCGTTCGCGGAGGATGCCGCCGCGCGCACCATGGCCGAGTACGGCCGCGTCGACGCCCTCGTCAACAACGCGGGGATCTCCTGCATCCTCCCCGCGCTCGAGACACCGGCCGACACGTACCGGCGCGTGCTGGAGGTCAACCTCGTCGGGCCGTTCCTCCTCGCCAAGGCGTTCGGGCGCCGGATGCTCGAGGCCGGGTCGGGCGCGGTCGTCAACGTCGCGTCCGTGGCCGGCCTGCGCGGCGTGGCGAGCCGCAGCGCCTACAACGCGAGCAAGCACGGCGTCATCGGCCTCACCCGCACCCTCGCCGTCGAGTGGGGCGCGCGCGGCGTGCGCGTGAACGCCGTGTGTCCGGGGTGGGTGAAGACGGAGATGGACGCCAAGGACCAGGCGGGCAACTACGACGACGCGGACATCACCGAGCACGTGCCGATGGGGCGCTTCGCCCGCCCCGACGACATCGCGGAGGCGATCGCGTGGCTGTGCGACGGGGAGCGGTCGGCGTTCGTCAACGGCGCGGCGCTGCCCGTCGACGGCGGCTGGGACGCCGACGGATCGTGGCGCTCGCTGCGCCTCTCGCACCGACCGGGCTGAGCGCCGCGCGCGGCGTCGGGCGCGGTCGCGCGCGGACCCCGTCGCGTCAGGTGGCGGGCGGGTAGAGCGAGCCGTTCGGGAAGTTGCCGAACAGCGGGCGGTCGCCGTCGGTGACGGCGTCCACGAGGAGGTCACCGCCGACGAAGGCGCCTCGCCACGACGCGCCGCGTCCGCCGAAGACCTCCTGGCGGTCGCCGCGGCTGCGCGGCGCATTGACGCCGAACTTGAAGGCCTGCACGTCGGGGCGGATGCGCTCGGCGAGCTCGAGGTCGTCGGTGGCGAGCGATGCGACGAGCGAGCCGTTGGAGGCGTTCATCGCGGCGAGCAGCTCGGCCTCGGTGTCGACGATCACGATCGAGTCGATCGGGCCGAACGGCTCGCTGTGGTGCAGCGACCACGCCGTCGGCGGCTCGAGGACGCAGGCCGGCGCGACGTACGCGGCGACGTCCTGGCCGTCGAGGAAGCGGCCCGCCGACAGGTCGCCGTGCGACAGCGGGATGCCGCCGGTGTCGACCGCCTCGTCGTAGCGGGCGCGCAGGTCGTCGGCCTTGCCGCGCGCGATGACGGGGCCGAAGTCGAGGTCGGGCAGCGGGTCGCCGTCGGCCTCGACGGCGAACGGGTTGCCGAAGCGCAGCGACGCGACGACCGACTGGTACGTCGCGAGGAAGTCGGGGAGCAGTCGGCGCTGCACGGCGTAGCGCGGATAGGCGGTGCAGCGCTGCTTGGCGTACTCGAAGCCCTTCTTGAGGTGGCCGGCGAGCGTCGACCACTGCGAGAAGTCCCACACGCCCCACACGTTGAGCCCCTCCTGCTCGAGGATGTGGCGCTTGCGCAGGTCGGCGAGGGTCGTCGCGGCCTTGCGGCCGTTGGCGCGGCCGCCGACGAACGCGAGCGCGCCGAGCCGCGGGGAAGAGATGAGCGCGTCGCTGAGCTGGCCGCCGACGCCCGAGAGCAGCGTCACCGGCAGGCCCGCGCGCGCCATCAATGCGTGCGACAGCGTGAGCGCGTGGAAGCCGCCCTGCGACGGCGTCTTGGCGATCGGTACGTTGCCCGCGAGCAGCTGCACGAGCTCGGCGTGCACGAGGACGCTGAGGGGATAGTTCCACGACGCGATGTTGGACACCGGGCCGGGGAGCGGCACGCGACCCTCCATCTGGCGCTCGATCTCCGCGAGGTACCAGTCGACGCCGTCCACGCAGCGGTCGACGTCGGCGCAGGCGATCCGCCACGGCTTGCCGATCTCCCACATGAGCAGCATCGCGATCGTGTCGCGGTGCTCGCGCAGGAGGGCCACCGCCGCCGCCACGCGGCGGCGGCGCTCGTCGAGCGGCACCCGCGACCACTCGGCGTCGCGCGCCACGGCGTGGTCGACTGCGGCGACCGCGGTGTCGTGGTCGACCCGCGGCGGGCCGGGGATCACGGTACCGTCGACGGCGAGGGGGTGCGGGAGGACCTCGCCGACGTGGCGCCACTCGCCGCAGATGAGGTTGGCCGCGCGGTGCGCGTCGAAGGCCTCGGGCGCGGCGGCGCGCGCACGCGCCCACACGTCGTCCCAGCGGGTACCCGGCTTGTGCCGGAGGGTCATGGGTGGAGCGTACGCCCCGCCGCCGCCGCGCCACCTACCGTGACGGCGTGCGGCGAGGCGCGGGATCGGGCGCGAGGGCGGGGCTGGTGGCGCTCGCGGCGCTGCTGCTCGGGGCGTGCGCGCCCGACGCCGACGCGGGGTCGACGCGCGGCGACGCGGCCCCGGTCGCCACGGCCCAGGTCGACGCGGCCCAGGTCGACGCGGCGGGTGACGCGGCCCTGCTCGTGCAGCGGCCGGTGGCGATGTGGTTCTGGGCGCCCGGTTGAGGCACCTGCCGGATGGAGGCCCCCTCGGTCGAGGGTGCGGCGCGGCGATGGACGGGACGGGTGCCGGTGATCGGCGTCGCGTGGAACGGCACCGACGAGGCGATCGCGGCGTTCGTCGCGGACGGCGGGCTGACGTTCCCGCAGGTGACCGATCGCGAGGGCGCGGTGTTCGCCCGCTACGGCGTGCCGTACCAGCCGGCGTGGGTGTTCGTCGACGCGGCCGGCGCGGCGACGACGCGGCTCGGCGTGCTCAGCGAGTCGGAGCTGGACTCGGCGCTCGGCGCGATCGCACCGTAGGGGCGAGCAGACCCGAGATCGCGAGCGTCACGGCGGGGAATGCCCACGCCGTGGCGAGGGACGTCGCGTCGGCGAGGACGCCGATCGTGATCGGGCCGATGAAGAAGCCCGAGAGGCCGATGAAGTTGAGTCGCGCGATGCCCGCGGCGGGCGAGATGCCGGGCTGCGCGCCGGCCGCGGCGATGAACGCCGGGATCATCGGCCCGATCGCGAAGCCCGCGAGTGCGAACCCGGCGTTGATCGCGACGAGCGCGGCGCCCGGTCGTGCGGGGGCGAGCGCGAGCGCGACGACGAGCCCGGCGGCGAGGCCCGCGGCGCCGCCGAGGCCGCACGCGCGCACGACGCGCTCCGCACCGCCGCGCTCGAGCATCCGATCGCCGACGAGGCGGCCCGCCACCATCGCGACGGCGAATGCGACGAGCACCGACGCGTTCGTCCCGGGCGGGGCGTCGAGGGCCTCGGTGAGCAGGAGCGCGCCCCAGTTGCCGACGCTCGCCTCGGGGATGAGGCACGTGACGAGGCCGGCGCCGAGGAGCCAGAGCGATCGGGTGCCGCGGGCGAAGAGCGGGAGGTGCGTGGCGTCGGCCGCCGCGGGGCGTGCCGGCGCCGCGTCGTGCTCGGGCGCGAGCAGGCGCCGCACGATCGCGAGGTGCAGCGCGGTGCCGGCGACGCCGACGACGAGGAGGTTGGTCCCCGGCGTGGTCGCGCGCGCCACGACGGCACCGAGGAGCGACACCAGGAGCGCGCCGATGCTCCAGCAGCCGTGGAACGAGGAGAGGTAGCGGCGCCCGCTGAGGCGCTCGATCGCGAGCGCCTGCGTGTTGACCGCCACGTCGAGCACGGCGTACGAGCACGAGGCGGTCGCGAGTAGCGCGACGAGCGTCGGGACGGTCGGGGCGTGGCCGAGGAACGCGGTCGGCACCATGAGGCCGAGGCCCGCGATCGCGGCGGTGCGACGCGTGCCGAGGCGATGGATGACGCGCCCCGACTGGTGGGCGCCGAGGAGCGCGCCGAGGCTGTGGAGGAAGAGCACGATGCCGAGCCCGGAGCTCGAGAGGCCGAGGGCGTCCTTGATCTCGGGGATGCGCGGCGTCCACGCCATGGAGCCGATGCCCATGACGACGAAGGCGGCCCACAGCGCGTTGCGCGCGCGCCGCACCTCGGGTGACACGACCGACCAAACTAGGGGGATGCGCGCGTGGGCCGCGATCGTCGCGGGGATCCCGAGCCCGGGGACCGGCGTGCTCGAGCTCGGCCCGCTGCGCCTCAACGCCTACGGCATGATGATCGCGCTCGGCGCGATCGCCGCCACGTACGTCACGGGTCGGCGCCTCGAGCGCGCGGGCGTCGGCACGCGCGAGGACGCGACCTCGATCGCGATGATCGCCGTGCCCGCCGGCGTGATCGGCGGTCGGCTGTACCACGTGGCGACGGACTGGGAGCGCTTCGCCGACCGTCCGCTGCGGATCGTGCAGATCTGGCGCGGCGGGCTCGGGATCTGGGGCGGCATCGCGCTCGGCGTCGTCGTGGGGCTCCTCGTCGCGCGGCGCCGCGGGCTGCCGGTCCTCGCGACGCTCACCGCCGCCACGCCGGGGCTGCCCGTCGCGCAGGCGATCGGCCGCTGGGGCAATTGGTTCAACCAGGAGCTCTACGGCCGCGCCACGACGCTGCCCTGGGGTCTCGAGATCGACGAGCGACACCTGCCCGCCGGTGCGGCGCCGGGGACGCTGTTCCACCCGACGTTCCTCTACGAGTCGCTCTGGTGCCTGGTGCTCGCGGGGCTGCTCCTCGTCGTCGACCGGCGGGTGCGACTCGCGCCGGGGCGACTGTTCCTCGTCTACGTCGCGGGGTACTGCGCGATGCGGTTCTTCATCGAGGGGCTGCGCATCGACCCGGCCAAGGCCGCGGGCGGGCTGCGGCTCAACCAGTGGGTGTCGCTCGCCCTGCTGGCGGTCGCGGTGGTGGGGCTCGCGCGCCGCGGCGCGCGGATTACTCGTTCCCCTGGTGGCGATCCAGGCGAGGGGAGTCCGCGTCCAGGAGGCTGAGCGCGTCGCCCGGGGAGAGGGCGGTGCAGAACTCGCCGTGCAGGTTGGCCACCGTCATCGCGTGGACGAGCTCGGGCTCGTAGTCGGTGCCGTCGGGGCCGACGCGGTTGCTCGTCGCGCAGGCGTCGGGCACGAGGTAGGTATCGAAGCCGAGGTTGCCGGCCATGCGCACGGTCGTCTCGACGCAGAAGTTGGTGAAGAAGCCGACCACGACGAGGCGACCGACGCCGCGGCGGCGCAGGTCGACCTCGAGCGAGGTGCCGATGAAGCCGGAGTTGACGTCCTTGACGACCACGACGTCGCCGTCGCGCGGCTCGAAGCCGGGCTTCTGCGCGCCGGTCGGGAGCGAGAGCTTGAGCGGGGAGGCGGCCTCGCGCGAGTCGTGGCGCGTGAACGCGACGGGCAGGCCGCGCTCGCGCCAGCCGGCGAGGAGGCGCAGCATGTGCGACTCCGCGTCGGGGTTGTTGCGACGGCCGCGCGGGCCGCCCCAGTGGGTCAGCACGTCGACGCCGACCTGGACGTCGACGAGGAGGAGCGCGGTGTCGCGTCCGAAGCGGGGGATCACGGCTGCGAGCGTACGGCGACGAGGACGAGGGCGGTGTCGGCGGCGTGGGTCGAGGGTGCGGGCGCCGTGGTGGGGGCGTCGGGCTCCGAGTCGCCGAGGTAGATCCGTACCCGCGTCGTCGTCGCGTCCTCGAGGACGCGCGCGGCGACGAGGGACTCGACCGCGCCGGCGAATCCACGCGCCGCGAAGTGCGCCTCGTTGATGCCGATCACGAGGCGGCCCCCGGGTCGCGCGAGCGTCGCGACGCGCGCGAGCACGTCGGGCCCGAGGTGCCCGTGGGTGAAGGTGCCGACGCTCGTGACCACGTCGTAGCGGCCGGCCCGATCGTCGAGCCGATCGGCGGTGAGGTCGACGACCGCGAGGTCGCGGTAGAGCGGCGCGCCGTCGCCGCGACGCTTCGCGCGCGCGACCGCGAGCATCTCGGGCGAGATGTCGAGCCCGTCGATCGCTGCGTCGGCCCGCACGTGGGCCAGGGTCTCGGCGAGCGCCCCCGTGCCGCAGCCGACGTCCACGACGGTCGGAGTGCGGGGCGCGGCGGCGGCGCCCGGTGCCGGTGCGCCGAGCGCGACCGCCACGTGTGCGGCGACCGTGCGGGGGTAGACGTATCGCTCGCGTTCGACGAATTCCTCGTCGTACGTGGCCGCCCAGCGCGCGTAGAGGCGGCGGTGGTCGTCGGGGGTGGAGAGGGCGTAGGCGTCGCCCGCGCCGATCGAGGTCACGAGGCGCGCAGCCCGAGGGTGCGCGCGTCGCTCGGCGCAACGTCGCGCACGGGCAGGTAGTCCTCGTACTCGCGGGCGACGAAGCCGGCGATGAAGAGCGCCTCCCTCGCCGCGGCGATGGACGGATCGAC
>JBEBCD010000065.1:0-10232 GCA_041158045.1 Actinomycetota bacterium | reverse complement strand
GGCGGGTCAGCGTCGCGCGGCCCGGCGCACGCCCTTGCGATCCGCGCGGCGACGGCGGGCCTCGCGCTCGGCCTCGACCGCCGCCTCCTCGGCGACGAGCGTGCGCAGGTGCGCGAGGCGGTCGGCTGCGAGCGTGCCGTCGGCGACGGCGCGCGCGACCGCGCAGTCGGGCTCGTCCTCGTGCTTGCAGTCGCGGAAGCGGCAGCGCTCCGACGCGGCGAAGACGTCGGCGAAGGCGCGCTCGAGACCGCGACGGCTCGTCCACAGGCTCACCGCGCGGAGGCCCGGCGTGTCGACCACCCAGCCGCCGCCGGGCAGCGCCACGAGCTCGGCGGCGACGGTCGTGTGGCGACCGCGCCCGTCGGCGCCCCGCACGCCCGCCGTCTCGCGCAGGTCGGCGCCGACGAGCGCGTTGACCAGCGTCGACTTGCCGGCGCCGCTCGCACCGAGCACCGCGAGCGTGCGACCGCCCTCGGCGAGCCCGCGCAGGGCCGCGACGCCCTCGCCCGTGCGGCCGCTCACGACGTGGCACGGCACGCCGCAGGCGAGACCCGCCGCGGCGAGCGCGGCCACGGCCCCCGCGGGGTCGCGCGTCAGGGCGCCGGAGGCGCCGTCCGCCGGGGGGACGAGGTCGGCCTTCGTCGCGACGAGCACCGGGGACGCCCCGCTGTCGAAGGCGAGGACGAGCTCGCGCTCGGCGCGACGCGGGTTGGCCCCCACGTCGGCCGCGTGGACGAGCAGGACGACGTCGATGTTGGCCGCGAGCGCGTGGCGCTCCGCGCGCACGCCGCCGCTCGACGCGCGCCGGACGAACTCGGAGCGGCGCGGGAGCGTGCGCGCCACGCGCTCACCGTCGGACGTCACCACGACCCAGTCGCCGACCGCGACGTCCACGCCGACGTTGCGCACGCGCAGCGGATCGCCCGCACGCGTGGTCATCACCGTGCTCCAGCCGCGGTCGAGGCGCGCGACGCGGCCGACGGCGAGGTCGCGCTCGTCGTCGCGCACCGCGCGCGCGTCCTCGTCGCGAAATCCGAGCGCACGCAACTCGTCGCGTGCACGCGAGTCGTCGACGACCATCCCGAGCGCGACGCTACCCGCGCGATCCCTTGCGCGGTCGGCGTCGGCGCGCGCATCCTTGACAGCGCACGTCGTCGCCCCCTAACGATGGATGGTCATGCCCACGTCGCTCGTCATCGTCGAATCGCCCGCGAAGGCGAAGACGATCGCGAAGTACCTCGGCAAGGGATTCGAGGTGCACGCCTCGGTCGGCCACATCGCCGATCTCCCGTCGAAGGGGCTCTCCGTCGACGTCGAGAACTCCTTCAAGCCCAACTACGAGCTCACCGAGCGCGGCGCGAAGGTCGTGAAGGAGCTGCGCGCGCACCTCAAGGACGCCGATGCGCTCTACCTCGCGACCGACGAGGACCGCGAGGGCGAGGCGATCGCGTCGCACCTGCTCGAGTACCTCAAGCCGAGGGTGCCGGTGCACCGGATGGTCTTCCACGAGATCACCGAGTCGGCCATCCGCGGCGCCCTCGAGCGCCCGCGCGGCATCGACCACAAGCTCGTGGACGCCGCCGAGGCCCGCCGCATCCTCGATCGCCTCTACGGCTACGAGATCTCGCCGATCCTGTGGCGCAAGGTCCGCCGCGGGCTGTCGGCCGGGCGCGTGCAGAGCCCCGCGATCCGCCTCGTGGTCGAGCGCGAGGAGGAGCGGATGGCCCACGTGGCCGCCGACTACTGGGACCTCGAGGCCACCACGGGCACGCAGCCGTCGTTCTCGGCGATGCTGCAGTCGCTCGACGGATCCCGCATCGCCGCCGGCAAGGACTTCGACGACCGGGGCGTCGCGAAGGACGGCGTCGTCGTGGTGACCGAGGCGCGGGCCCGCGAGCTGGCCGCGGGGCTCGAGGGCGCGGCGTTCGCGGTGCGCAGCGTCGAGGACCGCCCGTACCGCAAGTCGCCGAAGGCGCCCTTCATGACGAGCACGATGCAGCAGGAGGCGGGCAACCGTCTGCGCGCGACCGCGAGCGAGGTGATGCGCCTCGCGCAGGGCCTCTACGAGGGCGGCTTCATCACCTACATGCGCACCGACTCGGTGGTGCTCTCGGCCGAGGCGATGTCGGCGGTGCGCGACGAGATCGTCCGCCAGCACGGCCACGACCACCTCCACCCCGAGGTGCGCACCTACAAGTCGAAGGTCAAGAACGCCCAGGAGGCGCACGAGGCGATCCGCCCCGCGCTGCCGCTGCGGGCGCCCGAGGCCGTCGCCGCGGAGATGAACCCGCGCGAGCTCGCGCTCTACCGCCTCATCTGGCAGCGCACGCTGGCCTCCCAGATGGCCGACGCCCTCGGCACCACCGTGACGGTCAAGCTCGGGGCCACCGCGGCCGACGCGGCCCGGACCGACTGCGAGTTCACCGCCAGCGGCACGACGATCACCTTCCCCGGACACCGCGCCGCGTACGGCACCGCCGCCCCGCAGGAACAGGGCCCCGAGGGGGGCGACGCCGCGGAGGCCGGCGAGCCGGCCGAGGCGGAGGCGCTCCTGCCGGCGCTGTCGGTGGGCGACGCCGTGCCCATCACCGCGATCGCCGCGGAGGGACACACGACCACCCCGCCCGCGCGCTACACCGAGCCGACACTGGTGAAGAAGCTCGAGGAGCTCGGCATCGGCCGACCCAGCACGTACGCCTCGATCATCGGCACGATCGTCAACCGCGGGTACGTCTGGAAGAAGGGTCAGGCGCTCGTGCCGTCGTGGACCGCGTTCGCCGTCGTGCGGCTCATGAAGACGCACTTCTCCGAGCTCGTCGACGACGCGTTCACGGCCACGGTGGAGGAGGAGCTCGACGAGATCGCCGCGGGCGACCGCCGCAAGGAGAAGTGGCTCGAGGAGTTCTACTTCGGCAATGGCAAGGAGTTGCCCGGGCTCAAGCCGCTCGTCGACCACCACCGCGACCACATCGACGCGGTGACGCTGAACGCCTTCCCCGTCGGGAGGCACCCCGAGAGCGGCGAGGAGGTCGTGCTGCGCCCCGGCAAGTACGGACCGTACGTGCGCTGCGGCGAGCAGATCGCATCGGTGCCGGAGACGCTGACGCCCGACGAGCTCACGCTCGAGATCGCGGTCGCCCTCCTCAATGCGCCGAAGTTCGAGGACCCGATCGGCGAGCTGGACGGGCACCCCGTCTTCGTGAAGAACGGGCGCTTCGGCCCCTACGTGCAGTGGGGGACGATGGACGAGCCGCCGCCCGGATTCGAGAAGCCGAAGACGGCCTCGCTCTTCAAGTCGATGGCGATCGAGAAGGTGACGATGGAGGAGGCGATGGCGCTCCTCGCGCTCCCCCGCACCGTCGGCGCCGACCCCTCGGACGGCGAGCTCATCACGGCGCAGAACGGGCGCTACGGCCCGTACCTCAAGAAGGGCACCGAGAGTCGCACGCTCGACAGCGAGGAGCAGATCCTCACCCTCACGCTCGAGGAGGCGCTCGCCAAGCTCGCGCAACCCAAGCAGTACGGCCGGCGCGGGCCGGCCAAGCCGCCGCTCAAGGAGTTCGGCGTCGACCCGGTGAGCAACCGTCCCGTCGTCGCGAAGGACGGCAAGTTCGGCGTGTACGTCACCGACGGGGTGACCAACGCGAGCCTGACGCGCGGCGACCGCATCGAGTTCGTCACCCCGGAGCGGGCCTTCGAGCTCCTCGCGATCCGCCGCGAGGCGGGCCCGTCGACGGGCCGTGGCCGCGCACCGCGGGCGGCTCGCGCGCCCCGCGGGACGGGCACCGGTGCGCCGTCGCGCGCCGCGCGCACGCCACGCGCGAAGAAGGCCGCCGCACCCCGTGCGAAGAAGGCCGGCGCACCCCGCGCCAAGAAGTCGGCCGCGCCGCGCGCGAAGAAGGCCGCCCCGACGGCGTCACGCCCCCGAAAGGCCGCGCGCACCCGCCCCTAGGGTTGCGGCGTGGCGGCCGGGACGTACATCGCCTTCGAGGGACTCGAGGGCTGCGGCAAGAGCACGCACGCCAAGCGCCTCGGCGCCCGCCTCGGCGCCGTCGTCACCCGCGAGCCGGGCGGTACCGCGATCGGCGCCACGCTGCGCGCCGCGCTCGCCGACACGGCCAACGTGCACCTCTCGCCGCGCGCCGAGGCGCTCATGATGGCCGCCGACCGCGCGCAGCACCTCGCCGAGCTGGTGGGCCCCGCCCTCGCGGCGGGGCGGCACGTCGTCTCGGACCGCAGCGTCCACTCCTCCCTCGCGTACCAGGGCTACGGCCGGGGCCTCGACCTCGCCGAGCTGCACCGCATCAACGAGTGGGCGATCGGCGGCCGCTGGCCCGACCTCGTGGTGCTCATCGACGTCCCCGTCGACGTACTGCTCGCGCGGCTCGAGCGGCGGGAGCGCGACCGCTTCGAGCGGGAGGACCGCGCGTTCTTCGACCGCATCGCCGCCGGGTACGCCGAGATGTCGCGCGCGGATCCCGCCCGCTGGCTCGTGGTCGACGGCGCGCCGCCCAAGGACGAGCTCGAGGCGATCATCGCGGCGCGCGTCGACGCGTGGATGGCGTCGCGGTGACGCGTGGCTGACGCGGGCGCGAGCGTCTGGGACGGCGTCCCTGGCCAGGCGCGCGCGGTGGAGCGGCTGCGCGGACTCGCGGGCAGCGCGGTCCAGTCGTACCTGCTGGTCGGACCCGAGGGGTGCGGCAAGGAGCGCGCTGCCCGCGCATTCGCCACCGTCCTCGTCGCGGGATCGGATGATGCGGGCGGTCGCGTCGCGGGGCTCGTCGCGCGCGGCGAATACCCCGACGTGCACGAGGTGTGGCGCGAGGGCGCCGCGGTGGATGCCGAGGAGGCCGAGGCGATCGTCCGCGCGTCGGCGACGACCCCGCTCGAGTCGGCGCGCAAGGTGATCGTCGTGCACGAGGTGCACCTGATGAAGGACTCGGCGGCGGTGCGGCTGCTGAAGACCATCGAGGAGCCGTCGCCGGGCGTCGCCTTCGTGCTGCTCGCCGACCAGGTGACGCCCGCGATGGCGACGATCCGCTCGCGGTGCGCCACGGTCGCGTTCGCCCGGCTCGACGACGACGTCGTGGCGGCCGAGCTGGAGCGGGAGGGCCACCCGCGCGAGGCGGCGGGGCGCGCGGCCCGCGCCGCGATGGGCAACCTCGAGCGTGCGCGGCTGCTCGCCGCCGACCGCGGGCTGGCGGAGCGCCTCGAGGCGTTCGCCCGCGTGCCGCAGCGCCTCGACGGCACGGGGCGCGCGGTGGCGGAGGTCGCCGCCGAGCTCGACGCGCTGCTGGACCGCGCCGTCGAGCCGGTGCAGGCGCGCCAGGCGCGCGAGCTGGAGGAGCTCGAGGCGCGCGTGGCGATGACGGGCGAGCGCGGCGCGGGGCGGCGGTCGCTCGAGGCGCGGCACAAGCGCGAGGTGCGCAAGCAGCGCACCGACGAGCTGCGCGCCGGCCTCGCACGGCTGGCGGCCGCGTACCATGAGGCGCTCGTCGCGCGGCCCGACGCGCCGGAGGCGGGCGACTGGTCCGCCGCGATCGCGGCGACCCACCGCGCGATGGGTCACCTGGGGCTGAACGCGCGCGAGGACCTGCTGCTCGAGGCCCTGCTCCTGCGCTGTCCGTCGCTGGTCCCCGCCCGCGCGTGACCGCGGGCCGCGTCCGCCCGCGCGTCGCCCCCGTTAGGTTGGGGGCCCTTGCCCGAGTGGCTCAGTGGTAGAGCAACGCACTCGTAATGCGTAGGTCGCGGGTTCGATTCCCGCCTCGGGCTCCAGGTCGCGCTACGCGGGGAGGGTGACGAGCGTCCGCGCGAGGCCCTCGGCGATGTCGATGCGGCACTCGTCGCCGAGCATCGCGCGCATGCGCGTCGTGTCCGCGACGTTGGATCGCGGATCGCCGACCGTCCCCGGCTGCTCGTCGATGACGACGTCGCCCGCGGAGCGGCCGAGCTGCCGTGCGATCTCGGCGATGAGGTCCCCGATGCGCACGCCCACGCCGGTGCCGACGTTGACGATCCGTCCGAGCGAGCCCGGGACGTCGAGGGCACGGTGGATCATCCGGGCCGCGTCGTCGACGTGCACCATGTCGCGGACGCGCTCGGGTGAGCCCTTCACCACGACCGTCGTGCCGCGCCGCAGCTGCGTCAGCATCACGTTGACGATGCCCTGGTCGAGCCCCGGCTCGTGCCCGGCGCCGTACGTAGCGAAGAGGCGGAGGACTCGCCACCGAAGCCCGCGCCCCTCGGCGAGGATCGCGAGCCACCGCTCGCACGCGACCTTGGCGACGCCGTAGATGGTGCCGGGGGCGAGGGGTGCGTCCTCGGCGAGGGGCCGACCATCGCCGACGCCGTAGACGACCGACGAACCGAGGAACGTGACGGCCGCGTCGTGCTCGGCGCACCACTCGAAGAGGCGCATGCTGCCGTGGGCGTTGACCGACACGTTGGTGGCGGGCTCGGCCAGCGACCGGCCGCCGGGGTGCGCGGCCGCATGGACGACCTCGTCGGGACGGAAGCGGGCGAGCCCCGCGAGGAACTCGTCGCTGCGCACGTCCGCGGCGAGCCATGCGGTACCCGGGATCGCCGCCCGTGCGGGTCTCACGTCGACGGCGAGCACCTCGTCGCCCGCCGCGGCGAGTCGGGCGGCGACCGCGCCGCCGATCAGTCCCGCGGCGCCGGTGACCGCGACGCGGCGGCCCACGGCGTCAGCGCTCTTCGGCGGGGATCGGCGAGTTGAAGGTGAGGTCGTCCGCGGCGCGCTGACGGGACAGCTTGTCCCTGAAGTACGCGAGGCGGCGCTCGGCCTCCCCGACCTCGAACTCGGCGCGGGCCACGTTGGTCGCCTTGGCGGTGGCCCGCACCTCGACGGGCTGGTTCGAGCGGACGTTCATCTGGGCGAGGGCGATCATGCGCCCCTGCGGAGAAATGTTGTGCGCGGAGCCGTGGACGATGAGGGTGTGGAAGAAGACGGCGTCGCCCGGCTCCCCCTCGACGGCCTCGATCCCGTGCCGCGCGTGGAGCTCCCGCATCCGCGACGGAGGGATCATCACCTTGTGCACGCCGTTCACGTTGACGAACGGGACGTGCTCCATCACCCCGTATCCGTGCGTCCCGGGGAGCAGGTGGAGCGCCGCGTTGGCGACGCGGTGCGGCTCGAGGAACACCATGCAGCTGAGCATGTCGCTGCGCGGGTAGCCGCGGGGCTGCCAGTAGATGAAGTCCTGGTGGTAGTACTCGACGGCGCCGCACCAGGCCGCCTTGACGTTGACCTTGCTCGACCAGATGTAGGTCTCCTCGCCCATGAGCTCGGTGGCGATCGCCGCGATGCGCGAGTCGGTGATGACCCGACTCACGGGCGTCCCGCCCTCGTGCGCGACGGAGTAGACGGCGAGCGGGACGCCCGGCTCGCGCTCCGTCCAGGACTTCGCGACCGCGTCGGGATCCTGCGCGTGGAGCCACGTCGCCGCGGCTTCCGCGTCGGCGCGGGGGAACAGCCCGCGCACGGTGACGAATCCCTTCGTGCGGAACTCCTCGCGCTGCGCCTCCGTCGTCGTGCGCGCCGCGACCGAACTCACGCAGCCAGCCTACGAGCCGACCTCGGAGCGGGGTCGCGCTATGCGGGGAGGGTGACGAGCGTCAGGGTCGCCCCCGCGGCGCCCGCCGTGAGCGTCGCCGCCGCGTCCGGCGCGAGCGCGAGCGCGTCGCCCGGCCCGAGGGGGCCGTGCGGCCCCGAGTCGAGCGCCCCCGCGGTCACGAAGGCGAACCACAACTCGCGCCCGGCCTCGGGCCCCACCGTCACCGCCGCACCGGCCGCCGCGCGCAGCGCGACGCACGCGGCGAGCCCCGCCGTCGCGGCCCCGATGCCCGTGTCGCGCACCTCGACGCCCGCCCACGCCGACGCGCGCCACGGCGTCGCGGCCGCCTCGTGGCGCACGAAGCGCTGTCCGCCCCAGACGCGGTCGCCGCGCCGCGCCGCCGTCGGCAGCACCGTCGCGCGGTCGGCCCACGTCTCGTGGGACGCGGGGCAGCCGATCTCCAGCACCTCGAGGCCCGCCGACGACTCGAGCACGCGGTGGCGGATCTGCGGCGGCTGCAGCACGCAGTCGCCCTCGCGCATGACGAAGGGCTCGCCCTGGTCCTCGTACACGACGCGCACCCAGCCGCGCACGCAGGAGATCATCTGGAACCGCACGCGGTGGAAGTGCACCCAGTCGGGCACGGGGCCGCCGTCGGGGATCGCGATGTGCGACGCGATGAAGCGCCCGCCGAGGCGGCCGGGCAGCAGGTCGCGGTAGCGCATCCCGGCGCGACCGACGATCCACGGTGTGCCGCCATCGGCGCGCGACACGACGGTGCACGGCGAGAGGGCGGGGATCGCGAGCGAGGCGTCCGGCGCGACCGGCGCGCTCGCCGGTGGTCGTGCGGGCCGGCGGCGTGGCGCGCCGGGCGCGCCCGTCGTCCGGAGGGCGAGGCGCAGGGGACCGCGTGCGACGACGGCGTACGTCGGGTCGTCGGCCGGCGTGACGAGGTCGACCGCGAACCCGAGCCGATCGGTGAGGAGGGCGAGCGCGCGGTGCAGGTCGCGCACCGGGATGGCCACGCGGCGAGCCTACGGCCGGCCGACGGGACGACCGCCGTGGCGGCGGGTCGGGTGACCGCTCCTAGCGTCGGGCGCACACATCGGCACCATGACGAGACACGCACCACGGCGCGCCGCCGCACGGCGCACCACGATCACCGGCCCCGACGGCACCGCGCGCTGCGCGTGGTGCGCCGGCAACCCCCTCTACGCCGCGTACCACGACGAGGAGTGGGGCAGGCCCGTGCACGACGAGGTGCGCATCTACGAGAAGCTCTGCCTCGAGGGCTTCCAGTCCGGGCTGTCGTGGCTCACGATCCTGCGCAAGCGGGAGGCCTTCCGCATCGCGTTCCGCGACTTCGACCCGGCGACGGTCGCGCGGTACGGCGCGCGCGACGTGGAGCGGCTGCTGCGCGACCGCGACATCGTGCGCAACCGGCTGAAGATCGAGGC
This sequence comes from Actinomycetota bacterium, assembly GCA_041158045.1. Lineage (GTDB taxonomy): Bacteria > Actinomycetota > Acidimicrobiia > Acidimicrobiales > Ilumatobacteraceae > CAXRBC01. Next base: position 1,201 of record JBEBCD010000065.1, on the reverse strand, counting down.
CACGATCGCCAACGCCCGCGCCGTCCTCGCGATGCGCGACAGCGGGCGCTCGCTCGCCGACGTGCTGTGGTCCCACGCGCCGGCGCGCACCCGGTCGGCGCCGCGGCGCCACGGGGACGTGCCGTCACAGACCGCGGAGTCGCGGGCGCTCGCGCGCGAGCTGGCGGGGCTCGGGTTTCGCTTCGTCGGGCCGACGACGGCGTACGCGGCGATGCAGTCGCTCGGCGTGGTCAACGACCACTTCGCGACGTGCGACCTCCGCGCCGACGCGGAGCGGTCCCGCCGCGGTCCGCGGCCCGGCGCCGCGGCCGGGGCTCAGAGGTCGAAGCGGTAGACGTTGGTGTCGCGGGCGGCGAAGCCGATGCGGCGGTAGAGCCGGTTGGCCGCCTCGCGCGACGGGCGGGACGTGAGGTCGACGGTGCGCGCGCCGCGGCGCCGCGCCTCGTCGAGGGCCGCGCGGTTGAGCGCCTCGCCGACCCCGCGACCGCGGGCGGCGCCGTCGACGACGACGTCCTCGATCCAGGCGCGCACGCCCGTCGGGATGCGGAAGATCGCGAGCGTGAGCAGGCCGAGGACGGGGCCGGGGGCGGCGCCCGTCGCGCCGACCTCGCGGGCGACGAACAGCACGGTCGACGGCGAACCGACGATCTCCCCCAGCTCCGCGGCCGTGAGCGGCGCGCTCGACGACGACAGCTGCGGCACGAGCCGGTGGCACGCTGCCAGCAACTCGTCGGTGGCCGCCGTCGCGACGTCGACGCGCACCGCCGACGACATGTCCGTATCGTAACGGCGACGCGTCGTGCGATCGCGCGCGGCTGTGGATAACGCGCGGCGCGGTCGCGCCGCGGCGCTCGCGATGCACGCGACGCGCACCTCGCGTCGGTAGCGTCGGGCGAAATGGCGAGGCCCACGCACGTGCGGTGGATCGGCGAGACGCCGACGCTGACCTCGCCCGTCATCGTCGCCGCGTTCACCGGGTGGAACGACGCCGCCGACGCCGCGTCCAACGCGGTGACGAACCTCGTGGAGGGCTGGGGCGCGCGGCTGCTCGCCGAGATCGACCCCGAGGAGTTCACCGATTTCGCCACCACGCGCCCGCGCGTGCGGCTGCGGGAGGGCGGCCGACGCGTCATCGACTGGCCCGCCGTGCGGCTCTGGCACGTCCGCGGGGCGGGCGGCGACGTGGTGCTGATGCTCGGAC
>JBEBCD010000064.1:0-2545 GCA_041158045.1 Actinomycetota bacterium | reverse complement strand
TGCCGTGCTCGCGCGCTGGGTCGACCGGGACCTGTTCGAGCTTCGCGACGGGCGCTGGCGACCCACCTTCACGCCGAGGTGAGCCCGCTCGCCGGTCGCCGGCGCGTCCACGTCGTCGACTACGGGATGGGCAACCTCACGTCCGTCCGCCACGCCCTCGAGTACCTCGGCGCCGAGGTCGACGTCTCGTCGCGCCCGGCCGACCTCGATCGGGTCGGACATGCGATCCTGCCGGGGGTCGGCTCCTTCCGCGCGGCGATGCACAACCTCCGCGAGACCGGGTGGGTCGATGCGATCCGCCGGTACGCAGCCGACGGCGAGCGCCAGCTGCTCGGGATCTGCCTCGGCATGCAGCTCCTCGGCGCGTCGAGCCCCGAGGACGGGACGACAGCGGGCCTCGGCCTCGTCGACGGGATCGTGGAACGCTTCCCGGACGATCCATCGGGCCGACTTCGCGTGCCCCACGTCGGCTTCGCGCGGGTGAGGCCGGGCCGCGGCTCCCGGTTGCTGCCGGAGGCCGACGGACCCGCCGACTTCTACTTCGTCCACTCCTACCGCATCCCCGCCGACCGATGCTCGGGCGTCCTCGGTCTCGCCCACCACGGATCGGACTTCGTTGCGATGGTCGAGCACGGCTGCGTCGCGGGCACCCAGTTCCACCCGGAGAAGAGCCAGTCCTCGGGCCTCGCCCTCCTCTCGCGCTGGTTGGGGACGCCTGCGTGAAGCGCGTGATCTTCACCCTCCTCTACGGCGACGGTTCCTTCCACCTGTCCCGCAACTTCCGACTGCAGCGGATCGGGGACGTGGCATGGCTGGAGCGCAACTACGACTTCTCCCGCGTCGGCTTCGCCATCGATGAGCTCGTCGTGCTCGACGTGTCGCGGGGGCCGCGCGACGCCGTCGCGTTCGCGTCCGCGCTGGAGCGGATCACGCGCTCGTGCTTCGCCCCGGTGGCCGCGGGGGGCGGCATCCGCACCCTCGAGGACGCGCACCACCTGCTGCGGTCGGGTGCGGACAAGGTGGTCGTCAACACAGCGCTCGTCGACGCGCCGGACGCCGTGGCCGAGATCGCACGGACCTACGGGGCGCAGTGCGTGGTCGCGAGCGTCGACGTCGTCGGCACCGCGGAGGGGCCCACGGTCGTCGTTGACCGCGGCACGCGGCCGGTGGGTCCCGCCGCCTCGATCCTTCGCCGGGTGGTCGACCTGCCGATCGGGGAGATCCTCCTCACCTCGGTGGATCGCGACGGGACCGGTCAGGGGCTCTCGCTCGAGCTCGTCGACGCGGTGCCGGGCACCGCCCGGTGTCCGCTCATCCTCTCGGGGGGCGTGGGCTACTCCTCGCACATCGAGGCAGGCCTCAGCCATCCCCGCATCGACGCCGTCGCCACGGCCAATCTCCTCAACTTCGTCGGCGACGGCCTGGAACGCGCCCGTGTGGAGACGATCGCACGGGGGGTCGACCTCGCGCGCTTCGATGCGGCAATCGCGCGCCGACTCGCCGACATCTTCGGCGCGGGATCATCGGCGTGAGGAGTCGCCTTGCACGACTGGCGAGGATCGTGCGTCTCTGCGGTCGACCCTCGTCGTGGGCGCGCATCCGGCGGGCTGACGTCGTCGTCGTGTTCCCCATCGGCACGGACACCCTGCGCGACGCATATCCAGAGATCTCCTTCGCCGTAGTGGATCCTCGCGAGTCTGCGATCCACGCGCCGACGGCGCTCCGGTGCCTGTTGCACGGACGTCCCGGGGCGGCGGACTACCTCGACGCGATGCTGGCGAGGATCCGACCGAGCACCGTCATCACCTTCGTCGACAACTTCGAGCCGTTCATGTGGCTCAAGGATCGGCATCCCGAGATGACGTTCGTGACGGTCCAGAACGGCGTGCGCGGGGTGTCGGGTGACCTGCTCGGGGATCTCGGTCGCGACGCGCGCGCAGCGGAGCGCCAACGCCGAGTCGACCACGCATTCGTCTTCGGCCCCGCCATCGCGGAACGCCTCGCCCCCCACCTTCGCGCCACCTATCACCCCGTCGGCAGCTTTCGATCGAATGCGGTGCCGGTGCGGCGGAGCAACGAGGGGTTGCTCGGGTTCGTCTCGACGCGTCGCTCGGCCGTCGACCCGGCGCAACGCGTGGCGATCCACGACCACGATCGAGCCGTGTACCAGCGCGAGGTCTACGCCGCGTACGACCGCGTCGCCGCGTGGCTCCACCGCTACGCGCGACGTCACGGGCGCCGATTGCTCGTGATTGGCAAGGACGAGGACGCCGAGGTAGATCGGCGTCACTACACCTCGCTCCTCGGCGCCTCGGACTTCGAGTACTCGGCACGCGAGCGCTGGGACAGCAGTTACCGAGCGGTCGATCGTTGCGAGGCCGTCGTCTTCACGAGCAGTTCGCTCGGCTACGAGGCCCTCGCGCGCGGCGTGCGCGGTGCGGCATTCCTGACGTGGACGCAGGTCACGGGCAGCACGTCCGATCGATTCGGGTGGCCGCTGGAGCTTCCCGAGGAAGGTCCGTTCTGGATCCACCGTCACGACGAG
>JBEBCD010000063.1:0-19633 GCA_041158045.1 Actinomycetota bacterium | reverse complement strand
TCTGCGGCACTCGGGTGCGTCCGATGAAGGCTGCTGCCTTCCGGCCCTGACCTGTTTCCCGGGCACTCGTTGCACAGGACCCGACCGCCACCTCACTCGACGGCGACGACGGCGTCACTGTACCGCCGCCCCCCGAGCGCGGCGTCGGTAGCCTGCTCCGCGCGAGGAGGGGTGCGAGAGCGGCCGAATCGGCACGCTTGGAAAGCGTGTGAGGTGCAAGCCTCCGTGGGTTCGAATCCCACCCCCTCCGCCATGTCGTCCCCGTCGCTCTCTGACCACGACGCGATGGGGCGCGCGCTCGACGAGGCGCGCCGCGCGGGCGCCGACGGCGAGGTGCCGGTCGGTGCCGTCGTGCTCGACCGTCACGGTGCGGTCGTCGCCGCCGCGGGCAACGCGCGCGAGCGGCTCGCCGACCCGACCGCGCACGCCGAGGTGCTCGCACTCCGCGCCGCGGCTGCCGCGCGCGGGTCGTGGCGGCTCGAGGACTGCACGCTCGTCGTGACGCTCGAGCCGTGCCCCATGTGCGCGGGCGCGGCGATCAACGCCCGCATCGGCCGCATCGTGTTCGGCGCGGCGGACCCCAAGGCCGGCGCGACCGGCTCGCTGTACCACCTCGCGAGCGACCCGCGGCTCAACCACAATCCGCCGGTCACCCACGGCGTGCGCGCCGCCGAGTGCGCCGCGCTCCTCACCGACTTCTTCGCCGTGCGCCGCTGCTGACCGCGGCCGACCGCGACCGGCCACCGCTCACCGCGACCCGACGACCCCCGCGCCCTACACCGCCGCCGGAGGTTGCGCCCTGGCCGATACGGCCTGCGTGAGCCGGTCGAGGATGGTCGCCATCACCACGATGGCGATGCCCACCTCCACGCCGAGCCCCGTGTCCCCGCGCGTGAGCGCCTCCACCGCGCGGTAGCCGAGCCCCTCGCCACCGACCATGCCCGCGATGATCGCCATCGCGAGCACCATCATCACCATCTGGTTGACCGCGAGCACGATCGACGGCATCGCGAGCGGCACGCGCACCCCGAGCATCACCTGGCGCGGAGTCGCGCCGAAGGTCGTCGCGGCCTCCACCGCCTCGCGATTCACCTGCTTGATCCCGAGTGCGGTGAGCCGGATGCCGGGCGGGATCGCGTAGACCACCGCCGCCACGACGCCCGGGACGGGTCCGACGGTGAAGATCATGACGAACGGGATCGCGTAGACGAGCGAGGGGATCGTCTGGAAGGCGTCGAAGATCGGCGACAGCGCCGCCTCCGCCCGCGGGTGGCGGCCCACCCACGCACCGATCGGGATCGCGATGAGCGCCGAGAGCACCACCGCCGCGAGCGTCTGGGCGAGCGTGTCGGCCGCCGGCGCCCACGTGCCCGTGAAGCCGATCGCGAGCAGGCCCACCGCCGTCGCGACGGCGAGCCGCCACCCCGCGACGCGGGCCGCGAGCGCCGTGGCCCCCAGCACGACCGCCTGCCACGCGAGCGTCGTCGTGAGCAGCTCGCGGATGCGGATGAGCACCTCGCGCACGAGGAAGTCGTTGAACGGCCGCGTCACGACGTCGAACGTGTCGCGCACCCACGCGACGCCGCGGTCCACGGGGTCGGCGAACGACGTGCCCCAGTTGATCGGGAAGCCCGAGACGCCCGCGAGCTTGCCCACCACCGCCGCGGCGACCACCGCGCCGATCGCGATCCGCACCCGCCGCGGGCTCCAGCGCGCACCGGTCGCGCCCGGCTCGCGGACGAACGACATGCTCACGCGGTCGAGCACGAACGCCGCGGTCACCACCGCGACGCCGACGAGCAGCGACCGCCCGGGGCTCAGCAGCCGCACCGTGCGCATGATCTCCTGGCCGAGGCCGCCGGCGCCCACGAGCGACGCGATGACCACGATGCCGAGCGCCATCATCACCGTCTGGTTGATCCCCGCGAGGATCGACGGCGTCGCGAGCGGCACCTGCACGTCGCGCAGCGTCTGCCACCGGCTCGCGCCGTACATGCGCGAGGCCTCGACGGCCGCGGGCGGCACCTGGCGGATGCCGAGCGCGGTGAGCCGCACGGCGGGCGGCAGCGCGTAGATCACCGTCGCGATCGCGGCCGGCACCGCGCCGATGCCGAAGACGAGCACGACCGGGATGAGGTACACCGTCGCGGGCACGGTCTGCATCGCGTCGAGCACGGGCCGCAGGATCGACTCGACGCGCCGGTCGAGCGCCGTCCAGATACCGAGCGGGACACCGATGGCGACGCTGATCGCCACCGACACGGCCATGAGCGCGATCGTCTCGATGCTCTGCTGCCACAGCCCGACCGCGCCGGGGTAGAGCACGGCGACCGCGGCGAGCACGCCCTGCGCGCGGCGCCCGACGCGCGCGAGCACGAGGTATGCCGCGACCGCGGGGACGAACCACGGCAGCCACTCGAGCGCCGCACCCGTCGCGTCGAGCAGCGCCTCGACGACGTTGCTCGCCGGCGTGAAGACGCCGACGAAGAGCCAGTGCGACGCGCGGTGGGCCTGGATCCAGCGCTGCGCGTCGTTGATCGGCTCGCCGAGGCCGACGTCCCACCCCTGGGGAAATCCGCGCGCACCAGACGCCTGCGCGACGACCAGCACCGCGACCGCGCCGACCCACCACGCGACGACGCGCAGGCGTCCGGCGCGCGCGCTCCGCGCCCCCGATCCTCCCGCGGCCGTCGTCGCCATCGCCGCCACGGTGCCCGCCGCTCCTAGCGCGCGTCCTCGCGCATGAGGCGGGCGACCTCGGCGCGATCCACGCGTCCGATCGCGGCGCCCGCGTCGTCGACGACGCCGATGTCGCCGTGGCCGTCGAGCAGCAGCGCCACGGCGCGCGAGATACGGTCGTCCGCCCGCACGGTCGGCGCGCCCGCGGGCACGGCGCCCGCGGCCGTCACGCGGCGGATGCCGAGCACCCGGGTGCGGGGCACGTCCTTGGTGAACTCGCGGACGTAGTCGGTCGCCGGCGCAGACACGAGCTCCTCGGGCGTGCCGACCTGGTCGAAGGAGCCGTCCTTCATGATCGCGATGCGGTCCCCGAGCGTGAGCGCCTCGGCGAAGTCGTGCGTGATGAAGACGATCGCCCGCTGCATGCGGCGCTGGAGCCGTAGCAGCTCCTGCTGCATCTCGTGGCGGATGAGCGGGTCGAGCGCGGAGAACGGCTCGTCGAAGAGGAGGATCGACGGGTCCACGGCGAGCGCCCGCGCGAGACCGACGCGCTGCTGCATGCCACCCGAGAGTTGCTGCGGATAGTGGTGCGCCCACCCGTCGAGGCCCACGACGTGGAGCACCTCCTCGGCGCGCGCGAGGCGCGCCGCCCGGTCGACGCCCTGCACCTCGAGGCCGTACGCGATGTTGTCGATGACGCGCCGGTGGGGGAACAAGCCGAAGTGCTGGAACACCATCGCCATCCGCCCGCGCCGCACGGCGCGCAGCGCCTCGTCGTCCATGGCGAGCAGGTCGTCGCCCTCGATGCGCACCTCGCCGCGGGTCGGCTCGACGAGGCGCGAGAGGCAGCGGATGAGCGTGCTCTTGCCGCTCCCCGAGAGGCCCATCACGACGAACGTCTCGCCCGGCGCGACGTCGAACGACACGTCGCGGACGCCGACCGTCATCCCCGTGGCGGCGAGGATGTCGCCCCGAGACTCGCCGGCTCGCGCGCGCGCGATGGCGTCGTCGACCGACGCCGTCCCGAACACCTTCCACAGGTTGCGGACCTCGATCGCTGCGCTCGTGGCGGTGCCCCCGCGGCGAAATCTACCCGTGCACCCCGCCGCAGTCCCCGGCGTCCGGGTTCGCCGTCGGGCGCGCATGGCTAGGGTGGGGTCACGACCGGCGGGGCGCATCCGTCCCGCCACAACAAGGGGGAATGCATGCGTAGGAGCAAGATGGTGGTCGCGGCGCTGGTCGCCGCGAGCGCGCTGTTCGCCGCGGCCTGCGGTGGCGGCGACGAGGGTGGCGACGCCTCCGGCGGCGGCACCGAGACGATCAAGATCGTCCGCAACAACTGGACGGCCTCCCTCATCGAGGCCGAGATCCTCAAGCAGCTCATCGAGCAGAACCTGGGCAACCCGGTCGAGGTGCTCGACATCGACGAGAACGCGATGTTCGCCGGCATGTCGTCCGGCGAGGTCGACGTGAACCTCGAGGTCTGGCCCTCGGGCGTGACGCCCGACGAGCAGGCGTTCATCGACGATGGCTCGGTCTCCAACATGGGCGAGCTCGGCGCGATCGGCAAGATCGGCTGGTTCATGCCGCAGTACGTGGTGGACAAGTACCCCGAGCTCGCGACGTGGGAGGGCCTGAAGGACCCGGCCATCGCCAAGGCGTTCGCCACGGCGGCGACCGGCGACAACGGCCGCTTCCTCGGCATGGACCCCTCGTTCAGCCAGTACGACGAGGCGATCATCAAGAACCTCGCGCTGCCCTTCCAGGTGCAGTTCTCCGGTTCGGAGGCCGCCACGATGGCCGAGATCGAGGCCCGCTCGGCCAACCAGGAGCCGCTCATCATGTACTACTGGACGCCCACCGCGGCCGTCGGCAAGTACAACCTCGTGAACGTCTCGCTGCCCGCGCCGAGCGTGGACTGCGCCGCCGAGGGCGACAAGTGCGACGGCGACTACCCGGAGGACGTGCTCTTCAAGATCGCGTCGACCAAGCTGAAGGACAAGGACGGCAAGGTCTGGACCCTCGTGCAGAACTTCAAGCTCACGACGCAGGACCAGCTGGGCCTGCTGCCGAAGCTGGAGCTCGACAAGCGCGACCCGGTCGAGGTCGCGGCCGAGTGGATCAAGGACAACGAGTCGGTCTGGAAGGCCTGGCTCGGCTGATCGTCGCGCGACGCCCCGCGCGGGCGTCCACGGAGATCGTCGCGAGGGGGCGGGGCGCGAGCCCCGCCCCCTCCGCACGTCGGTAGCGTCTCGGGACGGAAGGGTGCCAGAGCGGCCGAATGGGACGGTCTCGAAAACCGTTGTCGGTGTATGCCGACCGTGGGTTCAAATCCCACCCCTTCCGCCACTCGCACCATGACGACCACCGCTGACGTGCGCGCCGACCTCGCGTCGGTGCACGACGAGGCGTGGGCGTCGTTGTCCCGCCCCGGCCCCCGGTGGTCCGCCGCCGCGCGCCGCGCGCTCGCCCGCACCGCCGCCGACGCGATGTGGGTCGCCGACCCGCCGCCGCCGTGGGTCGCCGCCTCGAGCGTCCCCGGCGCCCTCGCCGACGGCGCGCTCGACGCCGCACCCGCCGCGGCCCACGACGCCGCGGCCCGCATCGCGCGCCACGCCGCCACGCTCACGCGCGACTGGTACGACCGGGTGCGCACCGCGCTCGACCCGCTCGCCTACGTGGAGCTCGTCGGCGTCGTGTGCGTCGTCGCCGCGCTCACGTCGCTGCGCAGGACGCTCGGCCTCGCCCCCCGCGCGCTCGACGCCGCGCCCGACGGTCCCGCGGGCGACCCGACCCGCGCCGCGCCGCCCGCGCTCGCCGAGGCGCGTCGCAACTGGGTGCCCGTCGCCGCACCCGCCGACGCCACGGCCGCCGTCGTGCAGGCGCTCACCGCGGTGCCCCCCGCGCACGACCTGCTCTGGCGCCTCGCGGCCGCGCAGTACATCCCCGACGCCGAGATGGTCGACCCGCGATGGACCCGCGGCACGCTCACGCGCGTCGAGATCGAGCTCGTCGCGACCCGCGTGTCGCAGCGGCGCGAGTGCCACTATTGAACGTCGTCGCACGCGAGCATGCTCAGTTGGAGCGGCCGGACCCAGGAGGTGGCGGTGGATCTCGCCTCGCTGCGCGTGGGCGTCCCGCACGCCGACGCGTTGATCGCGCTGGCCGACGCGGCCACGCTCCCCGACGGCGCGGAGGGTGAGGGGGCGCGCGCCCGTGCGCGCGCCCGCCTCTCCGCGGCGATGGGTCCGCGCGCGATGGTCGACGCCGCCGCCGTGGCGGCCAACTTCGAGATGATGACCCGCCTCGCCGACGCCACCGGCGCGCTGCTCGACCGGGCGGATCGCGCCGAGGCCGGCGCGCTCGCGGGCGCGGACGGATTCGCGTCGCGACGCGACCCCGACCGGCCCACGCACGGCGGGTGACCGGGCGCGACCGGCGCCGCTACCGGCAGACCGTCTCGGCCTTCGGCACCTCGAGATCGATGAGGTAGGCGTCGACGAGGTCGACGATGCACTGGTTCTCGCCGTAGCCGGTGTGGCGGTCGGCGTCGACGACGAGGAGGATGCCCTCCTCGAGCGTGGCGGCCGCGGTGCGTGACGACGACAACGGCGTCGCTGCATCGCCCGTCGTACCGATCACGACGACCGGCCCCGCGCCCGCGCCGGTGATGTCGACGCGCCGCGCCTGCGGCACGGGCCACAGCGCGCACGAGTAGCCGTAGGCGAAGCTCGGGCCGAAGCGCTTCGCCGCCCGCTCGAACTCGGGGATGATCGCGTCGGCCGCCTCGATCCCCACCGGGCCCGGGTCGTCGAGGCACGAGATGGCGATGAACGCCTCGAGCTCGTTGCCGTACGTGCCGTCGGGCTGGCGCTGGTAGTACTCGTCGTAGAGCGCGAGCAGCCCGGTGCCGTCGCCGCCCACCGCGGCCGCGAGCCCCGCCGCGAGCTGCGGCCAGAGCGTGTCGCTGTACATCGCCTGGGCGATCGCGGTGAAGAGCACGCCCTGGGTCACGGGGATGCGCCCGGCGGACGTCGGCACCGGCCGCGCATCGATGCCCGCGATGAGCCGGTCGAGGGCGCCCTCCGCGTCCCCGCCGCTGTGGAACGCGCACGCGGGCCGCGCGGAGCAGTCGGCGAGGAAGGCGTCGAGCTGCTGCTCGAAGCCCCGCGCCTGCGCGAGGCCCGCCTCGACGCTCGTGGCGTTGGGGTCCGAGGCACCGTCGAGGACCGCTGCCCGCACCGTCCCGGGGTACATGGTGACCCAGGTGGCGCCGAGCTCGGAGCCGTAGCTGAAGCCGAAGTACGTGATCCGGTCCTCGCCGAGCGCGCGCCGGATCGCGTCCATGTCCTGCGCGCTCGCACGCGTCGACACGTAGGGCAGGATCGCGCCGCTGCGCTCCTCGCACGCGTCGTTGAACGCCTGCGACGCGTCGACGAGCGCCTCCTTCTCCTCGGGCGTCCCGGGCGGCGAGTCCAGCCCGAAGTACTCGTCGTAGGTGTCGACGCAGTCGATGGCGGGCTCGGACTCGCCGGTGCCGCGCGGGTCCCATCCCACGACGTCGAAGGTCGCGAGCAGATCGGCGGAGAAGTACCACTGCGCATTCTCGGCGACGCTCGTGCCGCCGAAGCCGGGGCCGCCGGGGTTCACCAGCATCGAGCCGATGCGGCGCGTCGGGTCGGTGGCGGGCCGCCGCACGAGCCGGAGCCGGAAGGTGCCGATCGCCGGATCGTCGTAGTCGTAGGGCACGGCGAGGGTGCCGCACTCGAGCGTCGCGCCCTCGCTACAGGGGCGCCACGCGATCTCGCCATCCGCGGCGGGCGCCGGCGCGGCCGGGGCGGTGGTGGTCGCGGCCCCGCCGGCGGGCCCGCCGTCCGGGGCCGTGTCGCTGCTGGAGCCGACGATGATGCGCTCGCCGCACGCGGCGAGCGCGAGCGCGCCCACCGTGGCGAGCGCCGCGAGGCGCCGACCCGTGCGTCGCATGGCCGCTCACCGTATCGTGGCCCGCCGTGGCGGGCGCCGACGCAGGGCACACGTACTCGATCCACGAGTTCATCGATCTCGTCAATGGTGCGATCGCGGGCGCGACGGGACGCGGCGTCTGGATCCAGGGCGAGGTGATGAAGCTCTCCGCCGCGGCGGGTGCGAAGGGTCACGTCTACTTCGACCTCGCCGACCGCGAGGAGGGCCGCCAGGCGACGATCTCGGTGGCCATCTGGCGCGGCGTGTGGGCGCGCCTCTCGCGCACCCTGTCCGACGCGGGCCTCGAGCTCACCAACGGCCTGCGGGTGCGGATGTACGGCACCGCCGACGTCTGGCACGCCTCGGGGCGGTTTTCCTTCAAGGTCTCCGACCTCGACCCGCGCTTCACGCTCGGCGACCTCGTCGCGCAGCGCGACGCGACGGTCGCGGCGCTGCGGGCCGACGGCCGCTACGACGCCAACCGTGGGGTCGCCATGCCCCTCGTGCCCCTGCGGCTCGGCATCGTCACGAGTGCGGGCAGCGACGCGCTCGCCGACGTGCGCAAGACGCTCGTCGACTCGGGCATCGGCTTCCGCGTCGTCGTGCACGACGCGCGCGTGCAGGGCGACGACGCGCCGCGCACGGTGGTCGCCGCGCTGCGCGCACTCGACGCCCGCGACGACCTCGACGTGCTGCTCCTCGTGCGCGGCGGTGGGTCCAAGGCCGACCTCATGGCGTTCGACGGCATCGAGATCGCGTCGGCCATCGCCGCGTGCCGACACCCGGTGCTCACGGGCATCGGCCACGAGCGCGATGTGAGCGTCGCCGACGAGGTCGCCCACGAGGCGCACAAGACCCCGACGGCGGCCGCCGTCGCGGTCGTCGAGCGGGTGCGCGCGTGGGTGCGCCGCACCGAGGACGCGTGGGACGGCGTCGCGGCGCGGGCCGTGGCGCTCCTCGACGCCCGCGCCCGACACCTCGCCCTCGTCGAGCAGGCGATCGCGCGCCGTCCGCGCGAGGTCGTGCGCCTCGAGACCGCGCGCCTCGACGCCCACGCCGACCGCCTCCGCCTGCTCGACCCCGTGCAGGTCATGCGGCGGGGCTGGAGCATCACGCGCGACGCCGGCGGTCGCGTCGTGCGCGACGCGGCGTCGCTGCGGGAGGGCGACGCGATCGTCACGACCGTCGCCGCGGGCGAGATCGCGAGTACCGTGACGCGCACCACGACGGGAGGCGACGCGTGACGACGAAGCGACGGGAGATCGGGTACGCCGAGGCGGTGGCCGAGCTCGAGGAGATCCTCGAGGGGCTCGAGGCCGAGGACGCCGACGTCGACGCACTCGCGGAGCGGGTGCGTCGCGCCGCCGAGCTCATCGAGGCGTGCCGCGCGCGCATCGCCGCCGCGAAGTTGCAGATCGACGAGGTCCTCGCCGCGCGCGAGTCGTAGCCTCGCGACGTGGCGCCCCGCCCTCCCTCGTCGCTGCGTCCGATCGCCGAGCGCGTCGACGCGCGCCTCCGCTCCCTCCTCGACGCCGAGCGCACTCGCTGGGCGGCGCTCGACCCCGACCTCGCGCGGCCCGTCGACGAGATCGCCCGGCTCGTGGGCGCGGGGGGCAAGCGCCTGCGACCCGCCTTCTGCCACTGGGGCTTCGTCGGCGCGGGCGGCGCCGACGGCGACGGCCGCGCGGTGGACGCGGGCGCGGCCTTCGAGCTGCTGCACGCCTTCGCGCTCTTCCACGACGACGTCATGGACGGCTCGGCCACCCGCCGTGGGGCGCCGACGGCGCACGTCGCCTACGAGGCCGACCACGGGCGCGCGGGCTGGGCGGGCGAGGCCCGGCGCTTCGGCGAGGGCGCGGCGATCCTCATCGGTGACCTGGCCTTCGTCTACGCCGACGTCCTCCTCGCGGGTGCGCCGCCCGCCGCGTGGGCGCTGTGGCACGAGCTGCGGATCGAGCTCAACGTCGGCCAGTACCTCGACGTACTCGGCTCGGCGCGCCGCGAGCGCCGCCGCGATGCGGCCGAGCGCATCTGTCGGTACAAGAGCGGCCGCTACACGATCGAGCGCCCGCTGCAACTCGGGGCGCTCCTCGCCGACCCGGGCCGCGGGGACGCGCTGCTCCCCGCGCTCGCCGCGTACGGCCTGCCGCTCGGCGACGCGTTCCAGATGCGCGACGACGTGCTCGGCGCCTTCGGCGAGACGGCCGAGACGGGCAAGCCGGTCGGCGACGACCTGCGCGAGGGCAAGCCCACGCCGCTGCTCGCGATCGCGACCGCCCGCGCGACGCCGGCGCAGCGCGCCGTGCTGGAGACCGTCGGGCGGCCCGGCATGACCGACGCCGACGTGGCGCGCGTGCAGGACGCGATCCGCGCGTGCGGCGCGCTCGAGGAGCTCGAGGCGACGATCGCGCGCCTCACCGACGAGGCGGTCGCCGCCGTCCGTCGTGCCCCGATCGCGCCCGCGGCCCGCGACGCGCTCGTCGAGCTCGCGGGCTACGTCTCGTGGAGGAGCGTCTGATGCGGGTCGTCGTCGTCGGCGCGGGCCTCGGCGGGCTGTCCGCGGCCGCGCATCTCGTCGGGCGGGGCCACGAGGTCACCATCGTGGAGCGCGAGCCGATCCCCGGTGGGCGGGCGGGCCTCGTGGAGGGTGCGGGCTTCCGCCTCGACAACGGTCCGACCGTGCTCACGATGCCCGACCTCCTCGAGGAGGCGTTCGCCGCCGCCGGCGCCTCGATGCCCGCGCTGCTGCCGATCTCCAAGGTCGACCCGATGTACCGCGCGGTGTACGACGACGGCAGCGAGCTGTTCGTGCGGCACGGCCGCGACGCGATGGCCGACGAGATCGCGCGCTTCTCGGACAAGGTCGAGGCCGCGCGGTTCCGCGACTTCTGCGACTGGCTCGAGCGGCTCTACCGCGCGGAGATGTCGTCCTTCATCGACGCCAACTTCGACTCGCCGCTCGACCTCCTGCGCCCGTGGCGTGCGGGACTCGAGCTGGTGCGGCTCGGCGGCTTCACCCGCCTCGACCGCAAGGTCGCATCGTTCTTCCGCGACGAGCGCCTGCAGCGCATCTTCAGCTTCCAGGCGATGTACGCGGGGCTCGCGCCGTACCAGGCGCTCTCGCTCTACGCCGTCATCACGTACATGGACTCCGTCGAGGGCGTGTACTTCCCCCGCGGCGGCATGCACGCGATGGCCACCGCGCTCGCCCGTGCCGTCACCGACGCGGGCGCGACGATCCGCTACTCGGCGCCGGTCACGCGCATCCTGCGCGCGGCCGGCTCGCGCGGCGCGGTGACCGGCGTCGAGATCGCGGGCAGCGAGCGCGTCGAGGCCGACGCCGTGGTGTGCAACCCCGACCTGCCCGTCGCGTACCGCACCCTGCTCGGCGGCGTCGACGCGCCGCGCGCCGCGCGCCGCGGCCGCTACAGCCCGAGTTGCCTGCTGTGGGTCGCGGGCGTGCGCGGCCTGCCGCCGGCCGGCGCGGCGCACCACAACATCCACTTCGGGCGGGACTGGCGCGGCGCCTTCGAGGCGCTCATCGAGGACGGCGAGCGCATGCCCGATCCGTCGATCCTCGTCACGCTCCACTCGATCGACACGCCCGGCCTCGCGCCCGAGGGCCACACCTCGCTCTACGTGCTCGAGCCGACGCCCAACCTCGACGGCCGCATCGACTGGGCGCGCGAGCGCGACCGCATCGTCGGCGACCTCCGCGCCCGCGTCGCAGCGCTCGGCTATCCGACCGAGCCGGTCATCGAGCGGGTCTACGACCCGCTCGACTGGGAGGCGATGGGCATGGAGCGCGGCACGCCCTTCGCGCTCGCCCACACGTTCCTCCAGACCGGTCCGTTCCGCCCCAACAACGTGGACGACCGGGTGCCCGGGCTCGTCTTCGTCGGCTCGTCCACCCTGCCGGGCGTCGGCGTCCCGATGGTGCTCGTGTCGGGCAAGCTCGCGGCGCGCCGCGTCGACGAGTGGGCGGCGCGACGGCGCCGATCGCGGTGACGCGCGCGGCGCCGACTCCCACGACGCGGCTGCTCCCGCGCGGGCCGGTCTCGCTCGACGAGAGCTACGCCCTCTGCCGCGAGTTCAACAAGCGGCACGGCACGACGTACTACTGGTCGACGCTGGTGCTGCCGCCCGCGTCGCGGCCGCACGTCCACGCCCTCTACGGCTTCGCCCGCTACGCCGACGACATCGTCGACGAGCTCGGGCCCATCCCCGTCGCGGAGCGCGCGGCGGCGCTCGCGGCCTTCGGCGAGCGCTTCTTCGCCGACCTCGACGCGGGCCGCTCCGACGACCCGGTGCTCGCGGCGGTCGTCGACACCGTGCGCCGCCGCGGCGTCCCGCCCGACTGCTTCCGCCGCTTCCTCCGCAGCATGACGATGGACCTCACGGTCGAGCGCTACGAGACCTGGCCCGACCTCCTCGACTACATGGACGGCTCGGCCGCCGTGATCGGCGAGATGATGCTCCCGATCCTCGGTCCCGCTGCACCCGCGGCATGGGGGCGGGCCCGCGACCTCGGCAACGCATTCCAGCTCACCAACTTCCTGCGCGACGTCGCCGAGGACCTCGACCGCGGGCGCGTCTACCTGCCGCAGGAGGACGTGCGGCGCTTCGGCGTCGACCTCTCGCGCCGCGAGTGCACGCCCGAGTTCGTCGCGCTCATGCGCTTCGAGATCGCCCGCTGCCGCGAGCTCTACGCCTCCGCCGACGAGGGGATCGCGATGCTCCCGGCGCGATCGGCGCGGTGCATCCGCGCGGCGCGGCTCCTCTACTCGGGCATCCTCGGGCGCATCGAGGCGCAGGGCCACGACGTCTTCGCCCGGCGCGCCACGGTCCCCACCTGGCGCAAGGCACTCACCGTCGGACGACTCGCGCTCCCGCTCCCGGGACGCCGCTGATGGCGCGCCGCGACGACGCGCCGCGCGGCGGCGCCCGCTCCACCCCGGTCGCGGGCGCGACCCTCGCCGTGGTCGCCGCCGTCGCGACGCCGCTCAACGAGCGCGGCGGCGACGCGCGCGCGCTCCTCGCATGGGGCGTGATCGTCGGGCTCGCGGTCGTCACGACGTCGCTCGCCGCGCGCCGCCATGGCCGCGCGCGCGTCGCCGTGGCGCTCGCCGCCACCGTCGCCGGCACGTGGCTCCTCGAGCGCGCGGCGTCGCGCTCCGGCTTCCCCTTCGGCGACTACGCCTACTCGGACGCGCTCGGCGGCCTCGTCGACGGCGTGCCCGCGATCGTCCCGCTCGCGTGGTGGGCGATGGCGCTCCCCGCGCGCGAGGCCGGTGCGGCGGCCGCGTCCGCGCTCGCTCCCGCGTCGGGCGCGGTCGCCCGCCTCGCCCGCGTGGTCGGCGGGGCGGCGGCGCTCACGGCGTGGGACGCATTCCTCGACCCGCAGATGGTCGGCGAGGGCTACTGGACGTGGGCCGGCGGCGGCGCGTACCGCGGCGTGCCGCTCGGCAACTACCTCGGGTGGTTCGTCACCGGGCTCGTGCTCATGGCGGCGTACGAGCTGCTGCTCCCCCCGGGCGGTCGGCGGCCCGGCGCGGCATTGGTCGTGCAGTACGCGGCGGTCGCGGTGTTCCAGACGGTGGGGTTCGCCGCGTTCTTCGAGGACGTCCTCGTCGCCGCGGTCGGCGGCACCGCGATGGGCGCCGTGACGCTCGCCGCCGTGGTGGGGCTGTCCCGCCGCCGCGCCCCGGCGTGACGCGCTCGGTCGCGATCGTCGGCGGCGGCGTCGGCGGGCTCTGCACGGCCATCCGCCTGCGCGCCGCGGGCCTCGAGGTCGACCTCTTCGAGCGCAACGAGGTCTTCGGCGGCAAGGTCGCGGTCTACGCCCGCGACGGATGGACCTTCGACGTCGGTCCGTCGCTCGTGACGTGGCCCGAGGTCCTCGACGACACGCTCCGCGCGGCGGGCACGACCCTCGCCGCCGAGGTGCGCCTCGAGCGCCTCTCCTCGCCCTTCCGGTACTTCTGGCCCGACGCGACGACGCTCGCGACGCACGACGACCCGATGCTCACGGCCTCGGCCTTCGACGGCCTCGTGCCCGGCGCCGGGGACTCGTACCTGCGCCTCCTCGGTCGCGCGCGGCGCACGTGGGCGGTGGCGGAGCGCACCTTCCTCGCCGGCCCGATGTCGGGGGCGGGGTCGCTCGCGCGCCGGCTCCGCTCCCCGCGCGACCTCGTCGACGTCGACGCCGCGCGCACGCTCGCGGGCCTCGCCGACGCGACCTTCGCCGACCCGCGCCTGCGGCAGTGGCTCGGGCGGTACGCGACCTACAGCGGTTCCTCGCCGTGGCGCGCGCCGGCGACGCTCGCCTGCATCGTCGCGCTCGAGGCCGACCGCGGCGCGTGGCACCCGATCGGCGGACTCGGCGCGCTGCGCGACGCACTCGTCGCGGTGGCGCGCCGCGCGGGAGCGCGCCTGCACGCGGGCACCGACGTGACGCGCATCGCGGTGCGGGGCGGGCGCGCGGTCGGGGTCGAGCTCGCCGACGGCACGCACCACCCCGCGGACGCGGTGGTGGCCAATGCCGACGCGGCGCACGTCGCCGACGACCTCCTCGCGGGGGTCCGGGGCGCGGGGCGGCTGCGTCGGCGCGTGCGCCGCGCGGGGCGCTCGACGGCGGGCGTGGCGGTGGTCGTCGGGGTGCGCGGTACCACGCCGCGCATCGCGCACCACAACGTCTGGTTCTCCCGCGACTCGCGCGCCGAGTTCGGCGCGATCGCCGCGGGTCGCGTGCCCGACGATCCGACCGTCTACGCGTGCGTGTCGTCCCGCACCGACCCCTCGCAGGCGCCCGCCGGATGCGAGAACTGGTTCCTCCTCGCCAACGTCCCCGCGGGCGCCGAGCCGGACCCCGACCCGTCGCGCGGCCTCGTCGCGCGGATGCTCGACGCGGTCGCCGAGGGCGGCGTCGAGCTGCGCGACCGCGCGGCCTTCGTCGACGTGCTCACGCCGCGGCACTTCGCCGCGCGATACCGCGCGCCGGGCGGCGCGATCTACGGCACGTCCTCCGACGGCCGGCGCGCGGCGTTCCTCCGCCCCGGCAACGTCGGACCCGTGCCGGGACTGTGGCTCGTGGGCGGATCGTCGCACCCGGGCGGCGGGCTGCCGCTCGTCGCGACGTCGGCGCGCATCGTGGCCGACCTCGTGCTCGGCGCCGACCCCGCGGGGTCGCGCCGATAGGGTGCGGCGCGATGTCGGTGACCGTGCGCATCCCCACCACGCTGCGGCCCCTGTCGGGCGGCGCGTCGACCGTCGCCGTCGAGGGCGCGACGCTCGCCGAGGTGCTGCGCGGTCTCGACGCGGCGCACCCGGGCTTCGCCGACCGCCTGCTGGACGCGTCGGGCCAGCTCCACAAGTTCGTCAACGTCTTCGTCGCCGACGACGACGTGCGCTACCTCGAGGGCCTCGCCACGCCGGTGCCCGCGGGGGCGACCGTCTCCATCATCCCCGCCGTCGCGGGCGGCTGATCCCCCGGTCGGCACCCTCCGGGTGGCCGGTCATCCGACGCCGAGCGGGGCGTCGAAGCGCGTCGTGATGACGTGCCCGTCGAGCTGATCGGCGGGCGGCAGGTCGTCGAAGACGAGGGCACGGCGCAACCAGCGGTCCGTCCCGTCCCAGCGCGCGCGGAACGGCGCGCGGCCGTGGACGGCGCGGTGGTTGTCGATCACGAGCAGGTCCCCGCTCGCGAGCACGACGCTGCGCACGTGGGCCTCGAGCGCGAGACCGAGCGCCTCGAGGGCCTCCGCGCCGCGGGCGTCCGTCGCCCGCGTGCCGAGGCGGTCGAAGGTGAGGCGCCACCCGTCGCCGGTGCGCACGAGCGGCACGACGTCGGTGAGGACGGGGGCGCCGCCGTCGAGGCAGAAGCTCGGGTCGATCTCGGAGCGGAACGTCGGCTCGCCGAGCGTCGCCACGTGGCGCGGATCCATCGCGGCGACCGCCTCGTCCACGTCGGCCCACACCGTCGCCGCGCCGGGGTCGCCGCGCAGGCAGAGCAGCACCACCCACCGCGGGGGCCAGGGGTGGAAGGCCGTCTCGGTGTGGAGCCCGAGCTGCACCGCCGAGGAGCTCGACACCTGCTCGGTGGCGAGACGACGGATGGGGAAGATGTCCTGCACGAGCCGGCCGCGCTGCTCGCGCGCGTAGCCGAGCGGGGTGCCGAGGCGGCGCGCGGCGTCGAGCAGCGCGCGGGTCGCCTCGGGGCACGTCGCGTCCGCGCCGTCGAGCGAGGCCGGCGTCGCCGGGACGACGCGCGCGGCGTCGGGGAGCGCGCCGGCGATGCGGGTGACGGGGGCGGGACGCATGTCCCCATGGTGGCGTCGATGCGACCGCGCATCCCGCGGATCCACGCCCTATGCTCGCTATATGGCGCGCGAATCCGTGGAGTTGGACCGTATCGACCGCGAGATCCTCGGCGTTCTGCGCGAGGACGGGCGGATCCCGTGGCAGACGCTGGGGGATCGGGTGCACCTCTCGGCCAACGCGGCGGCCGACCGGGTGCGCCGCCTGCTGCGCCGCGGCGTGATCCGGGGGTTCCGCGCCGACGTCGATCACGCGGTGCTCGGCCGGTCGCTCGAGGCCGTGGTGCGCGTGCGCATGTCGGACACGCGGGGCTTCGATCGGGCGGTCGGCGGCCGCGAGGACGTGGTGTGGGCGGCCCACGTCACGGGCAGCTCGGACGTGACCCTCTCGGTGGCGTGCGACGGGACGGCCGGCCTGGACGCCCTCATCTCCTGGCTGGTCGAGCTGGGTGCCACGGAGACGCGCACCGACGTGGTCCTGCGTCGGGCCAAGTAGCGCGGCTCGGCTGGGCCGCATTAGCAGTCACCCCGATAGAGTGCTAACGCCCTCCCCCGGGCAACACGTACTCCGGAGGTATCCCCATGCCAAAGATCATCGCATTCGACGAAACCGCCCGCCGCGCCCTCGAGACCGGCATGAACAAGCTGGCCGACGCGGTCCGCGTCACCCTCGGGCCCAAGGGCCGCAACGTGGTGCTCGACAAGAAGTGGGGCGCCCCGACGATCACCAACGACGGCGTCTCCATCGCCAAGGAGATCGAGCTCGAGGACCCCTACGAGCGCATCGGCGCCGAGCTCGTCAAGGAGGTCGCCAAGAAGACCGACGACGTGGCCGGTGACGGCACCACGACCGCGACCGTGCTCGCCTGGAGCATGGTGCGCGAGGGCCTCCGCAACGTGGCGGCCGGTGCCAACCCGATGAGCCTCAAGCGCGGCATCGAGGCCGCGGTCGAGGCCGCCGTCGCGAGCATCAAGGGCCTCGCCAAGGACGTGGACTCCAAGTCGCAGATCGCCCAGGTGGCGGCCATCTCCGCCGCCGACCCGGAGATCGGCCAGATGATCTCCGAGGCGATCGACAAGGTCGGCAAGGACGGCGTCATCACCGTCGAGGAGAGCCAGACGTTCGGCATGGAGATGGACCTCGTCGAGGGCATGCGCTTCGACAAGGGCTACATCTCGCCCTACTTCGTCACCGACACCGACCGCATGGAGGCCGTCCTCGAGGACGCGTACCTGCTCCTCGTGTCGACCAAGATCACCGCGGTCCGCGACCTGCTCCCGGTGCTCGAGAAGGTGATGCAGGGCGGCAAGCCGCTCGTCATCATCGCGGAGGACGTGGAGGGCGAGGCCCTCGCGACCCTCGTGGTCAACAAGATCCGCGGCACCTTCAAGAGCGCGGCCGTCAAGGCCCCGGGCTTCGGCGACCGCCGCAAGGCGATGCTCCAGGACATGGCCATCCTCACCGGCGGCCAGGTCATCTCGGAGGAGGTCGGCCTCAAGCTCGAGAACGTCACGCTCGACTTGCTCGGGCGCGCCAAGAAGGTCGTCATCACCAAGGACGAGACGACCGTCATCGAGGGTGCCGGCAGCGACGCCGACATCAAGGGCCGGATCAACCAGATCAAGACCGAGATCGACAACACCGACTCCGACTACGACCGCGAGAAGCTCCAGGAGCGCCTCGCCAAGCTGTCGGGCGGCGTCGCCGTCCTCAAGGTCGGCGCGGCCACCGAGGTCGAGCTGAAGGAGAAGAAGCACCGGATCGAGGACGCGGTGAGCACCACCAAGGCCGCGATCGAGGAGGGTGTCGTCCCCGGCGGCGGCGTGGCCCTGCTGCGCTCCCAGGCCGCGGTCGCGAAGGCCGCCGACTCGCTGAAGGGCGACGAGGCGACCGGCGCCCGCATGGTGGCCAAGGCGCTCGAGTCCCCGCTCAAGCAGATCGCGGAGAACGCGGGTCTCGAGGGCGGCGTCGTCGTCGAGCGCGTGAAGGCGCTGAAGGGCACCGAGGGCCTCAACGCCGCGACCGGCGAGTACGAGGACCTCGTGAAGCTCGGGGTCATCGACGCGGCCAAGGTGACGCGCTCGGCGCTGCAGAACGCGGCGTCCATCGCGGCGCTGTTCCTCACCACCGAGGCGGTCATCGCCGACAAGCCCGAGGAGAAGCCCGCGGCGGCCCCGGCCGGCGGGATGGACGACTACTGACCGACCTCCTCTACCTGCGCGACGCGTACCTCGCGGAGTTCGACGCCACCGTCGTCGACGCCCGCGAGGGCGCGGTCGCGCTGGACCGCACGGCGTTCTACCCGACGAGCGGCGGACAGGCGCACGACGTCGGCACGCTCGCGGGCTCGCCCGTCGTCGACGTGCGCAAGGAGGGTGACGTCGTCTGGCACGCGCTCGGCGCGGCACCCGGCGTCGCCGCACCGGCCGTCGGCGACGGCGTGCACGGCGCCGTCGACTGGGCGCGACGGCACGCGCTGATGCGCACGCACACCGCGCTGCACGTGCTCTGCGGCGTGATCTGGAACGAGTGGAAGGTGCCGGTCACGGGCGGCAACATGGAACCGCTGTCCGCGCGCATGGACTTCGAGTTCGACCCGCTCCCCGAGGGCTTCGGCGCGACGATCGAGCGCCTCGTCAACGACGCGCTCGCCGCCGATCACCCGATCCGCGTCTCGTTCCTCCCGCGCGCCGAGGCGCTCGCCGACCCGGACCTCATCCGCACCAAGGTGTCGCTCATCCCGACCCACATCCCCGAGATCCGCGTGGTCGACATCGTCGGGGTGGACAAGCAGGCCGACGGCGGCACCCACGTGCGCTCGACGGCCGAGGTCGGCCGCATCCGCGTGCTGAAGACCGAGAGCAAGGGCAAGGGCAACAAGCGCATCCGGCTCGAGGTCCTCGACGCCTGACGCGCCGGCCTAGCCGCCGCTCTGGTCCCTGAGGAACTGCTCGACCTCGGCGAGGAGCGTGCCGGCGTCGTCGCCGTCACCGTCGCCGCCCCCGTCGTCGCGGCGGCCCGGCTCGGCGTACTGCAGTGGCAGCTGGTCCTCGTCGACCTCGTCGTCGATGCTCATCCCCTCGTCGGTCATGTGCTCGAGGCGCTCCACGTAGGCGACGAGGTCGTCGTCGTCGTTGACGAGCGAGTCGACCTGTTCCTCGTAGCGGTCGATGAGCTGCATGACGCTCGCCACGGGCGCGGGCGTGCCGATGATCTCGCAGGCGCGGCGCATGAGCGCGAGCGTCGCCTTGGGGGACGGCACCTGCGACGCGTATGCGGGCACCGCGGCCCAGAGCGACGCCGACGGGATGGAGGCGGCGTGGAACGCGTCCTGGAGCACGCCGACGATGCCGGTCGGGCCCTCGTAGCGCGAGCGCTGCAGGCCGTGGCGGGCGATCACCTCGGGATCCGACGCCGTGCCGATGAGCTGCACGGGCCGGCTGTGCGGCACGTCGGCGAGCAGCGCGCCGAGCGTGAGCATCATCGAGGCCCCGAGCTTCTCGGCGACGGCGAGCACCACGCGGGAGAAGAGCTTCCACCGCGTGCTCGGCTCGGGTCCGAGCATCAGCACCACGTCGCCGCCCGCCCCGCGGACGTGCCAGAGCCGCACGGCGGGCCAGTCGATGACGCGTCGGCCGCCCTCCCGCAGCCGCACGCGCGGGCGCGTGGTGGCGAA
>JBEBCD010000062.1:0-17358 GCA_041158045.1 Actinomycetota bacterium | reverse complement strand
AGTCTCCGGCCTTGCGTGCGCCGATGAGGGGCTGGATCAGCAGTCCGTCGCAGGCTTCGAGCGCCTGGCGGTGGAGGTACTCGTGGGCGCGGTGGGGGATGTTCCGGGTCTGAAACCCTGCCGTCGTCTTCCACCCCCGAGCTTCGATGGTCCGTCGGACGGAGGCGGGCGACGTCGGATCGTCCAAGTGTGAACGCGCAATCTCCTGCAGAGGGCCGCCGATCGCATGGCTACCCATTCGCCCCAGGCGTGCCACACCCGGATGGCGGGTGTCCGTCGTACCAAACACCTGCGATGCGATGGCCTGCTTGTCGATCACGAACACCGAGCGGACATCGAGCGAGGCGACACGATCCGTGCCGAGCCACAGATCCGTGGATCCGGCGTGGCGAACGCGCTCGGCCACGTCTTCCGACACGTCCAGCACCACGGGGACGCCCATCAGGTCGCCCGATGGAAGCCTCAGTGACGTCGTCACGGCGTCGACCTCCTCGGCCGACATGAATCCCGCCAGCGGAGCGAGCGAACCGTCGAGAATCCTCTGCGCCTCCACGGCCTGATCCGGCCGCAGGGCGACCGACGTCATGCGCCCAGTCCCTCGAGGAGCGTGTTCCACGCGAGCACCGCGCACTTGATGCGCACCGGGAACTTCACGACGCCCTGCAGCGCCTCGATGTCGCCGAGCGACGCGGGGGGCCGAGCATCGGGGCCCGCGCCGGCGCCCGCGGCGCCGGCGCCATCCCCCTCGTCGTCGTCCGTCTCGATCGTCATCATCGACTTGAAGCGGCGCACGAGCGCCCGCACCTCGTCGATGCCCTTGCCCTTCACCGCCGCCGTCATCATCGACGCCGAGGCCTGGCTGATCGAGCAGCCGTGGCCGGCGAAGCGGACGTCGCGCACCACGCCATCGGCCACGTCGAGGAAGATGCGGATCTCGTCGCCGCAGAGCGGGTTGGTCCCCTCGGTCGTCGTCGCGGGCGGCGGGAGCTCGCCGCGGTTGCGCGGCGAGCGGTAGTGGTCGAGGATGATCTCGCGGTAGAGGTCCTCGAGGCCCGGCATGGCGCGTCCGACGCTACGCGCCCTAGAAGATGTCCGACACGCGCTCGAGCGCGTCCGCCAGCGCGTCCACGTCGTCGCGAGTGGAGTAGAGGTACATCGAGGCCCGCGCGGTGGCCTGCGCGCCGATGAGGCGCATGAGGGGCTTGGCGCAGTGGTGGCCGGCGCGGACGCAGACGTTGGCCTGGTCGAGGACCTGGCTGAGGTCGTGCGGGTGCACGTCGCGGAAGGCGAAGCTGAAGGTCGCGCCACGCACCTCGGGATTGGTCGGCCCGTGGATCGTGAGGTCGTCGCCGAAGCGCGAGCGGAGCGTCTCGAGCGCGTACGCCGTGAGGTCCATCTCGTGGCGGCGCACCTCGGCCATGCCGACGGACTCGAGGTACTCCACCGCCGCGCCGAGGCCGATCACCTCGGCGATCGCGGGCGTGCCGGCCTCGAACTTGGCGGGCAGCTCCGCGGGCACGAAGCCGTCGAGCCGCACGTCCTGGATCATGTTGCCGCCGCCGAGGAACGGCGGGATCTCCTCGAGCAACGACTCGCGCCCCCACAGCACGCCGAGCCCCGACGGGCCGCACATCTTGTGGCTGCTGAACGCGACGAAGTCCGCGTCCCACGCTCGCACGTCGGTCGGCGCGTGCGGCACGCTCTGGCACGCGTCGACGATCGCGATCGCGCCCGCGGCGTGCGCGGCGCGGCACAGCTCGGCGACGGGGGTGATGGTGCCGAGCACGTTGGACGTCGCGGTGAAAGCGAGGGCCTTGGCACCGCGCAACAGCTCGGGCAGGCCGCGCAGGTCGAGCTGGAAGTCCGCGGTGAGCGGGACCCACCGCAGCTCGATGCCGCGCTCGGCGGCGAGCATCTGCCACGGCACGACGTTGGCGTGGTGCTCCATGTGGGTGAGCACGACCGCGTCGCCCGCCCGCAGGCGCGAGCGGCCCCAGGAGTGCGCGACGAGGTTGAGCGACTCGGTCGCGTTCTTGGTGAACACCACCTCGCGCGTGCTCGACGCCCCGATGAAGCGCGCCACCGACGCCCGCGCCCGCTCGTAGCGGTCGGTCGCCCGGGACGCGAGCTCGTAGGCGCTGCGGTTGATCGGCGCGTAGCCGGTCGACATGAAGTCGGCCATTGCGTCGATGACCGCACGCGGCTTCTGCGACGTGTTGGCGGAGTCGAGGTAGACGATCGGGCGACCCCCGACCCGCTCCGCGAGGACGGGGAAGTCGGCGCGGATGCGCGCCACGTCGAGCGCCACGGCCGCCCCGTCCGCCCTAGGCGCCGGCGCGGAAGGCCTCGTAGCCCTCCCGCTCCAGGCGCGCCGCGATCTCCATGCCCCCCGACGCCACGATCCGCCCGTCCACGAGGACGTGCACGTGGTCGGGCCGCAGCTCGTCGAGGAGGCGCTGGTAGTGCGTGATGAGCACGATGCCGAGGGCCGGGCGGTCGCGGCGGACCTCCTCGATGCCGCGGGCCACGATCCGCAGGGCGTCGATGTCGAGCCCGGAGTCGGTCTCGTCGAGGATCGCGAGGTCGGGCTCGAGGATCGCCATCTGCATGATCTCGTTGCGCTTCTTCTCGCCGCCGGAGAAGCCCTCGTTGAGGTAGCGGTCGACGAACGACGAGTCCATCCCGAGGCGCTTCATCCAGTCCATCGCCGCGAGGCGCAGCTCCAGCACCGACAGGTCGATGCCCTTGCGCGCCGACAGCGCCGCGCGGAGGAACTGCATGACCGACACCCCCGCGATCTCCTGGGGGTACTGGAACGCGAGGAAGATCCCGGCCTTGGCCCGCACGTCGGTCGGCCAGTCGGTGACGTCGTTGCCCTTGAAGACGATGCGCCCGGCGGTCACCGCGTAGTCGGGGGCGCCGAGGAGGGTGGAGGCGAGCGTCGACTTGCCCGAGCCGTTGGGCCCCATGATCGCGTGCACCTCACCCTCGCGCACGACGAGGTCGAGGCCGCGGAGGATCTCGCGCGTCGCACCCGCGTCGGCCGACCCGCCGCCCTCGCCCGCGTCGGCGGGGCGCGCGTGCAGCCCCTCGACGCGGAAGAGCTCGGCCGTCGTGTGCGGGTCCGTCACGTCCATTGAGCGTACGGAGCGCCTCCGGGGTTTCACCTACGCAGATAGGTGAAATGGGCGTCACCAGCCGCGGGCGATCCAGTCGTCGAGCTGCGGACGCTCCGCGCCGATCGTCGTGTCGCGCCCGTGGCCGGGCAGCACGAGCGTCGCGTCGGGCAGGGCGAAGAGCCGCTCCGAGATGCTCCGGATGATCGTCGGGAAGTCCCCGCCCTCGTAGGACGTCGCCCCCGGCCCGCCGGGGAAGAGCGTGTCGCCCGAGAACAGCAGCGGCGTGCCCTCGAGCGCGAAGCAGACCGAGCCCTCCGTGTGCCCCGGCGTGTGGATGGCACGGAGCCGCAGCCGGCCGACCTCGACCACCTCGGCGTCGTCGAGGAAGGCGTCGTAGCCGACCTCGGCGAGGCGCGGCGCGTCGGCCGATGCGACGGCCACCTCGTAGCCCGCCTCCCGCATGGCCGGCACGGCCTGGATGTGGTCCCAGTGGCCGTGCGTCTCGAGCACGCGGCGCACGCCGAGGCCGCGGCACAGCTCGAGGAGCCGCTCGTGCTCGTTGGCCGCGTCGATGAGGACCGCATCGCCGGTGGTGCGGCAGCGCACGACGAAGACGTTGTTGTCGAAGGGCCCGACGACGATCGAGTGGACCTCGGCGTCGGCGTCGGCCCAGTGGACCCGCGCGCCGGCCATGGCGGGCAGTCTCGCACGGGCCCACGCGGGCGCACGGGGGAGGAGGGCCGCGACCCGCGCCGCCGCGCCGGGGCCGAGTGGCGGGCCCGGCGGGCCGGCTGGCAGGATGACCCCCGTGAACTTCGCCTTCACCGAGGAACAGGAGCAGTTGCGCGCGACGGTGCGCGCCTTCCTCGAGCAGAAGTCGCCCGAGACCGCGGTGCGCGAGCAGATGGAGACCGAGCGCGGCTACGACCCCGCCGTCTGGGAGCAGATGAGCAGTCAGATGGGGCTCATGGCGCTGCAGATCCCCGAGCAGTACGGCGGGATGGGGTTCTCCTTCGTCGAGCTCGGGATCGTGCTCGAGGAGATGGGCCGCACGCTGCTGTGCGCGCCGTACTTCTCGACCGTCGTGCTCGCGTCCAACGCGCTGCTCGAGAGCGGCGACGACGCGGCGAAGGCCAAGTGGCTGCCCGGCATCGCCTCCGGCGAGACGATCGCGACGCTCGCGAGCACGGAGCCGTCGGGCAAGTGGGACGAGTCGGGCATCCAGATGACGGCGACCGGCTCGGGCGGGTCCTGGACGCTCACCGGCACCAAGACCTTCGTCCTCGACGGCCACGTCGCCTCGCTCGTGCTCGTCGCGGCGCGCACGCCGAAGGGCGTGTCGCTCTTCGCCGTCGACGGCACCGCCGCGGGCCTCAGCCGCACGCCGCTCGCGACGATGGACCAGACGCGCAAGCAGGCGCGCCTCGACTTCGCGGGTGTCCCGGCGACCCTCGTCGGCGCCGAGGGCGGCGGCTGGGCGATCCTCTCGCGGGTCTTCGACCTCGTGGCCGTCGGCCTCGCGGCCGAGCAGGTGGGCGGCGCGCAGCGGGTGCTCGACATGGCCGTCGAGTACGCCAAGGTGCGCGTGCAGTTCGGCCGGCCCATCGGCAGCTTCCAGGCCATCAAGCACAAGTGCGCCGACATGCTCCTCGAGGTCGAGTCGGCCAAGTCAGCCGCGTACTACGCGATGTGGTGCGCGAGCCAGCTCAACGACGAGCTCCCCTCCGTCGCGTCGCTCGCCAAGTCGTACTGCTCCGAGGCGTACTTCCATGCCGCGGCGGAGAACATCCAGATCCACGGCGGCATCGGCTTCACCTGGGAGCACCCCGCGCACCTGTACTTCAAGCGCGCGAAGTCGAGCGAGCTGCTCTACGGCGACCCGACGTACCACCGGGAGCTGCTGGCCCAGCGCATCGGCATCTGAGCGGCGTCGAGCTCGCCCTCGCCGCGGTCGCGGCCGTCGCCGTCTTCGCCATCGCCGCCGTCGCGGTGGGTCGCGAGGCGCGCCGCCTCGACGCCATCGCACCCCGGGCCGCCTGGTCGCTCGACGAGGCCGTCGACTTCGTCGCCGACCGCCTCCCCGCCGAGGCCCGCGCGCGCCTCACGCCCGCGGAGCTGCGCACCCTGCTCGTGCTCCACATGCGCTGGCTGCACGCGCGCGGCCTCCAGCCGAAGGGCGTCGTGGACCTCCCGCAGGCGCTCGGTGCGGCGGCCGAGGTGGTCGTGCGCGACGACGACGTCGCGGCCTGGCTGCTCGGCGAGGCGCCGGGTGCCGGCGTCCGCATCCTCGACGACGTCGATGCGGTGCACGTCGTCGACGCGCACCTCGCCTACTTCGCCGCGATCGGTGCCGTGGGTCCGAGGGCCTCGTCCAGCGATCGCTGAGAGGTGGAGTCCGTCTTCCAGACGTTGACGTAGCGCTGCAGCCGCGGGTGGAAGTACGGGTCGTCGTCGAGCCACGACCCCCACCGCTCGCCGAGCCGCGCGACCTCCTCCTCCACGAGGCGGGCGACGCGGGTCTTGGACTCGAAGTGGGTGACGGTCGCGTGCGGGGTGACCACGATGCGGTGGCCGGCGCGGCGCACCTTGCAGCAGAAGTCCACGTCGTTCCAGTTGGCGGGGAAGCGCGTGCACAGTCCGCCCACCTCGTCGAAGACGGAGCGCCGCACGAGCATGCACGCCGCGATCACGCTCGACACCTCGCGCGCGACGCGCAACAAGTTCTGCGGGCCCGCGGTGCCGATCGGGCGGGCGCGGTAGAGGTCGAACGGCTCGGGGTTGAACACATGACCCGCGCTCTGGATCGTGCCGTCCTCGAAGCGCAGGTACGGCCCCACCGCTCCGACGCCCGGGTCCTCGAGATGGCCGACGAGTGTCTCGATCGCGTCCGGTGCGTCGAGCTCGGTGTCGTCGTTGAGCAGCAGCACGAGCTCGGCGTCGGTCGCGAGCACGCCGAGGTTGTTCTTCTCCGCGAAGTTGAACGGCCGGTCGTAGTCGAGGATCCGCAGCGCGGGCCCGCCGACCCGCGCGAGCTCGGCCCGCACCTCCGGGGGAGTCGGCGCGTCCGCCACCACGACGAAGTCGAGCTCGCGGTACGTCGAGCGCTCGACGAGGCTGCGCACCGCCTCCACCACGAGCACGCGCTCGCGGCCCCGCACCACGGCCGACGTGCCGCGCGTCGCGACGATCACCGCGATCCGCGGGCGCCGCGACGGGGTGCGCACCACGCGGACCGCGGGCACCGCCGGGTCGTGGGTCACCGTCGCCGCGACGCCGGCGCGCGCGAGGTGCCGCCGCACGGCCTCCGCGTCCGCGGCGGGCCGCGAGTCTGCGTCGCGCGACACGGCGAGCACCTCGGGCACCCGCACGACGCGCCGCGCGGCGGCGCCGAGGCGCAGCGCGCGGTCGTGCGCCGAGCCCTCGGCGAGCGCGCCGACGCCGCCCGTGCGGGCGACGAGCGCGGGGGAGACGGCGAGGACGCCGCCCACGTAGCAGTGGCCGAGCAGCCGCTCCGGCGACCAGCCCGGGCGGCGCGCGTAGGCCCAGGGTTCGGCGCGCACGCCCGTCGGATGCGCGGTGTCGCCGTACAACAGCTCGGCCGCGGGGTCGGCCGTGATCGCGTCGGCGAGGTGCAGCAGCGACTCGCGCGCGAGCGACTCACCCGCGGGCACCACCACGCACCAGTCGTGCGGGCCGGGCGTCGGCGGCGCGTCGTCGACGCCGGCGCGCCACCAGCGCACCACGCGCGCCGTCCCGCCCCGACCCGGCAGCCACGCGGGTCGCGACCCCGACGTGCGCAGCGACCGCCGCGTCGCCGCGAGCGCACCCGCGTCGGCGCGCGCCGCGTCGGGCGTGACGACGACGACGCGCAGCGCGGTCACGGCCCTCAGCGGACGGCGGCGCGCTTGATCGCGCGGCGCAGCGGCCGCGGCATGTTGCGGTACAGGAGCCGCAACGGCCGCAGCCACGGGCGGTGCACCCAGTCGGTCACGTGCACCTGCGAGCGGTTGGCGGGGAATGCGTACGGCGCGCCGCCGAGCCCCCGCGCCTCGCGCCGCGCGCGCTCCTCGCGCGCGGCGGCCTCGCCGACC
The DNA here is from genome assembly GCA_041158045.1 of Actinomycetota bacterium. Classification (GTDB taxonomy): domain Bacteria; phylum Actinomycetota; class Acidimicrobiia; order Acidimicrobiales; family Ilumatobacteraceae; genus CAXRBC01. Next base: position 10,148 of record JBEBCD010000062.1, on the reverse strand, counting down.
TCGGCGTCGCGCCGCACGAGTCGCGCGAGTCCGTCCCGGAGCACGGGTTCGTCGGTGGCGCCCAGTGCCGGCCTCAGATCATCACGTTGAGCTGCGCGACGATGCGGCCGGCGAGCGCCGCGTCGCCCTCGACGCGCACCCGCCCCGCGGCCGCCGGCTCCGCCCGGCCGGTCGCCAGCCACGCGAAGTCCCAGGCGTCGATCGCGAGGCTCGCCGTCGGCGCACCGGTCGCCGCGGGGTCGAGCGCCGCGCGGCCGCCGGCGACGACGATGCTCCACTCGCGCGCCACGGCCCCGGTCGTGCGCACGACGACGCGGGCGCCGTCGCCGGCGGCCGCGCGCTTGCCCACCACCATCGGCAGGGCCCGGCCGAGCCGGTCGACGGTCACCGCGAGCCCCGCCCCCGTGCGGTTGCCCTCCGGGCCGATCGCGGCGCGCACGTCCTGCTCGTGGATCCAGCAGTCGAGGACCCGCAGGTGCACGAACTCGATCATCGGTGCGCGCCCCGTCGGCGTGTCCGTCTCGGTGGTGAAGTACGACGGCTCGGCCGCCCGCAGCGCGGCCCGGCGCACGCCCGACACCTCGCGCCACTCCTCGTACACGCGCGCCCCCGGGAGCGCGCGGCGCGAGTCGGCCTCGTTCTCGTTGAAGCGCCCGATCGGGTTGCGCACGTGCGGCGCCTCGGGCGCGACGTGCGACGTGAGCGGCAGGCCCGCGAGCATCCGCTCGGTCGCGATGAGATGGCTCGCGACGTCCTGCACCGACCATCCGGGGCAGCGGGTCGGGGTCTTCCAGTCCGACTCGGGGCGGTCGACGAGCAGCGCGTCGATCGAGTCCCAGGTGGCGAAGAGGGCGTCGAGCGTCGGCCCGACCTCCGGCCCGACCACCGGCGGGGTCGACGGCGCCGCGCTCACGGCGCGGGGCGCATGACGGTCTTCCACTCCCGCGCCCCGAGGTAGGAGTCGAAGTGCGCCTTGATGCCCTCGATGTCCGCCGCCGTCTTGGGGCGCTTCAGCTCCCAGAGGCCCTCGGTCGCGGCGAAGGCGACGCACTGCTCCCACAGGCGGCGCACCGCGTCTCCCTCGGGGATCGGCACGACGACGGGGCCGAAGAGCGGACGGCCGTCGGGGAACACGATCATCGGCACGCCGAAGCCGCCGTGCACGCCGACGGCCCGGTCGTGCTCGCGTCGCACGTCGTCGTGGGTCGTCGCGTCGGCGTGGGCGGCGCGCCACGCGTCCGCGGGGGCGCCGATCTCGGCGAGGAGCTCGCGGGCGGTCGCCTCCTCGTACGGTCGGCGCCCCTCCTCGTGGAGGGCCCGCCCCGCGACGCGGTACCACTCGTCGCACAGCCGCATGTCGATGCGCCGCAGCCAGGCGGCCACGCGCAGCGGCCCCCAGCCGTAGGTCGTCTCGCGCTCCCAGGCGTGCGGCTGGTCGGGCTTGCGGTTGACCTCCTCGAGGCTGAAGAAGCGCCACGACACCTCGACGAGGCCGAGCGCGCGCACCTCGCGGATCCAGCGCGACGTGTGGTACGCGAACGGGCACATCGTGTCGAAGTAGAACTCGACGTGCGTCGGGCCGGGCACGACGCGACACTATCCTGTGGCCAGATGCAGCGTCCCTCGCGCTTCGCCCACGTGCGCTACCTCGGCGACAAGCGGACGCAGCTCGTCTACGACCTCGACGAGTGGACCGACGAGTCGGTGATCACCGAGATCGTCGACGCGGGCGTCGGCCTCTCGTTCGCGCCCGACGCGCTGCCGGAGGCACGCAATCGCGGCTACCGGCTCGCGACGCCCGGCGTGCGCCGGCGCCGGCGCGCGCCGCGTTCGTGAACGGCGCCCTCCGCTCGGGTCCGCTCACCCTCCAGCGCTACCTCGCGCTGCCGCCCGGTCGCGCGGGTGTGCCGCCCGCGATGCTGCTGTGCCACGGATTCCCCGTGGCCGCCGGCGACTCGCGCCACTCGGCGAGCACGTTCCCCGAGCTCATCGACCGCGTCGCGACCGAGCTCGGCTGGGCCGCGATGACGTTCACCTTCCGCGGCTGCGCGTCGAGCGAGGGCGACTTCTCGATGCAGGGGTGGATGGACGACCTGCGCGCGGCGATCGACCACCTCGTCGCGGAGACGTCGCCGAGCGGCGTGTGGCTCGTGGGGACCAACACCGGGGGCTCGCTCGCGCTGTGCTGCGGCGCCGACGACCCGAGGGTCAACGGCTGCGCGCTCCTCGGCGCCCGCGCCGACTTCGACGACTGGGCCGAGCACCCGAGGCGCTTCCTCGAGCACGCCCGCGAGGTCGGGGTCGTGCGCACCCCGGGCTTCCCGCGCCGCTTCGACGAGTGGTCCCGCGAGCTGCGGCGCTTCCGCCCCGTCGACGCCGCGCGCCGCTTCGCGCCGCGGCCGCTCCTCGTCATGCACGGTGACGACGACGACATGGTCCCGCACGCGGACGCGCGCGTGCTCGCCGAGGCGCACGGCTCGGCCGAGTTGCACGTGGTGCCCGGCGCGGGCCACCGCATGCGCCACGACCCGCGCGCGATCGCGGTGCTCGTCGGCTGGCTCGACCGCCAGCGCTCGCTGCTGCCGGGCTAGCCGCGCGCCGCGGTGCCGCCGCGGGAATGCCAACGCCAGGCGGAGCCGACGATCTCGGCGAGGTCCCGCGCCGCCGTCCAGCCGAGCGCGGTCCGCGCGAGCGCCACGTCGGCCCACACCTCCACGGGGTCCCCGGCCCTCCGCGGCCCGACGCGGTGCGGCACCGGCCGGCCCGCCGCGGCGGCCGCGAGCGCGAGCACCTCGCGCACCGACGTGCCGCGGCCGGTCCCGACGTTGCACGCGAGGGTGGCGCCGCCGCGCTCGAGGTACTCGAGCGCCCGCACGTGGGCGTCGGCCAGGTCGTCGACGTGCACGTAGTCGCGCACGCACGTGCCGTCCGGGGTGGGGTAGTCGTCGCCGTACACCTCGAGCGCGGCGCCGGGCTCGAGGAGCGCCCGCATCACGCGCGGCACCAGGTTTTGCGACGTCGACCAGTCCTCGCCGATCGAGGCGTCGGCGCTCGCCCCCGCGGCGTTGAAGTACCGCAGGCTGACCGCGCGCACGCCCTCCGCGCCGAGCTGCACGAGGATCCGCTCGACGCAGTGCTTCGTCTCCGCGTAGACGCTCTCGGGGCGGCACGGCGCGTCCTCCGCCACCGGGACGCGCGCGGGCGTGCCGTACACCGCCGCGGACGAGGAGAAGACGACGGTGGCGACGCCGGCGTCGCGGAGTCCCTCCATGAGGCGGATCGAACCGCCCACGTTGTTGCGCCAGTAGCGGATCGGCTGCTGCATCGACTCGCCGACGGCCTTGTACGCGGCGAAGTGCACGGCGCTCGTCGCGCCGTGCGCCGCGCACGTGCGGGCCACCAGCGCGCGGTCGGCCACGTCCCCCACGACGAGCGGCACGTCGCCGAGGCGCGAGGCGTCGCCGTGCTCGAGCGTGTCGATGACGACGACGTCGCGACCCGCGCGGCGCAGGGCGCGGACCGTGTGCGACCCGATGTACCCGGCGCCCCCGGTGACGAGGACGCTCACTGGTAGAACTTCCGGACCTTCGCGAGGCTCGCGGGCGACCACACGTCGGCGATCGAGCGGGGCTTGGCGTCCGAGTAGACGCCGGCCGCGCGCTTCCAGCCCCGCGGCCGCACGCCGAAGCGCTTGGCGAGGAGGGCGACGAACACTTGGGTCTTTTCCTCGCCGAAGCCCGGGAGGCGCCGGACGCGGGCGTGGAGCTCGTCGCCGTCGCGCACGCCGCGCCAGACGTTGGCGCCGCGGCCGCCGTGGTCGCGCACGAGCACGGCGCACAGCGCCTGGATGCGCGTCGCCATGCTCGCGGGATAGCGGTGGATCGCGGGCTTCTCGCAGCAGAGCCGCACGAAGGCGTCCGGTCGCATGCGCGCGATCCGCGCCGCGTCGAGGTGCCCGAGCCGCTTGCGCAGCGTCCACGGCCCGGTGAACGCCCACTCCATCGTCACCTGCTGGTCGAGGAGCATCCCGATGAGCAGGGCCGTGCCGTTGCGGTTGAGCAGCGCGTCCGCGGCGGGGACGCCGGTGACCCGGAGCGGGCGCGTCACTGGTGCAGGGAGAAGGGCAGCTCGGGGTCGATGCCGTGGCGGCGGATCGCGTCCTCGACCGCCGAGAGCTTCACGACGCCGCGCTGCGCGAGCGCGGAGAGCACGGCGACGACGACGTGGGCGGCGTCCACCTCGAAGTGGCGCCGCAGCGCCTGGCGCGTGTCGCTGCGCCCCATGCCGTCGGTGCCGAGGGGCACGAACTGCCGGTTGGGCAGGAAGCGCGCGACCTGCTCGGGCACCATGCGCATGAAGTCGCTCACCGCGACGATCGGGTGGTCGCCGTCGGAGAGCAGGCGCGACACGAGGGGCTCGCGCGGCGACTGCGCGGGGTGCAGGCGGTTCCACCGCTCCACCTCGAGGGCCTCCTCGCGCAGCGCCTTGTAGGACGTGGCCGACCACAGGTCGCACGACACGTCGTGGCGCTCGAGCAGCTCGGCCGCGGCGGCGCGCGCCGCGCCGTGGGCGGAGCCCGAGAACAGGATGGTCGCGCGCCGCGCGCCGCCCGGGGCCTCCTGCCACCGGTAGAGCCCGCGCATGATCTCGCCCGCGAGTCCCTCGCGCGGCGGCATCGGCGGCATCGCGTAGTTCTCGTTGTAGAGCGTGAGGTAGTAGAACTCGTCGCGCGGCTCGGGCCCGTACATCGCCCGGATCCCCTCGCGCACGATCGCCGCGACCTCGTAGGCGAAGGCCGGGTCGTACGCGCGCACCGCGGGCACCGTGGATGCGAGCAGCAGCGAGTGGCCGTCCTGGTGCTGCAGGCCCTCGCCGAGCAGCGTCGTGCGGCCGGCCGTCGCGCCGAGCAGGAAGCCCCGGGTGCGCGCGTCCGCCGCCTGCCAGATGAGGTCGCCGACGCGCTGGAATCCGAACATCGAATAGAAGGTGTAGAAGGGCACCATCTCGATGCCGCGCGTGGCATACGCGGTGCCGGCGGCGATGAAGCTCGCCATGCTGCCCGCCTCGGTGATGCCCTCCTCGAGGATCTGGCCGTCGGTCGACTCCGCGTACTTCAACAGCAGGTCGTGGTCGACCGGCTCGTACTTCTGTCCCTGTGCGGCGTAGATCTTGAGCTCGCGGAAGAGCGAGTCCATGCCGAAGGTGCGGGCCTCGTCCGGGATGATCGGCACGACGCGCTCGCCGAAGCCCTTGTCGCGCGCGAGGTTGCGCAGCAGGCGGGTGAAGCCCATCGTGGTGGAGACGGCCTGTTCGCCGCTCCCGGCGGCGAACTCGGCGAACGCGTCGTCGGACGGCAGCTGGATGCGCCGTCGCACGGCCGTGCTCCGGCGGGGGATGAGGCCGCCGAGCGCGCGTCGGCGCTCCATCATGTACTGGTACTCGACCGAGTCCTCGGCGGGTCGGTAGTACGGCGGCTCGTCGGCCTCGAGCATCGCATCGGTGATCTCGTCCTCGAGGTGGAGGCGCTCGCGCAGGGCGCGCAGCTGGTCCACCGACATCTTCTTGATCTGGTGGGTGGCGTTGCGGCCCTCGATCTCGGGGCCGAGCGTCCAGCCCTTCACCGTCTTGCAGAGGATCGCGGTCGGGCGGCCCGAGCCGCCGAACTCGACGGCCGCGCGGTACGCCGCGTAGAGCTTGCGGTAGTCGTGTCCGCCGCGGGGGAGCGACTGCAGGTCGGCGTCCGAGAGGTGGGAGACCATCTCGCGCAGCCGGGGGTCGGGGCCGAAGAAGTGCTCGCGGATGTAGTTGCCGTCCTCGACGGTGTAACGCTGGAACTCGCCGTCGACGGTCGTGTTCATCTTGTTGAGCAGCGCGCCCGACACGTCGCGGGCCAGCAGCTCGTCCCAGCGGGATCCCCAGATCACCTTGATCACGTTCCAGCCCGCGCCGCGGAAGGTGGCCTCGAGCTCCTGGATGACCTTGCCGTTGCCGCGCACCGGACCGTCGAGGCGCTGCAGGTTGCAGTTGACGACGAAGACGAGGTTGTCGAGCTGCTCGCGCGACGCGAGCGACAGCGCGCCGAGCGTCTCGGGCTCGTCGCACTCGCCGTCGCCGAGGAACGCCCAGACGCGGCTCTGCGAGGTGTCGTCCAGCTTGCGGTTGAGCAGGTAGCGGTTGAAGCGCGCCTGGTACAGCGCGGTGAGCGGGCCGAGGCCCATCGACACGGTGGGGAACTCCCAGAAGTCCGGCATGAGCCGCGGGTGCGGGTAGCTCGACAGCCCGCGCCCGTCGCGGCCGATCTCGCGGCGGAAGTGGTCGAGGTCCTGCTCGTGGAGGCGGCGCTCGAGGTACGCGCGCGCGTAGACGCCGGGCGCGGCGTGCCCCTGGTAGTAGACGTGGTCGCCGGCCGCGCCCGCGTCCTTGCCGCGGAAGAAGTGGTTGAACCCGATCTCGTAGAGGCTCGCCGACGACGCGAACGTCGAGAGGTGGCCGCCGATGCCCTCGGCGTTGGCGTTGGCGCGCACCACCATGATCGCGGCGTTCCACCGGATGTACGCGCGGATGCGCCGCTCGAGGTGCTCGTCGCCGGGGAACCACGGCTCGTGCTCGGGCGGGATCGTGTTGACGTACGGCGTCGACACCGTCGCGGGGAAGCTCACCTGGCTCTGTCGCGCGCGCTCGAGCAGCCGCGCGAGGAGGTAGCGGGCGCGGTTCTTGCCCTGTGCGTCGACGACGGCGTCGAGCGAGTCGAGCCACTCCTGCGTCTCGCCGGGGTCGGTGTCGGGGAGCTGGTGCACCGAACCGTCGAAGACCATGTGGCCATTCTCGCAGGGGATCGTCGGCCACAATGGGCCGTGATGTCGGCGCTCGTCATCTACACGGACGGCGCCTGCTCGGGCAACCCGGGGCCCGGGGGCTGGGCCTGGGCGGTCGCCCCCGCGGGCGAGCCGAGCGAGACGGGCGGCGAGCCGGCCACGACCAACCAGCGGATGGAGGTCACCGCCGCCCTGCGCGCCCTGCGCGCGCACGCCGCGCACGGCGGGCCGATCGAGATCCGCTCCGACTCGACGTACGTCGTGCACTGCTTCCGCGACGGCTGGTGGCGCGGCTGGATGAAGCGCGGGTGGCGCAACTCGCAGCGCCAGCCGGTCGCCAACCGCGACCTGTGGGAGCCGCTCATCGCGCTCGTCGAGGCGCGTGGCGACGTGACGTTCACCTGGGTCAAGGCGCACAGCGGCGAGCCGATGAACGACCTCGTGGACCGTCTCGCGGTTGCCGCGTCCCTCGGCGCTGCGTAGCCTGCCCCGCCGTGGAGCTGCGTGGTGCGGTCGCGATCGTCACGGGCGGCGCGTCGGGCATCGGCGCGGCCTGCGCGCGTGCGCTCGCCTCGCGCGGCGCGAAGGTCGTCGTCGCGGACCTCAACGAGGCCAAGGGTGCGGCGCTCGCCGCCGAGATCGGCGGCGCATTCCACGTCGTGGACGTCACGAAGACCGAGGACATCGTCGCGGCGACGGAGATGGCGCGCTCCATGGGCGCGGTGCGCGTGCTCGTCAACTCCGCGGGCATCGGCTGGGCGCAGCGCACCGTCGGCAAGGACGGCTCGTACGACTCGGCGGCCAACCTCGACGCGTTCAAGAAGGTCGTCGCGATCAACCTGGTGGGCTCCTTCGACGCGATCCGCATCGTCGGCACCGCGATCGGGCGATCCGAGCCGATGGAGTCCGGCGAGCGCGGCGTGATCGTCAACATCGCGTCCGTCGCGGCCTTCGACGGTCAGATCGGACAGGCCGCCTACTCGGCGTCGAAGGGCGGGATCGTCGGCATGACGCTCCCGATCGCGCGCGACCTCGCCGCGATCGGTGTGCGCGTCAACACGGTGGCGCCCGGGCTCATCGACACGCCGATCTACGGCCAGGGCGAGGCGAGCGACCAGTTCAAGGCCAACCTGCAGAAGGGCGTGCTCTTCCCGCAGCGCCTCGGCACCTCCGAGGAGCTCGCGTCGGTCGTGCTCGAGTGCGTGACCAACAGCTACCTCAACGCCGAGACGATCCGCGTCGACGGCGGCATCCGCATGCCGCCGAAGTGACGACGCACCTCGCCGCCGCGCCCGCCTTCGTCCCGCACGACCACCCCTTCACGCCCTTCGACGAGGAGCCGCCCGCGGACGCGGCCGCCTTCCGCGCGCTCCCGCCGCCCGACGAGATGCTCCCGCCCGCGCCGGCGGAGGGCTCCGAGTTCCGCCACCGCGTCGGCGTGCGGCCACTCGACGCGTCGCGCTGGCTGCCGCGCGACGCCGAGACCGCGCCGACGATCGCGATGAAGCGTCGGCTCGTCGCGGGGCGCCGCGACGAGGTGGTCGCCGCGCTCGACGACGGGCGGGCCGCCGCGCTCGGCCTCGCGCCCGGACTCGTGGCGGCCGCCGCCGAGGAGGCGGGGCGCCTCGTCGCCGAGTGGTGCGGCGCGCCGACCGCGTCGACGGGCCTCGATGCGCTCGTCGACGCCGCGCTCCTCACCGCGGACGACCTCACCGTGCTCGCGCCCACGCCGACGGGCGGCCTCGTCTTCGTCGCCGGGGTGGTGTGCGCGCCGAGCCGCTGGCGCCTCGCGGACAAGATCGGCCACGACATGCTCACCGTTCACGCACCGGTGGCCCGCTACGGCGACCACATCGGCGGCGCGGTCGACACGCTCCTCGACCGACTCTCCGCCGAGCGGCCCGTCTGGAGGTCCAACTGGACGCTGGAGGACCACCCGGCGCTGTTCCAGCCGGCGGTGCCGCGCGCGCCCCTCGGCCGCGAGCCGGCCGATCTCTGGATCCGGATGGAGCGCGAGACGCTGCGGAGGCTGCCACGCACGGGCGGCGTGCTCTTCACGATCCGCGGCTTCCAGCAGCCGCTGCGCGACTACGTGGCGCGCGGGCCCGAGGTGGCGCGCACGCTGCGGGCGCTCGTGGCGCGGCTGCCCGAGGACGTGGCGCGCTACAAGTCGGTGTTCGCCTACCGCGACGCCGTCCTCGCCTGGCTCGACTCCCTCGCCGCCTGATGACTGAGGCGGTGCCGCGCTGGCGTGACGGACGGAGCTCTTGGGCCGACGTCGTGCGTGTCCTGGAAGAGACGCTCGTCCGCGAGTCCAAGAGAGGGGTCCACTACTCGGGCTACTGGCGCAAGCACCTGCGCCAGTTTGACTTGCGATCTTCCGGTGTGTCGATGGGAATCGATCGCGGTGCGTTTCCGGACCTCATCGCTCGACCCCGGCATGCCAGCCGTCTCCGGGACCGTGCGTACATCGCGCTGGATCGAGCCGTTCGCGGCAGACCACGCTCACGGCGCACAACGCAGCGAGGCTGCCCCTCCTCGATCCAGATCGCAGCTTGGAGCGAGAAGAGGGCAATCGACGATGGTCTCATGCACCATAGTTACATTCTGGAGCTTCTCGCGACGTTCGATCTCCTCGGTGTGGGACTCGCGTGTGTCATCGGCGATGGGATGACGAACTTCCTGCGTCCGGCGCTAGAAGAGTTCTCACCCGCGACCCGCTTCTTGTCGATCAACCTTCGCGAAGGTCACCTCATCGATGCGCGCCTGATGGCTACTGCGGAGGGTGTTCCTCCGGTGGAGATGCTCCGATCTCGGGCCGCCGTGAATAGCTGGCTCGAGTCCGAAGGCACGGCTCGGGTGGGTCTGGTGCTCGCCGAGGATGTCGACGTCCTGCGGGGTGTCGGAATCGATCTCTTCGTCAACGTTGCGTCGATGCAGGAGATGACCCCCGAGGCGATCCGTCTCTACTTTGACCTCATGCGATCCGCTCCGGGCTCCGTGTTCTATTGCTGCAATCGCGAGGAGAAGTCGATCAAGGACGGCGCGGTGAGTCGCTTTGCCGAGTATCCATGGGAGGAGGCGGAGGTGCTCCTCGACGAACGATGTCCGTGGCTGTCGAGATACGTCAGTAGACGGCGTCGGCGAATCGTCCGCAGCCTTCCGACACGGCACCGGCTCGTCAGATTCCCAGTTGAGCCGCGGAGGGTCCTGGGCTAGGTCGTGTAGTCCGCGTTGATGCGGACGTAGCCCGCCGTCAGGTCGCAGCCCCACACGGTCGCGCGCCCGCCCGTCGCGGCGTCGGCGACGCCGAGCGACACGTGGATCCGCACC
>JBEBCD010000061.1:0-3090 GCA_041158045.1 Actinomycetota bacterium | reverse complement strand
CGCGGCGCCGAGACGATCCACACGCTGCAGGACGTCGACCTCGACGTCGCCGCCGGCAGCTTCGTCGCGCTGATGGGCCCGTCGGGGAGCGGCAAGACCACGCTCCTCAACCTGCTCGCGGGCATCGACCGGCCGACCGCCGGCTCGGTGCGCGTCGGCGGCACGGAGATCGGCGCGCTCTCGCGCAGCCGGCTCGCCGCGTGGCGCAGCACGAGCGTCGGCTACATCTTCCAGCTCTACAACCTGGTGCCGGTGCTCACCGCGTACGAGAACGTCGAGCTCCCGCTCCTCCTGCACCCGATGCGTTCCGCCGAGCGGCACCGCCGCGTCGCGGAGGCGCTCGGCACGGTCGGGCTCGCCGACCGCCACGCGCACTACCCACGCCAGCTCTCGGGCGGGCAGGAGCAGCGCGTCGCGATCGCGCGCGCCATCGTCACGCAGCCGGCGCTCCTCCTGGCGGACGAGCCAACCGGCGACCTCGACCGCGCGAGCGCGGCGCAGGTGATGGACCTCCTCGCGCGCCTGAACCGCGAGCGCGGCCAGACCATCGTCATGGTCACGCACGACCCGGCCACGGCGGCCCGCGCCGGGCGCACCGTGCACCTCGACAAGGGGAAGATCGTCGATGCCGTCCCGGCGGGGGGCGCGCGATGAACCCGCTCGCCCGCTCGCTCCCCTTCACCTGGCGCAACCTCGTCCGGCGCCCGGCGCGCACCGCGCTCACGGTCGCCGGCATCGCCGCGGCCACGTTCCTGTTCGCGTTCGTCGAGAGCATGCGCGACGGCGTCAGCCGCGCCACGGAGGCGGGCGCGGCCGAGACGCGGCTCGTCGTCTACCGCAAGAACCGCTTCTGCCCGTTCGCGAGCCAGCTGCCGCAGTCGTACGAGCGGTCCATCGAGGACATCCCCGGCGTGCGCGCCGCGGTGCCGGTGAAGATCATCGTCAACAACTGCCGCGCGTCGCTCGACGTGGTCACCTTCCGCGGCGTGCCGGACGGCGACTTCCTGGCCGACCACCTGCGCGGCGCGAGATTCACGAGCGGCTCGCTCGCGGACTGGGGGACGCGCGGCGACGCGGTGCTCGTGGGCGCCGGGCTCGCGGAGCGACGCAGGCTGCGCGCGGGCGACCGGTTCGACGCCGCGGGCGTGCGCGCGTGGGTCGCGGGCACCTTCGAGAGCGACGACCCGCAGGACCGCAACTCCGCCTACGCGCACCTGCCGTTCCTGCAGGAATCGGTCCAGCGCGGCGGCACCGGCGGCATCGTCACGCAGTTCGACGTGGAGGTGGCCGACCCGAGGCGCATCGAGGAGGTCGCGCAGGCGATCGACGAGCGCTTCGAGGCCGACCAGTTCCCGACCACCACGCGGCCGGCGAGCGCGTTCGTCGCGCGCGCCGCGCGGGACGTGATCGTGCTCGTCGGGTTCGCCGGCGTGGTCGGCTGGGCCAGCCTCGCGGCGGTGTTCGCGCTCATCGCGAACTCCATCGCGCTCGCCGTGCGGGACCGCGTGCGCGACCACGCCATCCTGCGCACGCTCGGCTGGACCGAGGGCGGGATCGCGTGGATGGTGCTCCTGGAGGCCACGCTGCTCGGCCTCGGCGGCGGCGCGATCGGCGCCGCGGGCGCGTACGCGGCGATCGCGGCGGCGGACATCACCTTCGGCATGGAGGGCGTCTCCATCGAGGTGTCGCCGGACGCGCGCGCGGCGGCGGTCGGCGTGCTGCTGGCGGCGCTCCTCGGCACGCTCGCGGGCGCGCTGCCCGCCTGGGGCGCCGCGCGCCGCGAGATCGTCCAGGGCTTCCGGACCGCATGAGGCAACCGAGATGAGGCTCCTCCCCGCCAGCTACGCCACCCGCAACCTCGGCCGCAGCCCCGTGCGGCTCGCGCTCTCCGTCGGCGGCGCCGCGCTCGTGGCGTTGCTCGCCATGGCGGGCGCGGGCTTCGCGCTCGGGATGGACCGCGCGCTGCGCGCGAGCGGGCACGAGCGGAACGTGCTGCTCCTCGGCGCCGGCAGCGAGGAGAGCGTCGAGCGCAGCGAGATCCCGCGCGCCACCGCCGAGACGGTGGCCGCGAGCCTGCGCGAGATCGGCTCGTGGGACGGCCGGCCGCTCGCCAGCGCCGAGATCAACGTGGCGCTCACCGTGGCCGCCGGCGACCCGGCGCTCGGCACCGACGCCGCGAACCGCAACGGGCTCGTGCGCGGCGTGACGCCGGCCGCGTTCCTGGTGCACCCGCAGGTGCGGATGACGGCGGGGCGCGCGCCCGAGTCGGGCGCGGACGAGGTGGCGCTCGGGGCGAGCGCGGCGCGCGGCGCGGGCTTCGATCCCGTGGCGCTCGAGCGCGAGGTCGCCGCCGGCGGGACGCCCGCGGTGCTGGTCGACTTCCGCCCGCTCCGCGTGGTGGGCGTGTTCCGCGCGCCGGGCACCGTGATGGACGGCGAGGCGTGGATGCCGCTCGACGACGTGTTCGTGCTGACCAGGCGCGAGACGGTCTCCGGGCTCATCGTCGGACTCGCGCCGGGGGCGACGCCCGGCGACATCGACGCCTTCGCGCAGCGGCGCATCGACCTCGAGCTGAGCGCGATCCACGAGCCCGCGTACTACGCGTCGCAGAGCGCCTTCTACCGACCGGTGCGGTTCATGGTGCTCGCGAGCGCGGCGCTGGTCGCGGCGGGCGCGCTGCTCGGCGGCCTGAGCACCGCGTTCGCGGCGTTCGCGAGCCGCATCCGCGAGCTGGCCACCCTGCAGGTCCTCGGCTACGGCCGTGCCGCGATCGTGGTCAGCATGCTGCAGGAGTCGCTCGTCGCGTCGCTCGCGGGCGCGCTGCTCGCCGTGGGCCTGGCGCTCGCGTTCCTCGACGGCGTCTCGATCCGCTTCTCGATGGGCACCTTCGGCATCGCGGTCGACGAGGCCGTGGTCGCCGTCGGCCTCGCGGCGGGGGCGCTCGTCGGCGTCGCCGGCTGCATCGCGCCCGCCGTCCGCTGCCTCCGCGTCCCGATCACCGTCGCGCTCAAGTCAGACTGACCCGTCCGCCGTAGCCTTCCCAGGAGAACCACCATGGAACGAACGCACGACACCTCCCGCCGCGCCGCC
>JBEBCD010000060.1:0-4116 GCA_041158045.1 Actinomycetota bacterium | reverse complement strand
CATGCTCCGCCGGATACCCCTCGGCGGGGCTCGCCCGCTCCGGCCGGCCGTAGTAGCGGATGACGAGCGCGTTGCCGGTGGAGACGCGGAGCCGCGGCGCGACGAAGCTCCACGCCCCCTGGTTCTTCGGCTCCTCCTGCACCCACGCCACCTCGTCGATGTTCGGATACCGGTCGACGATCCCGGCGATCGCCTCGTGCGGCCAGGGATAGAGCTCCTCGACGCGCACCACCGCGACCGTCGACGGGATCCCCTTCGCCACGAGGTCGTAGTAGACCTTGCCGGTGCAGAAGACGAGGCGCTTCACCTCGGCGCGCTTCGTCTCCGCCTGCGGGTCGTCGATCACCGGACGGAAGGTTCCACCGCTCAGATCGGCGAGCGTCGAGGCCGCCTGCGCGAGACGCAGGAGCGACTTCGGCTGCATCAACACCAGCGGACGGCGGTGCGCACGGCGCGCCTGTCGCCGCAGGATGTGGAAGTACTGGGCCGGCGTGCTCGGGTAGGCGACGCGGAGGTTGTCCTCCGCGCAGAGCTGCAGGAAGCGCTCGAGCCGCGCGCTGGAGTGCTCCGGCCCCTGCCCCTCGTAGCCGTGCGGAAGCAGCAGCACGAGCCCGCTGTCCTGCCCCCACTTCGCACGGTCGGAGGCGAGGAACTGGTCGATCATCGGCTGGGCCACGTTCGCGAAGTCGCCGAACTGCCCCTCCCAGAGGGTCAGCGTGTCGGGCGCGGTGACGCTGTAGCCGTACTCGAAGCCCATCACCGCCATCTCGGAGAGCGCGGAGTTGTAGACCTCGAAGCGCGCCGTCACGCCCGGCAGATGCGCGAGCGGCGCGTAGGTCGCGTTCGTCGTGACGTCGTGCAGCACCGCGTGCCGGTGCGAGAAGGTGCCGCGCTCCACGTCCTGCCCGCTGAGGCGGATGTGCATCCCCTCGGCGAGGATCGACGCGAAGGCGAGCGATTCCGCGTGGCCCCAGTCGATGCCGCCGGCCTCGCCCATCGCCTCGCGCCGCCGCTCGAGCTGCTTGGCGAGGCGCGGATGCGGCGTGAAGTCGGCGGGATAGGTGAGCTGCGCCTCGTTCCAGGCGGTGAGCGTCTCGGCGGGGACGGCGGTGTGCACCGCCTCCGGCGCGGCGGGGGCCGCGGCGTGCGCGTGGCCCGCGGGGGCGGCCTTCGACGCCTCGAACGCCGCCTGGAAGCCGGCGGCGACCTCGCCGTCGATCGCGTCGACCTGCGCGGCGCTCACGAGCCCCTCGGCCGCGAGGCGCCGTCCCCACACCTGCCGCGGTGTCGGATGCGCCTTGATCCGCTCGTAGAGCTGCGGCTGCGTGAAGGTCGGCTCGTCCCCCTCGTTGTGCCCCCAGCGGCGGTAGCCGACGAGGTCGACGAGGAAGTCCTTGCCGAAGCGCGTGCGGTACGCCACCGCGATGCGCATCGCGATCACGCACGCCTCGGCGTCGTCCGCGTTCACGTGGATGATCGGCATCTCGTACCCCTTCGCGACATCGCTCGCGTACCGCGTGGAGCGCGCATCGATGGGGTCCGTGGTGAAGCCGACCTGGTTGTTGACGATGAGATGGAGCGTGCCGCCCACGCGGTAGGCGCGGAGCCGCGAGAGGTTGATCGTCTCGGGGACGATCCCCTCGCCCGGGAAGGCCGCATCGCCGTGGATGCAGACCGGGACCACCGCGTGCTCGTCGCGCCCGCCGTCGGCGGTGCGCTGGAGCGCGCGGGCGCGCCCCTGCAGCACGGGATTCACGATCTCGAGGTGACTCGGGTTCGGCACCAGCGAGACCGCGACGGGGCCGTGCGGCGTGGTGCGCGTGCCGTCGAAGCCGAGGTGGTACTTCACGTCGCCGGTGGACATCCCGCCGAGATGGTCGTGCCGCCCCTGGAACTCGCCGAAGATCTGCTCGACCGGCTTGCCGAGGACGTGCGCGAGGACGCTGATGCGCCCGCGGTGCGCCATCGAGATCGCGACGTGCGTCGCGCCGACGGCGGCCGACTCGGCGATGATGGTGTCGAGCATCGGGACGAGGGCGTCGGTCCCCTCGATGGAGAAGCGCTTGTACCCGACGAAGGTGCGGCCGAGGAAGCGCTCGAAGCCGTCGACCTCGGTGAGGCGGCGGAGGACCTGCTGCTTCTCGTCCGCGGTGAGCGGACGGGTGAGCTGCTCCTCGGTGAAGAGCTGCCGGAACCAGGCGCGCTCCTCCTCGGAGCCGAGGTGCCCGACTTCGACGGCGAGGTTGGTGCAGTAGCGCTTGCGGAGCCGCGCCGCGACGTCACGCGCGGTGGCGAGGTGCGGGAACCCGAGCGAGGCGCCGGTGACGGCGTCGAGGTCGGCGTCGGTGATGCCGTGGAACTCGAGCGTCAGCTCCGCGGCGCCCGGCGGGGGCGTGCCGAGCGGGTCGAGCGGCACCGCGAGGTGGCCGAAGGTGCGGATCGCCGTGGTGTAGCGGGCCGCGCCGGCGACCTTGCGGTCATGATCCGGGTCGGTCGCGCCACCGGCCGCGGCGGGCGCACGGCCCATCGCCTCCTCGGCGAAGCGGAAGAATTGGCGCCACGACTCCTCGACGGAGGCCGGGTCGCGTCGGTAGGCCTCGAACTGCTCGGCGGCGTACGCGTCGTTGAAGACGCTCGCGATCGGGGGGGTCGACATAGCGAGAAATCTACTCGGGCGGTCGGGCGATGCCGACCGCCAGGTTCATCGCGGGCTGCCGCCGGTCAGCGCGCCGGCGCGAGAGTGAAAACGACGAAGTCTCCCAGCTTCCGCTGGTCCCGGGTGAGAGCCGCGTCGAGGTCGGCGACGGGGACGAAGCTCACGACCATCGTGCGGGCCTTCGGGGCGCGCCGCTGGGCGCGGTCGACCGTGCCCAGCCGGTAGTCGGAGTGGAAGGAGCCGTTGGCGTGGATCACGAGGGCTCCCTCGGCGAGATGGGCTGCCGCGACGGCCTCCCCCATCGTCTCGTCCTTGATGCACTGGGCCTCGTAGGTGCGCCAGACCATCGCCTCCACCTGCTCGGCGCTCATCGGCGTCCCGTGGCCGCTCATATCGCCCATCACGCCCTTGAAGCGCTCCCAATAGGCGTCGCGGGGGCAGGCGAGGTCGCGGGCGACGAAGGCGCGCTCGGCCGGCGGGAGGGAGTCGACCGCGGCGAGCCCCCGCCGCGCGACCTGGGAGGCGTAGCGGCGCGGCACGTTCCCCGCGACGACCGGCCACCGGTTCGCCTTCGCGAACTCGACCATCGGGCGGTAGTCGGTCGGATAGTTCGGCCACGGACGGGAGGTGGCGAGGAAGGTCGATTCGGGGACCGTCCCCGCGAGGTAGCCGTCAAGGGTCCCCTGGACATCGCGTTCGAACATCTCGAGGGCGAGGACGATCGGGCCGCTCCGGCGGCGGGCGACCCCCTCGAGGACGGCGGCCTGGAGCTGGTGGGTCCGCGGGTCGTTGTGCTGCTCACCGAGGAAGACGAGGTCGGCCTGGGCGAGCCGGGCGGTCATCGTCTCGAAATCGACAATCCGCTTCCGCTTGGTGTCGTAGACCCGGTGGGCGGGGAAGCTGCCCGGGGCGACGGTCGGTTGAGCGGGAGCCGTCGTCGACGTTGTCTGAGCGGTTGCGCTATTTGCCAGAAAAAAAGCAGACGAAGCAGTTAAAAACACTTTACGAAAAGTCATTTTGCTAGTTGGATGTTTAAGTCGTGATTGTCAAAAACAAAATTACGTCACATACTTACTTCATGATCAGGTACGTCGAGGAGGCAGTGGATGAAATCGCTCGACTCGATACCGAGGCTGCCGTCGCCCCGTTCGGCGCCGACCTCCTCCTACGACTCGACGCCATCCATCGGCTGACCGCGCCGACCGACGACGCGGGGGCCCGCGACCATCGACGTCGCCTCCTCGCCGCGGAAGTCGACCCTTTCCACGAGGTCGCCCTCGACCCCCCGACCCGCGCTTGGATGACGCACCTCCGCGAGGAGGTCCGTCGTGCCCGTGGTGGCGCCCTGCCCACCCTCGAGCGATGGCGCGACCTCGTGCCATCGCTCACAACATACCCGCATGGCGAGGCGCTGGAAGCCAGTTGGCGGGACGACGACCGCGACCACCACCTCCTCGGCG
>JBEBCD010000059.1:0-19876 GCA_041158045.1 Actinomycetota bacterium | reverse complement strand
CCGATGACGACGCGGTCGGGATGGAGGAAGTCGTGGACGGCGGAGCCCTCGCGGAGGAACTCGGGATTGGACACCACGTGGACGTCGGTGCGCGCGAGGCGCTCGCGCACGGACTCCGCGGAGCCGACGGGGACGGTGGACTTGGTGATCACGACGGCGCCCGGCGCGAGCACGCCGCGGATCTGCTCGACGGCGGCGTGGAGGTACGTGAGGTCCGCGCGGCCGTCGGCGTCCTGCGGCGTCGGCAGGCACAGGAAGACGAACTCGCGGTCCCCCAGTACCTCCGCCGCGCGGTCGGTAAATCGCAGCCGCCCCGCCGCGAGGCCCTCGCGCAGGAGGTCGTCGAGACCCGGCTCGAGGATCGGCGAGGTGCCGGCGCGGAGGGCCGCGAGGCGCGCGGGACTCGTCTCGACGCACCCGACGTCGTGGCCGAGGTGCGCGAGGCACGCGCCGGTGGTGAGGCCGACGTAGCCCGCGCCGACGACGCCGATCCGTGACATCGGGACGAGGCTACGCGCGGAGGCGGAGCGCGACCGCGTTGGCGAGGCGACGCCCCGGGCGCGTGAGCGTCGCACGCCCGTCGCGCACCGCGACGAGCCCGTCGCCGTCCATCTCCGCGAGCTCGCCCTCCTCGAACGCGCTCGCCGGCACGCCCTCGCGCATCCGCAGCCGCAGCTGCAGCCCCTCGAGCCGCCGCGTCGCGTCGTCGAGCGTCTCCCCCGCCGACTCCGGCGCGCGCCCCGCCGCGACGAGCTCGATGTAGCGCTCGGGGGTGCGCACGTTCCACCAGCGGCGACCGTCGCGGTGCGAGTGCGCGGCGGAGCCGAAGCCGTCGTAGTTGCCCTGGCGCCAATACGTGAGGTTGTGGCGGCACTCGTCGCCGGGGCGGGACCAGTTGGAGATCTCGTAGTTGGCGAGGCCGGCGGCGACGAGGACCTCGTCGGCGAGGTCGTACTTGTCCGCCTGGTCGTCGTCGTCGGGGTGGCGCGCGGGCTCGAGCGCGAGCGGCGTGCCCGCCTCGACGGTCAGCCCGTACGCCGACACGTGCGACGGCCCGAGCGCGACGACGTCGTCGAGCGTGCGGCGCCAGTCGTCGAGCGTCTCGCCGGCCGCGCCGTAGATGACGTCGAGATTGACCCGGGCAATGCCCGCCGCGCGCGCCGCGCGCACGGCGGGAGCGACCGCCGCGGGGCCGTGGCGCCGACCGAGCGAGGCGAGCACGTGCGCCACGGTGCTCTGCACGCCGATGCTCACGCGGTCGACGCCGGCGGCCGCGTACGTCTCCATGAGCGCAGGCGTGACGTCGTCGGGGTTGCACTCCACGGTGATCTCGGCGCCCGGCGCGGCGGGGATGGCGCGGATGACGCGCGCGAGGCCGTCGGCCGGGACGTGCGTCGGGGTGCCGCCGCCGACGAACACGCTCGTCGCGCGCGGCATGCCCGCGGCGACGGCGCGCTCGACGTCGCGCACCAGTGCGTCGAGGTAGGCGTCGACGAGGTGCGCGCGGTCCGTGAACGTGGCGAAGGCGCAGTAGTCGCAGCGGTGCGCGCAGAACGGGACGTGGACGTAGACGCCGTGCTCCGGCGCGGGGGCGGCGGGCGGGGGCGGGGCGCCCTCGGCGGGCGGGGGCGGGGTGCCCCCGGAGGGCTGCGTCACGTCGTCGGCGGGACGAAGAGCAGGTCGAGCGCGGCGAGGCGCTCCCCCACCTGCTCCACCGGCACGTCGAGCATGACCGCGATCGCACGCGTGTCGTGGGCGCGCACGGTGATGACCTTGCCGTTGAAGTCCTGGCGCTGGACCTGGATCATGCGCAGGAAGCGCTCCAGCATCTGGTACTGGTCGCCCGCGCGGGTGGAGAGCTTGGCGACGTCGATGCGCAGCTTCGTCGGTGCGGAGGCGCCGGGCTGGCGCTCCTCGACGCGGCGCGGGTCGGCGGGGAGGAGCTGGTCGACGGTGACGCCGTAGATCTGCGCGAGGCGTTGGAGGCGCAGGACGGAGATGGCGCGCTCGCCGCGCTCGTAGGCGCCGAGGACGGAGGCCTTGAACTCCTGGCGGGATTGCTCCTCGACGTCGTGGAGCGAGAGGCGCTTCTGCTTGCGGATCGCGCGGAGGCGCTCGCCGACCCGCAGGTGGAAGGCGGCATCGCCCGGTGCGTCGGCGCCGGGCGCGGAGGAAGGGGCCGGGGCGTCGGCACCGGGCGCGGAGGAAGGGGCCGGTGCGTCGGTCATGGGGACGTGCGCCGGAGGTGCGTCATGAGCGTCGCCGCCGCGAGCGCGGCGGTCTCGGCGCGGAGGATCCCGTCGGCGAGCGCGACGCGCGGCGCATCGCCCATCTCGTCGTCGGTGAAGCCGCCCTCGGGGCCGATCGCGACGGCGCGGTGCGTGGCGTCGAGGGGCGCGCCCGAGGGGTCGGCGATGGCGAGGGGGCCGGCGGCGGTGCCGAGCGACGCGAGGGGGCCGGAGGCGGTGCCGAGCGACGCGAGGGGCATCGCGGCGTGGACGACGGGGAGTCGGGTGCGGCGCGACTGCATCGCGGCCTCGCGCGCGACGCGGCGGAGGCGCTCGAGGTGGCGGCCGCCGCGCTCGCCGTCCCAGCGCACGACGGCGCGGGCGGTGGCGGCGAGGGGGACGATCGCGTCGATGCCGAGCTCGACGAGCTTCTGCACCGTCCACTCGGGGCGTTCGCCCTTGACCGGTGCGAAGGCGACGAGGAGCGGCCAGCGCGGCGCGGGCTCGTGCGCGACGTCGCCGCCGGGTGCGAGCGTGCCGTCGCGGCGCATCGTGCAGGGCCGCCACGCGCCCGCGCCGTCGCAGACGGTGACCGTCTCGTCGGCGCCGAGGCGCAGCACGGTGCGGGCGTGGTGGAGGTCGGCGTCGTCGAGCGCGGGGGACGCGACGTCGGCGACGAAGAAGTGGGCGGCGGAGCCGCGCAGGGTGGGGTGGGTCGAGGCGGCGCCCGGGGTGGCGTGGGGCGAGGCGGCGGCGATCACGTGAAGGCCGACTTGATCCGCGAGACGATGCCGCCGTCGGGTGGTGCGACCTCCTCGCCGCGCTCCTCGGCGAGGCGGCGCAGGAGCTCCTCCTCGGCGGCGGAGAGCTTCGTCGGGACGACGACCACGATGCGCGCGCGGACGTCGCCGCGGCCGCGGGACCGCCCGCTCTGCGTGAGGCGCGGCACGCCGCGCCCGCGGAGCGTGAACTCGTGCCCGTGCTGCACGCCCGCAGGCACCACGAGTCGCTCGTCGCCGTCGAGCGTCGGCAGGACGAGCTCGACGCCGAGCGCCGCCTGCGCGACGGAGAGCTCGACGTCGGCGACGAGGTCGTCCTCCTCGCGGCGCCAGCGCTCGTGCGGCGCGACCTCGATGTGGACGTAGAGGTCGCCCGGCTCGCCGCCGCGCGGCCCGCGCGCGCCGCGCCCCGCGAGGCGCATCGTCTGGCCGGACGCGACGCCGGCGGGGACCTGGACGTCGTAGGACTTCTGCTGCTGGACGCGCCCCTCGCCGCGGCACGTGCGGCACGGCGACGCGACGGTCTCCCCCGCGCCGGCGCAGCGCCCGCACGTGGTGGTGGTGACCATCTGGCCGAGGATGCTCTGGCGCACGCGGCGCACCTGGCCCGTGCCGCGGCAGTCGGGGCACGAGGTGGCCGTGGTACCGGGCGCGGCGCCGCTGCCGCCGCAGTCCTCGCACGCGACGGCGGTGCGGACCGTGACGGCGTGCGTGCAGCCGAAGACCGACTCCTCGAGCGTGATGCGCGCGACCGTCTCGACGTCGGCGCCGCGGGGCGGGCCCGCGGGGCCGCGGGCGGCGCCGAACGGCGACCCGCCACCGAAGAACGCGTCGAAGATGTCGCCGATGCCGCCCCCGCCGAAGGGATCGCCGCCGCCCGCGGCCCCGCCGACGCCCGCCTCACCGAACTGGTCGTAGCGCGCGCGGGACTCCGCGTCGCTCAGGACCTCGTACGCGCGCGAGAGCTCCTTGAAGCGGTCCTCGGCCGTCGGGTCGTCGGGGTTGGCGTCGGGGTGCAGCTCGCGGGCGCGCTTGCGGTACGCCTTCTTGATCTCGTCGGCCGACGCGCGGCGGTCGACGCCGAGGATCTCGTAGAAGTCGGCCACGGTGGGTGGGGCGGGCGGCGGGCGGGTCAGGAGTCGGCGAGGCGGCGCGCGAGCTTGGACCCCACGACCTCCACCGTCGCGAGCGCGGTCGGATAGTGCATGCGCGTCGGCCCGATGACGCCGACCGTGCCGACGTGCTGGCCGTCCGCGACCACCGGCGAGAGCACGAGCGAGCACGACGCGAGCGGCTCGACGCCGTGCTCGGCGCCGATCGCCACCGACTGACCCCGGCGCAGCATGTCGCGCACCAGCGTCACCACCACGTACTGCTGCTCGAGCGTGCGCAGCACGTCGCGCACGACCTCGATCGCGTCGAACGCCTCGGTGAGCCGCGACGTGCCGTCGACGAAGTACGTCTCGGCCCCGGGCGTCTCGCGCAGGGCGCCCGCGGCCTGCTCGGCCACGCGGGCGACGCGCTCGGACAAGGCGCCCGGCGCCGCGGCGCGCCGCGATGCGCTCGAGCCGGCCGCGGCGCGCGTGGCACCCACCAGCGTGGACGAGAGGTGCGCCGCGGCGCGGGCGAGGTCGTCGTCGGTGACGTCGTCGGCGACCTCGATCGTGGCGTTTTCCACCGCGCCGGTGGAGAGCACGACGACGACCGCGACGTGGGAGCCGGCGAGGCGCACGAGCTGGACGGAGCGCACGAGCACGGTGCCGGCGCCGGGGCCGAGGACGACGGACGCGTAGTTGGTCAACTGGGCGAGGAGGGTCGAGGTGCGGTGGAGCGTCTCCTCGAGACGGCCGTGGGCGGACTCGAAGAACGCGCCGACCTTGGTCTCGAGCGCGCGCGGGATGACGGCACCGCTGCGCGGCTCGCCGGCGTCGTCGTGCTGCAGCTGGTCGACGTAGAAGCGGTAGCCGCGGTCGGTGGGGATGCGACCCGCCGACGTGTGGGGCTGCATGAGGAAGCCGTCGCGCTCGAGGGCGGCCATCTCGTTGCGGATCGTGGCGGACGAGACCTTGGAGGTGCCGGATCGCGCGAGGGCGTCGGTCAGGTGCGAGGACCCGACGGGCTCGCCGGTGGAGATGTACTCCTCGACGACCGCGCGGAGGATGGCGGACTTGCGCTCGTCGAGCATGCCTTCGCCCGAGTGTACCCGTCGTCGCATCGCTAGGTCAGTGGCGCCGGGCGGACGTCACTTGCCGGTCACGCGCTTGTAGCGCGCGAGCGCCTCGGCGCGCTCGGTGGCGTGGTCGACCATCGGCGCGGGATAGCCGAGCGCGTCGTCGAGCTCGGGCACCCACGCGCGCCGGTACGCGCCGTCGGGGTCGAACTTCTCGGCCTGCATCTCCGGGTTGAACACCCGGAAGTACGGCGCGGCGTCGGTGCCCGTGCCGGCGGTCCACTGCCAGCCGTGGTTGTTGGACGCGATGTCGCCGTCGACGAGGTGACGCATGAAGTGTCGCGCGCCCCACTGCCACGGTAGGTGCAGGTCCTTCACGAGGAACGACGCGACGATCATGCGCACCCTGTTGTGCATCCAGCCCGTCGCGCGCAGCTCGCGCATGCCCGCGTCGACGATCGGGAATCCGGTGCGCCCCTCGCACCAGACGTCGAAGCGCGCCCGCGCCCGCTCGTCGGTGTCGAGCGGGAGCGCGTCCATCTTGGACTGCAGGTTCCTCCACGCGGTGTGCGGCTGGTGGAAGAGCACGTCGGCATAGAACTCGCGCCAGCAGAGCTCGCTGCGGTAGTGGTCGTGGTGCCGGTCGGGGCGCAGCTCGGCGAGCAGCTGGCGCGGATGCACGACGCCGAAGCGCAGGTACGGCGACATGCGACTGCAGCCGTCGAGGTCCGGGCGGTTGCGCTCGTCGCGGTAGCGGTCGATCGCGTCCGCGGCGAACGTCTCCCACCGCGCCCAGGCGCCGCGCTCCCCCGCCGGAGGGAGCGTCGCCGCGACCTCGGGATCGTCGGGGATGCGCTCGGTCGGCACGTCGGGTGCGCCGCGCAGGCGCATGGCCGAGGCGCGCGGCGCCTCGATCGGCGCGGACCAGCCGTGGGCGAGCCAAACCTTGGAGAACGGGGTGAAGACGAGGTACTGCGTGCCGTTGTCCTTGCGGACCGTGCCCGGGTCGACCGCGTACGGCGAGCCGACGTGACGGAGCGTGGCGCCGGCGTCGCGGAGCGCGTCGGCCACCCCGCGGTCGCGCGCCATGCCGTACGGCGCGAAGTCCCCCGCCGCGAAGACGGCGGCCGCGCCGACCTCGCGCGCGACCGCGGGGACGACGGTGACGGGATCGCCCGTGCGCACGACCAGCGCGCCGCCGAGCGCCGCGTCGAGCTCGCGCAGGCACCGGTACATGAAGGCGAGGCGCGGCGCGCCGGCGCGCCGCAGGAAGAGCGGGTCGAGCACGAACAGCGGCGTGACCGTGCCCTCGGCGAGCGCGGCGGCGAGCGCCGGGTTGTCCGCGAGGCGCAGGTCGCGCCGGAACCACATGACGGCCGCGCTCACGGGGCGCTGCTCCGGCGACGAGGCGGGGCGCACGCGGGGCGGCGGGGGGCGCGCATCGGCGCGCGCCTACTTCCACATCCAGACGGCCGCGAGTGCACTCGCCAATGCAACCACACCCCCGTAGGCCACCGACCACTCGACCGACACGAAATCGGCCACGAGCCCCGTGATCGGGCCGCCGATCGGCGTGGAGCCGAGGAACGCCACCGCCGTGAGCGCGAGCAGGCGCCCGCGCATGTCGGGGGGCGACTCCTGCTGCGTGATGGCGTTGCCCGACGCGATCATCGCCGAGCCGCAGAAGCCGACCGCGACCGCGACGACGAGGCCCGTCGCGACGCTCGGCGCGAAGGCGAGCGCG
Organism: Actinomycetota bacterium; assembly: GCA_041158045.1. Classification (GTDB taxonomy): domain Bacteria; phylum Actinomycetota; class Acidimicrobiia; order Acidimicrobiales; family Ilumatobacteraceae; genus CAXRBC01. The sequence continues at coordinate 12,955 of JBEBCD010000059.1, read as the reverse complement.
ATGCTCGCGACGCCGAGGCCGCCGATGTTGCCGATGAACCAGCGCATCGGCACGACGTGGTGGCGCGCGGTGGAGAGCGAGCCGAGGATCGAGCCGAAGCCGGTGACGGTGAGGACCCAGCCGAAGGCCCACGGTGCGTCCCAGCGGAGGTCCGCGAGCTTGGGCAGCGCGACCCCGTAGTTGAACGCGAAGGTGCTGACGAGGACGTACGCGGTGAACATCGTGAGGAGCCGCGGGTTGTGCCGCACGAAGCCGAAGACCTCGCGCACCGGCGAGCCGCCGGACGGCCGCGCGGGGGCGCGGTGCAGGCCGGGGCGGTGGATCGTGAGGAGGCCGCCGAGCATGGCGGTGAACGAGACGCCGTTGACGACGAAGAGCCAGCCGGGACCGATCGAGCCGACGAGCGCCGCGGTGATGGCGGCACCCACCATGCGCGAGCCGGTCATCACCGTGGTGTTGAGCGCCATCGCGTTGGGCACGTCCGCGGTGGGGACGAGCTCGGTGACGAAGCCGCGGCGCGCCGGGTTGTCGAACGCGCCGATGACGCCGACGGCGAAGGAGAGCGCGTAGACCGCCGGCACCGTGACGAGGTCGGCGATGACGATCGCGCCGAGCGTGAGCGCCTGGAGCGCGAGGAGCGACTGGGTGACGAGCGTGATGCGCAGGCGGTCGTGGCGGTCGGCGATGGCACCGCACCAGGTGCCGAGGAGGAGCATCGGGAGGAACTGGAACGCGACGTTGAAGCCGAGGTCGGCGGCGTTGCCCGTGAGGTCGTAGAGGAGGTACGAGACGCCGGTGAGCTGGAGCCAGCTGCCGACGTTGGAGACGAGGAGGCCGAGGAAGAAGAGTCGGGCGTTGCGGTGGCGCAGCGAGCGGAAGACGCCGCCGCGCGCCGCGGGGGCGGGGGCGGCGGGGGCGGGCGCCGCGGGGGCGTCAGGCATCGAGCTTGAGCGCCGAGATGAAGACGTCGCCGGGGACCTCGACGCGGCCGATGGCCTTCATCTTCTTCTTGCCCTCCTTCTGCTTCTCGAGCAGCTTGCGCTTGCGGGAGATGTCGCCGCCGTAGCACTTGGCGAGCACGTCCTTGCGCTTGGCGCGCACGGTCTCGCGGGCGATGACCTTGCCGCCGATCGCGGCCTGGATCGGGACGTCGAACATCTGGCGCGGGATGAGCTCGCGGAGCTTCTCGCACATGCGGCGGCCGTAGTCGTACGCCTTGTCGCGGTGGACGATCGTGGAGAAGGCGTCGGCGGGCTGCGCGTTGAGCAGGATGTCGACGCGCACGAGATCGGACTCGCGGTAGCCGGAGAGCTCGTAGTCGAGGCTCGCGTAGCCCTGGCTGCGGCTCTTCAGCTGGTCGAAGAAGTCGATGACGACCTCGGCGAGCGGGATCTCGTAGTGCAGCTCGACGCGCTCGGGTGAGAGGTACTCGAGTTTGGCCAGCTCGCCGCGGCGCGTCTGGCAGAGGTCCATGAGCGGGCCCGTGTAGTCCTTGGGCGTGATGATGCTCACGTGGAAGAACGGCTCCTCGACGTGCTCGATGCTCACCATCGGGGGCAGGTCGTTGGGGTTGTCCACCACGACGACCCCGCCGTCGGTGCGCGTGACGCGGTACTCGACGGAGGGCGCGGTGGCGATGAGCGCGAGGTTGAACTCGCGCTCGAGGCGCTCCTTGACGATCTCCATGTGGAGCAGGCCCAGGAAGCCGCAGCGGAAGCCGAAGCCGAGCGCGCCCGAGGACTCGGGGAGATACGAGATGGAGGCGTCGTTGAGCTTCAGCTTCTCGAGGCTCTCGCGGAGCGTCTCGAAGTCGCCGGCGTCGATCGGGAAGAGGCCGCAGAAGACCATCGGCTTGGGGTCGCGGTAGCCCTCGAGCGGAGTCGGCGCGGGGCGCGACTCGTGCGTGACGGTCTCGCCGCTGCGGGCCTCGCCCACGTCCTTGATGCCCGCGATGAGGTAGCCGACCTCGCCCGGCCCGAGCTCGGGCACCGGCGTCGGCGCGGGGACGCGGGCGCCGACCTCGAGCGCGTCGTGCACGGCGCCGGCCTGCATGAAGCGGAGCTTGTCGTTGGTCGAGAGGCGGCCGTGCACGACGCGCACGCTCGAGACCACGCCGCGGTACTGGTCGTACTGGCTGTCGAAGATGAGGGCCTGCAGCGGGGCGTCGGGGTCGCCCGACGGGGCGGGGATGCGCGCGACGATCGCGTCGAGGAGTTCGGGGACGCCCTCCCCCGTCTTGGCCGAGATGCGCAGGATGTCCTCGGCGGGGATGCCGAGGACCTTCTCGATCTCCATCGCGTAGCGGTCGGGGTCGGCGGCGGGGAGGTCGATCTTGTTGAGCGCCGCGACGATCTCGAGGTCGTTCTCGAGGGCGAGGTAGCAGTTGGCCAGCGTCTGGGCCTCGATGCCCTGCGCGGCGTCGACCACGAGCACGACGCCCTCGCACGCGGCCAGCGAGCGGCTCACCTCGTAGCCGAAGTCGACGTGGCCCGGGGTGTCGATGAGGTGGAGGACCGAGTCCTTCCAGTGGACCCGGACGTTCTGGGCCTTGATCGTGATGCCGCGCTCGCGCTCGAGGTCCATGCTGTCGAGGTACTGGGCCCGCATCTCGCGGGCGTCCACCGCCTTGGTGAGCTCGAGGATGCGGTCCGAGAGGGTCGACTTGCCGTGGTCGATGTGGGCGATGATCGAGAAATTGCGGATCCGCGACAGTTCCATGTGGGGCACGGCAAGGCTACCCCTCGGGTTCCGGGCGGATCGGGCGCAGCCGCGGGACGCCGCGGGCGCGAAGTCGGCGCGTCACCGTTAGCATGAGCGAGCCATGGCGAACATCAAGAGTCAGAAGAAGCGCATCATCACCAACGCGAAGCGCACCGAGCGCAACCGCGCCGTGCGCACCGAGCTCAAGTCGCGCGTCAAGGACGCGCGCGAGACCGTGGGCACCCCCGACAACGCGGAGGCCGTGCGCATGGCCGCGAAGCGCCTCGACATGGCCGCCGCGAAGGGCATCATCCACCCGCGTCAGGCCGCGCGCCGCAAGAGCCGCCTGATGAAGAAGGTGAACGCGGGCAAGTAGCCCGCACGGCGCGGGCGTCGGTGACGCTCGCGCGCGGCGCGTCAGCGACGCGCCATCATCCGAGGCGGACGCGCCCGGCGACCCGACGTGCCCATGCGGCACAGTCGCGCGACGAGGATCTCCATCACGAGCTCCTCCGGCAGGTCCTTGACCCCGCGGAGATCGACGTCGGCCTGCGCGAGCAGCGCGATCGCGTCCGCGATGCCGCGGTGGCCGAGCTCGCGTGCGGCGTCGCGGTACTTGCGACCCTGGAACTCGCTCTTGGACCCGATGCGCGCCGCCGCGTCCATCGGCGAGAGGTCGTCGACGCCGTCGAGGCGCAGCAGCTTGGCGTAGTGGGTGTGGAGGACGGCGAGCACCTGGTGGGGGTGCATCTCGTTGCCGTGGAGCATGCGGCGGAGCATCTGCAGGGCGCGCGCCGAGTCCTGGCCGTCGATGGCGTCCGTGAGGTCCCAGGGCTTGACCGCGCCGGCCTCGCCGCGGAAGTCGGCGATGTCGTCGAGCGTGAGCTTGCGCGCGGTGCCGAAGGTGGAGACGAGGACCTCGATGAGCCCGGGCAGGCGCGACTGATCCTCGCCGAGCCAGGAGGCGACCTCGGGGGCGACGCGTGGGTCGACGCGCAGCCCCGCGAGCGTGAACTGCTCCTCGTACCACTCGACGAGCTCGCGGCGCTGGTGCGGCGGGGTGACGTCGTGGACGGCGGCTCCCGCACGCTTGATCGCGTCGCTGACGCCCTTGGTGAGCTTGCCCACCGCGGTGACGACGAGGTGCGTGGTGTCGGACGGCTGCGCGAGGTACGCGGTGAGCGGCTCGAGCTCGGCGACGGTGGCGGCCGCGACGTCGCGCAGGACGACGACGCGCTCCTCGGCGAACATCGAGAGCGTCTCGGCGGAGGCGACCGCGGCGCGGATGGCCGCGGCGCGGGCCTCGGAGGAGTCGACGGAGGCGTCGTGCGTCTCGAGGACGTGGGTGCGGCCGGCGACGAGCTCGCGGGTGAGGGCGGAGAGCGCGGCGGAGACGAGCGAGGGGTCCGCGCCGGTGACGAGGTGGAGCGGCACGGGGACAGCCTCGCAGGTGGGGGTGCGGGGCGGGGTGGGCGCGCGTGCGGGCGTGGCGGCGCGTCAGCAGGCGCGGGCGGAGACGGCGGCGCCGATCTCCGCGACCCACCAGATCCAGCGGACGCCGATGCGCAGGGGGAAGAGCGCGAGGTCGCCGGCGAGCGCGAACGGGGCGGCGAGCGGGGCGGCGAGGCCGAGGACGAGCGTCACGGGGAGCCCGACCAGCATCACGAGCGAGGCGACGGGGACGGCCAACACGTTGGCCGCGAGGGCGGTGCACGGCGGCGGGCCGAAGATCGCGAGCTGCACCGGCGCGACGCCGACCTGTGCCGCGATCGACGCCGCGGCGAGCGACGCGAGCCACCGCGGCCCGGGGAGGCGGCGCGCGATCGGTGCGGCGAGCACCGAGAGGCCCGCCGTCGCGGCCACCGAGAGGGCGAAGCCGACGGAGTGCACGAGCATCGGGTCGGCGAGCACGACGCCCGCCACGCAGAGCGCGAGCACGCGCAGGGCCGACGGCCGGTGGCCGAGCGCGAGCGCCACCGCCGTGATCGCCGCCATGGCCGCGGCGCGCACGACCGACGGCTCGATGCGCGTGACGACGACGAACCAGGCGAGGAGCACGAGCGTCGCCCCGAGCCGGACCGCGGGCGCGAGGCGGCGCAGCAGCGGCGCCGCGGCGGCGAGGAGGAACGCCACGTTTTGCCCCGAGACCGCCGAGAGGTGCGAGAGCCCCGAGGCGCGGAAGGCGGCGACCATCGACGGGGGCTGCGCCCGGTCGTCGCCCATGAGCAGCGCGAGGAGCAGGGCGCGGTCGTCGGGGGCGAGGCCCGCGGCGCCGGCGCGGACGAGCTCGCGCGCGCGGGTCGCCGCGCGCGCGTAGGGCGGGGCCGGCGCCGCGGGCTCGGCGACGCGCGCGATGCGCAGCGTGCCCTGCACGTGGCGGGCGCGCCAGCGGGCGGCCTCGGCGGGACCGAGCGGGGCGCGCTCGCCCACCACGTGCAGGGTCTGGCCGGCCGCGCGTCGCCGCAGGAGATTGGCCGCCGCGCCGCGCGTGGTGGCGACGAAGCGGTCGCCCTCGATCTCGAGCACGACCCGCACCGCGCCGCGCGCATCGGCCGGCTCGTCCACGAGCCGCGCGGGACCCGCCCACGGGCCGAGCACCACGTCGCGCAGCGCCCGGTCGGCGTGCGCGGCGCGCACGCCCGCGGCGACGGCGACCACGGCGACCAGGACGGCCGCGGCGCGCACGCGCGGCCGCCGTGCGCACGCGGGGCCGCGGTCCGCGGGGGACGCGGGGGACGCGAGCGCGAGTGTCGCCGACGCGGCCGCGGCGCACGCCGCGGGGATCGTGACGCGCGCCGTCGCGACGTGCGTCACCGCGTGCGCGACGGCGACGACGAGGGCGGCGAGCGCCACGATGGCCCCGTCGCGCGGGACGTCGTCGTACGATGTGCCGATGCCCGACCGCGTGATCGTGCCCGACGGCGTCGTCGCGCACCGGCGGGCGCTGCGGCTGAAGGGCGGCGGCGTCGCCGCCGCGCTCGCGCTCGGCGTGGCCGCCGCGGGGGGCGTGCTCATCTGGCTGCCCGGGCGGGTGACGGGCGTGCTCGGCTTCGTGCTGCTGCTCGTCGGGCTGCCGACCCTGCCCGCGATGGGCGTGCCCGCGACGTCGGACGGCGGGCGGATCGTGGCCGCGGTCGTGACGAGCGCGGCCGCGTGGTGGGTCGTGGGATTCGTCGCCGCGAGGCTCGCGACGCGCGAGGCCGTGGCGAGCTGGCGGGAGTGGGTGCGCGAGGCGTGGCCCATCGCCGCCGCCGTGGCCGCCGGGGCCGTGCTGTCGCTCGTCGGCGCGGCGCTGCTCATCGGCGTCGTCTGATCGTCGCGCCCGCGGGGCGCGTCGGCGCCGCTCAGGGCGCGCGGAGGTGGGGCCGCAGCTCCGCGAGCGTCGACGGCCCGATGCCGCGGACGTCGAGGAGCGCGTCGACGCTCGCGAACGGGCCGTGGCGGTCGCGGTGCGCGACGATCGCCGCGGCGGTGCGCGGACCGATGCCCGGGAGCGTCTCGAGCGCGGCGGCGGACGCCGTGTTGACGTCGAGCGGCGCGGCGGCACCCGTCGCGTCCGGCGACGCGGCACCGGGCGGCGGGGTGACGCCGCGGGGCTCGCGCGACGGGGCGGACGGCGGCGCGCGGCGCGCACCCTCGCCGCGGCGCGGCACGTAGACCTGCGAGGCGTCGTCGAGGGGCGCCGCCAAGTTGACCATCGAGAGGTCGGCGTCGGGCGTCGCGCCGCCCGCGGCGAGCACCGCGTCGTGCGCACGGGCGCCGGGCGCGAGCGCGTAGACGCCCGGGTGGGCGACGGCACCGGCCACGTGGACGACGGGCCGCGCGGGCGTCGTCGTGGCGGTCGTGGCCGGGCCGTCGAGCGTGGTCGCGGGCGCGAGCGTCACCGCGACGTCGAACGGGATGCGCGACTCGGGTGGCGGGGGCGGGACGCGGACCAGCCACCACGCCCCCACCCCCACCACGCCGATCGAGGCGACGATGCCCGCGAGGCGGGACCAGCCGAACCACCGGAGCCAGTCGGTGGCGCGGTCGGCGGCATCGGGGAGGCGTCGCATCGGCGCGGATGTGTGCGCCGCGGGACGCGGATGGCGCGGGGGCGCGGCCGGAGGCCGCGCATCGCCCCCGACTAGAAGAGCTGGGCCGTGAGCTTCTTGCGGTAGTCGGCGGTGCGCGGGTCGGAGGCGCCCATCGTCTGGAGGATGTCGAGGTACTGCTGGCGGGCGGTCTCGTCGGCCTTCACGCGCGGGAGCAGGGCGGCGAGCTGGCGGTCGTAGTCGTCCTCGGGGGTGAACGCGAGGCGGGCCTGGGCGGCGACGGTGCGGACGCGGTCGGTCTCGGGCACGCGCTTCAGCAGCTCGAGCGCCTCGGCCACGGCCTTGCGCGCCACGAGGAGCTCGGCGAGGGCGACGACGACGTCCTCGTTGCCCGGCTCGAGCTCGAGCGCCTGGTGGAGGCTGTCCTCGTCGCCGCGCGCGAGCAGCTCGCGCACCGTGATCGCCTGGTCGGTGGGGAGCAGCGCCTTGACGAACTCCTCGATGACGTGCTCGGGGTAGGCGCCGACGAAGCCGTCGAGGACCTTGCCGTCCTTGACCGCGTAGACGGCGGGGATCGACTGGACGCGGAATGCGCCGGCGACCTGCGGGTTTTCGTCGACGTTGACCTTGGCGAGGATGACCTTGCCGTTGGTGGCCGTGGTGACCTTCTCGAGGATGGGGCCGATCGTCTTGCACGGGCCGCACCAGGGCGCCCAGAGGTCGACGACGACGGGCGTCGTCTTGGACTTCTCGATGACCTCGGTCTGGAACGTGCGGTCGGTGACGTCGATGGCCATGCGGCGCACACGCTAGCGGCGGGTGCGCGGGGCGCGCCGAGTGCGAGACTGAGCGCGATGAGCGACACCGTGCGCGCGGGCGTCGACGAGGCCAACGTCACGGCGTGGATCGTCGCGCACGTCGGGGGCGTGACGCCGCCGCTGTCGTGGTCGATGATCGCCGGCGGGCACTCCAACCTCACGTACGAGGTGCGCGACGCGGCCGGGCGGCGCATGGTGCTGCGGCGACCGCCGCTCAGCCACGGGCTCGCGAGCGCGCACGACATGGGGCGCGAGCACCGCATCATCTCGGGGCTGCGCGGCTCGGCCGTGCCGGTGGCGCGCGCGCTCGGGTACTGCGAGGACGCGGCGGTGAACGGCGCGCCCTTCTACCTCATGGACTTCGTCGACGGGCACGTGGTGCGGGACCGCGCGGCGGCGGAGCGCGTGCTCGACCCCGCGGCGCGGCGGCGCGCGAGCGAGTCGCTCGTGGACACGCTCGCCGCGATCCACTCCGTCGACCTCGGGGCCGTCGGGCTCGCCGACCTCGGTCGCCACGAGGGCTACGTCGCGCGGCAGCTGAAGCGCTGGCACGGGCAGTGGCACGCGCAGAAGACGCGCGAGCTGCCCCTCATCGACGAGGTGCACGACGAGCTCGCGCGACGGATCCCCGCCCAGGGACCCGCGACGATCGTGCACGGCGACTACCGGCTCGACAACTGCATCGTCGGCGACGACGGCACGGTGCGCGCGGTGCTCGACTGGGAGATCTGCACGCTCGGCGACCCGCTCGCGGACCTCGGGCTCTTCACCGTGTACTGGACCGGGCCGGGCGACGAGCCGTCGCCGTGGCTCGGTCAGGCGACGACGGCACCCGGCTTCATGGACCGCGCCGGGCTCATCGAGCGCTACGCGCGGGCGACGGGGCGCGACGTGCGGCACGTGGAGTACTACCGCGCGTTCGCCTACTGGAAGCTCGCGTGCATCGTGGAGGGCGTGTACGCGCGGTACCTCGGCGGCGCGCTCGGGGCGCGGAGCCGGGAGGAGCTGGAGCCGTTCCGCCTGCAGGTCGAGGCGGCCGCAGGGGGCGCGCGACGATCGCTCGACCTCCTAGCGTGAGGTCACCATGACCGAGGCGTACGCCCTCGTGCGGGAGCTGCCCCCGATGCGCGAGCCGCTGCTGGTGGTCGCGATGGACGGGTGGATCGACGCGAGCTCCGCGGCGCAGCACGCGATGGAACTGCTCGTCAAGGAGGTGGGCGCGACGGCGCTCGTGACCTTCGAGCCCGACCTGTTCGTCGACTTCCGCGCGCGGCGGCCGACGATGGAGCTGCGCGAGGGCGTCAACACGCGGCTCGTGTGGTCGGCGCCCGTGCTGCACCACGGCCGCGACATCAACGACAAGGACGTGCTGGTGCTCAACGGGCCGGAGCCGGACATGGCGTGGAACCGATTTGCCGGCCTGGTCGGGGACCTCGCCAAGAAGTTCGGCGTGCGGCGGATGATCGGCCTCGGCGCGTACCCGTACGCGACGCCGCACACCCGGGCCGTGTACGTGTCGTGCACCTCGCCGTCGGCCGAGCTCGTGGCGTCGCTGCCGTACCTCAAGAGCAGCGTGGACGTGCCCGCCGGGATGGAGGCGATGCTCGAGCACGCGATGCACGCCCGCAAGATCCCCGCCGTCGGGCTGTGGGCGCGCGTGCCGCACTACGTGTCGGCGATGGCCTACCCCGCCGCGACCGCGGCCCTGCTCGGCGGCGTGTGCGACGTGGGCGGGATCTCGATCGACGTGAGCGAGGTGCGCACGCAGGCGACGGTGCAGCGCGAGCGGCTCGACCAGCTCGTGGCGGGCAACCCGGAGCACGCGCGGATGCTCACGCAGCTCGAGGCGACCTTCGACCAGGAGCTCGCGAGCGGGACGACCGAGGTGCACTTCGGCGGGCCGATCCCGAGCGGGGACGAGCTCGCCGCCGAGTTCGAGCGATACCTGCGGGAGCAGCGCAGCGAGTAGCGCGTCCCGCGGCGCGGGCGCGCGGGGCACCCGGCGCGGGGGGCCGGCGTGCGCGCGGGGTGACGACTAGTGGAGGGTGGCGGCGAGGCCGGTGAGCCACGCCAGCACGTTGTCCCCCAGCGCGGCGACGTCGTAGCCGCCCTCCTGGAGCACGACCGTCGGCAGCCCCATCGCGCCGACCCGCTCCCCCGAGCGGCGGAAGCCGTCGGTGGTGATCGCGAGGTCGGCGATCGGGTCGGTGACGAAGGTGTCGAGGCCGAGCGAGACGACGACGAGCGAGGGGCCGAAGGCGCGCACCGCCTCGCACGCGCGGTCGAGCGCGTCGAGGTACGGGTCGTCGGCGGTGCGCGCGGGGAGCGGGACGTTGAGCGTCGCGCCGCGGCCGCGGCCCGTGCCCACCTCGTCGGCGTAGCCCGTGAAGTACGGGTACGCCCGCGCCGGGTCGCCGTGGAGCGAGACGAACTGCACGTCGTCGCGCTCGTAGAAGATCTGCTGCGTGCCGTTGCCGTGGTGGTAGTCGACGTCGAGGACCGTGACCTTGGTGCCGGTGGTGGAGGCGACGTGGTGGGCGGCGATCGCCGCGTTGTTGAAGAAGCAGTAGCCGCCGTAGAGGTCGGTGGTGGCGTGGTGGCCCGGGGGGCGGCAGAGGCCGTAGGCGGCGCGCGCACCGCCCGTGACGATCGACGTCGCGGTGAGCGCGACGTCCACGGCGGCGCGCGCGGCGCCGTACGTGCCCTCGGTGAGGGGCGTCGTGGTCTCGAAGCACCACCAGCCGAGCTTGCCGTTGACCGAGGCGGGCTCGCCGCGGTCGCCCATCGCGCGGCGCAGGTCGGCGCGCATGAAGACGTCGGGGATCACCTCGCGGGCCGGCGCGACCTCGCGCTGGTAGTCGGCCCACGCCGAGGAGAGGAACCGCACGAGGCCCGCGTGGTGCACCGCCTCGATCGGCGCGACGCCGTGCTCCGCGGGCGCGACGAACTCGAACGCCGGGTCGGCCGCGAGCGTCTCGCGGATGCGCTCGGCGCGACCCGTGTGCTCGAACGGCGAGTGCGCGTTGGACCGCTCGACCTCGACCCGGGGATCGTGGCCGAGGTGCGCCGCGGTGTAGACGACCTTCACGCGCGCACCTCCCCCGCGATCACTCGCGCTCGACCTCCTGGAGATCGTAGGTCTCGATGATGTCGCCCTGCTTCAGGTCCTGGAAGTCGGAGAGGCCGATGCCGCACTCGAATCCCTCGCGGACCTCCTTGACGTCGTCCTTGAAGCGGCGCAGCGAGGCGATGCTGCCCTTCCAGATGATCGCGCCGTCGCGCAGGAAGCGGACCTTGGACCCGCGGGTGACCGTGCCCGACCGGACCGAGCAGCCCGCGATCGCGCCGATCTTGGGGACGCGGAAGAGCTCGCGCACCTCGGCCTCGCCCGTGACGACCTCGACGAACTCGGGCTTGAGCATGCCCTTCATCGCCTTCTCGACGTCCTCGAGCAGCTTGTAGATGACCTCGTAGGTGCGGATCTCGACCTTCTCGGTCTCGGCGACCTCGCGGATGCGCCGGTCGGGGCGGATGTTGAACCCGATGATCGTCGCGTTGGTCGTGGCGGCGAGCGAGACGTCGTTCTCCGTGATGGCGCCGACCGCGCGGTGCACGAAGGCGCAGCGGACGTCCTCGCGCTCGAGCTTGCGCAGGCTCTCGGTGACCGCCTCGAGCGAGCCGTGCACGTCGGCCTTGATGAGCACGTTGAGCGTCGCGACCTCGCCCGCCTGGATCTGGGTGAAGATGTCCTCGAGCTTCACGCCGCGCTGGACGCGGGCGTCGCCGCGCTGGTTGAGCGCGCGGAAGCGGGCCTCGCGCGCCTCGGCGACGGTGCGCGCGGTGCGCTCGTCGGGCGCGACGCGGAACTCGTCGCCCGCCGCGGGGACCGCGGAGAGGCCGAGGATCTGCACCGGCGTCGACGGGCCCGCCGACTCGATCTGCTCGCCCTTGTCGTCGATGAGGGCGCGGACCTTGCCCCACGCCGCGCCCGCGACGATCGGGTCGCCGACCTGCAGCGTGCCCTTGTCGATGAGCACCGTGGCGACCGGGCCGCGGCCGACCTCGAGCTGCGCCTCGACGACGACGCCCTTGGCGCGACCCGTCGGGTTGGCCTGGAGGTCCTCGAGCTCGGCGACGACGGTGAGCTGCTCGAGCAGGTCGTCGATGCCGAGGCCCTGCTGGGCCGACATCTCGACGACGATCGTGTCGCCGCCCCACGACTCGGGGGTGAGCTGCTGCTCGGCGAGGCCCGCGAGGACGCGCTGCGGGTCGGCGTTGGACTTGTCGATCTTGTTGAGCGCCACCACGATCGGCACCTCGGCGGCGCGCGCGTGGTTGATCGCCTCGATGGTCTGGGGCATCACGCCGTCGTCGGCGGCGACGACCAGCACGACGATGTCGGTGATCTGCGCGCCGCGGGCACGCATCTTGGTGAACGCCGCGTGACCCGGGGTGTCGATGAAGGTGACCGGCTTGCCGCCGTGGACGACCTGGTAGGCGCCGATGTGCTGCGTGATGCCACCCGCCTCGCCCGCGACCACGTCGGTGCGGCGGATCTTGTCGAGCAGCGTCGTCTTGCCGTGGTCGACGTGGCCCATCACCGTGATGATCGGCGGGCGCGCCGCCATCGCGGCCTCGTCCTCGTCGTCGGAATCGTCGAACAGCGCCTGGAGCTCGAGCTCCTCCTGCTGGCCCGGGTCGACGAGGAGGATCTCGGCGCCGACCTCGAGGGCGAAGAGCTCCATCTGCTCGTCGGCCAGCGTCATGGTGGCGGTGACCATCTCGCCGTGCTCGAGCAGGAAGCGCACGACGTCGGCGGCCGTGCGGTTGAGCTTGGGCGCGAACTCCTGCGCGGAGACGCCGCGCTCGATGATGATCGTGCCCTCGGGGACCGGCGCGGTGGACGGCGTGTACGACGTCGGCGCCGCCGGGAGCATCTCCTCCATCTCCCGCCTGCGGGTCTGACGGGACTTCTTGCGGGCGTTGCGGCGGTTGCCGGGGCCGCGCTGGCCGGGGCCGCGGCCGCCGGGGCCGCTGCGACCGAGGCCCGTGCCGCGACCGCCCATCGGCGCGCGGTCACCGGGGCGGCCGGCGCCGCCGGGACGCGGGCCCTGGCCGGGACCGCGACCGAGGCGCGAGAGCGGGATGCGACCGGTACGCATCGTGTTGCCCGGGCGGCCCATGCCGCCGGGACGCGCGCCGCCCATCGGCGGACGGCCACCCGCGGGGCGCGGACCACCGGGCGGCGGCGGGATCGGACGACCGCCGACGCGCGGGCCACCGGGCGGCGGCGGGATCGGACGACCGCCGGGCGGCGGCGGGATCGGACGACCGGTCGGCGGCGGCGTCGCGGGACGCGCGGGCGGCGGTGCCGCGGGACGCGGCGCGACCGGCGCAGCGGGA
>JBEBCD010000058.1:0-25516 GCA_041158045.1 Actinomycetota bacterium | reverse complement strand
CGGCGAGGCCGTCGGCGACCCGGGTTCGCCCGAGGCGCTCCGCCGGGCCGTCACCTACGTCGGCGGCATGACGGACCGGTTCGCCTGCCGCCAGGGCGTCGCCCTCCTCGGGTGGGACGCGCCGCGGCTGCCCCAGGGCATCGGCACCTGAGCCCCGTCGCCGGAGGGACACGCGTGCAGGAGATGTGGATCGACACCGACACGGCGTCGGACGACGCGGTCGCGCTCATCATCGCCCTCCGCCACCCCCGCGTGCGGGTCGCCGGCATCTCGATCGTGGCGGGCAACGTGCCGCTCGAATCGGGCGTACAGAACGCGCTCCACGTGCTCGCGACGCTGGGCGCGACGGTCCCCGTGCACGCGGGCGCCGACCGCCCGCTCGCGCGCGAGTACGCCTCGGCCCAGATGGTCCACGGCACCGACGGCATGGGGGACCTCGGCCTCGACCTCGCGGGGCGCATCCCCGACACCCGCGATGCCGTGCGCGCGATGATCGCGCACTTCGCGGCCCGGCCGGGGACCTGCGACCTCGTCACGCTCGGCCCGCTCACCAACGTCGCGGTGGCGCTGCGTACCGAGCCGCGCCTCGCGGGCTGGGTCCGCCGCTGCGTCGTCATGGGCGGCACCGGGGTGCTACCGGGCAACGTCACGCCGCTCGCGGAGTACAACGTCTGGGCCGATCCGGAGGCGGCCCGGATCGTGTGCGACGCGGGGATGCGCCTCGAGCTCGTCGGATGGGACGTGTCGTGGCAGGACGCCGTCGTCGACGACGCGCTCGCCGCCGAGCTGCGGGTGCTCGGCCCGGTCGGGCGCTACGCCGTCGACATCCAGCGGGTCGTCCGAGAGTTCTGCCGCACGGAGACCAAGATCGACGGCTTCGACCTCCCCGACCCCGTCGCGATGTGCGTCGCGATCGACGAGACCGTGGTGGCCCGCGAGGTCCACGCACGCGTCGACGTGCACCTCGGCCACGGCGACGCCCGGGGTCAGACGGTGGTCGACCACCTCGGCGCGACGGGGCGCCCGGTCAACGCGCGGGTCGTGCTGCGCGCGGATCGCGCGCGGTTCGTCGCGATGCTGCGCGACGCGTTGCGGTAAGTCCGGCGAGCCGGACCGCGGGGGTCAGGCGCCGGGCAGGACGTCGACGACGCGGCGTCCGCGGCGGCTGCCGAACTTCACGGCGCCGTTGACGAGCGCGAAGAGGGAGTCGTCGCTCGCGCGACGGACGTTCTTGCCCGGGTGCACGCGGGTGCCGCGCTGGCGCACGATGATCGAGCCGGCGGTGATCACCGTGCCGTCGAACGCCTTGACGCCGAGTCGCTGCGCATTGGAGTCGCGGCCGTTCTTGGTGGAGCCGCCGCCCTTGGTCTTCGACATGGTCCGATCCCTTCCGTCGTGTCCCGGCCGTCAGCCCTTGGCGATCGAGGTGATCTCGACCACGCTGTAGCGCTGGCGGTGACCGAAGCGGCGCCGCTGGTTGGTCCGGCGCTTGTAGGTGAAGCCGTCGATCTTGGGCCCACTGGCCTCGCCGACGACCTTGCCCTTCACGGAGGCCTTCGCGAGCTCCGCGGGCGTGGCGAGCACCGTGCCGCCGTCGACGACGAGGACGGGCTCGAAGGACACCTCGGCGCCCGTGGCGGCGTCGACGAGCTCGACGCGGACCTGCTGGCCCTTCTCGACCTTCTCCTGCTTGCCGCCGGTGGCGATGACTGCGTACATGACGGACGCCGATGCTATCGGGGGTCAGTCCAACATCGCGAGGTCGAGGCTGATCCCCCGTCCCTCGCAGGTGCGGCAGGTGTCGGCGAAGCTCGCGAGGAGCCCCTCGCCGATGCGCTTACGGGTCATCTCCACGAGGCCCAGCTCCGAGATCTCGAAGACCTGGGTGCGGGTCTTGTCCCTCGACAGCGCGTCGCGGAAGCGGTCGATGACGCGCCGGCGGTGGTCCTTGACCTCCATGTCGATGAAGTCGATGACGATGATGCCGCCGATGTCGCGGAGGCGCAGCTGTCGGGCGATCTCGTCGGCCGCCTCCATGTTGTTGGCGAACACGGTCTCCTCGAGGCTGCTGCGACCGACGTTCTTGCCCGTGTTGACGTCGATCACGGTGAGCGCCTCGGTGTGCTCGATCACGATGGAGCCGCCCGAGGGCAGCCAGACCTTGCGGTCGAGGGCCTTGCGGACCTGCTCGTGGACGCGGTGCTCCTCGAAGAGCGCGAGGCCCCGCTCGGAGGGGTCGTGGTACTCGACCCGGTCGCGGAACTCCGGGTTGAAGTCCCCGATGTACTGGGCGATCTCGGCGTGGAGCTCGCGGTCGTCCACCGCGATCCCGCGGTAGTCGCTGTTGAACTCCTCGCGGATCACGCGCATGGCGATCGACGGCTCGCGGTAGAGGAGGCTCGGGCCGTTGGCCCGACGGGAGCGCTCCTTGATCTCCTCCCACTGGGCGAGCAGGCGGGTCATGTCGGTGCGCAGCTCGTGCTCCGTGGCGTTGACCGCCGCGGTGCGCACGATGACGCCGTGCTCCGCGGGCTTGATCCGCTCGAGGATCGAGCGCAGGCGGCGGCGGTCCTCGTCGGGGAGGCGCTTGGAGATGCCGTAGGTCTTGGAGTCGGGCACCAGCACCACGAAGCGCCCGGGGATCGAGACCTCCTGCGTGAGGCGCGCGCCCTTGGCCCCGATCGGGTTCTTGGTGACCTGGCACATGATGAGCTGGCGCGAGTGCAGGACGTGCTCGATGCGCGGGGCGGGCCCCTGCTCGACGACGTCCTCCTTGTCGAACTGCACGTCCCCGCGGTACAGCACCGCGTTCTTCGGCGTGCCGATGTCGATGAAGGCGGCCTCCATGCCGGGCAGCACGTTCTGGACGCGCCCGAGGTAGATGTTGCCGAGGATCTGGTCGACGTCGTCGCGGTCGCGGCTCACGTAGTGCTCGACGAGGCTGCGGCCCTCGAGCACGGCGACCTGCGTCACGTCGCCCGTCTTGTGGACGCACATGAGGTAGCGGCCGACGGGTCGCCCGTCGCGCTCCTTGCCGCGGCGGCGCTCCAGCAGCTCGGCCTCGATCTCCGCGTCGCGCGATCCGCCACGCCCGCCGCGATCGTCGCCGCGCCCGCGGTCGTCGTCGCGGTCCCCGCTCTCGCGGCGCCCGCGTCCGCGGCCGCCCCTGCGGCGGTTGCGACCCCCGCGGCGCCCGCGGCGGCGGCGTCCGCCGTCGCGCCCGCCCTCGTCGCGCTCGCCGCGGTCGTCCTCCGACTCGCGCTCGTCGTCGTCGCCACCCCGCGACGGCGCGGGGCGCGAGTCGCCGATCCGGGGGGCGGGGCGGCTGTCACCGATCTGCGGCTTGCGCACGAGGGCGCGCTCGCCCGCGGCCTCGTCGTAGAGCCGGCCCTCGCGGGGAGGCTCGGGCAGCTCGTCGTGCGACGCGTCGTCCCGAGGGTCGGGGTCGCGCGGCGATCCGTCGGTCGGTCGGCGGCGGTTGCGACCGCCGCGGCGGCCGCGGCGGCGGCGGGACGAGTCGGGGTCCGACTCGCGGTATTCGTCGTTCATGTAATCAGCGATCCCTTCGATGGCGCGGCATCTGCCGCGCCGCGCACCTCGCGCCAGCCTCGCCGTCGCGTCGTGCGTCGTGTGTGGGCGTCAGCCTATCGGCGGGCTCAGGACTTGCGACGCATGTGGATGCTCTCGCACATGCCCACGAGCAGCGCGCTGCCCACGAGGTGCGACCCCCCGTAGGACACGAACGGGAGGGGCAGGCCGCTCACGGGCATGATCCCCATGGTCATCCCGAGGTTCTGGAAGACCTGCCAGAGCAGCATCGTGAAGACGCCCACGACGAAGAGGCGGTCGAAGGGTTGGCGGGCGGCCTCGGCGATCGACCAGAGCCGCCACAGGATCGTGGCGAACAGCCCGATCACCACGATGCCGCCGACCATGCCGAACTGCTCGGCGATCGCCGAGAAGGGGAAGTCGCTGAACTGCACGGGCACGTACGCGCCGTTGGTGAGCGGGCCGTCCAGGTAGCCCTTGCCGAGGATGCCACCGCTCGACACCGCGCGCTTGGCGAAGCGCACCTGCAGCACGATGCGCTGCAGCTCCGGCGCCGTCGAGTCCTGGTTGAACCACGCGCGGAAACGCCCGAGCTGGTAGTCGTTGGCCACGCCGCCCACCACCGTGAGCGCCGCGGTGAGTGCCGCGAGGGCGATGTAGCCGAGGAAGTACCGCCGCCGCGCGCCGGCCACGAGCAGCACGCCCAGCACGCCCGCCGCGAGCACCGTCGCCGAGCCGAGATCCGGCTGCAGGAGGATGAGCGCGACCGGCAGCACGAGCAGCCACAGCGAGACCGTGAACTGGTGGTAGTCGATCCGGGCGGAGAACGAGTCGGCGGCGTACGCGGCGACGAGCACCAGCACCGCGAACTTCATGAACTCGGCGGGCTGCACCGAGAACGCCCCGAGGTCGAACGCGAGGCGCGCACCGCGCGTGACGGCGCCCGAGACGAGGACGAAGACGAGCAGCACGCCCGCCAGCCCGTACCACCACAGGCCGCGCTCGCGGATCGCGTCGTGGCCCACCCACATCACGAGCGCGAGCACCCCGGTGACGATGACGAGGTACACGACCTGGCGCTGGACGTAGTAGTACTCGTCGATCCCGAGGCGCTCGAGGCGCGTGCGGGTGGCCGAGTAGACGGTGAACGCGCCGATCACGCCGAGGAGGGCGACGGCAGCGAGCAGCACCCAGTCCGCCTCGCGCCACGGCGTCGTGCCGGCACCGGGCAGCGACCAGCGCAGCCGCGGGGCGCGGCGCACGAGCGGGGGCGTCGCCGCGGGCACTACTCGCGCGCCTCCGACGCCACCGATGCGAGGCACGCCGGGTTGCGCAGCGACGTGCGCGGCGCCGAGACGAGCGCCCCCGTGTCGAGCGGGTCGGCCTGCAGCACCGAGTCGAGGCGGTAGCGGCCGGCGAGCGCGGTGAAGACGCACTTCACGACCGGGGCCGCGGCCTGCGAGCCGTACCCCGCCTTCTCGAGGTAGGCGTAGACGCTGAACGGCCGTAGCGCGGAGAGGCTGATCGCGCCGAACGCCGACGAGTCGTTCCACGGCAGGTTGTTGAAGCCCTGGGCCGTGCCGGTCTTGCCGCCGATCGGCAGCTCGTCGTGCGGGTAGTTGCGGAAGAGGTTCTCCCCCGTCGCGCGGTGGTAGTAGTCGAAGTCCACACCGGGGCCGGTCACGACCCGCTCGAGGCCGGCCACGATCGGCTCGCGGACGTCGCCGCGCATCGGCACCAGCTCGGGCTCGCGGTCCGACAGCTCCGCCACCCGCTCGGCCCGCGCGACGTCGACCCAGCCGGGGCGCACGTTGGGCGTGCCCGGCGCGAGCAGCGCCTTGCCGACGCGCGGCTCGAAGTGCCGACCGCGGTTGGCCAACGTCGCGTACGCGTTGGCCATCTGCAGCGGCGTGGCGGAGAAGAGCCCCTGGCCGATCGCGAAGAGCACCTGGTCGCCCACGTAGTACGCGCTCCCCGACTCCTCGCTGATCGCGCCGATGTCGGCGAGCCGGCGCTTCAGCTCCTTGCTCGGCACCGTGCCCGCGTACTCGTACGGGAGATCGACGTTGGTCGGGGATCCGAAACCGAACAATCGCATCTGCTCCTCGAGCACCGGCGCGTAGCCCCGCTCGGTGAGGATCTGTTCGCCGATCTTGTAGAAGAAGGTGTCGCTCGACACCGCGAGCGCCGCGGTGACGTCGACCTTGCCGTAGCGGCAGGGTGCGCCCGTGGCGCGGCAGACCGAGTTGCGGAACACGCACTTGACGCCCTGCTGGCAGCGGTCCTCGGGGATGCTCTCGAGCTTGTAGGTGCCGCGGTCGTCGAAGGTGTACGTCGACCCGCCGGGCAGCTGCCCGGTGTTGAGCGCCGCGTACGCGACGAACGGCTTGAGCGAGGAGCCCACGTTGTAGCGGCCGGAGACCGCGCGGTTGACGAGGATTGACAGGTCGGGGTCCTCGGTGCGCGGGAAGACGATGGCGAAGCGCTCGCGCGAGACGCCGCCGGAGAACCACCGGGGGTCGAACCGCGGGTACGACGCCATCGCCACGACGTCGCCCGTGCGATGGTTGAGCACCACCGCCGAGCCCGCGGGCGCCTTGTAGTAGTTGACCGGCTCGTACTGCGGGTCGAGCGTGCCGTCGGGCAGGCGCACCTCGCCGGCCGCGACGCGGCGGCGCACCAGCAGCTGCGTCTCGAGCGCCTGCTCGACGAACTGCTGGAGCCCGAGGTCGATCGACAGGAGGAGGTCGCGGCCGGGCTGCGGCTCGACGCGCTCGATGACCCGCAGGATGTTGCCGATCGCGTCCACCTCGTAGCGCACGTAGCCCGGCGTGCCGCGCAGGGCCGTCTCGTAGTGCTGCTCCACGCCGTACTGGCCGACCCGCTCGTTGGGGTCGTAGCCGAGCGAGCGGTAGTAGGCGAGGTTCTCCTTGAGGATCGCGCCGAGGTAACCCACGACGTGCCCGCCGACCGCGCCGTACGGGTAGGTGCGCCGCCACTCCTCTCGGACGTAGAGGCCGGGGAAGTCCTGCTTGCGCTCCATGAGGAACAGCGCGGTGTCCTCGCTCACGCCCTCGCGCAGCGGCACGGCGTCGTAGGGGCCGTAGCGCTCGTCGGTCATGCGGTCGAGCAGCGTCGCGATCGGCACGTTGAGCGGGCCCGACAGGCGCTGCGCGAGCTCGAGGCGCACGGCGGGTCGGCGCAGGACGGCCTGGTCGAGCGTCACGACGAGGGTGCGGCGGTTGTCCGCGGCCACGCGACCGGCGGCGTCGAAGATGCGCCCGCGCTCCGGCAGCAGCTTGATCGTGCGGGTGCGGACCTGGTTGATGACCTCCTCGACGCCGCGCGACGACACCGCCTGGAGGAACCACATGCGAGTCGTGAGCCCGCCGAGGAGCAGCACGGCGGCGATCCCGAGCGCGGAGAGCCGGCGCGGCGTGCCCGTCGTCCTCACCGCAGCTCCTCCGGCGCCTCGCGCATGACCCAGCGCCCGAGCGGGAGGATCGCGGGCGCGACGACGAGGTGCATCGCCGCGACGAGCAGCGCGACCGCGACGACGCGCGGGCGCACCCAGCCGTCGATGCCCACGAGCGACTTCAGCACGGGCACGTACGCCTCGCCGAGCCCGCTCGCGACGACCATCGCCGCGACGCGCACCCACCACGGCGGGTCGCGGAAGACGGCGACGAGGAGGCCCGCCGTCGCGCCCGCGGCACCGATCGCCACCGCGCCGAGCCCGACGACGTCGCCGAACGCGAGGTCGGCCACGAGCCCGGCGACGAACCCGGCGAGGAGCCCGTCGGCGGGGCCGTGCGCGGCGCCGACCGCGACGGCGAGCAGGAGCACCGGCTGCGCGACGACGCCGAGGAACGGCAGGTCGGCGGCGACGGTCGCCTGGACGGCGGCCGCGAGCATCGCGACGAGCACGAGCCGCGTCCAGCGGCTGGCGAGCACGCGCAGGAGGGTGGTCACGGCCGGCGCGCGGTCAGGGGGTCGTGCGCTCGGTGACGGGCTGGTACAGCAGCACGCGCAGGAACGAGAGGTTGGACAGGTCGGCGAGCGGCTCGACCTCGAGCACCGGTCCGGCGGTGCCCGTGCGCGCGACGACGCGCGACACCGTGCCGATCACGATGTCCGGCGGGGCGAGGCTGCGCGACCCGCCCGCCGTCACGATCGGGGTGCCGACGCGGACCTCGCCGAGGCGCGGGTCGGTGGAGACGAAGCGCACGGTGGGGAACCGCCCGGGTCCGCGACCCTCGATGACGCCGGTCTCGCGCACGGCCAGCTGGCCGAGGGCGGGCACGGTGATCGACGAGACGCCCTGCGGCGCGGGCGGCAGCGTGGTGACCGAGGGGGTGAAGCCGGCGATCGTCGAGGTCGTCGTGGTGGTGGAGGACGTCGTGGTCGTCTCCACGCCCGGCTGGACGTCGGTCTCGCCCTCGATCGCGACGACCGAGGAGGCGGTCGGCACGTCGGCGGGCGGCAGCGTCGTGGTGGTGCCGGGCGGGGGCTGGCTCACGATCTTCACGGCGAGGGCGAAGTCGGGGTCGGTGAGGAGCATGACGACGGCGCGGTCGGTGGACACGCTCGCCACCTTGCCGACGAGCCCCGCCGCGTTGAGCACCGGCATGCCGACGCGGATGCCGTTCTCGCTCCCCTGGTTGATCTCGATCGTCTGGGAGAAGTTGCCCGGCGACTCGCCGATCGCCTGCGCGGTCACGGTGCTGATGCCCGCGAGGGTGGGCAGGCCGTTGAGGGCGAGCAGCTCCTGGGCGAGGCGCACCGATGCGGCCGCCGCGACGGCGGCGCCCTCCTGCTGCGCGATGCGCTCGCGGAGCACCTCGTTCTCGTCGAGGACGTCGCCGTAGTTGCGCACGCCGTACCACGCGTTGGAGAGCGGCCGCGTGACGACGCGCACCGCGCCCTCGAACGGGCGGAACACGACGAGGAACGTGCCGCGCAGCGCACCGACGACCGGCGCGTCGCGGAGGCTGAGCGTCGTGAGCGCGATGCTCGTGAGGGCGAGCAGCGCGATGGCTCGCCGGCGGGTCGTCCTGTTGGTCGCCACCTGGTCCGGGTCGTCCGACTATCGCCGCGGACGGACGATCTAGAGGCCCTCGCCCGTGGACAACTGGCCCCGCATCGCATCCAAATTATCCAGCGACATCCCCGCGCCGAGGACCACCGCGAGGAGCGGCTCGGGCGCGCGGAAGGTCTGGATCCCCGTCTCGTGCGTCACACGCTCGGGCAGGCCGGTGAGGAGCGAGCCGCCGCCCGCGAGCACGATGCCGCGCGAGATCACGTCGGCGGCGAGCTCGGGCGGCGTCTTCTCGAGCGCGCTGCGTACCGCGTCGACGATCTCGGACACGACGGGCTCGAGCATCTCGCGCACGGCGCGCGACGACACGGCCTGGGACCGCGGGAGCCCCGTCACGGCATCGCGACCCGCCACGTCGGCGTCGATCTCCGAGGTCAGCATCCACGCCGAGCCGAGCAGCTTCTTCACGTCCTCGGCCGTCGACTCGCCGATGTCCAGCCCGAGGTCCTTGCGGAATGCCGCGACGATCGCGGCGTCCATCGCGTCGCCGCCGACCCGCGCCGACAGCGCCGTCACGATGCCGCCGAGGGAGATGACGGCCACCTCGGTGGTGCCGCCACCGATGTCGACGATGAGGTTGGCCGTCGCCTGATGGACCTCGAGGCCGGCGCCGATCGCGGCGGCCATGGGCTCCTCGATGATGAAGACGGGGCGCCGGGCACCGGCGAACTCGGCGGCGTCCTGCACCGCGCGGCGCTCGACGCCGGTGACCTCCGACGGCACCGCGACGATCACCCGCGGCTTGCCCCAGCGGCTGCGCGAGATCGTCTGCATGAACTGCTTGAGCATCTGCTCGCAGACGTCGAAGTCGGCGATCACGCCGTCCTTGAGCGGGCGCACGATGCGGATGCTCTTGGGGGCCTTGCCCGCCATCCGCTTGGCCTCGGCACCGACGGCGAGCACCTGGTTGGTCCGCGCGTCGAGCGCGACGTACGACGGCTCGTTGAGGACGAGCCCCTCGCCCTTGACGTAGATGAGGGTGTTGGCCGTCCCGAGGTCGATCGCGATGTCGCGGCCGAGTGACAGCGGGTTGGTGCCTGCCACGGGCGGCTACCCGGCGAGGCGCGGGAAGAAGATGCCGATCTCGCGCGCGGCCGACGCGGCCGAGTCGCTGCCGTGGATGAGGTTTTCCGTGAAGATCGTGCCGAGGTCGCCGCGGATCGTGCCGGGGGCGGCGGCGCGCGGGTTGGTCGCGCCCATCATGGCGCGCACGATCTCCCACGTGTCCTCGGGTCCCTCGACGACCATCGCGACGACGGGGCCGCGCGACATGAAGGCGACGAGGTCGGCGTAGAACGACTTGCCCGCGTGCTCCTCGTAGTGGCGACCGAGCGTCGCGGCGTCGAGGGTGCGCAGCTCCATCGCCGCGAGCCGCAGCCCCTTGCGCTCGAAGCGCGAGACGATCTCGCCGACGTGGCCGCGCTCGACGGCGTCGGGCTTGAGCAGGACGAGGGTGCGCGTGGACATGGGCTGCAGGCTATTGGCGCAGGTGCTCGCGCGCACTCCCCACGACGTAGAGCGAGCCCGTGACGAGCACCGCGTCGTCCTCCCCCGCGGTGCCGAGGGCGAGGTCGCACGCGCGGGCGACCGACGGCGCGACCAGCACGTGGTCGCAGCCGATCCGACGCGCGACCTCGGCCGTCTCCTCCGCGTCCATCCCGCGCGGCGACGGCGGGCGGCAGGTGACGACGACGTCGTACTCGTCGGCGCGCAGCGCGAGCAGCATCTGCTCGGGATCGCGGCTGCGCAGCGACCCCGTGACGAGGATGCGGCGCCCGCTCGGCTCGAAGTCCTCGAAGAACACCTGCGCGCACGTCTCGGCACCCGCCGGGTTGTGCGCGCCGTCGAGCACGACGAGCGGGCGGCGCCGCACGACCTCGAATCGTCCCGGCATCGCCACTCGCGACATCGCGTCGTCGAGCACGTCGCGCGGGATCGGTGCGTCGAAGAACTCCTCGGCCGCGCAGATCGCGGTCGCGGCGTTGACCCCCTGGTGGGCGCCGTGCAGCGGCACGAAGACGTCCTCGTAGGCGGCGCGCGGGCCGCGGACCGTCACCATCCGGCCCCCCACGGCGAGGTCGTTGCGGTCGCAGTCGTAGTCCTCGCCCCGCAGCACCCGGCGCGCGGCGGGCTCCGCGAGGAAGATGCCGCGGAGGTCCTCGTTGACGTCCCCGAGCACGAGGGTGCTCGCGGGCTTGACGATGCCGGCCTTCTCGGCGGCGATGTGGGCGAGGGTCGGTCCCGCGTACTCGGTGTGGTCGAGCGCGATGTTGGTCACCACGGCGACGTGGGAGTCCACGACGTTGGTCGCGTCCCAGCGCCCGAGCATGCCGACCTCCACCACCGCGGCGTCGACGCCCTCGTCGGCGAACCACCGGAGGGCGACGGCCGTCATGATCTCGAAGAAGCTCGGCTGCACGCCCCCGAGCACCTCGAGGTCCGCGACCGCCCCGACGTGCTCGGCGAACGCCTCGTCGGAGATCGGCTCCCCGGCGATCGAGATGCGCTCGTTGATCCGCTCGAGGTGCGGGCTCGTGTAGGTGCCGACGCGCAGGTGGTGCGCGTCGAGGAGCCGCGTCGCGATCTGGACGGTGCTGCCCTTGCCGTTGGTGCCCGTGACGTGCACCGTGCGGTACGCGTGCTCGGGGTGCCCCATGAGGTCGCAGAGCGTGCGGATGACGCCGAGCGACGGCTCCGCGATGCGGCCGGTGCGCTCGAAGCTCGAGTGCGCGTCGAGGTACGCGAGCGCCTCGTCGTACCTCACGGGCGGACCGCCCGGGTCAGGAGGCGGCGCGCCGCTGGCGCGAGGGCCGCACCGCGCGGGCGATGCGGGTCGGCGGCGCGGTGCGGCGCACGGCGTCGGCGTCCAGCACGACCTTGGCCACGTCGGTGCGACCGGGCAGGTCGTACATCACGTCGAGCAGCACCTCCTCGAGGATCGCACGCAGGCCGCGGGCGCCCGTGCCGCGCGCGAGCGCCAGGTCGGCGATCGCGTCGAGCGCCGGCTCCGGCACCTCGAGCTCGACGTCCTCGAACTCGAAGAACTTCTGGTACTGCTTGACGAGCGCGTTCTTCGGCTCCGTGAGGATCCGCATGAGCGCCGGCTTGTCGAGGCTGTGCACGGCGCCCACCATCGGGAGGCGGCCGACGAACTCGGGGATCATGCCGAACTTGAGGAGGTCCTCCGGCAGCACCTGCGCGAAGAGCGCACCCGGGTCCTTCTCGTGCTTCGACTTCACCTGCGCGTGGAAGCCGACGCCCTTCTGGCCGATGCGCGAGGCGATGATCTGGTCGAGGCCGGCGAAGGCGCCGCCGCAGATGAAGAGCACGTTGGTCGTGTCGATCTGGATGAACTCCTGGTGCGGGTGCTTGCGCCCGCCCTGCGGCGGCACCGATGCCACCGTGCCCTCCAGGATCTTGAGGAGCGCCTGCTGGACGCCCTCCCCCGAGACGTCCCGGGTGATGCTCGGGTTCTCGCTCTTGCGGGCCACCTTGTCGATCTCGTCGATGTAGACGATGCCGGTCTCGGCGCGCTTGACGTCGAAGTCGGCGGCCTGCAGCAGCTTCAGCAGGATGTTCTCCACGTCCTCGCCCACGTAGCCGGCCTCGGTGAGCGCCGTGGCGTCGGCGATGGCGAAGGGCACGTTGAGCATGCGCGCGAGCGTCTGCGCCATGTGCGTCTTGCCGCAGCCCGTGGGACCGAGCAGCAGGATGTTGCTCTTGGCGAGCTCCACCTCGCCCTTGCGGCTCGCGCCGCCCTGCTGGTACTGGATGCGGCGGTAGTGGTTGAACACCGCGACGGAGAGGACCTTCTTGGCCTGCTCCTGGCCGATCACGTAGTCGTCGAGGAACGTGCGGATCTCGCGCGGGTTGGGCACCTTCTGGAGCCCGACCTCGGCGTCACCCTGCGCCTCCTCGTCGATGATCTCGTTGCACAGGTCGATGCACTCGTTGCAGATGTAGACGCCGGGACCGGCGATCAGCTTCTTGACCTGCTTCTGCGTCTTGCCGCAGAAGGAGCACTTCACGACCTCGGCCGAGTCCCCGAACTTCGCCACGGTCCCCCCGGGGTCAGCGGATGGGTCCGCTGCGGTCGGCGAGCTGGCGCGAGGTGATGACCTCGTCGATGATGCCGTAGGCCTTGGCCTCCTCGGCCTCCATCACGAAGTCGCGGTCGGTGTCGCGGTGCACCCGCTCGATCGACTGCCCCGTGTGGCGGGCGAGGATCTGCTCGAGCAGGTCCCGCATGCGGAGGATCTCCTTGGCCGCGATCTCGAGGTCGGTGACCTGCGCGTAGCCCACCTGGCCGTACGGCTGGTGCAGGAGGATCCGCGCGTGCGGCAGGGCGAGGCGCTTGCCCTTGGTGCCCGCGGCGAGGAGCACCGCGGCGGCCGACGCGGCCTGCCCGAGGCAGATCGTCGCGATGTCGTTCTTGATGAACTGCATGGTGTCGTAGATCGCGAAGAGCGCGGTGATGTCGCCGCCCGGCGAGTTGACGTAGACGTTGATGTCCTTGTCCGGGTTCTCGCTCTCGAGGTGGATGAGCTGGGCGCACACCAGGTTGGCGATCGTGTCGTCGATCGGCGTGCCGAGGAAGATGATGTTCTCCTTCAGCAGGCGGCTGTACAGGTCGTAGACCCGCTCGCCGCGGCTCGTCTGCTCCGTGACGTTGGGGACGTAGTAGTTGCGCGCGACGAAGGGGTCCATGTCCCGACTCACGCTACTTGCGCCCCGTGCGCCGGATCGGGATCCGGCGTCGGCGACGGGCCTACTCGTGCGACCGTGCGCCGCCCGCGCCCGCCTCGGCGTGGTCGTGATCCCCGTGCGCGTGGTCCCCGTGGTCGTGGTCGTGGTCGTCGTGCGAGTGACCGAGGACGTGCTCGTTGTCGAGCTCGGTGCCCGCGGGGTCGACGAACGTCGCACGGTGGAGCAGCGCGTCGATCGCGCGCGACTTGGCGATCTGCGCGCGCAGGTCGGTGACCGCGTCGCTCTCCTCGTACTGGCGGCGCACGACGGATGCCTTGCGACCCACCTGCGACGCGATGCGCGCGTACTGCGCCTCGAGGTCGTCGTCCGACACCTCGATGCCGTCGGCGACCACGACGGCGCGCAGCGCGAGGTCGACCTTGACCGCGAGGCGCGACTGCTCGCGCATCGCCTCGACGAACTGCTCCCCCGTCTGCCCCGTGATCGACAGCCATTGCTCGAGGGCGATGCCCTGGGCCTGGAACTGGCGGACCGTGTTGTCCACGCGGGCGCGCAGGTCGCTGCCCACCATCGACTCCGGCGCCTCGATCGTCACCAGCGCCGCGAGCGCCGACGTGGTGCGCTCCACGACCTCGCGGCGCGCCTGCGCGAGGCGACCATCCGCGAGCCGCTGACGCACCGATGCGCGCCACGCCTCCACGGTGTCGAACTCGGCGACGTGTTCGTCGACCCACGCGTCGGTGAGGTCGGGCAGCTCCATCTCCTGCACCCGCTTCACCGTGACGGAGAAGTCGGCGGGCTCGTCCATCCCGGACGGCTTCGCCGAGAACTGCATGCTGGCACCGGTCTCGCTGCCGATGAGGCGGTCGTCGAACCCCTCGGCGACCCAGCCGCGGCCGACCTCGTAGAGCCAGTCGTCGACGTCGAGGCCGGGCAGGGCCTCGCCGGCCCGCTCCCCGCGGAGCTTCAGCGTCACCTGGTCGCCCGCGGCGACGGGGCGCGCGGCGTCGCGCAGGGTGCCGTGGCGCTTGCGCTCGTAGTCGAGCACCTCCGCGACGTCCGCGTCGGAGACCTCGAGCGCGGGGAGCTCGACCCGCAGCGACTGCCAGCCCTCGATCGTGACGACGGGCCGCAGCTCGCACGTCGCGTCGTAGGCGACGTGGTCGGCCGAGTCCCCGCTCGTGACCTCGATCTTCGGCGTCGCGACGATGTCGAGGTCGTGGTCGCGCACCGCCTTGGCGAGCGTCGACGGCACCGCGTCCTCGCGGGCCTGCGCGCGCGCGGCGTCGACGCCGATCTGCGCCTCGAGCACGCGCCGCGGGGCCTTGCCGGGCCTGAAGCCGGGGATGCGCACCTGCGACGCGATCTTGCGGAACGCGCCGTCGAGGTATCGGTCGAACTCGGCCTCGTCGACGCGCACCGAGAGCTTGACCGTCGTGTCGTCGATGCGCTCGATGGACGTCTGCACGGCGCGGGGCAGTGTATCTGTGGCACACTGAGCCCATGCCGTTCTGGAAGCCGCACGCGCTCGCGAAGCCCCACGAGGGCCAGCTCGACCTGCGCATGGGCGACGAGGTGCGCCTCGTCGTCGACGCCGCGGGCGTCGCCGCCGGCACGCGCGGGCGCGTCATCCTCGCCAACGGCTTCCAGTGGCAGCGCTACCGGGTGCGCTTCGACGGCGGTGCGGAGGTCGGCGACCTCGACCACCGCCACCTCGAGCCCCTCGGCCGCGCGGCCAAGCGCCTCGCCCGCGCCGCGCGCCGCGCCCACTAGCGACGGTCGCCGGGCCCGCGCGCCGCGCCCCGAGCCGAGACGCCCCTCCCCCGCATGACGCCCGCCGCGCGCTTCCCCGGCGTGCGCGACGGCTGGGCGCGCTTCGACGGCCCCGCGGGGACGCAGATGGTCGACGTCGCGATCCGCGCGATGCACGACTGGCACCTCGGCGGGTCCAACGCCAACACCGGCGGCGAGTTCGCCGCCGCGGCCGACTGCGACGCGCAGCTCGACCGCGCGCGCGGCGTGGTCGGCACCCTGCTCGGCGCCGATCCCGCGGGCGTCTGCTTCGGCGCCAACATGACGACGATGACGCTCGCACTCACGCGCGCGATCGCCCGCACGCTGCGACCCGGCGACCGCGTCGTCGGCACGCGCCTCGACCACGATGCGAACGTCTCGCCGTGGCGCATCGCGTGCGAGGACGCCGGCGCCGAGCACGTGCTCGCGCCCTTCGACCCCACCGACGGTCGCCTCGACATGGACGCCCTCGCGTCGCTCGTGACGCCGCGCACCCGGTGGGTCGCGGTGACCGGCGCGTCCAACCTCATCGGCACGATCACCGACCTGCCCGCCATCGTGGCGCTCGCGCGCGCCGTCGGCGCGCGCACCTTCGTCGACGCGGTCCACCTCGCGCCGCACCGGGCCGTGGACGTCGCCGCCATCGGCTGCGACGTGCTCGCCACCTCGCCGTACAAGTGGTACGGCCCGCACGCCGGCGTGATGTGGATCGAGCCCGCCCTCCTCGACGCGCTCCCCGTGGCCAAGGTGCGGCCCGCGAGCGACGCGGGCCCGCGCCGCTGGGAGACGGGGACGCCGAGCTTCGAGGCCGTCGCGGCGACCGAGGCCGCCGCGCGCTACCTGCTCGAGGAGTCGATGGCGGCCGTCGAGGCGGCCGAGGCCGCGACGTTCCGCCCGCTGCTCGAGGGGCTGCTCGCGACGCCGGGCGTGCGCGTCCACGGCGCGCCGGTGATGCGGGATCGCACGCCGACCGTCGCGTTCACCGTCGCGGGTCGCCGGCCCGACGAGGTGGCGGCGGCGCTCGCCCGCGAGCGCATCGCGGTGTGGTCCGGCCACTCGTACGCCGTCGAGGCCGTCGGCCAGCTCGGGCTCGCGGAGTCGGGCGGCGTCGTGCGCGCGGGCGTCGTGCGGTACGTGTCGGACGACGACGTCGCGCGCCTGCTCGCCGCGGTGCGCACGCTCGCCTGACGACGCCCCGCCCCCGCCCCGCACTCGCCGTAGGCTGATCGCGCCCGGGAAGTGGCGCAGCTTGGCAGCGCGCCTGGTTTGGGACCAGGAGGCCGGGGGTTCAAATCCCCCCTTCCCGACGACGCCGCGACCGCGGCCACGCCACCCATGACGCCGCGCCCCGCCCTCGACCCCGTGCTCGACGGGGCCAAGTACGTCTCCTTCACGACGTTCCGCCGCGACGGTCGGCCCGTGGCGACCGCGGTGTGGATCGCGCGCCACGGCGACGGCTACGGCTTCACCACCGCGCTCGACTCGGGCAAGGTGCGGCGCCTCGCGCACACCCCTCGCGCCACGCTGCGCGTCTGCGACGCGCGCGGGCGCGTGGCCGACGGCGCCGCGACGTGGTCGTGCACGGCGCGCGTGGTGACGCACGACGAGGCGGTGCGGGTGCGCGACGCCATCGCGCGCAAGTACGGCCTGACGTACCGCCTGTTCGCGGCCTACCTGTGGTGCATGGAGCGCATCGGCCGGGGCGACGACGGCCCCGAGACCGCGGTGGTCCTCACGCTCGACGCGGGCTGACCACCGGCACCATCTCGACGCGCCTCGTCATCCCCTCGAGCACCTCGGGGATCGGCCGCACGCCGATGCCCGGGCCCCGCGGGACGTCGATCCCGCCCTCGCGCAGCACGAACGGCTCGGTCACGTCGCGCCGGAAGTACCGCGACGACGCCGACGTGTCGCCCGGGAGCGTGAAGCCGGGCATCGCGGCGAGCGCGAGGTTGGCCGCGCGGCCGATGCCCGTCTCGAGCATCCCCCCGCACCACACGGGCACGCCGCGCGCCACGCACAGGTCGTGGATGCGGCGCGCCTCGAGGTAGCCGCCGACGCGGCCGGGCTTGATGTTGATGATCGCGCAGGCCCCCGCCTCGATCGCCCCCGCCGCGACCTCCGCCGAGGTGATCGACTCGTCGAGGCAGATCGGCGTGCGCACCGTGCGGGCGAGCACCGCGTGGCCCCACACGTCGTCCTCGGGGAGCGGCTGCTCGATGAGCAGGAGGTCGTGGTCGTCGAGCGCGGCGAGGTGCGCGGCGTCGCCCACCGCGTACGCCGCGTTCGCGTCCACCTGGAGCGGCACCCCGGGGCCGAACTCGCGGCGCACCGCCGCCACCGGCTCGAGGTCCCACCCCGGCTCGATCTTGAGTTTGATGCGCACGTACCCCTCGTCGAGGTAGCCGCGCACGACGCGCAGCAGCGTCGGCACGTCGGGCTGGATGCCGACCGACACGCCCGACGGCACGCGCGTGCGGGTCGCGCCGAGGTGCGCCGAGAGGGCGGTGCCCGCGAGGCGCAGGTCGCGGTCGAGGAGCGCGGTCTCGAGCGTCGCCTTGGCCATCGCGTGGCCGCGCACCCCGCGCGCCGCCGCGTGGAAGTCCTCGGCCGTCGTCGCCGGCCCGACGAGCGGCAGGAGGAAGCGCCGCAGCACGTCCTCGCAGCCGTCGACGTACTCGCTCGAGTACCCGGGGTCCGCCATGGCGACGCACTCGCCCCAGCCGTCGGCCTCCTCGCCCTCGTCGCCGACGACGCGCAGGTAGAGCAGGTCGCGTCCGGTCTCGGTGCCGAAGCTCGTGCGGAACGGCGCGACGAGGTCGATCGTCGCCCGCCGCACCTCCACCCCCCGGATCACGCCCCCGCCCCCCTCGGCGCGAGCGCGTACTCGCCGGGGCGGGTGACGCCGACGATCGCGAGCCCGTCCGCGAGCGCGGCGCGCAGCGCCGTGCGCTGCTCCTCGCGCCACCGCGCCGCCGCTGCGCGGTCGGTGCGCCGCAGCGACTCGACGTCCTCGGGGGTCGGCACGAGCCGCGCCGTCGGCGCCGCCCAGTCGCCGCGCGGCCCGTCGCCGTCCGCGCCACCGTGCCCCGCTGCGCCGTCGCCGGCCACCTCCCAGCGCACGACGAGCCGGTCCGTGCGCTCCCCCGCGTTGATCCCGTCGTGGATCTCGCCGTAGAAGTCCTCGTGGTACGCGGTGACGCGCGCACCGAGCTTCACCAGGTTGAACACCGCGTTGCGCCGCACGAGCGGGTCGAACGTCCAGGTGATCGCCTCGAGGCCCCGCTCGCGGGCCCAGCGCCACTGATGACGCTTCAGTGCCTCGCCGTGCCCGCGCCCCGCGCGTGCGGGCAGCACGCCCGCGAGGTGCGAGTGCAGGGAGAGCCGCCCGTCGTGCCAGTGCCCGAGGAAGCCGAACGCCGACCCCACCGGCTCGTCGTCCTCCCACAGCACGGCCGCATACCCGCCCGCGTGCACCGCGGCGATCACGATCTCGGTCGGCACCATCGCGGTCATGCCCCACACGCGGTCCGCGACCTCGGCGGCCAGCCGCGCACCCTCCCGGTCCTCCACGAGGCGGATGCGCACGTCCGACGCGGTGCGGACGCGCGCGCCGGGCGACATCGCCCGAAGGCTACCGATCGGCAAGGATGAGGCCATGTCCGATCACGTCACCGTCACGGTCGTCACGCACCCCGTCGCCGCCGAGGCGCTCACGCACCTGCGCGACGAGTCGACGTCCAACCAGATCTTCCGCGCCGAGATGCGCCGGCTCTCCCTCGTCGTCGTCGCCGAGGCGACGCGCCAGCTGCCCACCGCGCCGCGCCAGGTCCGCACGCCGCTCGCCACCACCGAGGGCGTCACGCTCGCGAGCCGCCCCGTGCTCGTGCCCATCCTGCGCGCGGGCCTCGGCATGCTGCCGGCCGCGATGGAGCTGCTGCCCGACGCCGACATCGCCGTCGTCGGCGTGCAGCGCGACGAGGAGACGCACGAGCCGAGCGAGTACGTGGCCAAGCTCCCGACGCGCCTCGACGGACGCTCCTGCCTCGTGCTCGACCCGATGCTCGCCACCGGCGGCTCGCTCGCGCACGGGTGCCGGCTGCTCGCCGACCGCGGCGCGCAGCAGCCCATCACCGTCGCGTGCGTGCTCGCCGCGCCCGAGGGCATCGCGCACCTGCGCGGCACCGGCATGCGGCTCCACATCGTGACGGCCGCGGTCGACAGCCACCTCAACGAGCGTGCGTTCATCGTCCCCGGGCTCGGGGACGCCGGCGACCGGCAGTTCGGCCCGCCCCGCTGACGATCGGGCGAGGGCGCCGCCGCGCGCGGCGGCGCGGTCAGCCGAAGAACGCCCCCGCCACGTCCTCGAACAGCTCGAGGTCCACGGTCCGCGTCACGCCCCGTGTCTCGCGCATCGACGCCCGCTCGATGCGGCCGCAGCGCAGCACGACCATCTCGCCCCACGCGCCGTCGCGCACGGCGTCGACGGCGGCGAGGCCGAAGCGGGTGGAGAGCACGCGGTCGTAGGCGGTGGGCGTGCCGCCGCGCTGCAGGTGGCCGAGCTGCACCACGCGCGACTCGTAGCCGGTGAGCCGCGAGAGCGCGGGCGCGATCACGTGCGCGACGTCGCCGTGCATCGGTCGCCCGTAGCGGTCGAGCGGCGGCTCCGGCATCTCGAGCGTCCCGGGCACCGGTCGCGCGCCCTCGGCGACGACGACGACCGAGGCGTAGCGCCCGCGGTCGTGGCGGCGCGTCACGATGCGCGCGACCTCGGCGACGTCGAACGGTCGCTCCGGGACGAGGATCGCCGTCGCGCCGCCCGCGATGCCGGCCTGCATCGCGATCCAGCCCGCGTCGCGACCCATCACCTCGACGACCATGACGCGGTCGTGGCTCTCGGCCGTCGTGTGGAGCCGGTCGATCGCGTCCGTCGCGATCTGCACGGCGGTCTGGAATCCGAAGGTCGCGTCGGTGCCCACCACGTCGTTGTCGATCGTCTTGGGCACGCCGACGATCGGCAGCCCGAGCTCCTCGTGGAGCATGGAGGCGACGGTCAGCGAGCCGTTGCCGCCGACCACGACGAGCGCGTCGAGGCGCACCTCGGCGAAGGCCTCGCGCAGCCGCGCCGGGCCGTCCGGGTGGTCGTACGGGCTGCCGCGGCGCGTCCCGAGGATGGTGCCGCCGCGGGGCAGGATGCCGCGCACCGCCGCGACGTCGAGCTCGGTGTAGCGGCGCTCGAGCACCCCGTCCCAGGCGTCGTAGAAGCCGAGCACGGTGTGACCCTGCACGCCGTGCGCCTTGCGCACGATCGCGCGCAGGACGGCGTTGAGCCCCGGGCAGTCGCCGCCGCCGGTGAGGACCCCGATGCGCACGTCGGACCTAGTCCGCGACGCGGCGCGCATCCTCGACGAGGTTGATCGCGAAGATCACGTCGTCGAGCGCATCGGCGGCCGACACCGTCGGGTAGCGCAGGGGGCGGTCGGGGGTGACGCAGCTCGGGAGCGGCGCGAGGAGCGTGGACGGCCGCGGGTGGCAGAACTGCACGATGCTGTAGCGCTCGCCCTCGTAGCCCGGCGCCGCGACGACGCGGTGCCACCCGATCGGGATGACGCCGTTGGTGAGCCGCTCGAGCATGATCCCGCTGTTGACGATCACGTGGCCCGACGGCGGGACCGCGTCGATCCAGCGGTCCTGGTGCTTCACCTGCAGCCCGGGCGCGGTCGCGCGCGGGAGCGCCGTGATGAGGTTGATGTCGCCGTGCTCGGCCGCCCACACGTGGCCGCCGGCGGGCACCTCGGGCATCGGTGGATAGTGGATCGCGCGGTTGAGCGCGCAGCCCTGGTCGACCATCTCGTCGAAGTACCGCTCGTCCGCGCCGAGCCCCACCGCGATGACGCGCAGGAAGCGCGTCTGCAGGTCGATCATCGCGTCGTGGAAGCGGTAGAGCGCCTCGGTGATGCCCGGCACCGAGCCCTCGGGCAGCACCTGGTCGGGGTACGCCTGCGGGTACTTGCGCCGCAGCGGGTGGCCGGCGGGGATGGGCCGCGCCCAGTTGAGCATCTCCTTCCAGTCGGGCTTGTCGCTCGACTCGGCGGTCTCGACGAGCACGCCGGTGTAGCCGGTCTGGCCGTTGGCACCCTCCGCGACGTAGCGACGCTTCTCCTCGATCGGCCGGGAGAAGAAGGTGCCGAGCATCCCGTAGGTGTCGTCGAGCATCTGCTCGGAGAGGTCGTGGCTCGTGTAGACGAAGCCGGTCGCGAGGCTCCGCATCACGCCGTCCACGACGGCCCGCCGCCGCGCCGCGTCGCCGCGCTCGAAGGCGATGAGGTCGACGTCGAGGATCTCCGTCGTCACGCGTTCAGGCTATGGGCGCCCCCCGCGGCGCACGGCACGGTGCGCCGCGCCCGCCGCACCGCCGTACGATGGAGCCGACCACGCGGGCGTTGCATAGTGGTAGTGCCTCAGCCTTCCAAGCTGATTGCGCGGGTTCGATTCCCGCCGCCCGCTCCGAGCCGTCAGGTGATCGACGCGTCGTAGATCGACTGGATCGCAGCGTCGAGCGCGGCGTCGAAGTCGGCGTCGGCCTGCCGGGCCGAGAGGCCCTCGGTGAGCGCCCGGGAGAAGCTCGCGATCATCCCGCGGTTCTCCGCGAGGCGGCGGTTGGCCTCCTCGCGCGAGTAGCCGCCGGACAGCGCCACCACGCGCAGCACGCTCGGGTGCGCGACGAGGTCGGCGTAGTGGCCCGCGGTGCTCGGCAGCGTGAGCTTGAGCATCACGGGGCGGTCGGCCGGCTGCGCGTCGAGCTCGGCGCGCAGCGCCGCCTTCAGCAGTGCCTCGGCCTCGGCCTTCTGCGAGCTCTTGATGTCGACCTCCGGCTCGATGATCGGCACGAGCCCGGCCGCGAGGATCCGGCGCCCGACCTCGAACTGCTGCGCGACCACCGCGCGCACCCCCGCCTCGTCGGCGAGCGCGATGACCGATCGCATCTTGGTGCCGAAGATCCCCTTGGCCCGCGCGCGGGCGAGCAGCGCGTCGAGCTCCGGCATCGGCTTCATCACCTGCACGCCGTCGCGCTGCTCGGCGAGGCCCTTGTCGACCTTGAGGAACGGCACGACGCCCTTGCGCGCCCACAGGTACTCCGCGGTCGGCACGCCGTCGATCTCGCGGTCCATCGTGCCCTCGAAGAGGATCGCCCCGAGCACGCGCCGGCCGTCGAACGCGCGGCTGCGGATCATCCGCGACCGCATCGCGTGGATGAGGTCGAACATCTGCGCCTCGCCCGAGTACTCGCCCTCCTCGATGCCGTAGAGCTTCAGCGCCTTCGGCGTGCTCCCGCCGCTCTGGTCGAGCGCGGCGATGAACCCCTTGCCCGTGCGCATCCGGGCCAGCTGTTCGGCGTGCATCGTCCGCGAGATTAGTGGTCCGCCGCGACGGGCAGCGCGACGCGCGCGATCAATGCGGCGACCGCGTGGGTCGCCGCCGCCGCGAGCAGGGCCCCGCGCACGCCCGCGGCGCCGGCCACCGCGCCCCACAGCGACGCGCCGACCGAGGCCCCCAGCCACACGACGAGCATCGCGAGCGACGACCCGCGCCCGCGGAGCGCGTCGGGCAGGCGCACGATGAACGTGGAGAACTGCCCGTTGAGCGACGCCATCGTGGCGGCGGCGCCGACGGCCACCGCCGCGGCGGCGGGCGCGAGCCCGCGCGCGGAGGCGACCACCACGACGGTCGCGCTCCACGCCGCCGCCGCGACGAGGGCGAGGCGCTCGAGCGGCATCCGCCGACGGATGCGCGGGAGCGCGGGCACGATCGCGACCGCGCCGAGGCCGAGCGCACCCGCGAGCAGGCCGAAGCCGCCGGCCTCGAGGCCGAGGCGGTCGCGCGCCACGAGCGGCAGCAGCGCGACCACCGACGAGGTACCGACGAAGAGCGCCGCGATGCGCACCGCGAGGTGCCGCAGCTCGCGGTCCCGCGCGACGTGGCCGACGCCCTCGGCGATCGCGCGGGCGAACGGCGCGCGGGGGGCCGCGCCGTCGGGGCCAGCCACCCCCGCCGATGCCTCGGGCAGCCGCAGCGCGACGACGATGATCCCGAGGAACGTCGCGGCGTTGAGCGCGAAGACGGTCCCGGGTCCGGCGCCCGCGATGACCGCGCCCGCGATCGCCGGACCCACGGACTGCGCGACGTTGCGCGAGACGGCGTCGAGGCCGATCGCCTGCGGGAGGCGCTCGGCGTCCACGAGCGTCGGCGTGAGCGCGAGGAAGGCGGGCGCGCCGCAGGTGAGCGCCGACGACAGGACGAAGGTCGCGACGAGGAGCACCACGGGCCCGAGACGGCCGGCTCCGGTGAGCGCGGCGAGCGCCGCCGCCGCGACGAGCGCGACGGCCGAGCTCCCGGCGATGAGCCGCCGACGGTCCACGCGATCGGCGAGCGCGCCCG
Source organism: Actinomycetota bacterium (assembly GCA_041158045.1). GTDB lineage: Bacteria > Actinomycetota > Acidimicrobiia > Acidimicrobiales > Ilumatobacteraceae > CAXRBC01. The sequence continues at coordinate 1,929 of JBEBCD010000058.1, read as the reverse complement.
CGGGCAGGGCGAGCAGGAAGCCCGGCGAGGCCCACGCGGTCTGGACGAGCCCGACGAGGGCGGCCGACGACGTGAGCGTCGTCATCGTCCAGCCCGCGGCCGCCGCGTGCATGAACGTGCCGAGGTTGGACACGAGCGACGCGATCCACAACGCGCGAAAGGCGCGCACCGCGAGCGGCGACCACGGTCCGTGCACGTGCACGCGGACACGCTAGGTGCGCCGGTGCTACCGTCGCCGCGATGTCCGCGTCGACGACCGGGCCGTCGGCGACTCCGGATCGGGGCGCGCGCGGCGCGTCGACCGGCGTGCTGCTGCTGCTCGCGAGCAGCGTCGGGTTCGCGCTGGCGCCGACGTTCTCCCGCCTCGCCCGCGACGACGGCGCCGGGTCCCTCGGCGCGCTGCTGCGGCGCTTCACCATCGCGACGCTGCTCATGTTCGCCCTGCGCCCGCTCCTCGCGCGCGGGAGCCGCTTGCCGCGCGGCGTGCTGCTCGTGCGGCTCTTCCTCATGGGCGCGGTCGGCTACTTCCTCGCGGCGACGCTCTTCTTCACCGCGCTGCGCACCATGGACAGCGGCGTCGCGATCGTGATCTGGTACTGCAACCCGGTGCTCGTCGTCATCGCCGCGTGGGTGGCGCGCGGCGTGCGCCCCGGGCGGGTGCTCGTCCTGTGCGTCGCACTGTCCGTGGCCGGCGTGGGCATCGCGGCGGGCCAGCTCGGCGCGGCGGACCTCTCGGCGGTGTTCCTCGTGCTCGGCTCGTCGGTGGCCTACGTCTTCTACACCGTGACGGGAGAGGCCGTCCTGCACCGCACCGACCTCGCCACGGCGACGGCGATCGTGTTCCTCGGTGCGACGTGCTCGCTCTCCCTGCTCGCCGTCTCGGGCGTCGGCGACTTCGCCGGGCCGGCGAGCGCGACGGGCTGGCTGGCGATCCTCGCCTTCGCGGTCGTCGCCACCGTGATCCCGACGGTCCTCATGTTCGAGGGGTTGCGGCGCATCGGCGCCGGCAAGGCCTCCGTCGTGGGCGCGGTCGAGCCCGTGAGCACCATCATCTTCGGCGTCGTCATCCTCGGCGAGGCCGTCACCGCGCTGCGCCTCGTCGGGGCCGCGCTCGTGATCGCCGCCGTCGTCATCCTCGCGCTCGCGGAGAATCGCGGCTCGCTCGCCGTCACCTCCCAGTAGCCCCACGGAGGTACTCGCAGTCGACGACGTTCGTCGACCGGCCCCCAACTCGCGAGTCGGGAAACGGCCAATTGGGGGAGAATTGAAGCGTCGTCTCACCAGACTCATCCACGCACTGGGTCAGCGCGCGATCGAGGTAGGCCGACCACTGCTGGTCCGCCGGCGCTCGGTCAATGGAGGCGGGTAGCCACGGAGCCCACAGACAGATGACGGCCAGGACGACCGCACGCCGCCATCGCCGCGACAAGAGATGAAGGACTCCTGCCACCACGGCGGCGCTCACCGCGACACCAAACCAATTGAAGTAACGAAGTACCGGTCCCGACATCACGCTGGGAACGACCGAGAAGACGAGCCCAAGCATCGTGATCCATCCGAGGTGCGACCACCGAGAGGACAGCCGTACGGTCGCCAGACCGCAGCTGGCCAGCAGAAGACCGAGGAGGAGGAGCGACCACTCCGCCGATCGAAGGAAGGGTCCAGAGATCGCGTCGGCGACGCCAAATCCCATCCCCGGAACCGATGCAACGACGCTCGCTGCGGCGAGACGGACCGTCGCGAGCGTCGCTGCTGCCGAACCTTCATACCCGCGCCGCGGAGATGCCCCGAACATCGCAACGATCTGAGCGGCAGTGGTGAATCCACTGGCTCCGAGCATCGGCAGGAGCGGGCGCACCTTCAATCGCTGGCGGATGATCATCCACCACCAGGCGACGACGAGGAGGAGGGCGGTCGGAAGCGACGCCG
>JBEBCD010000057.1:0-126819 GCA_041158045.1 Actinomycetota bacterium | reverse complement strand
GCGTTGCTGCGTCAGGCTTTCGCCCATTGCGCAAGATTCCCCACTGCTGCCTCCCGTAGGAGTCTGGGCCGTGTCTCAGTCCCAGTGTGGCTGATCATCCTCTCAGACCAGCTACCCGTCGCTGCCTTGGTGGGCCGTTACCCCGCCAACTAGCTGATAGGCCGCGAGACCCTCCCGAACCGGAATCCCTTTCGTCAGCGGATCATGCGATCCGCCGACGGCATTCGGTATTAGCACGCGTTTCCGCGTGTTATCCCAAAGTCCGGGGCAGGTTTCTCACGTGTTTCTCACCCGTTCGCCACTCGATCTTCCCGTGGATTGCTCCACGTTGGATCTCGTTCGACTTGCATGTGTTAGGCACGCCGCCAGCGTTCGTCCTGAGCCAGGATCAAACTCTCCGTCGAGAACACGTCCGCCGTTCCCTCGACGCACCTCGCGGTGCGGCTCGGGGCCGCGACGGAACTGCGTCCAATGTGCGGAGATCGGCGTCCTCCCCGGTTGCCCGGGTCGACCGCCGCTCATCCTGCCGACCGGATCTGCATCCGGCCGGATTTCAATTTCGATTGACGGACGGACGCGCGACGTCTCGCGACGACGCACGACCGTTCCGCACTGGCGTTCAGTCTTCTCTTCCGTTTTCAAGGAGCATTCGCTTCGGGCACTCCTCGCCGCGATCTGGTCGCCGCGCGATGATGCCCCACCGGAATGGGTGCCGCCCCCGTGGGTGCGGACCGAGCAATCTAGCGGGCCCCCGCGGGCCCCCGCAACGCGGGACCTAGCGGAGGACCTCGACGAGGTGGTACGTCGTCTTTCCCTTGCGCAGCAACAGCCAGCGGCCGTGCAGCAGGCCGGCCCGCGCGAGGCCCCCCTGCTCGTCGACCGTCTCCCCGTTGGCCCGCACGGCCCGCTGGGCCAGGAGCCGCCGGGCGTCGCTGTTGGACGACGCGACCCCGGTCGCGACGAGGAGGCCGATGGCGTCACCGAGCGCCGCCGCCCCCACCTCGGTGCGGGGCACCTCGGAGGCGACGAGGTGCAGGGCCGCGGGGCTGGCCGACGTCGGGTGGGCCCCGAAGAGCACGTCGGCGGCCTGCTCGGCCGCGTCCGCGGCCTCCTCCCCGTGGACGAGGGTCGTGAGCTCGCGGGCGAGGGCCCGCTGGGCGATGCGGTGCTGGGGCGAGCGCCGCTGCTCGGCGACGAGCTCGGCGACCTCCTCGAGGGGCCGCAGCGAGAACCGGGCGAGGGTCGCCTCGACGTCGTCGTCGGGGATCTGGACCCAGTACTGGCGGAACTGGTAGGGCGAGGTGCGCCGCGCGTCGAGCCAGACCGCCCCCTGGGCCGTCTTGCCGAACTTGCTGCCGTCCGAGCGGGTCACGAGCGGCCACGTGAGGCCGTGGGCGCTGCGGCCGAGGCGCTTGCCGATGAGGTCGATGCCGGTCGTGATGTTGCCCCACTGGTCGGAGCCGCCCATCTGCATCTCGCAGCCGTGGTGCTCGCAGAGGTGGCGGAAGTCGTTGGCCTGCAGGAGCATGTAGCTGAACTCGGTGAACGACAGCCCCTGCTCCCCCGCGAGCCGGCTGCGGACCGACTCCTTGGCGAGCATCTGGTTGACCGTCACGTGCTTGCCCACGTCCCGCAGGAAGGTGAGCACGTCCACCGTGCGGGTCCAGTCCGCGTTGTTGACGAGGGTCGCCCCCGTCGGCCCCGAGCCGAAGTCGAGGATCCGCTCGAGCTGGCGGCCGATCGAGGCGACGTTGTGGGCCAGGGTCTCGGCGTCGAGGAGGTTGCGCTCCTCGCTGCGGCCCGACGGGTCGCCCACCATGCCGGTCGCCCCGCCCGCGAGCACGATCGGGCGGTGGCCGAGCAGCTGCATGCGCCGCAGGGTGATCTGGCCGAGCAGGTGCCCGACGTGGAGCGAGTCGGCGGTCGGGTCGAAGCCGACGTAGACGCCGATCGGCCCCGTCGCGGCCCGGGCGTCGATCGCCGCCGGGTCCGTCGAGTCGTGGATCAGCCCCCGGGCCCGGAACTCCTCGACGATGGGCCGCGCCACGCGACCGAGCCTACGCGCGGGCCCCCGAGCGGGCCGCGAGGCGTGCGCGCGCGTCGTCGATGCGTCGCGCGAGCGCGGCGGCCTGCGCCGCACCCGCCGCGGGTCCCGACCCGCCCGCGCTGGAGCGCCGCGCGAGCGCCGCACCGGGCGCGAAGAGCGACGCGGCCCCGCCGAGCTCGGGGTCGGCGGCGACGAGGTCCGAGAGCCGGGCGCCCTCGCGCGCCGCCCGCCCGACGAGCGCCCCCACCCGCGCGTGCGCCTCGCGGAACGGCACGCCCCGGCCCACGAGCCACTCCGCGAGGTCGGTCGCCACGAGGGCCTCGGCCCCCGCCGCGGCCGCCATGCGGTCCGTGCGCCAGGTCGCGGTCGCGACCATGCCGGCGAGGGCGACGAGCGCCCGCCCGACCTGGTCGACCGAGTCGAAGAGCGGCTCCTTGTCCTCCTGGAGGTCCCGGTTGTACGCGAGGGGCAGGCCCTTCAGCGTCGCGAGGAGGCCCGCGAGGTTGCCGATGAGGCGCCCGGCCTTGCCCCGCGCGAGCTCGGCGACGTCGGCGTTCTTCTTCTGCGGCATCATCGACGAGCCGGTCGCGTAGGCGTCGGCGAGGGTGGCGAAGCCGAACTCCTCGCTCGTCCAGAGCACCCACTCCTCCCCGAGCCGCGACAGGTGCGTCCCGAGCAGGGCGAGCACGAAGAGCGACTCGGCGACGAAGTCGCGATCGGAGACCGCGTCCAGCGAGTTGTCGAAGCGGCGGGCGAAGCCCATCGCCCGGGCAGTGGCGTCGGGGTCGAGGGGCAGCGAGGTGCCGGCGAGGGCCCCGGCACCGAGCGGCGAGACGTCGGCGCGGGCCAGGGCGTCGAGCGCCCGGTCGGCGTCGCGCAGCAGCGCCCAGGCGTGGGCCGCGAGGTGGTGCGCGAGCAGCACCGGCTGGGCCCGCTGGAGGTGCGTGTAGCCGGGGATGGCGAGGCCGTCCTCGCCCCAGCCCGCCGCGGCGGCGCGGTCGGCGAGCACGGCGGCGAGGTCGACGGCGAGGCCCGCGACCCGGGCCACCTCGCGCAGGGTCCAGCGCCGCAGGGCCGTCGCCACCTGATCGTTGCGGCTCCGGCCCGTGTGGAGCTTGCCCCCCACCGGCCCCGCGAGCTCGGTGACGCGCCGCTCGATGGCGGTGTGCACGTCCTCGTCGCCCGCCGCCACGACGAAGGTGCCGGACTCGACCTCGGACGCCACGCGCGCGAGGGCCGCCGCGATCGCGGCGCATTCGCCCCCATCGAGCACGCCGGCGCGGCCGAGGCCCTCGACGTGGGCGAGCGAGCAGGCCACGTCGTCGGCGGCGAGGCGCACGTCGACGCCGATGCTCGCGGTGAACGCCATGAGGGACTCGGCCGGCCCCTCGGCGAAGCGCCCGTGCCAGAGCGTCACGATGCACCCCCCGCGGCGTCCGCGGCGTCGACCCCGGCGAGGCGCCGGAGGTCGGCGGCGAGGCGCTCCGCGCCGTGCCCGGCCGCGGGGACGCAGAAGAGCGTGTCGTCGCCCGCCACCGTGCCGAGCAGGCCGGCGAGGCGCGAGCGGTCGAGCGCGGACGCCACCACGTGGGCGCACCCGGGCGGCGTGCGCACCACGACGATCGCCTCGTTGTGGTGCACCTCGGCGACCCACTCGCCGAGCACGCGGCGCAGCTGCTCGTGCGGCGCGAGGCGGTCGGGCTCGTACTCGGGGATCGCGTAGACGGTCTCGCCGGAGGCCGAGCGGACCTTCACCGCGCCGAGGTCGTCGAGGTCGCGCGACACGGTGGCCTGCGTCGCCGACACGCCGTGCTGCTCGAGCAGGTCGCGCAGCTGCGGCTGGCTCGAGACGGGGCGCTCGCCGATGAGCCGAGCGATGAGCTGCTGACGCTGGACCTTGGCGCTCACGGGCGGACCCCCACGAGGTGTGCGAGCAGGCCGCGGGCGGCGTGCATCCGGTGGTGGGCCTGGGGCACCACGCGGCTGCGGGGCCCGTCGATCACCGCGGCGTCGACCTCGACGCCGCGGTGCGCCGGCAGGCAGTGCATGAAGATCGCGGCGGGGTCGGCGGCGGCCATGACCCGCTCGGTGACGCGGTGGTCGGCGAAGCGCCGCAGGCGCTCCGAGCTCTCGGCCTCCTGGCCCATGGAGACGAAGACGTCCGTGTGCACCGCCACCGCCCCGCGGGCGGCCTCCACCGCCGTGTCGACGGCCGTCACCGAGGCGGCGCCGAGGGCGGCGATGCGGGCCACCTCGGCCGCCGTCGGGCCGTAGCCGACGGGGCTCCCGACCCGGATCGCCATGCCCTCGAGGGCGCAGGCCTCCGCGAGCGAGCGGGCCACGTTGTTCCAATCCCCCACCCATGCGACGGTGCGGCCCGCGAGCGGGCCGAGCTCGGCGCGCATGGTGAGCACGTCGGCGAGCGCCTGCAGCGGGTGCGAGCGGTCCGAGAGCATGTTGACCACCGGGACGCTCGCGACGGTGGCCATGCGGGCGAGCACGCCGTGGTCGAAGACGCGTGCCGCGAGCACGCCGTGGTAGCCGCACATGATGCGCGTGATGTCCTCCACGGTCTCGCGATCGTCGAAACCGACCTCCTCCGCGCGCGTGAAGATCGGGTGCCCGCCGAGCTGCACGACGGCCATCTCCATGCTGTGGCGCGTGCGGGTGCTCGGCTTCTCGAAGACGAGGGCCACGCCGACGTCGGCGAGCGGGCGCCCGAGCGACGCGGCGGGGCGCGCCGCGAGCACGAGCACCTCGTCGAGCGCCGCGCGCGACAGGTCCGTCACGTCGAGGAAGTGCCGCGGCGATGCGGGGGCGCTCACGCCGGCACCTCCGCGAGGACGCCCGCGAGGATCGCGACCGCCTCCGCGATCTCGGCGGACGACACCGTGAGGGGCGGCGCGAGGCGCAGGGCGTCGGGTGCCACCGCGTTGACCACGAGGCCGCGCCGCAGCGCCTCGGCGGCCACGGGCTTGGCGTCCCGGCCATCGCGCAGCACCGCGGCGAGCAGCAGGCCGGCGCCGCGCACCCGCGCGACGCCCGGCAGCGCCCCGAGCGCGGCCGCCAGCTCGGCGCCCCGCGCCGCGGCCACCGCGGGCGCGTCCATCTCGACCATCGTGCGCATCGTGGCGAGCGCGGCCGCCGTCGCGATCGCCGTGCCGGAGAAGGTGCTGCCGTGGTCGCCGGGGCGCCACACCGCGGCGACGTCGCGCCGGGCCCACAGGGCGCCGATCGGCATCCCGTTGCCCATCCCCTTGGCGAGCGTCACGGCGTCGGGCCGCACGCCGGCGTGCTCGAAGCCCCACCAGCGGCCCGTGCGGGCGAAGCCCGTCTGGACCTCGTCGAGCACGAGGAGGATGCCGCGCTCGTCGCACATGCGCCGCGCCGCCCGCAGGTACTCGGGGCTCGCGGGCACCACGCCGCCCTCGCCCTGGATCGGCTCGAGGAGCACCGCGGCGACGCTCGCGTCGAGCGCGGCCTCGAGGGCGGCGGCGTCGTCGAAGGGCACGTGGCGGAAGCCGTCGGGCATCGGGGCGAAGGGCTCCTGCTTGGCCGGCTGGCCGGTCGCGGCGAGGGCCGCGAGGGTGCGGCCGTGGAAGCTCCCGAGCGCGCTCACGACGACGTGGCGGCCGCGGCCGCCGAAGCGCCGCGCGAGCTTGATCGCCGCCTCGTTGGCCTCCGCACCCGAGTTGCAGAAGAACACCTGGCCACCCCCGCCGAGCAGCCGATCCACCATCACGGCGGCCTCGGTGGCCACGGGGTTGGCGAAGAAGTTGCTCACGTGCAGCAGGGTCCGCGCCTGGGCCGCGATCGCCTCCGCGACCACCGGGTGCGCGTGGCCGAGCGACGTGACGGCGATGCCCGAGAGGAAGTCGAGGTACGCCCGGCCGTCGGCGTCCCACAGGCGGGTGCCCTCGCCGCGGACGAACATCACGGAGGGGGCGCCGAACACCGGCATGAACGGGCAATCGGGGCGTCCGCCCGCGGCGGCGCGCGCGACGGCCGACTCGGCGAACGCGTGGGAGGCGCTCACGGCGCGGACGCTCCCCCGGCGGGGGCGGACGCGCGCGCGGATGGCGCCTCCGCGGTACGCGTGATCTTGGTCCCGATGCCCTCGTCGGTGAGGAACTCGAGGAGGAGCACGTGCGGCACCCGCCCGTCGAGCACGTGGCCGTGGTCGACGCCCGACTCGACGGCGTGCACGACGCCCTCGACCTTGGGGATCATCCCGCCCTCGATGGCCCCGGAGGCGAGCAGGCCGCGCATCTCGGCGACCGTCGCGCGGCGCACGAGCGAGGCCGCGTCGCGCGCGTCGCGGCGCACCCCCTCGACGTCGGTGAGGGCCACGTACTTGCGCGCGCCGAGCGCCACCGCGATCGCCGCGGCCGCCGTGTCGGCGTTGACGTTGTGCGCCTCGCCCGCCGCGTCGGTGCCGATCGTCGCGACGACGGGGACGCGCCCCGCGCCGATGAGGTCGCGCAGCACGGTCGGGTCGACCCGCTCGACGTCGCCGACGAAGCCGAGCGCGGGATCGCGGCGGGTCACGCGCAGCATCCCCGCGTCGTGCCCCGAGACGCCGACCGCGAGGTCGCCGTGGTGGTTGATCGCCGCGACGAGCCGCGGGTTGACGTCCCCGAGCAGCACCATCCGCACGATCTCCATGGTCTCGGCGTCGGTGACCCGCAGGCCCCGGTGGAACGTCGGGGTCTTGCCGAGCCGCTCCGACATCCGCGAGATCTGCGGCCCGCCGCCGTGGACGACGACGGGGCGCATGCCGACGGCGTGGAGGAGCGCCACGTCGCGGGCGAAGGACGCGAGGGCCTCGTCCTCGCCGCCGCTCGAGCCCGCGAGGGCGTTGCCCCCGTACTTCACGACGATCACGTCGCCGGCGAAGCGCCGGATGTACGGGAGGGCCTCGAGCAGCACGGCCGCCGTGGCCGCGGGCCCGGCGCTGCCCGCCGCGGCCGTCGCGCGCGGTGCGGCGCTCACGGGTACAGCCCCACGCGGGAGAGGCCCGCGGTCTCGTCCCAGCCGAGCGCCACGTTGGCCGCCTGGACGGCGCCGCCCGCGGCCCCCTTGGTGAGGTTGTCGATCGCGCAGAGCGCGACGATCCAGCCGGTGCGGGGGTCGTGGCGCGCCGTGAGGTGGGCGGCGTTGGTCCCGAGCGTCGCCTTGGTCGAGGGCGGGGCGGGCCGCACGACGACGAAGGGCTCGCCCTCGTAGCGCCGCGCGAGGGTCGCGAGCAGCGTCGCGGTCGTCGGCGCGGTGCCCGCCGCGGGCCGCGCATAGCACGTGGCGAGGATGCCGCGGTTCATCGGCGCGAGGTGGGGGGTGAAGAGCACCTCGGCGCCCGTGACCTGCTCGATCTCCGGGGTGTGCCGGTGATCGAGGAGCCCGTAGGCGGTGAAGTCCTCGTTGACCGAGCCGAAGAGGTACGGCGCCTTCAGCGCGCGACCCGCACCCGAGACGCCCGACGCCGCGTCGACGACGACGCCCCGCGGGTCGATGATGCCGGCCTCGACGAGGGGGCGCAGCGCGAGCGACGCGGCGGTGACGTAGCAGCCCGGGGTCGCGACGAGGGTCGCACCCCGCAGGCGGTCGCGGCCGAGCTCGGGTAGCCCGTACGCGGCGCGCGCGAGCAGCTCGGGCGCGGAGTGGGAGAATCCGTACCACCGCGGATACGCCGCGGCATCCGCGAGGCGGAACGCGGCGGAGAGGTCGACCACGAGGCGCACGCGGTCGACGAGCTCGGGCACGAGGGCCATCGACGCCTCGTGCGGCAGCGCGAGGAACACCACGTCGCACTCGCGCGCGCGGCCGGCGTCGAGCTCCTCGACGACGAGGTCCGGGTACGCCGCGGCGAGACTCGGCGCGATCGCGGAGGCGAGCGAGCCCGCCTGGGAGTCCCCCGCCGCGTACGCGACGTCGAGGTGCGGGTGGCCGACGAGCAGCCTCAGGACCTCGGTCCCGACGTACCCCGACGCCCCGAGCACCGCGGCCCGCAGCACGCCCGGCGAGCTATGAGGGGTCGGAGGCATGACTGCATAACTATACAGCCGTCCGCATAGTGATGCACGGCGATCCCGTGCTGGCTAGGGTCGCGGCGTGGCCGACCCCGCCGACCGGGGCCGAGCCCACCAGCGGCTGCTCGTGGCGAGCCCCCTCATGGAGGACCGCAACTTCCGCCGGTCCGTCGTGGCGGTCCTCGACCACGGCACCGACGGCGCCTTCGGGCTCGTGCTCACCCGCCCGATCGCCTCCCTCGACCCCGCGCAGATCGATCGGGCCGGCGACACGGGCCGGCGCATCGCGGGCTGGCTCGACGGCGCGAGCGAGCCGCAGCGGGTCTTCGAGGGCGGGCCCGTGCAGCCCGCCGCGCTGATGGCGCTCGCCACCGTGCGCGACGCCGAGCGTCCGTGGGTCAGCCGCGTCGGGCAGTCGACGGCGCGCGACGGCGCGGGCCTCGAGCTCGTGAGCGTCGACCTGTCGGCGGACCCGACGCTCGCGGGCGAGTGCGAACGGCTCCGCGTGTACCGCGGCTACGCGGGCTGGGGGCCCGGGCAGCTCGACGGCGAGCTCGAGATGGAGGGGTGGATCCTCGCCGAGTCGCTCGCGGGACGCGACTTCGACGACGTCTTCTGCGCGTCGCCGACGACGCTGTGGCGCGACGTCATCGCTCGCCAGCCGGGCGCCACCTCGTGGCTGCGGGACTACCCCGCCGACCCGACGCGCAACTAGGCGCGGAGCGTCGCGCCGAGGCGCGTCGCCGCCGCGATGCACGCAGCGCGCGCGGACGCGAGGTCTGCGTCGGTGAGCGTGCGCTCGGCGCTGCGCAGCCGCACGCGGAACGCGAGGCTGCGCTCGCCCTCGCGGCGGTACACGTCGAAGAGCGCGACGTCCTCGGTGAGCGCGCCCGCCGCGGTGCGCAGCGCCTTGCGCAGCGCCTCCGCAGTGACGCCCGCGGGCGCGACGAAGGCGAGGTCGACGTCGGAGGCCGGGTAGCGACTCACGGGTCGCGCCGTCGGCACGCGCGGCGTCTCGGCGAGCAGCGCACCCGCGTCGAGCTCGAGGCACGCGACGCGGCCCTCGATGCCGTAGCGCGCGAGCACCGCCGGGTCGATCTCGCCGACGTGGCCGACCTCGCGCGGTCCGCGCGCGAGGGTCGCGGAGCGCGTCGGGTGGTAGCCGGGCGGCACGCGCCGCTGGTCGAGCTGGGCCCCGACGCCCATGACCGCGGCGAGCTCGGCCCACCACGCGGTGGCCTCCCCCGCGTCGGCGCCCGCGCGCACGATGCAGAGGTGCTCGCGCTCGTCGGGCAGCGACCCCGCGGCGGCGGGGGCGGCGCCCCGGGGGTAGACGTGGCCGAGCTCCGAGAGGAAGGGCTCGCGGGTCCCGAAGGACTGGTTGGACGCGATCGCGCGCAGCAGCCCCGGCCGCAGGGAGACCCGCAGGACGCTCTCCTCCGCCACGAGCGGGTTGGCGAGGTGCAGGGCCTCGCCGTCCGGCACCCCGGCCCGCGCGTGCTCGGCGGGGTCGAGGAAGGGCTGCGGCATGACCTCCGACGCCCCGAGGGCGAGGACGGCGCGCCGCAGGGTCCGGCGGCGCAGCTGCAGCGGGGAGAGCGCGCCGGCGCGCGCGGCCGGGGGCACGACGCGCCCGAGCCGGGCGTACCCGTGGTGGCGTGCGAGCTCCTCGATGAGGTCGATCTCCGCCGCCACGTCCGGCCGCCAGGTGGGCACGACGACCGAGAGGCGGGGCCCCGCGCCGCGCACGGCGAAGCCCATGCGCCCGAGCGTGGTGCGGATCGCGGCCGCGGTCATCGGCGTGCCGAGGATGCGCCCCACCTGGGCGACCCGCAGCGTCGCGCGTCGCGGCCGCGGCAGGTGCGGGGTGCGGGGGTCGGCGGCCCCGGCGTGCACGACGAGCCCCGGGCAGGACTCGCGGAGGATGGCGGCGACGCGGGCCACCGCGTGGTCGATGCCGAGCGGGTCGACGCCCCGCTCGAAGCGCGCGGAGGCCTCGGTGCGCAGGGCCATGCGCTGGCTCGTGCGGCGGATGCCGGAGGGCTCGAACCAGGCGGCCTCGAGCGCGATCTCGGTGGTGGTCGCGGAGATCTCGCTGTCGAGCCCGCCCATGACGCCGGCGATGCCGACCGGCACGTCGGCGCCGTCGCAGATGAGCAGGTCGTCGTCGGTGCAGGTGCGCGTCGCGCCGTCGAGCGTCGCGATCGTCTCGCCGACGCGTGCGAGGCGGATGCGCAGGCCGCGCGCGAGGCGGGCCGCGTCGTAGGCGTGGGTCGGCTGGTTGGTCTCGAGCATCGCGAGGTTGGTCGCGTCGACCACGTTGTTGATCGGGCGCATGCCGGCGTGTGCGAGGCGCCGCTGCAGGTGCGCCGGCGACGGGCCGACGACCACCCCCGACATGACCGTGAGCCGCACGCGCGCGCAGCGGCGGCGATCGAGGATCCGCACGGGCAGCGTGCGGCGGGGTCCCCGCCGCGCTCGGTCGCCCGCGGGGGGCGCGAAGCGCACGCGCAGGTGCGCCGCGAGATCACGAGCGACGCCGAGGTGGCCGGTGGCGTCCGGGCGGTTGCGCGTCACGTCGAGCTCGTAGACGACGTCGGGTCGGATCCCGAGCGCCGCGAAGGCGTCGCGGCCGGGGCGCAGCCCGGGCGGGAGGATGGCGATGCCCTCGTCCCCCGTGCCGATGCCGAGCTCGGCGGCCGAGCAGAGCATGCCCTCGGAGGCGACGCCGAGGATCTCGCGGCGCGCGATGGCGCGTCCGTCGGGCATCGTCGTGCCGAGCGTCGCGAGGGGCACGAGGTCGCCCGGTGCCATGTTGAACGCGCCGCACCAGACGTGGCGTTCGCCGTCGCCCGCGTCGACCCAGACCCGCTGCACCTTGTCGGCCTTCGGGTGCCGCTCCGTGCGCACCACGCGGGCCACCACGACGCCGGGCACGGGTGCGCCGACGTGCGTCGTCGACTCGACGGCGAGACCGAGCGACGTCAGCACCTCGGCGAGGCGCTCGGGAGTGCGGGCGGCGCGGGAGATGGGGCCGAACTCGTCCAGCCAGGAGCGCAGGACCCTCACGATCGCCGCCTCAGAACTGGCGCGCGAAGCGCACGTCGCCGGAGTACATGTCGCGCAGGTCGTCGATGCCGTGGCGCTCCTTGGCCATCCGGTCGATGCCGAAGCCGAAGGCGAAGCCCGACCAGCGCTCCGGGTCGATGCCGCCCGCGCGCAGCACCGCGGGGTGCACCATGCCGCACCCGCCGAGCTCGATCCACTCGCCGTCCGCCCGGCGGATGTCGAACTCGGCGCTCGGCTCGGTGAACGGGAAGTACGAGGGGCGCAAGCGGCTGGTGAAGTCGCTCCCGAAGAACGCCTTGGTGAACGCCTCGATCGTGCCGGCGAGATGCGCGAAGGTGACGTCGCGGTCGACGACGAGGCCCTCGATCTGGTGGAACACGGGCATGTGCGTGGCGTCGGGCGTGTCGCGGCGGAAGACGCGGCCCGGCATCACCGCATAGATCGGCAGGTCCCACTCGCGCATGACGCGGATCTGCACGGGCGACGTGTGGGTGCGCAGCAGCGTGCTCCCCGGCTCGCCGTACTCGACGAACATGGTGTCGAACTCGCTGCGCGCCGGGTGGCTCGGCGGCATGTTGAGCGCCGTGAAGTTCATCTCGTCGGTCTCGATCTCGGGGCCCTCCGCGACGCGGAAGCCCATGCCGACGAAGACGTCCTCGAGGCGCTCCCACGCCTGCGTCACCACGTGGGCGTGGCCGGTGCGGCGCGCCCCGAGGTGCTCCGTGAGGTCCATCGCCTCCCCCGCGACGCGGCGCGCCACGTCGGCCGCGCCGAGCTCGGCCTCCCGCGCGGCGGCGAGGGCGTCGAGCGCCGCGCCCGCCTCGTGGATCGCCCGCCCCGCCTCCTTGCGGGCCTCCGGGTCGGTGACCGCGCCGAGGCGGGCCTTCAGGCCCGCGATGGCCGACCGCTTGCCCGCGTGCTCGGCCGCGGCGCGCCGCAGCGCGTCGGGGTCGGCGGCCGCGGCGATGGCGGCACGCCCGGCCTCGAGCGCCGCGCGCACCTCCTCGACGAGCGGATGCACGGGCGCCACGCTAATCGTCGCGTCGCGACGGTCGACGGCGCCCCGCGATCTCGAAGCACAGGACCGTCGTCGCCATCGCGACGTTGAGGCTCTCGGCGCGTCCCGCGTGCGGGATCGTCACCCACTCGCGCACCGCGCCGCTCGCGTCGTCGCCGAGGCCGTGCGCCTCGTTGCCCACCGCGAGCGCGACCGCGCCCGACCAGTCGGCGTCGCGGTAGTCGCGCGCGCCCGGGCGCTCGTGGGAGCTCGTCCCCACGACGCGGAAGCCGGCGGCGGAGGCCTCCCCCGCCGATGCGCGCACGACGGGGAGGTGGAAGGCGGCGCCCGCCGACGCGCGCACGACGCGCGGGTGCCAGGCATCGGCGCCGCCGGATACGGCGAGGGCGCCCGCGCCCGCGGCCTCGCAGGAGCGCATGAGCGTGCCGAGGTTGCCCGGGTCGGCGATCGCGTCGGCGACGACGATCCACTCGCCGCGCGCGGCGAGGTCGGCGAGCATCGTCGCGGGGCGCGCGGGGCGGCGCGCGACGGCGATGACGGGCTGCGGGGTCGTCGTGGTCGCGACCCTCTCGATCACGCCCTCGGCGAGCGGCCACGCCTCGCCCGCGCCCGGGACGGGGTCCGCACCGGGCGCGAGGTACTGCGACTCGATCTCCCAGCCGGCGCGCAGCGCCTCGGCGACGAGGGTCGGACCCTCGACGACCGCGACGCCCTCGGCGTCGCGCAGGCGCCGCTCACGGGCGAGCGCGCGCAGCCGCCGCACCCGCTCGTTGCGGAGCGCGAGCGGGGCGTGCGTCAGACGAGCGCGCCCCTCGCGGTCTCCACGAGCTTCGCGAACGCGGCCGCGTCGTGCACCGCGAGGTCGGCGAGGATCTTGCGATCCACCCGCACGCCGGCGGCGTCGAGGCCCGCGATGAGGCGGCTGTAGGTGAAGCCGTGCTCGCGGCAGCCCGCGTTGATGCGCTGGATCCAGAGGCTGCGGAACTCGCCCTTCTTGGCGCGGCGGTGGTGGAAGGCGTACTGCCCCGAGTGCATGACCTGCTCGTTGGCCGAGCGGAACGTGCGGCTGCGGTCGCCGTAGTAGCCCTTGGCCTTCTCGAGGACGGCGCGGTGCTTCTTGCGCGCGTGGGTGGATCGCTTGACTCGTGCCATGTGGTGCCTCCGTCGGGTGGGTCTGGGTGGGTGGGTGCGGGTGGGTCGGTGCGGATGGGTGGGCGGCGATCAGCGCTCGGCGAGGAGGCGCTTGATCTTGCGGGCGTCGCCGGGGTGCACGTCGACCGTGCCGTCGAGGCGGCGCGTGCGGGTGCTCGGCTTGTGCTCGAAGAGGTGCTGGCGCATCGCCTGCTGACGGCGCAGCTTGCCCTTGCCGGTCTTGCGGAAGCGCTTCGCGGCGGTCTTGGAGGTCTTCATCTTCGGCATGGTCACGTCTCCTGGCGGGTGGTCGGGGTGGATGGGCTGGATGGGGCGGATGGCGCGGCCTCGGGAGCGGCGGACGCCTGCGGCTTGCGTTGCGGGGGCTTGCGCTCCGGCGAGAGGACCATGGTCATGCTGCGACCCTCGAGTCGCGCCGAGGTGTCGATCCGCGCCACGGGCCCGAGTTGTTCGAGGACCGCGTCGAGGATCTTGGTGCCGAGCTCGGGGTGTGCCACCTCGCGTCCCCGGAACTGGAGCGTCACCTTCACCTTGTGACCCTCCTCCAGGAACTCGAGCATGTGGCGCACCTTCGTGTCGAAGTCGCCCTTGGCGATCTTCGGCTTGAACTTGACCTCCTTCATGGTGATCTGCACCGTCTTCTTGCGCGACTCCTTGAGTCGCTGCGCCTCCTCGTAGCGGAACTTCCCGTAGTCCATGATCCGGCACACGGGCGGCTCCGCGAGGGGCGCGACCTCGACGAGGTCGAGATCGGCCTTGCGGGCCCGATCCAGTGCCGCCTCGAGGGTGACGATGCCCACCTGCGAGCCGTCGGCGTCCACCAGGCGCACCTTCGGGGCGCGGATCCGGTCGTTGTAGCGCGGCTCGTTCGTCGGCGTCGTTATGACTGGTCACTGCTGGTCAAGCGGCGGTGCCTCCTCGTGTCGATGTCGCGGGGATCGACCCGGGGCCGGCTCGCGCGCCGAGCCGGAGCGGCGGGCCCTGCCCGCACGCCGCGACCTGGACGCACTCACCGACCGCCGAAGCGGTCCGCCGGACGGGTCCGGTCTGGTGGTGGCGAGGTGGGGCGTCTCCGCCCGACTTTCGCGAGCGCCGCCGACTTGTGGTCGATGACGCGAGTCGCCATGCTAGCGGCGATGGTCCCCGACGACACGTCCGATGACACCGCGATGGAGCGCGCGATCGCCGAGGCACGCGAACGCCTGGGCGAGGCCCCCGCGGAGGTCGTGGTGGCCAACCACGCGATGGGCCTCTACGAGCTCGCCGCCATCCACCTCTCCGCGACGCCGCCGCGGATCCCCCAGGCCGGGCTCGCGATCGACGCACTGAGCGCCCTCGTGGACGGCCTCGGCGACCGGATCGGCGAGGCCGCGCCGACGCTGCGCGACGCGCTCGCCCAGATCCGCCTCGCGTTCGTGCGCATCTCCGGCTCGGGCGGCGCGGCCGCCGCGGAGCGACGCTGAGGCCGGGCGCCTAGCCGAGTCGGTCGCCGGGCGCGAGGCGCGCGCCCCGCCACCAGGCCCCCGCGTCCATCGCGCCGCGACCCTCCGGCTGCACCTCGCGCAGCGCGAGCACGCCGTCGCCCACCCGCACGAGGATCGCGTCGCCGCCGTCGACGGTGCCGACGCCGAGCGTGCCGGGCGCCGCGTCGCGCATCGCGGCGTCGACGGCGCCGGCCGACGCCGAGCGCACCCCCAGGCGCGCGCCCGAGGGGAGCGTCGCGTACGCCCCGCCGACGCGCACCACGCGCGCGAGCTCCACCGCGGGGCGCGACCAGTCGAGGCGCAGGTCGGCGGCGCGGATCTTGGCCGCGTGCACCGGCGCGCCCCGCTGGGGCTCGCCCTCCCCCACCCCGTCGCGCACCGCCGCGACGAGCAGCGGCACGCCGAGCGCGAGGAGGCGGGACCGCAGGGACTCCGTCGTGTCCCCCGGCCCGATCGCCGTGCGCGCCGATGCGTGCACGGGCCCCGCGTCCATCTCGGGGACCACCGACATCACGCACGCCCCGGTCTCGGCGTCGCCGGCGAGGATCGCCCGCTCCACCGGCGCCGCGCCGCGCCAGCGCGGCAGCAGGGAGAAGTGCAGGTTGAGCATCGGGACCCTCGCGAGGACCTCGTCGGGGATGCGCTCGCCGAACGCCACGACCACGCCCGCGATCGGTCCCGCGTCGGCGAGGCCGAGGACGTCGTGGACGTCGGACGTGACTGGGATGCCGCGCGCGAGCGCGCGCGCCTTGACCGGGCTCGGGGTCGTCGCCGACCCGCGACCGCGCCGCACGTCGGGGCGCGTCACCACGAGCGCCACCTCGACGCCCGCCGCGAGGAGTGCGTCGAGCGGCGCGACCGCGAGCTCGGGCGTGCCGAGGTAGACGATGCGGCGGGTCCCGCCGCGGGGGAAGGCGGCGAGCGCCGTCACCCGATGCGCACGTGGGCGGGGGCGGCCCGCGGGCCGAGCTCCTCGCGCCGGCGCCACGCCGCGAGCGCCTCCTTGCGCTGCTCGGGCGTCATGCGCTCGAACATGAGGACCCCGCGCAGGTGGTCGACCTCGTGCTGGAAGAGGCGGGCGAGGAGGTCGTCGGCCTCGATCTCCACCTCGTTGCCGTCGAGGTCGACGCCGCGCACGAGCACCTCGCGCGGCCGCACGATCTCGACGGAGAGCCCGGGGATCGAGAGGCAGCCCTCGTCGTAGACCCACTCGCCGCGGGCCTCGACGATCGTCGGGTTGAGCAGCACCCGCGGATCCGGGGTGGCGTCCGCGTCGTCGTCGGCGGAGGCGAGGTCGTAGACGAACACCTGCTTCTGCACCCCGATCTGCGTGGCGGCGAGGCCCAGCCCCGGGGCGGCGTACATGACCTCGAGCATCTCGTCGGCGAGGCGCGCGATGCCCCCGTCGATGTCCGTGACCTCCGCGGCGGCGGCCTTCAGCACCGGGTCGCCGAAGGTGCGGATCTCGTACGACACGTCCCCGAGCCTACGAGCGGCGCCGGCGCCGACGGCCGACCGTGCTCGCGCGCGCGTCAGACCCGCGGCGGATCGACGTGCACGACGATGCGCGAGCGCGGCGGGCGCGGCGTCTCGAGCATCGCGCGACCGAGCTCGCCCCAGCCGCCCGCGCGCACCATGCCGTGCTGCGCGTCCACCACGGCCACGCGCACGTGCAGCGAGTCGCCGATGCGCTCCAGCCAGGCGCGCGTGCCCTGGCCGTGCACGGCGGCGATCGCGCCGAACGGGGGGAACCCGAGCTCGCGCCGCCGCGCGCGATCGGCCTCCACCGCGGGGTCGGGGTCGCCGGCGGCGAGCCCCGCGAGCAGCGGGTGGGACGGCACGAGCGTCTGGGCGAGGATGAGCGGCGACGGGGCGCCCGCCACGAGGCGGGCGGCGTGGACGAAGAGGCCGAGCGCGATCTCCCCCGCGCGGTAACGGGGCGCGAGGATCTCGGCATCGGCGTCGAGGAACGCGACGGTGTCGGCGTGGCGCACCCGGTGCAGCACGGCCTCGGTGCCGATGAAGACGTCGCAGCGCTCGTCGACCGAGCGGGTCGACGCCGTCACCGCCGCCACGGGCCGGCGCGCGGCGATCTCCAGCTCGCGGCGCAGGCGCGCCACCCCGGGCCGCAGGTCCGCCACCGCGCTCGCGCCGCACGACTGGCAGACGACCGGGCGACGGGTGCCGCAGCGGCGGCACTCGAGGTCGCCCTCCGCGGCGTGCGCCACGGCGGCCTCGCACGTCTCGCAGCGCAGGATCGTGCGGCACGCCCCGCAGGCGCTGAGCGCGGAGCGGTCCGCCACGTTGAGCACGCACACGACGCGGCGCGACCGGTCGCGGAGCTGGGACGTGAGCTCCGCGGTGACGAGCGAGGTCGTCCAGCCGTCCGCCGTCGAGCGATCGACGACGCGGACCTCCGGCCAGTCCCCCGTCGCGGCGCCGATGCGGGCGACCCGGTCGCCCGCCCACTCGCGCGCCGCGACCGACGGGGTGGGGCCCACGAGCACGCAGGGGACCCCGAGTCGCCGGGCCCGCTCGATGGCGACGTCGCGGGCGTGCCACGTGGGCGCGCGCTCCTCCTGGAGCACGTCGTCGTGCTCGTCGACGACCACGACGAGGCGCAGGTCGTCGATCGGTGCCCAGGCCGCGCTGCGCGTGCCGATCACCACGTCGGCGCCCGCGCGGGCGGCCGCCCACTGCTCGGGCCACGGCGCGACGTGGTAGCCGCGGGCGCGGAGCGTGGCCGCGTGGGTCCGCGCCGCCTGCTGCGTCGGCACGACGACGAGCGACGGCCCCTGGTACGCGAGGGCGGCGAGCACGGGGGCGAGGTCGAAGCGGGGCCCGACCCGCAGCAGCCCGCCGCCCCGCGCGAGGAGCGCGTCGACCTCGGGCGCGACGTGGCGGGTGATCCGCGACAAGTGGCGCGGCGGGGGCAGCGAGGTGACGAGCGTCTTGGGCGCCGCCGCCGCGAGGAAGGCGCGGGGACGACCGGCCCAGCGCCGCGTCGCCCACTCCGCGAGCTCCACGAGGTCGGGCGTCGCGCCGAGGCCGAGCACCTTGGCGATGCGCCGCATGCGGGCGACGGGCACGTCCGGGTCGCGGTCGGCGACGTGCACCACCCAGCCGCCGACGTTGCGACCGTGCAGTGGCACGCGCACCCGCACGCCGGGGCGCACCGCGTCCGCGAGCTCGTCGGGGACGAGGTAGTCGAACGCCTTGTCGACGCCCGTCACGTCGGGCACGACGCGCGCGACGCGGCTCACCGCGCGCACGATGGACGCCTCAGCGCCCGAGCGCCGCCCGGAGCGCGTCGAGGCGCGACAGTCGCTCCCACGTGAAGGTGTCGCCCGTGCGCCCGAAGTGTCCGTACGCGGCGGTGCGGCGGTAGATCGGGCGCTTGAGCTCGAGGTCGCGGATGATCGCGGCGGGTCGCAGGTCGAACGTCGCGTTGACCGCGTCGACGATGCGCTCGGGCGCCACGGTCTGCGTGCCGAAGGTCTCGACGAGCACGCTGATCGGCCTGGACATGCCGATCGCGTACGCCACCTGCACCTCGCAGCGCGTCGCGGCCCCGGCCGCGACCACGTGCTTGGCCACCCACCGTGCGGCGTAGGCGGCGCTGCGGTCGACCTTGGACGGGTCCTTGCCGGAGAACGCGCCACCTCCGTGGCGGCCCATGCCGCCGTAGGTGTCGACGATGATCTTGCGGCCGGTGAGGCCGGTGTCGGCGTGCGGCCCGCCCTTGACGAACTCCCCGGTCGGGTTGACGTAGACCGCGTAGTCGTCGCCCGCGAAGGCGTCGGGGATCGTCGGGCGCACGACCTGCTCGATGAGGTCGGGCCGGATGACCGTGTCGCGGTTGATGCCGTCGGCGTGCTGGGTGGAGATGAGCACCGTGCGCAGGCGCACCGGCCGGCCGTCCTCGTAGTCGAAGGTCACCTGGGTCTTGCCGTCGGGGCGCAGGTACGGGATCGCACCCGACTTGCGCACGTCGGCGAGGCGCTCCGCGAGGCGGTGCGCGAGCCAGATGGGCAGCGGCATGAGCGCCTCGGTCTCGTCGCAGGCGTAGCCGAACATCATCCCCTGGTCGCCCGCACCCTGCGTGTCGAGCGGGTCGGCGGCGCCGGTGCCGCGCTGCTCCTCGCTCTTGTCGACGCCCTGGGCGATGTCGGGGCTCTGCTCGTCGATGCTGACGATGACGCCGCAGGTGTTGCCGTCGAAGCCGTACTGGGCGTTGTCGTAGCCGATGGAGGTGATGACCGAGCGCGCGATGCGCGGGATGTCGACGTAGGCGGCGGTCGTGATCTCGCCGGCGACGACGCAGAGCCCGGTGGTGAGGAGCGTCTCGCAGGCCACGCGGCCGTCGGGGTCCTCGTCGAGGATCGCGTCGAGGACCGCGTCGGAGATCTGGTCGGCCATCTTGTCGGGGTGGCCCTCGGTGACGCTCTCGGAGGTGAAGGTGTAGGCGCTCATCGTGCTCCCCCGTCGGGGTCGGGTCGGGTCTGGTGCGGGTCCGCGCCGCGGCGGACCGCCGACACGCTATCCCACACGGCGGCCGCGATCGCGCGCTTGTCGCGGCGCGCGACGTGCGTCGCCCCGCCCGCGGACACGATCACCACCTCGTTGGTGGCGACCTCGAAGCCGGCGTCGGCACGCGAGACGTCGTTGGCCACCACGAGATCGACGCCCTTGCGCGCGAGCTTGGCCCGCGCGAGGTCCGCGAGCGTCGACGCGTCCCCGGGCGTCTCGGCGGCGAACCCGACGAGCACCTGGCCCGGTCGGCGCGACGTCGCGGCGTCGGCGAGCACGTCCACGGTGGGCTCCATCCGCAGCGCGTCGAGGGCCGCGATCCGTCCGGTCGACGGATCCTTGTGGAGCTTGCCGCCCGCGGCGTCCGCGGGGCGGACGTCGGCCACCGCGGCGGCCATCACGAGCACGTCGGCGTCGCGCATCGCCGCGCGCACCGCGGCGAGCATCTGCGCCGCGGTCTCGACGCGCACCACCTCGGCCGTCGCGGGGGCGGGCAGCGCCGCGGTCGTCACGAGGGTCACCTTGGCGCCGCGCGCGACGGCCTCCTCGGCGAGCGCGTGGCCCTGTCGGCCGCTCGAGCGGTTGGTCACCACGCGCACCGCGTCGATCGGCTCGCGCGTGCCGCCCGCGGTCACGACGACCCGCGTCCCGTCGAGGTCGCCCGGCGAGAGGATGCGCTCGATCTCGGCGGCGATGCGGCCGGGGTCGGCGAGACGCCCGGTGCCGACGTCGCCGCCGGCGAGGCGGCCCGACTCGGGCTCGAGCACGTGCACCCCGCGTCGGCGCAGGGTCGCGAGGTTGTCCCGCGTGCTGGGGTGCTCCCACATCTCGGTGTGCATCGCGGGGCACACGAGCACCGGCGCCCGCGTCGCGAGGAGCGTCGCCACGAGCAGGTCGGAGGAGAGCCCGGCCGCGTAGGCCGCGATCACGCGCGCCGTCGCGGGCGCCACGACCACGAGGTCCGCCCGCTGGCCGAGCACGGTGTGCGGGATCGGCTCGTCGTCGTCCCAGAGGCTCGTGTGCACGGGCTCGGACGCGAGCGCGGACAGGGTGACCTCGCCGATGAACCGCCGCGCGTCCGGCGTCATCACGGGCGCCACGTGCGCGCCCGCCTCGACGAGGCGGCGGCAGAGCTCGACGGACTTGTAGGCCGCGATGCCCCCGGAGACGCCGAGGACGATGTGGCGACCGGCGAGCGTGCTCACGACGGGACCCCCGACGACACCCTCGACGGCTCGCCGCGCCCGGACGGGCTCAGGCGTCGCCGGCGACTTCCGTGGCGGCGTCCGCGGCGGCCTGGGCCTCGGCGGCCTCCGCCTCCGCGGCGAGGCGCGCGGCCTCGGCCTCGATCTCCTCGAGCGTCTTCGGGATCATCTTGATCTTGCCGGCGGAGATCTCCTCGAAGCTGATGGTGAGGGGCTTCACGGCGGTGCTGCTGACCTGCGGCGGCACCATGTTGCCGAGGCCCTCGCCCAGCTGGTTGAAGTACGCGTTGATCTCGCGGGCCCGGCGCGACGCGAGGGTCACGAGGGCGAACTTGGAGGCCGTCTTGTCCATGAGGTTCTCGATCGCGGGCTTCAGCACGGCGCTGGAGCCTATCGGGCCGCCGGCGCGGTGCGAGGGGTGGCTCAGGCGCCGCGGGCCGCGCGCGCCGCGACGACGATCGCCGCCATGCGGGCGATCGTGGCGTCCAGGTCGTCGTTGACGAGCACGTGGTCCGCGAGGGCCCGTCCCACGGGCTCCTCCTCCTCCGCCTTGCGCACCCGCTGCTCGACCTTCTGGTCCGCGTCGCCCCGGCCGCGCAGGCGCGCGCGCTGCTCCTCGCGCGAGGGCGGGAGCACGAAGATGAGGATCGCCGACGGGTCGATCGCCTTCACCTGGCGGGCGCCGTCGACCTCGATCTCGAGCACGATGTCGCGTCCGGCGGGCGGGGCCGGGATGGGCGTGCCGTAGTAGTTGCCGAGGAAGTCGGTCCACTCGAGGAAGCCACCGGCCTCGATGTGCCGCTCGAACTCGGCGCGCGAGACGAAGTGGTAGGCGTCCGCGGGCTCCCCGTCGCGGCGCGCCCGCGTCGTCCAGGACCGGCTGAGCCACAGCACGGGGTCGGCCGCGACGAGCCGCTCGACGATCGTGCTCTTGCCGACCCCGCCCGGGCCCGACACGACGACGGTGAGGCTCACGCGGGGAACCTCGCGACGAGCGCCGCGCGCTGCTGCGGCCCGAGGGTCGAGACCCGTCGGCGCTCGCCGATGCCGAGCTCCTCGAGGGCCCGGCGTGCCGAGACCTTGCCGACGCCCGGGAGCGACTCGAGCACCTTCACCACGTAGAGGCGCGCCACCGGATCGGCGGGCTCGCGGGGCTCGAGCGCCCGCGCGAGCGACATCGCCCCCGTCGCGAGCTCGGCGCGGGCCCGCGACATGGCCGCGCGGACCTCCCGGGCCTTGTCGATCGCGCGCCGACGCTGCTCATCCGTGAGCGCGGGCGGCCGTGGCATCGGTCAACTGTACGCGAGGCCCCGCGCCGCCACCTCGGCCCAGTCGGCGACGCCCCGTCGCGCCGCCCAGGCCGCGAGATCGCGCGCGATGCGTCGCGCCGCACGGGGATCGGCGAAGGTCGCCGTCCCCACCTGCACCGCGTCGGCGCCCGCCGCCATGAGGTCCAGCGCGTCGCGCGCGTCGGCCACGCCGCCGGCGCCAACGATCGGCAGGCCCGGGTGCGCGATGCGCACGTCGCGCACGCAACGCACGGCCACGTCGTGGATCACTCGGCCCGACAGCCCGCCGCGCCCGGCACCGAGCACGGGCGATGCGGCGGCGCCGTCGACGGGGAGCGCCGGCACGGTGTTGACGAGCGTCACCGCCGAGGCCCCCGCGTCGCGGGCGGCGCCGGCGACGGCGACGAGCCGGTCGGTCGCCGGGCTCAGCTTGGCCCACACCGGCAGGCCCGCCGCCTTCGTCGCCGCGACGATCGCGCCGGTGAGCGCCGCGTCGTGGGCGAAGGTCTCGTGGCGACCGCCGAGGTTGGGACACGAGAGGTTGACCTCCAGCGCCGCGAGGCGCGACGCGGCGGGGGCGAGCGCCGACGCCGCCGCGGCGTAGTCCTCGGCGGTGCGCCCCCAGATGCTCGCCACCACGGTGGCGCCGCATGCGACGAGCGCCGGCAGGTGCCGCCCGAGGAAGGCCTCGATGCCGTCGCCCTGGAGCCCCACCGAGTTGACCAGCCCGTCGCGCACCGGCGCGAGGCGCGGCGCCGGGTTGCCCTCCCAGGCGAACGTCGCCACCGACTTGGTGACGATCGCGCCGAGCGAGGCGAGGCGCACGTACGGATCGAGCTCGGCGCCGTAGCCGGCCGTGCCGGAGGCGAGCATCACGGGCGAGGCGAGCACCACGTCCCCGACGCGTGCGGGCGGCCCGGCGACGGCGCGGCGGCGGATCACCCGGCGTGGTACTCCTGCAGGCTCCGCACGTCGAGCGGCGCCTCGTGCGACTCGCGCAGCCCGAGCGCGAAGGCGCGCGCGGCCGCCATCGTCGTCACGATCGGCACGCGCCACTCGTTGGCGGCCTTGCGGATCGCCTCGCCGTCGCGCCGCGAGCCGACGCCGCGCGGGGTGTTGATCACCAGGGCGATCTCGCCGCGACGGATCCGCTCCTCCGCGTGGTCCGCGCCGCCCTCGGAGACCTTGCCGACGACGAGGTCCACCGCGCAGCCGCGGGCCGCGAGGTGCGCCGCCGTGCCCGCCGTGGCGGCGAGGCGCATGCCGAGCCCGCGCAGGGTGCGCGCCACGTCGACGCCCGCCTCCTTGTCCCGGTCCGCGAGCG
Organism: Actinomycetota bacterium; assembly: GCA_041158045.1. GTDB lineage: Bacteria > Actinomycetota > Acidimicrobiia > Acidimicrobiales > Ilumatobacteraceae > CAXRBC01. The sequence continues at coordinate 103,675 of JBEBCD010000057.1, read as the reverse complement.
AGACGAAGACGAGCCCCTCACGGGGCAGCTCGGTGCCGGCGGCCATCTGGGACTTGGCGAAGGCGCGCCCGAACGAGCGGTCGATGCCCATCACCTCGCCCGTGGAGCGCATCTCGGGGCCGAGCGCGGTGTCGACGCCGGGGAAGCGGTTGAACGGCAGGACGGCCTCCTTCACCGACACGTGGCCCGACCCCGCGGGCGGGCGCAGGAGCCCCTCGCGGCGCAGGTCGGCGAGCGACGCGCCCAGCATGACGCGCGCCGCGACCTTGGCGAGCGGCACGCCCGTCGCCTTGGCGACGAAGGGCACGGTGCGGCTCGCCCGGGGGTTGGCCTCGATGACGTGGACGGTGCCGTCGGCGACGGCGAACTGGACGTTGACGAGGCCCACCACGTCGAGCGCGGCGGCGATGTCGCGCACGTGCGCCTCGACGCGACGCACGACGTCGGCCGGCAGCGTGACGGGCGGCAGCGCGCACGCCGAGTCGCCCGAGTGCACGCCCGCCTGCTCGACGTGCTCCATCACCCCGCCGATCAGCACCTCGCCGGTGGCGTCGCGGATGGCGTCCACGTCGAGCTCCGTCGCGTCCTCGAGGAACCGGTCGACGAGCACGGGCCGCTCCGACGACAGCCCGCCCTCGCGCCCGAGGCTGCCCGCGGCCGCGAGCTCGGCCATCGCCCGCACGAGCTGGTCGGGGTCCTGCACGATCTGCATCGCGCGCCCCCCGAGCACGTAGCTCGGCCGCACGAGCACCGGGTAGCCGACGCGCGCGGCGACGGCGAGCGCCTCGTCGACGCCGGTGGCCGTGCCGCCCGGGGGCTGGGCGATCCCGAGCCGCTCGCACAGCGCGCCCCACTTCTCCCGATCCTCGGCGACGTCGATGGAGGCGGGCGAGGTGCCCGCCACGAGGCCCGCGGGGATGCGGGCGCTGAGCTTGAGCGGCGTCTGACCGCCGAGCCCCACGATGACGCGCGGGGCGCCGCTGCCGAGGGCGCCCTCGTGCTCGATCACATCGAGCACGTCCTCGGCGGTGAGCGGCTGGAAGTAGAGGCGATCCGAGGTGTCATAGTCGGTCGAGACCGTCTCGGGGTTGCAGTTGAGCATGATCGTCTCGTAGCCGGCGTCCCGCAGCGCGAAACACGCGTGGACGCAGCAGTAGTCGAACTCGATGCCCTGCCCGATGCGGTTGGGTCCGCTGCCGAGGATGAGCACCTTGGGCCGCTCGGTCGGGCGCACCTCGTCCTCGTCCTCGTAGGTCGAGTACAGGTACGGGGTGTCGGCGGCGAATTCGGCGCTGCACGTGTCGACCGCCTTGTAGGTCGGCCGCACGCCCGCCGCGAGCCGCGCCGCGCGCACCGCGTCCTCCGTCGCACCCCACAGGTGCGCGAGCTGCGCGTCGGAGAAGCCGAGGCGCTTGGCGCGGCGCCACGCCGCCCGGTCGAGCGTCGCGGGCGAGGCCCCGGCGAGCGCGGCGCGCTCGTCGACGATCGCCTGCATCTGGTCGAGGAACCACGGGTCGAGGTGGGTGAGGCGCGCGACCTCGTCGATCGGCCAGCCGCGCCGCAGACACTCGCCGACCTCGAAGATGCGGTCGGGCGTGGGGATCGCGACGCGGCGGCGCAGCTCCGCGTCGTCGAGGGCCGCGTGGCGCGCCTCGCCCGGGTCGCAGTTGAGCCCCGCGCGCCCGATCTCGAGCGAGCGCAGCGCCTTCTGGAGGCTCTCCGCGAAGGTCCGTCCGATCGCCATGGACTCCCCCACGCTCTGCATCTGCGTGCCGAGGACGCCGGCGACGCCGGGGAACTTCTCGAACGCCCATCGCGGCACCTTGGTCACCACGTAGTCGATGACGGGCTCGAAGCTCGCGGGCGTCTTGCGCGTGATGTCGTTGGGGATCTCGTCGAGCGCGTAGCCGACGGCGAGCTTGGCCGCGATCTTGGCGATCGGGAAGCCCGTCGCCTTGGACGCGAGCGCCGAGGAGCGCGAGACGCGGGGGTTCATCTCGATGACGACCTGCTCGCCGGTGCGCGGGTGGACGGCGAACTGCACGTTGGAGCCGCCGGTCTCGACCCCCACGCGTCGGATGCAGGCGAAGGCCGCGTCCCGCATCGCCTGGTATTCGACGTCGGAGAGCGTCATGGCCGGGGCCACCGTGATGGAGTCGCCCGTGTGGACGCCCATGGCGTCGACGTTCTCGATCGAGCAGATGATGACGCAGTTGTCCGCGCGGTCGCGCATCACCTCGAGCTCGTACTCCTTCCACCCGACGATCGAGGTCTCGATGAGCACCTCCGAGATCGGGCTCGCCGCCAGGCCGTTGGCGACCACGCGCTCGAACTCCTCGGGCGTGTGGGCGATCCCCGTGCCGCGCCCGCCGAGGATGTAGGCCGGGCGGATGATGACGGGGAGCCCGATCTCCGCGAGCACGCCGCGGGCCTCCTCGGGCGTGTGGGCGATGCCGCTGCGCGGCACGCCGAGGCCGATCTCGAGCATCGCGCGCTTGAAGCGGTCGCGGTCCTCCGCCGTCGCGATGGCCTCGGCGTTGGCACCGATGAGCTCGGGCGTGCCGGGCACCCCGACGCGGCCGCGCTCGTGGAGCGCCATCGCGAGGTTGAGCGCCGTCTGGCCGCCGAGCGTCGGGAGCACCGCGTCGGGGCGCTCGCGGTCGAGGATCCGCTCGAGCATGTCGGCCGTGAGTGGCTCGACGTAGGTGCGGTCGGCGAAGTCGGGGTCGGTCATGATCGTCGCGGGGTTGGAGTTGGCGAGCACCACGCGGTAGCCCTCGGCGCGCAGCACGCGGCAGGCCTGCGTGCCCGAGTAGTCGAACTCGCAGGCCTGACCGATCACGATCGGCCCGGAGCCGATCACGAGGATCGAGGAGAGGTCGGTGCGCCTCGGCATCAGCCGCGCCCCTCGGCCGCCGGGGGGCTCACCGTCGCGCCCCCGCCATCATCTCGGCGAACTCGGCGAAGAGGTAGCGGCTGTCGTGCGGACCCGGGCCCGCCTCGGGGTGGTACTGCACCGACGCCGCGGCGACCCCGCGCACGCGCATCCCCTCGTTGGTGCCGTCGTTGAGGTTGACGTGCGTGGGCTCCACGATGCCGGCGAGCGACTCCGCGTCGACGCAGAAGTTGTGGTTCTGGCTCGTGATCTCGACGCGCCCCGTGCGCAGGTCGCGGACCGGGTGGTTGGCCCCGTGGTGGCCGAAGGGCAGCTTGTACGTGCGGCCGCCGAGCGCGAGGCACAGGAGCTGGTGGCCGAGGCAGATGCCGAACGTCGGCACGCCGGCGTCGAGCACCTCGCGGATGCGCTCGGTCGCACCCGCGACGCGCTCGGGATCGCCGGGGCCGTTGGACAGGAACACGCCGTCGGGCCGCAGGGCCAGCACCTCCGCGGCCGTCGTGCCGGCGGGCACGACCCGCACGCGGGCGAACGCCCCGAGGCACTCGAGCATCGTCGTCTTGATCCCGAAGTCGTACGCCACGACGAGCGGCGCGCCGGGCCCCGCGCCCGCGGGCTCGTAGGGCGCGTCGCAGGTGACCTGCGCGACGAGGTCGAGGCCCGCGGTGCCGCGCTCCGCCGCCGCGGCGGCGCGCACCTCGGACTCCCCCGCCGTGCCGATGGCGCCCGGCATGGCGCCGCCCTCGCGCAGCACGCGGGTGAGGCGGCGCGTGTCGACGCCCGCGATGCCGACGAGCCCGGCCCGGCGCAGCACGGCGTCGAGGTCGGCCTCGCTGCGCCAGTTGCTCCGGCGACGCGCGAGCTCCCGGACGATCACGCCGCGGGCGAAGATGCGCCGCGACTCGTCGTCGGCGGGCGTCGCCCCGTAGTTGCCGATGTGGGGGGTCGTGAAGGTGACGATCTGGCCCGCGTAGGACGGATCGGTGAGGACCTCCTGGTAGCCGGTGAGGCCGGTGTGGAAGACGACCTCGCCCGCCGTCGTGACCGGTGCGTCGTCCGGCCGTGCGCCGAGGCCGATCGCCTCGCCCTCGAAGAGCGAGCCGTCGCGGAGCGCGAGCAGGGCCGGGCGCGGCGTCATCGGGTGGCCGACCCGTCCCGCACCGTCGGGGTGCCCGCGAGGAGGGTGTGGCGCACGCGTCCGGCGAGCGGGACGCCGGCGAAGGGCGTGTTGGTGCTCCGGCTCGCGAGGCGGGTCGGATCCACCTGCCAGGCGGCCGAGAGGTCGAAGACCGCGAGGTTGGCCGGCTCGCCCGGCGCCACCTCGCGGCCGTGGCGGTCGTCGATGCGCGCGATGCGCGCCGGATTCCACGACATCACGCGCACCAGCTCGCGCGGTCCGAGGTCGAGGCGCGGGGCGACCACGCCGAGGCTCGTCTCGAGCCCGAGCATCCCGGGCGGGGCCGCGTCGAGCGCGAGCTCCTTGTCCCGGCGCGGGTGCGGGGCGTGGTCGGTGGCGACGGCGTCGATCGTGCCGTCGCGCACGCCCGCGACAAGCGCGGCGATGTCCTCGCGGGAGCGCAGCGGCGGGTTGACCTTGTACACCGGGTCGTAGGACGCGAGCAGGTCGTCCGTGAGCGACAGGTGGTGCGGCGTCACCTCGGCGGTCACCGGCAGGCCGTCGCGCTTGGCCGCGCGCACGAGCTCCACGCTGCGCGCCGTCGAGAGGTGGAGGAAGTGCATGGTCGCGCCCGTGAGGCGCACCAGCTCGACGTCGCGGAAGACCATCAGCTCCTCGGCGATCGCGGGCCAGCCCGGCAGACCGAGGTCGGTGCAGCAGGAGCACTCGTTCATGACCGCGCCACGGGTGAGCTCGGCCACCTCGCAGTGCTGGGCGAGGGTGACGCCGAGGCCCCGCGCGTACTCGAGGGCCCGGCGCATGAGCATCGCGTCCTGCACGCCGTTGCCGTCGTCGGTGAAGATCCGCACCCCGGCCCCGGCGAGCTCCGCGAGCGGGGCGAGGGCCTCACCCCGACGCCCGACGGTGATGCAGCCGGACGGCACCACCTCGGCGAGGCCCGCGCGCTTGCCCTGCTCGCGCACGAAGTCCACGACCGCCACGGAGTCCTGTGCGGGGTCGGTGTTGGGCATCGCGACGAGCGCCGTGTAGCCGCCGAGCGCCCCCGCGCGGCTCCCCGTCTCGATCGTCTCGGCCTCCTCCTTGCCGGGCTCGCGCAGGTGCGCGTGCAGGTCGACGAAGCCGCTCGACACCATGCAGCCCGCGGCGTCGAGCACGACGTCGGCCTCGAGGCGGGTGCCGGGTGCCGCGACGTCGGTGATGACGCCGCCCTCGACGCGCACGTCCGCCGCGCGCTCGCCGTCGCGCCGCACCACCGTGCCGCCGCGCAGCAGGACCGCGCCGCTCACGCCTGGCCCCCGAGGTGCGATCCCGCGCCGAGCAGCTCGAAGAGCACGGCCATGCGCACCGAGACGCCGTTGGCCACCTGGCGGTGGATCATGCTGTGCTTGAGCTCCGACGGGTCGATCTGCATCTCGACGCCGCGATTCATCGGCCCCGGGTGCATCACCATCGCGTCGGCGCGCAGCCGCTCGACGCGCGCACGCGTGAGGCCGTAGCCCTCGCTGTACTCGCGGAGGCTGGGCACGTGCCCCTGCGCCATGCGCTCGCTCTGGAGGCGCAGCATGTACAGCACGTCCACCTCGCCGAGGAGGCCGTCGAGGTCCTGCGTCGCGTCGACGCCCCAGTGCGCGACGTCCGGGGGGAGCAGCGTCGGCGGCGCCACGAGCGTCACGCGCGCGCCCAGCATCCCGAACGCGTCGACGTTGCTGCGCGCGACGCGGCTGTGCTTGATGTCCCCCACGATCGCGATCCGCATGCCGTCCATGCGCTCCGCGTGCGTGCGCTCGCGGATCGTGTAGCAGTCGACGAGGGCCTGGGTGGGGTGCTGGTGCGCGCCGTCCCCGGCGTTGACCACGCTCGCGGTCGTCCACCCCGCGATCTGCCAGGGCACGCCCACCGACCGGTGGCGCACGACGAAGCAGTCGACGCCCATGTCGGTGATCGTCGCGATCGTGTCCCGCAGCGACTCCCCCTTGTTGACGCTCGACGTCGAGACGTTGAACGTCATCGTGTCGGCGGAGAGCCGCTTGGCCGCGGTCTCGAACGAGAGCCGGGTGCGCGTCGAGTCCTCGAAGAAGAGGCTGGCCACCGTGCGCCCGCGGAGCGCCGGCACGCGGGGCACCGGACGCGCGTTGATCTCCGTCATGTGGTCGGTGAGCCGCAGGAGGCCGACGAGGGTGTCGACGTCGAGCTCGCGGATCGAGCGCAGGTGCCTCACGGCGCGGCCTCGATCGTCACGCCACCGGGCGCGACCCGCACCTCGTCGTCGGGGCGGGTCGGCAGGTTCTTGCCGACGTAGTCGGGGCGGATCGGCAGCTCGCGGTGGCCGCGGTCGACGAGCACCGCGAGTTGCACCGCGCGGGGGCGGCCGTAATTGTTGAGCCCCTCGAGGGCCGCGCGCACCGTGCGGCCCGTGAAGAGCACGTCGTCGACGAGCACGACGGTCGCCGCGGTGAGATCGAACGGGATGTGGGAGATCGCCCCGATCGACACGGGCCGCAGGCCGATGTCGTCGCGGTGGAGGCTCACGTCGAGCGCCCCGCACGGCACGGGCCGCGCGGCGTCGATGCCCGCGATGGCCTCCGCGATCGCCTCGGCGATCCAGGTGCCGCCGCGCTGCAACCCGACGAGGGCGAGGCGATCCAGGCCGTGGTTGCGCTCCACGATCTCGTGGGCGATCCGCACGATGGCGCGCTGCACGTCGGACGCCGTCATCACCTCGGCGTGCGCGGTCGCGGGACGTGCCATGTCGCTCCTCCGTATGGGCCTCACGGGACCCACGTGACGGTCGCGTCAGGGTATCAGTCGGCGCGTTCCCAGACCATCCAGCGCGAGTTGGCGAAGGCGAGCTCGAAGCGGTCGCGGACCCGCTCCCACACCGCGCGGTCGTCGCCGTCGAGCTCCGTCGGCAGCACGACGTACTCGATCTCGGCGGCGAAGGGCAGCTCCCCGCCGGCGGCGAAGACGTCCGGGCCGTAGAGGCGCCGCTCGAAGGGCACGGGGAACGAGTAGATGCGCTCCCGGCGGGCGAGGTGCGCGGTGAGGGGGTGGAACGCCGAGACGACCGCGTCGTCCGGCACCCGCGCCACGGCCTCCATCGCCTCGCGGACGTAGGTGCTGCGCGGGCTGTTGTGGCGCACCGTGTGGCGCGCGAGGGGCAGCGGCGACCACGCCCACGCGGCGACGAGCGACGACGCGACGAGCGACGCGAGGGTGGCCCGGCGCCACCGCTCGGGGATGCGGGCGAGGCCGAGGATCGTCGCCATCGCGAGGACCGGCACGACCACGAGCGAGTAGTGGTATTCGACCTGGTACTGGTACCAGAACGTGCTGAGGACGTTGGACGCGAGCACCGGCACCGCGACCGCGGCGAAGCCGGGCGCCGCCCCCATGACGAGCGCCATCGGCGCCAGCATCTGGAGGACGTAGAAGGGCCGCCCGTCCGAGGCGAGGTGGCGCAGGAGGTCGAGCGGCCTGGTGACGGGCGACCAGAGGGCGTCCCACGGGCCGCCGAACGGGAAGCGCCAGGAGTTGCGGAACGGCACCCCGAGGATGCCCCGCTGGATGCCGAAGATCGCGACGAGCGCGTACCACAGCGCGAAGAGCGCGGTCACGACGCCGATGCGCACGTTGCGCCGGGCGGCGACCCAGACGCCGAGCGGGATGAGCACGAGTCCGGCGTCCTCCTTGACGAGCAGCGCGAGCACGACGCCGACGAAGTACCAGCGCCACCTCCCGAGCAACGCCCCGGCGCACGCCACGCCGACGAACAGGCCGAGGAAGGAGTCGGGGTGGTAGTTCTCCAGCGCGATCCAGCCGACCGCGGGGTGCAGCAGGTACGCGCACGCGAGCGCGAGGGCCGCGGCCTCGCTCCCGAGCCGCCTCCGTGCGACCGCGTAGACCGGCAGGGCGCCGAGCGAGATCGCGACGGCCTGGACGACGAACAGCGTCGAGGTGTTGGACGTGATCCAGTAGAGCGGGACGAGGGCGAGGAGGATGAAGCTCGTGTGGTCGCCGAACAGGTTGCGGCCCATGAGGGTCACGAAGGGCGACTCGAAGCGCGAGAGCAGCCAGATGCCCTGGTCGTAGAGCCCGAAGTCGTAGGCGCTCGTCCCGAGGCCGCGGTGGACCTCGACCGTGAGGGCCGCGAAGTACGTGGCGTGCAGCGTCACCGCGCACGCGAGCGCGACCTGCCAGACGCTCCTCGCGGCGAGCCATGCCCGCGTGGCGAGGATCCAGCGCTGCGTACTAGCCGCCCTTCTTCCGGTGGGTGCGTGCCACGGCCGAGAGTACGCCGTTGACGAAGCGCCCCGAGTCATCGGTCGAGAAGCGCTTGGCGAGTCCGACCGCCTCGTCGATGACCGCCCCGACGGGCACGTCGGGTCGGTGCAGCAGCTCGTGCACCGCGAGGCGCAGCACGTTGCGGTCGATGGCGGGCATGCGCGCGAGCGTCCAGGCGTGCGAGTGTTCGCCGATCACCGCGTCGATCTCGTCGCGCGCGGCCTCCACGCCGCGGGCGAGGCGCATGGCGAGCTCGTCGCCGGCGAGGGGCCGCGCGGCGAGCACCGCGTCGACCGAGACCCCCCGGGCCTCCGACTCGTAGAGCAGCGTCAGCGCCCGCTCCCGGGACTCCGTCCGCGGGTCGCCGCCCGCGGGCATCAGACCCTCGTGATGTAGTCGCCGGTGCGGGTGTCGACCCGCACGCGGTCACCCTCGTCGACGAACAAGGGGACCTGGACGGTCACGCCGGTCTCGAGGGTGGCGGGCTTGCGCGCGCCGGACACGCGGTCGCCCTGGACGCCCGGCTCGGTCTTGGCCACGGTGAGCTCCACGCTCGCGGGGATCTCGACCGAGACGATCTCGTCGCGGTGGGTCGCGATGATCGCGCTGCCCCCCTCGACGAGGTAGTGCGCGGCCTCCCCGAGCGCCGCCGGGCGCACCTGGGTCTGCTCGTAGGACTCGGTGTCCATGAAGACGTAGGTGTCACCGTCCTTGTAGACGAACTGCATGTCCCGCTTGTCGAGGATGGCCTGCTCCACCCGCACGCCCGCGTTGAAGGTACGGTCGAAGACGTTGCCGTTGCGGAGGTTGCGCAGCTTGGTGCGCACGAAGGCGCCGCCCTTGCCCGGCTTGACGTGCTGGAACTCGACGACGGTGAAGAGCGCCCCGTCGATCTCGAGGGTGATCCCGTTCTTCAGGTCGTTGGTCGTGATGGCAGGCACTGTCGGTCCTTCGGCGTGTGGGTCAGGGGGCGGCATCCGTCGCGCGTGACGACCACGAGGTCCTCGGTGCGCACGCCGCCGAGCCCCTCACGATAGACCCCTGGCTCCACGGTCACCACCTCGCCCTCCGCGAGCGGCTCGTGCGAGCCGGCGCGGACCCAGGGCATCTCGTGGATCTGCAGGCCGACGCCGTGACCCGTCGAGTGGGTGAACTCGGCGCCGAGTCCCTCCGCCGCGATGAGGTCGCGACAGACGCGGTCGACGTCGTGCGCCGACGCGCCCGGTCGCACCGCGGCGAGGCCGTCGCGCTGCGCGCGGCCCACGAGCGCGTGCATCGCCGACAGCTCGGGTGGGACCGCACCGACGAGGTAGGTGCGGGTCATGTCCGAGTGGTAGCCGTCCACGAGCCCGCCCACGTCGATGACGACGGCGTCGCCCTCGACGATCCGCCGGCGGGTGGGCCGGTGGTGCGGTCGCGCCGCGTGGGGACCCGACGCGACGATCGTGTCGTAGCTCGGACCGTCCGCACCGTGGCGGCGCATCCGGTACTCGAGCTCGTCCCGCACGTCGGCCTCCGTCGCGCCCGCGCCGAGCATCGGCTCGGCCTCCGCGAGGGCCGCGTCGGCCGCGCGGGCCGCCGCCTCCATGCGCGCGATCTCGGGCGAGGTCTTGCGGCGCCGCAGCGCCGCGACGACCCCGGCGGCCGGCACGAGGCGCGGAGCGAGCGCCGTCGCCCACGACTCGTGTTGGCTCACCGTCACCTCGGCGGGGTCGAAGCCCAGGTGGCCGAGCCCGCGCACGGCGTCGGCGAGCTCGTCGCGCAGCGCGGCGGCGGTGCGCGCCTCGCGCACGGTGCAGGCCGCGCCGCCGTCGGCGACCTGCGCGCGGGCCTGGTCGCCGTAGCGGCCGTCGACGACGAGGGCCATGCCGTCGGGCAGCACCACGAGCGTCCCGGCCGAGCCGGAGAAGCCCGTGAGCCAGCGGACGTGGTGCAGGTCGGTCACGAGCAGCCCGTGCACGGCGGGCGCGACCTCGGCGAGGCGCTCGCGCACCGCCGCATCGCGGCCGGCGACGTCGATCGGGGCGAGGGCCGCGCTCACGCGCGGCGCTCCCGCAGGAGGGTGACGGCGGCGTGGACCGCGAAGACGTAGCTCGGGGCGCCGAAGCCCGCGATCGTGCCGCTCGCGACCGGCGCGACGACGCTCTCGTGGCGCCAGGGCTCGCGGGTCGCGGGGTTGCTGAGGTGCACCTCGACGACCGGCCCGTCGAACGCGGCGAGGGCGTCGTGCACGCTCCAGGCGAAGTGGGTGAGGGCCCCGGGGTTGACGATGAGGGCGTCGGCCGTGCCCCGCGCCGCGTGGATCAGCTCCACCATCCGGCCCGCGCTCTGCGCCACGGCGACCTCCAGGTCGGCCCCGAGCCAGGTCGCGGCCTCGCGCGCGCGGCGGACGTGGTCCTCGAGGCGGTCGGTGCCGTAGATCTCCGGCTCGCGCTCCCCCAGCAGGTCGAGGTTGGGGCCGTTGAGCAGGACGAGGCGCGGACGCGGGTCCGTGGCCACCGCGTCAGCCTACGCCCAGTGCGTCGAAGGCCCGGTCCACGGCGTCGGGCGGCACGTCGCGCACGAGCTCCACGCCGCGCGGACCGTCGAGCACGAACGCGTAGCCCTCGCGCGCCTTCTTGTCCCTGCGCATGTAGGCGGCGAGCTCGTCGCGCCCCGCGCCGCGCGGCACCTCGACGGGCAGGCCGTACGCGTCGCGCACCACCTCGTAGTGGCGTCGCACGCGCGCCGCGTCGATGCGGCCCATCGCGCCCGCCACCTCGGCGGCGAACACGAGGCCGATCGCGACGGTCTCACCGTGCGCGAGCGCGTGGCCCGTGGTGCGCTCGAGGGCGTGCGCGAGGGTGTGGCCGTAGTTGAGGATCGCGCGCCGGCCCGACTCGGTCTCGTCCTCGGCCACGACCGCGGCCTTGATCGCCACGCAGCGCGCGACCCGCCGTGCCATCGGCAGCGCGAGGAGGTCCTCGCCCGTGAGGAAGTGGTACTTCGCGATCTCCCCGAGGCCGCAGCGCGTCTCGCGGGCCGGCAGGTGCGCCAGGGCGTCGAGCTCGCAGAGGACGGCGCGCGGCTGCCAGAAGGCGCCCACGAGGTTCTTCCCCTCCGGGAGGTTGACCCCCGTCTTGCCGCCGATCGCCGCGTCCACCATCCCGACCAGGGTCGTGGCGACGTGCACCACCGGCGTGCCGCGGTGCCAGGTCGCGGCGACGAATCCCGCGACGTCGGTGACGACCCCGCCGCCGACGCCGACGATCGCGTCGTCGCGCGTGATGCCCGCGCGGGCCAGCTCGCCCGCCACCCGCGCGACGACCGCGAGGTCCTTGGCCGCCTCGCCCGCGGGCAGCTCGATGCGCGTCGCGGGGACGCCGGGGTCCGCCGCGACGGGGATGCCCGCCTGCGTGAGGACGGCGGCGCGGCGCGCGCCCGTCGTCTCGCGTACGACGCGCGCGAGCTCGCCGACGACGCCGTGGCCGACGAGCACGTCGTAGCCCCGCGCGCCGAGCTCGACCCGCACGGTCTCGCTCACGGGGCCCCCACCGCGCGGACCACCGCGTCGGTCACCTCGTCGAGGTCCCTCCCGGCGGTGTCGACGCGCAGGGTCGCGAGGTCGCGGTAGAGCGCCTCCCGCGCGGCGCGCATCGCCGCGAGCGTCCCCGACGCGTCGTCGTCGAGCGCCGGACGGTGCGCCGCGCGCCCGGTGCGACGCACGAGCTCGGGCGTCGGGGCGTCCAGCCAGACCACGTGCGTCGCGCGGGCCCGCAGCGCGGCGCGCGACCCCTCGTCGAGCACGGCGCCGCCGGCGACCGCGAAGACGCCGCCGCCCGCCGCCGCGCACCCGTCGGCGACGGCCCGGCGCTCGAGGTCGCGGAAGGCCGCCTCGCCGCGCTCGGCGAAGATCTCTCGCACGCTCCGGCCGGCCGCGCGCTCCACGAGCTCGTCGGAGTCGGCGAAGGGCAGCCCCAGCCGTCGGGCGAGGCGGCGGCCGACGCTCGACTTGCCGCTACCCATGAGGCCGACCAGCACGACGAACGGCTCGGCCGCGGGCGTACCGGGACGGGCGGCGGCGGTACGGGTCCCGCTCACCGCAGCGCGCCGCGGTACGTGGCGACGTTGCGGACGAACTCCTCGACGGAGTCGCCGCCGAACTTGCGCTGGGCCTCGGCGGCGAGCACGAGCGCCACCATCGTCTCGGCCACGACCCCCATCGCGGGGACCGCCGTCACGTCGGTGCGCTCCTTGAAGCTCACCGTCTCCTCCTTGGTCACCACGTCGACGGTCCTCAGCGTCGGGCGGTTGAGCGTCGCGAGCGGCTTCATCGCCGCGCGCACCACGAGGAGCTCGCCCGTCGACATGCCGCCCTCGGTGCCGCCCGCCAGGGTCGACGTGCGGCGGTAGGTGCGGCCCGCCTCGTCCCACTCGATCGGGTCGTGGGCCGCGCTCCCCCGCCGACCGGCCACCTCGAAGCCGTCGCCGACCTCCACGCCCTTCACCGCCTGGATGCTCATGATCGCGCGCGCGAGCAGGCCGTCGAGGCGACGGTCCCAGTGGACGTAGCTGCCGAGCCCGACGGGCACGCCCGTCGCGAGCACCTCGATGACGCCGCCGAGGCTGTCGCCGTCCTTGGCCGCCGCCTCGATCTCGGCGACCATCCGCGCGGCCGCATCGGGGTCGAAGCAGCGCACGGGCGACTCGTCGACCTCGAACATGTCGTCGGGCATCGGGCGGCGGTCGCCGGCGCGCACGGCACCGAGCTGCACCACGTGGGAGAACACTGAGACGCCGATCTCCTTGAGCAACGCCTTGGCGAGCGCGCCCGCCACGACCCGCGCGGCCGTCTCGCGGGCGCTCGCCCGCTCGAGCACGTTGCGCGCGTCCTCGAAGCCGTACTTCTGCATCCCGGCGAGGTCGGCATGGCCGGGGCGCGGCTGCGTGAGCGGACGCTCGCTGACGCCGGGCTCGGGCGACATCTCGGCGTGCCAGGTCTCGCTGCGGAACCACTCGGTGTTCTTGATCTCGATGCTCACCGGGGAGCCGAGGGTGCGCCCGTGGCGCACGCCGGCGACGATGGTGATCTCGTCCTCCTCGAAGCGCTGGCGGGGCCCGCGTCCGTGGCCGAGGCGGCGGCGGGCCAGCTCGGCGGCGAGGTCGTCGCGCACCACCCAGAGGCCCGCGGGCAGTCCCTCGACGATGACGGTGAGCGCCCGTCCGTGGCTCTCGCCCGCGGTGAGGAAGCGCAGCACGCGATCAGGCTATCGGTGGTCGCCGCCGCGGGAGTTCGTCCGACGCCGCGCGAGCTCGTCGGTCGCGGCGCGCCGCATCGCGGCGACGTCGGGCGTGCGATCGATCCACTCGCGCTGCTGCAGCGCCGCCTGGCGCACGAGCATCTCGAGTCCGTCGACGACGGTCGCGCCCGCGGCACGGGCCTCGCGCAACGCGCGGGTATCGAGCGGGTGGTACACGGCGTCGAGCACGGTCTGGCCGGCGCGCCACGCCGACCGCGGCACGGGCGACTCGTCGGCGCCCATCCCGACGGGCGTCGCGTGCACGACGACGTCGGCGTCGCCGACCGCGTCCATCCCCGCGTCGCGCACCCGCGCGCCGGCGACCGCGCCCGACACGGCGCGGGCGAGCTCGGCCGCGCGGGCCGCCGTACGATTGACCACCGCGACCTCCGCGCCCGCGCGCGCGAGGGCCAGCACCACCGACGCCGCCGTGCCGCCGGCGCCGATCACGACCGCGCGGGCCCCCGCGATCGACGCGCCGGCCGCCACGAGCGCGTCGCGCGCGCCCTCTCCGTCCGTCGAGCGGGCCCGGATCCGGCCGGCGGCGTCGAGCGAGAGCGTGTTGGCCGCGCCGAGCAGGCGCACGTCGTCGTCCGCGAGGTCGGCGAGCGCCGCCGCGGCGGCCTTGTGCGGCATCGTGACCGAGGCGCCCGAGACGGGCAGCGCCCGCATGGCGCGCACGAAGCCCGGCATGCCCCCGGGGCGCACCCGCACCGCGCCGTACGCCCAGTCCGCGCCCGCCGCGGCGAAGGCGGCGGCGTGGATCGCCGGCGACAGGCTCGCGGCGACGGGGTCGCCGACCACGACGGCGAGTCGAGTCGCGGCGCGGATCACGGCAGCAGCCCCGCGGCGCGGGCCGCCTCGACGTTGCGCTGGTGCGCCTCGTAGGTCGCCGCGAACGCGTGGCCGCCCTCGGCGTCGGCGAGCACGTAGTAGAGGTAGGCGCAGTTGGCAGCGCGCCGGATGCCGGCGCACATCGGGTCGGAGAGCGGCGGGTTGGGTGCGGGGTTCATCGCGGCGCGGATCGCGGCGCGACCGGGATTGGCGATCGGCGTCGGCGGGAGGCCGCGGCGCCGGTACGTGTTGTACGGGCCGTCGGCGGCCTTGAGGTCGGCGAAGGACGCGCCCTCGGGCGCGCCGTAGTACAGGCTCGCGTCGATCTGCAGCTCCATCCCGCGCTCCAGGCGGTTGTAGATCACCCGGGCGATGCGCGCGCGGTCGGCCTCGAGCTTGGCCTCGCGCTCGACGAGCGAGGCGACGATGAGGACCTCGTACGGATCCACGCCGACGCGCGCGCGGGACTCGGCGAGCCCCTCCTGCGCGGCGACGGCCGACATCTGGTCGGCGAGGCGCTGGAGCACCTGGGCGGCGTCCTGCGACCCCGAGACCTCGTAGGTGTCGGGGAACAGGAGCCCCTCGGCCGGCGAGACCGCGGCCGCGAGCGGCCCGCGGTCCCCGGGCGCGAGGTCGGAGACCACGCCCGGGTCGCGGGCGGCGTCGAGCACCTCGGCCTCGGTGAGCCGTCCCGTCGCCTCGGCGAGGCGCCGCGCGATCTGCGCCACGGTGAAGCCCTCCGGGAACGTGACGTCGACGTAGCGCATCTCGGGCGTCGTGCCGAGCGCGCGCTGCACGTCGCCGACGTGGCTGCGCGCGACGATCGCGTAGGTGCCCGGCACGAGCTCGAGGCCGCCGCGCCGCGCGACGTACCAGCGGAACGCGCGGGCCGACGTCACGAAGCCCTCCGCCTCGAGGCGCTCGCTCACCGACGCGAGGTCGTCGCCCTCGCGCACCTCGAAGGCGGTGGCCACCGCTGCCTCGCCCCGGGGGTTGAGCTGGCGCAGCCACCACACGCCCCCGATCGCCGCGCCGACGATCGCGACGGCGACCGCGAGCGCCACCGGGGCGACGACGCGCCGCGACGGACGCCAGCCGCCGGGCGCCGGCTCGTACGCGTCCCGCTCCCAGGCGGCACGCGCGTCCCACGGGTCCTCGCGCCAGCGGTCGTTCATCCGCGCACCCCCGCCCCGTCGAGCCACGACTGGAGCATCACGGCCGCCGCGACCTTGTCGACGACGCGGCGTCGCGCCTGCGCCGTCATCCGCGCGTCGCGCATGATCCCGTCCGCGGTGCGCGTCGTGAGCCGTTCGTCGTGCACCTCGATCGGGAGCGGGATCGCGTCGCGCATGCGCGCGACCTCGGCGAGGACGCCCTCGGCGGCGCTGCCCGTCGTGCCGGCCATCGTGAGCGGGAGGCCCACCACGACGACGCCCACGTCGTGCTCGGCCGCGATCCGCGCGATGGCCGCGTGGTCGGCCGGCTCCGAGCCGCTGCGACGCAGCACCTCGAGCGGCGACGCGATCGTCCTGGTCGCGTCCGAGAGGGCGAGGCCGACGCGCTTGGAGCCGAGGTCCACCCCGAGGGCGCGCCCCGCCCGGTCAGCCAAGGCCCGCGGCCGCCTCGCGCGCGAGGGCGATCGCCTCGTCGATGCGCTCCGGGTGCTTGCCACCCGCGGTCGCCACGTCCCCCTTGCCGCCACCGCCACCGCCGACCGCGCGCGCCGCGGCCGCGATGAGCGGACCCGCTCCGCCCGCCGTGCCGGGCGCGACGGCGGCCACGAGTGCGACGCCGCCCGTCGGGGTGGCGCCCACGAGCACGACCGCGCGCATGCCGGGCGCCGCGCGCACGGCGAGGGCGAGGTCTCGCAGGTCCCCGGCCGCGAGCCCGTCGACGCGCTCCACCGCGACGCCCCCCGCGGCGCGCGCCGCGACGTCCGCCGCACCCGCGCGCGCGACCTCGCGCCGCAGTCGGCGGATCTCCTCCCGGGCCTCCTCGAGCTCCGCCACGGTGCGGCGCACCCCGTCGACGAGGGTCGTCGCCGTCGCACCCACGAGGCCCGCCGCCTCGTCGAGCGACCGCACGACGCCGTGGGCCCAGCGCAGGGCGTTGGCGCCCGTGACCGCCTCGATGCGCCGGAGGTTGGACCCGATGCTGCCCTCCGCCACGATCTTCACGAGCCCGATGTCGCCCGTGGCGGCGACGTGCGTGCCGCCGCAGAGCTCGATCGAGCTGCCCGCCTCGAGCACCCGCACGACGTCCCCGTACTTGTCGCCGAAGAACGCGATGGCGCCGCGCGCCGCGGCATCCTCCTTGCTCGTCTCGTAGGCCCGCACGTCGGCGTTGGCGAGCACCTCCTCGTTGGCGATGCGCTCGATCTCGCGGATCTCGTCGGGGCCGACCGCCTCGTAGTGGCTGAAGTCGAAGCGCAGGCGGTCGGGCGCCACGAGCGAGCCCGCCTGCTTGACATGGTCGCCGAGCACTCGCCGCAGCGCATGGTGCAGCACGTGCGTCGCCGTGTGGTTGCGCCGCGTCGCCGCGCGCGCGACCGCGTCGATGGTGGCGCGCACCGCGAGGCCGGGCGCGGGCACCCCGCGCACGACGCGCCCGACGTGACGGCGCAGCCCGGGCACCGCGAAGGTCGCGTCGTGGACGGCGATCTCCACGTCGTCGCCGACGATGGTGCCCCGGTCGCCGACCTGGCCGCCGCTCTCGGCGTAGAAGGGCGTGACATCGAGATACACCTCGACGGTGCCGTCCTCCGCCCCGTCGACGACCTGGAGGATGGTCGCGTCCGCGGCGTCGACGTCGTAGCCGACGAAGCGGGTGGTGCCGTGCGCCTCGACGATCTCCCGGTACGCCCGCGCCCGCTCGTCGTCGTTGGCCACCGCGCGACGCGCCGCCTTGGCACGGGCGCGCTGCGCCGCCATCTCGGCGTCGAACCCGGCGACGTCGACCGACATGCCGCGCTCCTGCGTGATCTCCTGCGTGAGCTCGAGGGGGAAGCCGTAGGTGTCGTGGAGCAGGAACGCGCTCGATCCGCCGAGCACGCCGCCCGATCGCCCGCCGATCTCGCCCTCGAGGATCGAGAGTCCCGTCGCGAGCGTGCGGCGGAAGCCCTCCTCCTCCTTGGCGAGCACGCCGGTGATGAAGTCCTCGTTGGCCCGCAGGTCGGGGTACGCCGCGCCCATGGTGCCGATCGCGGTGCGCGCGAGCTCGGGCATGACGAGGCGCTGCGTCCCGAGCAGGTAGGCGTGGCGCACGGCGCGGCGGATGATGCGCCGCAGCACGTAGCCGCGGCCCTCGTTGGACGGGAACACGCCGTCGCTCACGAGCATCGTGGAGGAGCGCGCGTGCTCGGCGAGCACCCGCAGCGAGAAGCTCGCGCGGTCCGCGTAGTCGCCGGGCCGGTACGACGCGCCGGCGAGACGCCCCGCGTGCTCGACGAGCGGGAGCAGCACGTCGGTCTCCCAGACCGAGTCGACGCCCTGGACGAGGGTGAGGATCCGCTCGAGGCCCGCGCCCGTGTCGATGCTCGGTCGCGGCAGCGGCGTGCGCGTGCCGTCGGCCGACTGATCGAACTGCATGAACACGAGGTTCCAGAACTCGAGGAAGCGGTCCCCCGCGGGGTCGTGCAGCGGCCCACCGTCGGGACCGAAGGCCGGGCCGCGGTCGATGTGGATCTCGGAGCACGGCCCGCACGGGCCCGTCTCTCCCATCTGCCAGAAGTTGTCGGCATCCCCGAGGCGCTGGATGCGCGACATCGGCACGCCCACCTGCTCGTGCCAGATCGCCTCGGCCTCGTCGTCGCTCTCGTGCACCGTGATCCACAGGCGATCGCCGTCGAAGCCGAAGACCTCGGTCACGAGCTCCCAGCTCCACGGGATCGCGTCGGACTTGAAGTAGTCGCCGAAGCTGAAGTTGCCGAGCATCTCGAAGAACACGAGGTGCCGCTTGGTGCGCCCCACGTCGTCGAGGTCGTTGTGCTTGCCACCGGCGCGCGCGCACTTCTGCACGCTCACGGCGCGGCGCGACGGTGGCGTCTCGTCGCCGAGGAAGTACGGCTTGAACGGCACCATGCCCGCGACCGTGAAGAGCACGGTCGGGTCGTGCGGGATGAGGCTCGCCGACGGCACGCGGGCGTGCCCGCGGGCGGCGAAGAAGTCGGAGAACGCGCCGCGCAGCGCGTCCGCGCTGCGCGGGGCTCCCGAGGGCGCGGTCACCGCCGCCTCAGCCCTGCGACTGCTCGCCGAACAGCCGCTCGAGGTCCTCGTCGGTCACGCGCTCGCCGCCGACGAGCCCGCGCCACGTCGCGACCGCGCGGTCCGCGCCGCCGCGCGCGAGGCCCGCGACGCCCGCGAGCGTCGGGCGCACGCCGCGCCGCCGCGCGAGCACGACGACGCCGGCCACGACCGCCGCCACGAGGAGGAACCCCAGCACCGCGCGGATCCCGCGCCGCTCGCCGCTCATGCGTCCGTCGTCCCTCCCCGATCGTCGCGCATCGCCCGGAGCCGACGGGCCACCTCGGCCTCCGCGCCGTGGGGACCCGGCCGGTAGTACCGGCCCGATGCGTCGTCCTCATTCTGTCGGGGCGCGAGGCCGTCCGGCAGGTACCGCTGCGGCACCCAGCCGCGCGGATCGTCGTGCGGGTACGCGTAGCCCGTGCCGTGACCGAGGTCCCGCGCACCCGCGTAGTGGCCGTCGCGCAGGTGGGCCGGCACCTCGAGGTCCGCGCCCGCGCGCACGTCGTCGCGCGCGGACCAGATGCCGAGCGCCACGCGGTTGCTCTTGGGCGACGTCGCGAGATGCACCACGGCTTGGGCGAGCGCGAGCTGCGCCTCCGGCATCCCGACCGTCTCCACCGCCTGGGCGGCGGCGACGGCCACCACGAGCGCCTGCGGGTCGGCCATGCCGACGTCCTCGCTCGCGAGGATCACGAGCCGCCGCGCGACGAACCGCGGGTCGTCCCCCGCCTCCAGCATGCGCGCGAGCCAGAACAGCCCCGCGTCGGGGTCGGACCCGCGCACGCTCTTGATGAGCGCGGAGACCACGTCGTAGTGGTCGTCGCGCCCGTAGCGCATCGCGCTCACCCCGAGGGCCGCGTCCACGTGCGTCGCGTCGACGCGCGCGGGGCGCGCCAGCGCGCACGCCACCTCGAGCGTCGTGAGGGCCTGGCGGGCGTCCCCGCCGCAGCGGTCGGCGATCGCGTCGAGCGCGGCGGCGTCGGCCTCGGCGGCCTCGGCGGCGAGGGCGCGGGACAGCAGCTCGCGGACCTCGCCGCGCGCGAGCGGCTCGAGGCGCAGGAGCGTGGAGCGCGAGCGCAGCGGCGCATTGACCTCGAAGTACGGGTTCTCCGTCGTGGCGCCGATGAGCGTCACGATGCCCGCCTCGACCGACGGGAGCAGGGCGTCCTGCTGCGACGTGGAGAAGCGGTGGATCTCGTCGACGAAGACGATCGTCCCGCGCCCCTGCTGGCCGAGGCGGCCCTCGGCGGCCTCGACCACGGCGCGCACGTCGCGCACCCCCGCGGTGACGGCGGAGAGCCGCTCGAAGTGCCGGCTCGTGGTGCGCGCCACGACCTCGGCGAGCGTCGTCTTGCCCGTGCCCGGCGGACCCCAGAGGATGAGCGACGAGATGCGGTCGGCCTCGATGAGCCGTCGCAGCGGCGCGCCCGGCGCGACGAGGTGGCGCTGGCCGACGACCTCGTCGAGCGAGCGCGGCCGCATGCGGGCCGCGAGCGGCGCCTGCGCGCGGAGGCGCTCGGCGACCGCGGCGGTGAAGAGGTCGTCCGCCACGCGGCGGCTACGCCGTCGGCGGGGGGAGCAGGCGGATGCCGAGCTCCGCGAGCTGCGCGTCGGCCACCGGCGTCGGCGCGTCGGTCATCGGGTCCGTGCCCGACTGCGTCTTGGGGAAGGCGATGACCTCGCGGATGTTGTCCTCGCCCGCGAGGATCGCGACGAGGCGGTCGATGCCGAAGGCGAAGCCCCCGTGCGGCGGCGCGCCGTAGCGGAACGGGTGGAGGAAGAAGCCGAAGCGGCGGTCCGCGTCCTCGTCCGAGATGCCGAGGTGGCGGAACACGCGGCGCTGCAGCTCGGGCTCGTGGATCCGGATCGAGCCGGAGCCGAGCTCCCAGCCGTTGAGTACGAGGTCGTAGGCGAGCGCGCGCACGCCGAGCGGGTCCGCCTCGAGGCGCTCGAGGTCGTCGGGGTGCGGGTGGCAGAACGGGTGGTGGCCCGGCTGCGGACGCCCGGTCGCCGGGTTGACCCCGACGAAGAGCGGGAACTCGGTGACCCACACGTAGGCGTACGGCCCCTCGTGCACGGGGGGCCGCGCGAGGTCGCAGCGCAGCTGGCCGAGCACCGTGCACGCCACGGACCACTCGTCGGCCACGAGCAGCAGGAGGTCGCCGGCGCCCGCGCCCGTGGCGGCGACCAGCGCGGCGCGCTCGGCGTCGGAGAGGAACTTCGCGACGGGGCTCTCGAGCGCCCCGTCGGCGCCGACCTTGAGCCACACGAGGCCCTTGGCGCCGAGCTGCTTGGCGCGCTCGGTGAGGCGGTCGAGCGCGGCGCGCCCCGAGGCGGCCTGCTCCGGGTGCGTCGCGGCCGGCACGCGCATCGCCTTGATCGCGGCCGCGGAGGCGAAGGCCTTGAAGGCGGTGCCGGCGAAGACGGGGGTGGCGTCGACGAGCTCGAGGCCGAAGCGCAGGTCGGGCTTGTCCGTGCCATAGCGGTCCATCGCCTCGCGCCACGTCATGCGACGGATCGGCGGCGGGTCCTCCCCCGTCGCGGCGCGCGCGGCGGCCACCACCGCGTGCGAGATGGCTGCGAGCACGTCCTCGACGCCGACGAAGGACATCTCGGCGTCGAGCTGGGTGAACTCGTACTGGCGGTCGGCGCGCAGGTCCTCGTCGCGGAGGCACTTGGCGATCTGGAAGTACCGGTCGAGCCCGGCGACCATGAGCAACTGCTTCCACAACTGGGGCGACTGGGGCAGCGCGTAGAAGGCGCCGTGCTCCTTGCGCGACGGCACGAGGAACTCGCGGGCGCCCTCCGGTGTGCTCGGCATGAGCAGCGGCGTCTCGACCTCGACGAAGTGCTGCTCGGTCATGGCGGCGCGGATCGCGGCGTTGACCCGCGCGCGGATCCGCAGGTTGCGCTGCATGCGCTCGCGGCGCACGTCGAGGTAGCGGTACTTGAGCCGGACGTTCTCGTCGACCTCGTCGGCCCGGGCGTCGATGGGGAACGGCGGGGGCTCCGCCGCGTTCAGCACCTCGAGCGCGCACTCGGAGAGCTCCACCTCGCCCGTGGCGAGGTGGGCGTTGACCGTGCCGTCGGGGCGGCGCGCCACCGTGCCCGTGACGCGCACGACCCACTCCGAGCGCGCGTCGACGGCCCCGTCGACGACGCACTGCACCACGCCGCTGTGGTCGCGCAGATCGAGGAAGGCGAGGTGCTCGCCGTGCTCGCGGCGCCGGGAGACCCAGCCGCAGAGCGTGACGCGCGCGCCGACGTCCGCGGCCCGCAGGTCGCCGCATCGGTGCGTGCGCAGCGACGTCGCGGCGCCGACGCCCCCGGCGGGCGGGGTCGTCACGATCCCGACCCGCGCGCGGCGCGCACGAGGGCCGTGGCCTCCGCGACCGCCGCGTCGGCGGGCACGGCGCGTTGCTCGCCGCCGCGCATCGGGCGTACCACCACGGTGCCGGCGGCGGCCTCGTCGGTGCCCACGATGAGCGCCACCCGCGCCCCCGAGCGGTCCGCGAGCTTCATCTGGGCCTTCATGCTCCGCGCATCGTACGCGCGGTCCGCGCGCACGCCGGCGGCGCGCAGCGCGTGGCACAGCCGATGCGCGTGCGTACCGTCGACCGCGTCCACGACGAAGACGTCGACGGCCGAGTCGGGCGCGGCGAAGACCCCCTCGGCGTCGCACGCGAGCAGCGTCCGGTCGACGCCGAGGGCGAAGCCGATGCCCGAGGTGGCCGGACCGCCGAGCGCCTCGACGAGGCCGTCGTAGCGCCCTCCCCCGCCGATCGCGGTGTGGGCGGCCTCGAGCGCCGTGCTCGCGAACTCGAAGGTGGTCCGGCGGTAGTAGTCGAGCCCGCGCACCAGCCGGTCGTCGGTCTCGTGGGGCACCCCGAGGTCGTCGAGCGCGCGACGCACCGCGTCGAAGTGTGCGCGCGCGTCGGCGCCGAGGTGGTCGCCCATGCGCGGCGCGCCCGCGAGCACCTCCGCGTCGCCCTCGCGCTTGGAGTCGAGGACGCGCAGCGGGTTGCGCGCGAGGGTCGCGCGCGTCTCGGCGGTGAGGCCGTCGGCGCGGGCCTCGCAGTACGCCCGCAGCGCCTCGGCGTAGCGGTCGCGGTCGCCCGCGTCGCCGAGGGAGTTGATCGCGAGGCGCACCCGCCGCAGGCCGAGCTCCCCGTAGAAGCGCCAGGCCAGGGCCACGACCTCCGCGTCGAGGTACGGGTCCGCCACCCCGATCGCCTCGACGCCCACCTGGTCGAACTGCCGGTAGCGCCCGAGCTGCGGCTTCTCGTAGCGGAAGTTGGGGCCCGCGTACCAGACCTTCCACGGCGGCGTCGGTCGGTGCTCCACGTACGCACGACAGACGCTCGCCGTCTGCTCGGGCCGCAGCGCGACGTGTCGACCCCCCTTGTCGTGGAAGTCGTACATCTCCTTGGTGACCACCTCGGTGGCCTCGCCGAGGCGCAGGAAGACGCCGAGGTCCTCGAACATCGGCGGGATGACGAGCCCGTAGCCCGCGGCCTCCACGACCCGGGCGAAGGCCTCCTGCAGCGCCCGCCAGCGGGCGGACTCGGGCGGGAGGATGTCCCGCGTGCCCGGCGACGTCCGGAACTCTGGCACGCGGAGAGGCTAGACGCTGCTCGCCGCCACCTGGAGGACGCGGTGCGCGTCGTAGACGCCCTCGATGCGCTTGATCACCCGCAGCACCGATCGCAGGTGCGACGGGTCCGCCATCTCGAATTCGAAGCGCATGCGGGCGACGCGATCGGTGCCGGTCTGGGTGCTGCACGAGACGATGTTGACGTGCTGGTCCGACAGCGCGTTGGCCACGTCGCGCAGTAGCCGCGAGCGGTCGAGCGCGACGACCTCCACCGCGACGACGAAGACGGCGTCCGCGCGGTCGTCCGACCACTCGACCTCCGCCATGCGCGCGGCGCCGCCGCTCGGCACGGCGAGCGCGCAGTCCGCGCGGTGCACCACCACCGTGCGCGCGTCGACCGCGACCCCCACGATCTCGTCGCCGGGCACCGGCGTGCAGCACCGCGCCAGCGAGGCACCCGCCCCGCGCCGGCCCTCCACCACGACGGGCGGCCGCGCCGACCCGGTCGCGGGCGGTGCCTCGGCGAGCGCCGGGTCCCCCGACTCGCGGGCGGCGTCGGCGATGCGCGCGGCGACCGCCGCGCCGTCGACGGTGCCCTCGCCGATCGCGCCGAAGAAGGTGTCGGCGGACGCGTAGTTCATGCGCTGCGCCTCGCGCACGACGACGTCGGTGCGCAGCACCGCCTCGGCGTCGAGCCCGCCCTCGGCGAGGCGCTCCACGAGCTCCTCGCGGCCCGCCTCGACGAGGTCGTCGCGCCGCTCGCGCGCGAGCCACTGACGCACCTTGCTGCGCGCCTTCGGCGACACGACGAAGTCGAGCCACTCCTCCGACGGCTCCCCCTCCCCCGACGGCGCGAGGAGGATCTCGCAGGTGTCGCCGGAGCGGAGGCGCGCGGAGAGGGGCACGAGCCGGCCGTTGACGCGCGCCCCGACGCAGCCGTGGCCCACGTCGGTGTGGACCTCGTAGGCGAAGTCCACGGGCGTGCCGCGCGGCGGCAGCGAGATGACGCGGCCCTTGGGCGTGAAGACGAAGAGCTCGTCCTGCTCCAGCGCCCGCGTGAGGGTCTCCATGAACTGGCCCGGGTCGGGCACGTCGCCCTGCCACGCCATGATGCGGTGGAGCCAGTCGATGTCGCCGCGACCGTCGCCGTCCTTGTACGACCAGTGCGCGGCCACCCCCCACTCGGCCCGCCGGTGCATGTCGCGGGTGCGGATCTGGACCTCGATCGCCTTGCCCTCGGGCCCGACGACCGTCGTGTGGAGCGACTGGTAGAAGTTGAACTTCGGCATCGCGATGTAGTCCTTGAAGCGGCCGACCACGGGCTTCCAGTGCGAGTGCAGGATGCCGAGGGCCGCGTAGCAGTCGGGCTCGGCGTCCACCACGATCCGGATCGCCATGAGGTCGAAGATGTCGTCGAACTCGCGGTTCTTCTCCATCATCTTCTCGTAGATGCTCCACAGGTGCTTGCCGCGCGCCGTGATCTCGGCCTCGACGCCGGCGTCGTCGAGCCAGCGCTGCACCTGGGCCAGCGCCTTGGCGAGGTAGACGTTGCGCTGCGGGGCGCGGGCGTAGACGAGGTGATCGAGCTCGGCGTAGCGCTTTGGGTGGAGCGCCGCGAACGCGAGGTCCTCGAGGTGCTGCTTGATCTCCTGCATCCCGAGCCGGTGCGCGAGCGGCGCGTAGACGTCGAGCGTCTCCTGCGCGATCCGCCGCTGCGACTCGACGGGCCGGGCCGCGACGGTGCGCATGTTGTGGAGGCGGTCCGCGAGCTTGATCACGAGCACGCGCAGGTCGCGCGCCATCGCGACGAGCATCTTGCGCATCGTGGCGGCCTGCTGCTCCTCCTTGGAGTCGAAGCGGATGCGCTCGAGCTTGGTGACCCCGTCGACGATCCCGGCGACCTCGCCGCCGAAGGTCGCCTCCACGTCGGGCAGCGTGATCTCGGTGTCCTCCACCGCATCGTGGAGGAGCGCCGCCGCGATGGAGACGTCGTCGAGCCCGAGCTCGGCGACGATCCGCGCGACGGCGATCGGGTGGTTGATGTAGAGCTCCCCGCTCGCGCGGTGCTGCGACGCGTGCGCACGGCGGGCCGTCTCGTAGGCCGACTGGATGAGGCCCGACGAGCCCCGCGGGTGGCGGGCGCGGTAGGCGGCGAGGAGCGGCGCGAGCTCCTCGGTGACGGTCTCCTGGTGCCTGCGCCATGGCAGGACCCGACTCGCGGTCGCCATGACGGGATCCTACGAGTGGGTCCGGCGCTTCCTCTTGCGCGGCCGCGGCGCGTGCGTGATCTGCGTCGCCACCGAGCCCGCCGAGTCGGAGCGGTCGCCACCGCCCAGCATGAGGGCCGCCATGGCGTCGCCCGTCGCGATCTCGCGCGCGAGGCCCCGGTAGCGCGGCTCCCCGCGCTTCAGCATCTCGAGGATCGGCACCGCGACGAAGATCGACGAGTAGGTGCCGGCGACCATGCCGACGAGGAGTGCGACGGCGAACTCCGCGAGCGACGCGGCGCCGAGGATCCACGAGCCGACCACCAGGAGCGCGACCACGGGCAGCGCGGAGGACAGCGTCGTGTTGAGCGAGCGGGCCAGCACCTCGTTGGTCGAGACGTTGGCGACGTTGGCGAAGGACTGGCGCGAGGTGGCGAAGCGCTGCGCGTTCTCCTTGACGCGGTCGAAGACGACGACGGTGTCGTAGAGGGAGTAGCCGAGGATGGTGAGGAACGCCACGACGGTGGCGGGCGTGACCTCGAAGCCGAAGATCGCGTAGACGCCCACGCTGAGGACCACGTCGTGCACCATGGTGAGGAGCGCGGTCAGCGCCATCTTCCACTCGAGGCGCCACGCCATGTAGATCGAGACGAGGACGAAGAACACGAGGAGCGCCCGGATCGCCTTCTCCGTGATGCTCCGGCCCCAGGAGCTGCTCACCGCCGAGACGCTGACCTCCTGGACGTCCACGCCGGCGCGCGCCGCGAGGGCCTCGCGCACCGCGACCCGGACCTCCTCGGGCTGGTCGCCGACCTGCACGCGCAGCGACGGCGTCTGCGCGCCCTCGAGCGTCTGGATCTTGGCGTTGGCGGTCTCGACGCCCGCGTCGGCGAGCACCCCGCGCGCGCCGTCCGCGTCGATGCCGTCGCCCGGCACCTCCCACGCGACGCCGCCGCGGAAGTCGATGCCGAGCTCGAGCCCGCGCACGCCGAGCGCCACCGCCCCGGCTGCGATGAGCACGAGCGAGATGCCGAAGCCCACCCAGCGGCGCCCGATGACGTCGAGCGTCGTCTCGCCGCGGTAGAGCCGCGACAGCGGGTTGCGCGCGCGGCTCATGCGGGCACCGCCGTGCGCACGCCGAGCACCTTGCGGCCAGCCAGGCGGCGCGACCGCGAGAGCAGCAGCACGGTGCTGCGCGTGAAGCACCAGGTGACGACGAGGTCGGTGAGGGCCGACACGCCGAGGAAGAAGGCGAACCCGCGCACCGAGCCAACCGTCAGCCACCACAGCACGATCGCACCGAGGAAGCTCACGGTGTCGGCGGCCACGACGGTGCGCCACGCGGAGGCGAAGCTGCGGGGCGCCGAGTTGCGCAGCGTGCGGCCGACGCGCAGCTCCTCCTTGACCCGCTCGAAGAAGACGATGTACGAGTCCACCGAGATGCCGATCGACACGACGATGCCGGCGATGCCCGAGAGCGAGAGCGCGAGGCCGTTGGTCCGCGAGAGCAGCGACACGAGGCTCCACAGCAGCGCCACCGAGATCCCGAGCCCGGCCACGATCACGACGGCCATGAGGCGGTAGTAGAGGAAGAGCAGCAGCAGCACGAGCGCGATGCCCGCCGCGCCCGAGAGCAGCGCCGCGCGCAGCGAGTCGGACCCGAGGGTCGCCGACACGGTCTGCGCCTGCGAGACGCCGAACTTCACGGGCACGGCGCCGAACTCGAGGATCTTGGCGAGGTCCGTCGCCTCCTCCTGCGCGAAGTCGCCCGTGATCTGCACGGTGCCCCCGGTGAAGGTCGGCTCCTGCACCGTCGGCGCCGAGATCACGACGCCGTCGAGCACCATCGCGATCTGGCCCGTCGGGCAGGCCTGGTCGCGCCCGTAGCAGAGGGTCGCGAGGGCGTTCCACGGGTCCTCGCCGGCGGGGCCGGGCCGCAGCGACACCACGACGCTCCACGCCCCCGACTGCACGTCGGGCCGGGCGTCGCTCTCGAAGACGTTGCCCGTCGCGCGGGACGGGCCGACCACGTACGCGATGCCCGCCTCGTCGAGGAGGAGGGCGCTCTTGGTCGGGTCGCCGCCGTCGTCGAGCCCCGCCGTCGCGTCCGACGGTGCCACTCCCGCGGCGAGCACGGGCCGCAGGAGCAGCTCGCCGGTGCGACCGACGAGGTCGAGGGCGCGCTGCTGGTCCTCGACGCCCGGCAGGTTGACCACCACGGTGTCGCCCTGGCGGATGATCTCGGGCTCCGCGACGCCGATCGAGTCGACGCGCGCGCGGATGACCTCGACCGCGACGTCGAGCGCCGCGGCGTCGTACTCGCCCTCGGGCTGCAGCGTCACGGAGGCACCGCCCTGGAGGTCGAGACCGAGGGCCGGCGTGTTGCCCGCGGCGAGGCTGCCCGCCAGCCCGCCGCCCGCGAGGACGACGATGCCGACGAGGGTCGCGACGAGGCCCCGCCTATTCAGACTTCGGACCCAGCTTTCGCGCGACGTTGCCCTTGCCGACGCGGATCTCGATGCCCTTGCCCGAGCCGGGGACCGGCGCGACGTCGAGCCACAGCCAGTCGTCCTCGATGCCGGAGACGAAGCCGATGATCCCCGAGTTGAGCATCACCTCGTCGCCGACGGCGACGGCCGACTGGAGCGCGGCGGTCTCCTTCTGGCGCTTGCGCTGGGGCCGCAGGAGCAGGAAGTACATGACGGCGAAGATGAGCACGAGCGGGAGGAGGCCGAGCAGGCCGCCGCCCGAGGACGTCGTGGTCGTCTCGGCCGCGAGGATGGTGGTGACGTCGGACATGGCGCACGAGCCTACCCGTCCGCGACTACGCCTCCCCGCCCCAGACCGCGAGCACCTCCGCGCGCAGCGCGGGGAACGACCCGTCGACGATCGCGCCGCGCATGCGCGCCATGAGGTCGATCGTCCACGCGAGGTTGTGGTACGACACGAGTCGCGACGCCGTCGGCTCGCCGACCGCGAGCAGGTGCCGGAGCCATCCGCGGGAGTGCCGCGCGCACACGACGCACCGGCACGCGGCGTCGATCGGCGCGTCGCTGCGGGTGTGCTCGGCCCGCGTGAGGTTGACCCTGCCGGCCGAGGTGAGCGCCGTGCCGTGCCGCCCGAGGCGCGTCTGCATGACGCAGTCGAACTGGTCGACGCCCAGGTGGACGGCCTCGACGAGCGATGCCGGGTCGCCGACGCCCATGAGGTAGCGGGGCCGGTCGGCAGGGAGGTGCGCGATCGCGGCGGCGAGCGCGGGGAGCATCTCGGCGCGCGTCTCCCCCACCGAGAGCCCGCCGATGCCGTGGCCGTCGAAGCCCATCGCCGCGATCGTGCGCGCCGACTCGGCGCGGAGGCCCTCGTCGATCCCCCCCTGCACGATGCCGAAGAGGCTCTGGTCGTCGCGCCGGTGGGCCGCGCGTGCCCGGGCGGCCCACGCGTGGGTGCGCGCGGCGGCGGCCGCCACGACCTCGCGCGGCGCCGGGAGCGCGGGGCACACGTCGAGGGCCATCTGGACGTCGGCGCCGAGCAACTCCTGCGTCGCGACCGCCGACTCGGGGCCGAGGCGGTGCGTGCTGCCGTCGTACACCGAGCGGAAGGTCACGCCCTCGTCGTCGACGTCCGGGCCGAGGGAGAACACCTGGTAGCCACCGGAGTCGGTGAGGGTGAGGCCGTCCCACCCGGAGAAGCGCCCGAGCCCGCCCAGCGCCGCGACCGTCTCGGCGCCGGGGCGCAACATGAGGTGGTACGCGTTGCCGAGCACGATCCGCGCGCCGATGGCGCGGTAGTCGTCGGCCGACAGGTACTTCACGGCGGCGCGGGTGCCGACCGGCATGAAGCAGGGGGTCTCGTAGTCGCCGCGCGCCGTCGCCGCCACGCCCGCGCGCGCCGCGCCGCAGCGCGCGACCTCGCGCAGGACGACGGGGTGCACGCGCCTACCGTAGGTGCCGGTCGAGGAGCATCGCGTCCCCGAACGACAGCATCCGGTAGCCCCGGTCGATCGCGTGCGCGTAGAGCGCGCGCCAGCGCGGCCCCACGACGGCGTCGATCATCATCAGCAGCGTGGTGCGCGGCAGGTGGAAGTTGGTGAGCAGGCGGTCGACGACGGCGAACTCGAACCCGCGGTGGATGAAGAGCCGCGTGCGGCCCTCCGCGTCGCCGCGCGCCGCGCTCTCGAGCGCGCGCACGGCCGTCGTGCCGACCGCGAGCACGCGGCCGCCGCGGGCGCGGCACTCGCGGCAGGCGGCGAGCGTGGCCGCGGGCACGCGGTAGGACTCCGCGTGCATCGCGTGGGTGCGCGGGTCCTCCGCCGTGACGGGCTGGAACGTGTCGAGGCCGACCGTGAGCTCGACGCGTGCGATCGTCGCGCCCCGGGCCTCGAGGGCCGCCATGAGGCCGGGCGTGAAGTGCAGTCCCGCGGTCGGCGCCGCCGCCGAGTGCCCGTCGCGCGCGTAGACCGTCTGGTAGCGCTCGCGGCGCCCGGGCGCGGCCGTGATGTAGGGAGGGAGCGGCATCTCGCCGCGCCGCTCGAGCAGGGCGTCCGTGCCGCCCGCCGCGTCGGGGACGAGCTCGACCTCGAAGGTGTCGCCCGCCGCGGTGCGCGGGCCCATCACCGCCACCGTCGCCCCGTCGGGGCCGACGAGCTCCTCGCCCTCGCGGATCCGCCCGCCCGGCCGCACGAGCGCCTCCCAGCGCAGGCGGCGCGCGTCGCGCGGCTCGAGCAGCAGCACCTCGACGGCGCCCCCGCTGCGGCGCGCGAGCCGGAGGCGGGCGGGCATGACGCGCGTGTCGTTGACCACCACCACGTCGCCCGGCGCGACGAGCCCCGGCAGGTCCCGCACGTGCGCGTCGTGCGGCGGGGCGACCGCGGGATCGCCGCGGTCCACGAGCAGGCGCGCGGCGTCGCGCGGCTCGACGGGCGTCTGGGCGATCCGCTCCGCGGGCAGGTCGTAGTCGAAGTCGGCGAGCTGCACGGGACCCCGCTCAGCGCGGGGCGGGCGCGGCATCCGGCGGTACGAGGCCGAGGTGCTCCCACGCGGTGCGGGTCGCGACGCGGCCGCGGGGCGTGCGCTGCAGGAGCCCGCGCTGGATGAGGAACGGCTCCACGACGTCCTCGACCGTCTCGGGCTGCTCGCCCACCGCGATCGCGAGCGTCGTGAGGCCGACCGGCCCGCCGTCGAACTGGCGGCACAGCGCGCCGAGCGCGGCGCGGTCGAGCTTGTCGAGGCCGATCGCGTCGACGCCGAAGGTCTCGAGCGCCGTGCGCGCGCCGCCGGCGTCCACCGCGCCCGACCCGCGGACCTCCGCGTGGTCGCGCACGCGTCGCAGCAGGCGGTTGGCGATGCGGGGCGTGCCGCGCGACCGGCGCGCGATCTCGGCCGCGCCCTCGGCGTCGGCGCGCACCCCGAGGATGCCCGCGCTGCGCGCCACGATGGCCCGCAGGTCCTCCTCGTCGTAGTAGTCGAGGCGCGCGACGAGGCCGAAACGATCGCGGAGCGGGCCGGTGATCATGCCCGTGCGCGTCGTCGCGCCGATGAGGGTGAACCTCGGGAGCGCGAGGCGGATCGACGACGCGGACGGGCCCTTGCCCACCACGAGGTCGATGCGGAAGTCCTCCATCGCCGGGTAGAGGATCTCCTCGACGGGTCGCGCGAGCCGATGGATCTCGTCGATGAACAGCACGTCGCGGTCGCCGAGCTTGGTGAGGATCGCCGCGAGGTCCCCGGCGCGGTCGAGCGCCGGCCCCGACGTCACGTGCATCTCGGCGCCCATCTCCCTCGCCACGATCGCGGCGAGCGTCGTCTTGCCGAGCCCCGGCGGGCCCGCGAGCAGCAGGTGGTCCGCCGCGTCGCCTCGCCGCCGCGCGGCCTCCAGCACGATGCCGAGGTGCTCCTTCAGCTCGCGCTGGCCGACGAACTCCACGAGGCTGCGCGGGCGCACCCCGAGGTCGTCGCGCACCTCGGCGTCGCCCGTCACCGCGGGGTCCACCCACTCCTCCCGCACGGCGCTCAGGCCCTCCGCGCGGCGAGCACGCCGAGCGCGTCGCGCAGCAGCCGCTCGGGGTCCCCCACGCCGCCCTCGGGCGCGCGGACCTCGCGGAGCGCCTCGCGGATCTCCTCGGCGTCGTAGCCGAGGCCGGCGAGGGCGCCCCGCACGTCGGCGATGGCGGAGCCGCCGGCACCGCCGCGGTCGCCCTCGGCGGGCGAGAGTCGGTCGCGCAGCTCCACGACGAGCCGCTCGGCGGTCTTGCGCCCGATGCCGGGCACGGCGACGAGGGCGGCGAGGTCGCCCGCCGCCACCGCGTCGGCCAGCGCCGCGGGCGCGAGGTGCCCGAGGATGCCCATCGCCATGGTCGGCCCGATGCCGTGCACCCCGATGAGCAGCTCGAACGCGCGCCGCTCGTCGCGGTCGAGGAAGCCGTACAGCGTCTCGCCGTCCTCCCGCACGTGGTGGTGCACGTGGAGGAACACGGGGGTCGTGGGCTCCATCTCGGCGCACGCGCGGGGCGTGACCTGCACGAGATAGCCGACGCCCGCGACCTCGACGAGGGCGGCGCCGTCGCCGACGCGCTCCAGCACGGTGCCGCGCAGCGACCCGATCACGCCGCGCGCCCCGGGATCGTGGCGAGGTGGCAGAGCGCGAGCGCGGCCGCGTCGGCCGCGTCGGCGGGGCGCGGCGTCGCGCGCAGGCCGAGCCGCTGTCGCACCATGCGCTGCACCTGCGCCTTGTCCGCGGCGCCGTAGCCGGCCACCGCGAGCTTCACCGCGTTGGGCGTGTACTCGGCGACCGCGATGCCGCGCCGCGCGGCCGCCGCGAGCGCGAGGCCGCTCGCCTGCGCGACGCTCATCGCCGTCCGCGCGTTGGCCTGGAAGAAGACCCGCTCCACCGCCACCGCGGTCGGCCGGTGCTCGTCGAGCAGCGCCTCGAACTCGGCGGCCAGCTCGGCGAGTCGCACCGCGAGGGGCGAGGCCTTGTCGGTGCGGATGACGCCGAGGGTCACGAGGCGCGGCCGCTGCGCCCCCCGGGGCGCCACGACGGCGAAGCCGCACCGCGTCAGCCCCGGGTCGATGCCGAGCACCCGGGGGGCGAACATATGTACGATCCTAGCGATCGCCCCCGCGCGCGGCGGCGATCGCCCCGACGAGCTCGTCGACGGGCCGGTAGGTGAGGCCCGCGAGGGCGCGGTGCGCGTACGCGATGCGGCCCGCCGCGTCCACGACGAAGACGCTGCGCCGCGGCATGCCGAACGGACCGACGACGCCGTACGCGCGCGCCACCTGCTTGTCCACGTCGGCGAGCAGCGGGAAGCCGAAGCCGTGGCGCCCGGAGAACCGCTCGTGGCTCGCGACGTCCTGCGCCGAGATCGCCAGCACCTGCGCGTCGAGGGCGCGGAACTGCGCGAGCTCGTCGTTGTACGCGCAGAGCTGGCGGGTGCAGACGGGCGTGTCGTCGCCCGGGTAGAAGACGAGCACCACCACGCGACCGCGCAGGTCGGAGAGGCGGTGCGTGCGCCCGCCGGTGCCCGGCAGCGCGAAGTCGGGGGCGGCGTCGCCGACGCCGGGGGCGCCGCTCACGCGCCGACCGCCGCGACGAGCTCGTCGGGGATGTCGAAGTTGGCGAAGACGTCCTGCACGTCGTCGTGCTCCTCCAGCTCGTCCATGATGCGCAGCACCGCCTTGGCGGCCGCCGCGTCGGTGACCGGCACGAGCGAGGACGACACCATGGACGCGCTCGCCGACGCCACGGCGATGCCCGCCGCCTCGAGCGCGGCCTTGAGCGCCCACACGTCGGAGGCGCCGCAGGTGACCTGCCAGAGGTCGCCCTGGCGCGCGATGTCCTCGACGCCGTGCTCGAGGCCGATCGTCATGAGGTCGTCCTCCGCCACGGTGCCCGGCACGAGCAGGAGGCCGGTGCGGGTGAACTGCCACGCCACCGAGCCCGGGGCCGCCATGGACCCGCCCTGCTTGGTGAAGATCGCACGGACCTCGGAGGCCGTGCGGTTGCGGTTGTCCGTGAGGATCTCGATGAGCATCGCCACGCCGCCCGGCGCGTACGCCTCGTAGGTGACGGCCTCGTATCGACCGCCGTCGGCCTCGCCGGTGCCGCGCTTGATCGCGCGGTCGATCGCGTCGTTGGTCATCTGCGCGGCCTTGGCCTTGGACACGACGGTGCGGAGGCTCGCGTTGTGGTCGGGATCGCCGCCGCCCTCGCGCGCCGCGACCTCGAGCTGGCGGGCGATCTTGGCGAACGTCTTGCCGCGCGCCTTGTCGATCGCCGCCTTCTTGTGCTTGATCGTCGCCCACTTGGAGTGACCCGACACGGCTAGCCCTCCCCCACCGTCGCCACGAAGAGCTCGTGGATCCTCGCGTCGTCCGTGAGCTCGGGGTGGAAGGCGGCCACCATGACCCGACGCTGGCGCGCGAGCACGACGTCGCCGCGGTGCCGCGCGAGCACCTCGACGCCGTCCCCCACCCGGGCGAGCCGCGGGGCACGGATGAAGACGGCGTGGAACGCACGGTCGAGGCCCGCGACGTCGAGGTCGGCCTCGAAGCTGTCGACCTGGCGGCCGTAGGCGTTGCGCTGTGCGACCACGTCGATCGCGGCGAAGCACTTCTGGTCCTCGCGACCGTCCAGCACCTGGGCGGCGAGCAGGATCATCCCCGCGCAGGTGCCGAAGACCGGCAGCCCGCCGGCGATCGCGTCCGCGACGGGGTCGAAGAGGTCGCTCGACTCGAGGAGCTGCGACATGACCGAGCTCTCGCCGCCGGGGATCACGAGGCCCCGGAGGCCCGGCAGGTCGCGCGGCAGGCGGACCTCGCGGGCGTCGGCGCCCGCGGCGTCGAGCGCGCGGGCATGCGCGGCGAACGCGCCCTGGAGGGCGAGCACGCCGACGGCCGGTCGCGCCACGGCCCTACCAGCCGCGGTCGGCGTACCTCTGCGCGACCTGGTCCATCCCGATCCCGGTCATCGGCGCGCCGAGGTTGCGGCTCACCTTGGCGATGATCTGCGGGTCGCGGAAGTGCGTGGTCGCCTCGACGATCGCCTTGGCGCGGGGCGCCGGATCGTCGGACTTGAAGATGCCGGAGCCGACGAAGACCGCCTCGGCGCCGAGCTGCATGGCGAGCGCGGCGTCGGCGGGCGTGGCGATGCCGCCGGCACAGAAGAGCGGCACGGGCAGCGCACCCGTCTCGGCGACCTCCTGCACGAGCGGCAGCGGTGCGCCGAGGCGCTTGGCCCAGTCGAAGAGCTCGGCCGAGTCGGCCTGCCCGAGGCGTCGCACGTCGCCGACGATGGAGCGCAGGTGGCGCACCGCCTCGACGATGTTGCCGGTGCCCGCCTCGCCCTTGCTGCGGATGAGCGCCGCACCCTCGGACACGCGCCGGAGGGCCTCGCCGAGGTTGGTCGCGCCGCAGACGAACGGCACGGTGAACGCGAACTTGTCGATGTGGTGCGTCTCGTCGGCCGGCGTGAGGACCTCGCTCTCGTCGACGAAGTCGACGCCGAGCGACTCCAGCACCTGCGCCTCGACGAAGTGGCCGATGCGCGCCTTGGCCATCACCGGGATCTTCACCGCGGCCATGATCCCCTCGATCATCTCGGGGTCGCTCATGCGCGCGACGCCGCCGTCGCGGCGGATGTCGGCGGGCACGCGCTCGAGCGCCATGACGGCGGTCGCGCCCGCGTCCTCGGCGATGCGGGCCTGCTCCGGGGTGACGACGTCCATGATGACGCCGCCCTTCAGCATCTCGGCGAGGCCGCGCTTCACCCGGGCGGTGCCGGTGGCGTGGGTGGCCTGCGGGGCGGCGTCTCGGGGGCTCATGTCGCGGATCCGCCGCTCATCGTACCGACGGTCCGCCGCGGGCTCCGCGACGCAGCCTCGGAAAGGTCAGGGGTACTTGACGGTCGTCGGGTCGATGCCGGCGGGGATGTGCGCCGCCTTGGTCTTGCGGACCACCTCGACCCAGGTGCGCCCGGGCGTGAGCTCGATCGTCGCGCCCGAGGGGTCCTTGAGGGTGAAGGGCACCATCGGGTCGAGGCGCTCCCAGCTGCCCTGGACGAGGACGCCGGCCGTGTAGACCCACGCCTCGCCGCTGCCCACCGACTTGGCGACCGGGCTGATGCCGCTCTTGGAGTGCTCGGCGAAGATCAGCACCACGTTCTTGGCGTTGACCCGCACGTCGTCGATGTCCACGTGGGGCTTGTCGTCCTGCGAGCGGACGAAGACGAGGAGGTCCGGGTTCCACTCCCACTGGACCTTCACGCCGTCCATCCCGATGCGCACCGCGCCCGCGGGCTTGCTCGCGCCGGCCACCTCGGCGCCGTCGGCGCGGTAGGCGAACTGCGGCTGCGGCGCGGCGGCGCCCTCGGGGGCGAGCGTCCAGAGCTTGGTCGTCTCGGCGAGCAGGTTGTGCGGCGCGTTGCGGCTCGACTCGCGACGGAAGCCGCCCTTCTCGTTGGCCGCCGAGTGCGACAGGTCGACCATCGTGGACTTGCGGATCGCGGCGCTCACCTGGGCGTTGCCGCCGCTCCAGGCGAAGAGCGGCGCGTTGAGGGACGCGAGCAGGTTGATGTCCTGGAGGCGGCCGGAGCGGATCGGGCCGACGGGGTCGCTGCCCTCGCTGTGGAAGACGGCGGCGAAGCGCGTGAGCATCTCCACGTTCTCCTCGAAGACGATGTCGGCCTGGTTGAGGCCCCACTGGGGACGCGCCTGCGGATGGTTGTCGATCTTCACGACGAGGGCGGGCCGGCCGAGGACCGTCTCGTCGGGCGCCGGCGCGCCGGTGAGCGGCGCGCGCACGACCGGGATCGTCGTCGTGGTCGTCGTGGACTCGGTCGTCGTCGTCGCCTCGGCGACCGACGCCTCCTCGGCGACGGCCTCGCCCTCGCCCGAGCCTCCGCCGCACGCCGCGGCGACGACCGCGAGCGCCGCCACGAGCGTGGCGAGACGGGCGGATCGCCCGGGGCGCGGGGATCGGGCGGGGCTGGCTGCGACGCGGCGGGACATGCGATCAGATCTCCCTCAGGAGCGCGATGCGCTCCGCGAGCGGTGGGTGGGTCGCGAAGAGTTTATGGAACGCGCCGAGTCTGCCCGCGTCATTCACGCCCGACATCGGCTGCTCGATCCACATGTGCGCCGTGGCCATGCTCGCGGCATGCGTCACGGTCGAGTCCGACTGCAGCTTCTCGAGCGCCGCGATGAGCCCCGGCGGATAGCGCGTGAGATGGCAGGCCGAGACGTCGGCGAGCGTCTCCCGGCGGCGGCTCACCGCGGCCTGCATCGCGCGGCCGAGCAGCGGGGCGAGGATGAGGAGCGCGAAGCCGACGAACGCGAGCGGGTTGCCCGAGTCCCGGCGGTCGCCGTCGCGGTGCGCGCGGCCGCCGTTCCACCACATCATGCGGATGCCGAGGTCGGCGAGCAGCGCGACGGTGCCGACGAGCGTGACCGCGATCGTGTTGACGAGGATGTCGTAGTTGCGGATGTGCGACAGCTCGTGGGCGACGACGCCCTCGAGCTCGACGCGGTTCATCATCTCGAGGAGTCCCGTCGTCACCGCGATCGCCGCGTGCTTCGGGTTGCGCCCCGTGGCGAAGGCGTTGGGCGCGGGATCGTCGATCACGTAGACGCGCGGCTTGGGCAGACCGCCCGCGATGCACAGCCCCTCCACGAGGTTGTGCAGGCGGCGGTACTCCGTCTCGTCCGCGGGGCGCGCGCGGCTCATGCGCAGCGCGATCGCGTCGGACTTCCAGTACGAGCCGAACGCCATGGCCGCCGAGACCACGAGCGCGAAACCCGTGCCGAGGACGGGGTCCCCGAGGTAGGCGCCGGCGGCCCAGCCGACGGCCACGACGACGGCGATGAAGCCGAGGATGAGCGCGACGGAGCGCCGCTTGTTGCTCGCGATGAGGTCGTGCACGGGACGGGTCGCGCGGCCGGGGCTAGAAGTCGACGCGCGGCGGCGCGTCGGCCTCGGGCTCGGCGTCGTAGTGCGCGCGCGGCCCGAAGTTGAACGCCGACGCGACGAGCACCCCTGGGAACGACTGCGTCGCCGTCCGGTACGCGAGCACCGCGTCGTTGTAGAACTGCCGCGCGTAGGCGATCCGGCTCTCCGTCGTCGAGAGCTCCTCCTGGAGCCCGAGGTAGCTGGCGTTGCTCTTGAGGTCCGGGTACGCCTCGGAGAGCGCGAAGAGCTGGCGCAGCGCACCGGTGAGCGCGCCGTCGGCGCGCGCCTGCGCCGCCGGGTCGGGCGCGGCCTGCAGCGAGGCCGACCGGGCCGAGATCACGGCCTCCAGCGCGCCGCGCTCGAAGGACGCCGAGCCCTTGACCGTCTCCACGAGGTTGGGGATGAGGTCGAGGCGGCGCTTGAGCTGCACCTCGATCTGGGACCACGCGGCGTCCACCTGGTTGCGACGGCGCACGAGTCCGTTGTAGAGCCCGACGGCGAGGCCGGCCAGCACCACGAGGACCACGAGCACCACGATCACCGTCGCCGACATGGTCGCTCAGCCTACGGGACGGCGCCGGAGCAGGCGGTCCTCGAAGAATCGCACGAAGGCCGAGGGCGAGCCCGTGCCGCCGAGGCGCTCGCGCTCGAGCACGCCGCGGTAGATGCCGACGTACTCCTCGGCGAGATGGCGCATCGACAGCGCCTCGGCGCGCGCGCGACCGGCCCCGGTGAGCCGCGCGGCGAGCTCGCGGTCCGCCACGATGCGCACGATCGCGGCGGCGAGGGACGCGGCGTCGCCCGGCGGCACGAGGAGCGCGTCGCGCTCGTGCGTCGCCACGTTGAGGTACCCGTCGAGCGCGCTCGCCACCACCGGCGCACCCGCGGCCATCGCCTCGGCGAGCACGACGCCGAAGGACTCGCCGTGGAGCGAGGGTGCGCAGAACGCGGCGCATGCGCGCATGCGCCGCACCTTCTCCTCCTCGGGGATGCGCCCGAGCCACTCGATGCGCCCGTCCCCGGCGTGGCGCTGGCGCAGCTCGCCGATGCCGTCGCCGTCGGACACCACCCAGAGGCGCACGTCGTCCGGCACCTTGGCCATCGCCTCGAGCAGCACCTCGAGACCCTTGCGCGGCTCGTGGCGCCCGACGAAGAGCACGGCCCGCTCGCGCGCCGCCGGGCCCGGGACGGGGCCCGCGGCGGCCGGCGCGTAGTGGTCGACGTCGATGCCGTTGAAGAGCACCTCGTACTCACCACCGAGGTAGCGGTGCGCGAGCTCGCGGGCCTGCGGCGACACCGCCACCCGCACGTCGAGGTGCGTGGCGAGCCACGCCGCGCCGCGGCGCAGGCGCCGGTACCACGACACGTCGCCGGCGGCGTGGAAGGTGCCGACCATCGGCGCGAGGCGCAGCAACAGGGCCGTCACGGTCGGTCCCGGTGCGATCGGCTCGTGGAGGTGCAGCACGTCGAAGGCCTCGTCGTTGATCGCGCGGATCGTGCGCAGCGCCGCGGAGGGATCGGGGGCGAGCGGCGCGGACGAGCCGTTGGCCGCGGTCGGCAGGCTGTCGCCGAGCGGCGTCACCCACGTCTCGGGCGGCGGGCCGTCGCAGGGGCCGAGCGCGCGCACCTCGTGGCCCATCGCGCGCAACGCGCGGCCGAGCCCGAGCACCTGCTGCTGCACGCCCCCGGGGATCGTGAGGCTGTAGGGCGAGACGAGCCCGATGCGCAGGCGGTCGTCAGGCGAGCCCACGGTCGGCCTCCCAGTTGGGCGTGAAGACGTGCCACTGCTCCGGCGCGCGCCGCACGAGGCCCTCGACCTCGTGCACGAGTCGCTGCGCGAGCGCTGCGACGTCGTCGCGCAGGCGTCCCGCGCGCACCGGCTCGAGCGCGGGGCGCACCCACGCGTGGTGGCCGTAGCGGCCCGGGCCGTGGTACGTGCCGACCGGCAGCAGCGCCGCGCCGGTGCGCAGCGCCAGCAGCGCGGGGCCGGCGGGCACCGTCGTCGGCTCGCCGAAGCACCGCACGGCGACGCCGTTGCCCTGCACGTCGCGGTCGCAGAGCAGCGCGACGACGTCGTTGGCCGCGAGCGCGCGCTGCACCGCGGCGCCGGCGTCGTCGTCGAGCGGGATCACGGTCGCGCCCCAGCCCTCCCGTACGCGGACGAAGGCGTCGAACGCCGCGCGGGACGCGAGGCGCTCGACGACGACGTGGAGCCGCAGCCCCCGCGACACGAGCCAGCGCCCGGCCCACTCCCAGCCGCCGAGGTGCGGCAACGCGAGGATCACGCCGCGGCCCCGCGCGAGGCCCGCCTCGATGTGCTCGTAGCCCGTGACGCGGAAGCCGCGCTCGATCACCCGGGCGCTCGCGTGCGGCACGGCGAAGGACTCCGCGTAGTAGCGCACGTAGTCCGCGTACGCACGGCGCACCGCGCGGCGCAGCGCCGCGGGCCGCAGCGTCGGGTCCACGCGGCGCTGGGTCGCAGCGACGACGCGTCGCGTGGAGGGCGTGAGGGCGGCGGCGAGCGGGCCGACCACGGCGCCCACCGCGCGCGGGGTCGCCGGCGTCAGCCCGCGCCCGAGCGCGGTGGCGAGGCGCCACATGGCGGCGCTAGTCGACGCGGCGGCGGCGCGCGAGGCGGAGGCGGCGATCTGCACGGGTGGCGCGGCGCGACGCGCGGCGGGCGCGGCGCTCCTCGAGCCGCGCGGCGGTCGCGGGGGCGACGGCCGCCTGGCGCCACACCTTGACGAAGCGCTGCACCGCGGTCATCGCCACGAGCAGGAGCATCAGCCACATCGACCACCAGAGCAGCCAGTCGAAGAGGAGGCCGACGCACAGCAGGATGATCCGCTCGGCGCGCTCCATGAGCCCGCCCTTGGCGTCGAGGCCGAGCGACTCGGCCTTGGCCCGCTGGTAGGAGATGAGCGACGACACGGCCATCACGGCGAAGGGCAGCACGGCGGCGTGCGCGCCGCGCGCGTCGGCGAGGTACCACGCGACGCCGCCGAGCAGCAGCGCGTCGGTGACGCGGTCGATCGTCGAGTCGAAGAAGGCGCCGCGCTGGCTCGCCTGGTTGGACGCCTTGGCCAGCGCGCCGTCGAAGAGGTCGGGCAGCGCGGCGAGCACGACGAGCAGGAGGCCGAGCTGGAGCGCGCCGAGCGCGATCGACACCGCGGCCGCGAGCGCGACGAGCAGCCCCACCACCGTGAGGTGGTCGGGGGTGACCTTGGTGCGGCGCAGGCGCTCGCCCACCGGGCGGACCGCGCGCTCGACCTGCAGACGAAACCGTCCGTCGAACATCTCGCGGCAGTCTACGCCCCGGGGCGGAACTCCGGGTTCTCCTCCGACAGGCACTCCACCACGCGCGCGTCCACGGCGTCGACGAGCACCAGTGCGCGCCGCAGCGGAGGGTCCTCCGCGCTGTAGCAGAGCACGCGCCACGTCGGCCGGCTGCGCCACCCGCGCCACACCTGCTGCGCCGACGCGTGCCCGACGGCGAACCCCGCGGCGCGCGTCGCGTGCACGAGCGCGTCCGTCTCCGAGACCGTCATGGGCCACGACGCCGAGCGCGCGTACGCGCCGACGATCCCGAGCACCGCGGCCGCGACGAGCAGCCCGCCCGTCACGAGCCCGTCGTCGCGGTCGTGCCCGAGCGCCCACGCGACCACGCAGGCCGCCGCGACGGCACCGTAGAGGTAGGCGGGGTAGCGGCGCCGCGAGTTGTCGGGGAAGCGGTACGGCCCGACGAAGCCGCGCGCGTCGAGATCGGCGGGGAGCTCGTCGCCCGCGCCGGCCGTCCCCGGGGACGCGTCGCTCACGCGAGCCAGCCCTCGCGGATGCGCCGCGCGCTCACGTCGAGCGCCTCGGGCAGGATCTTGGTCTCCGCGGTCGCGACCATGAAGTTGGTGTCCCCGGTCCAGCGGCCGACGACGTGCACGTGGAGGTGCTGCGCCACGCTGCCGCCCGCGGCGGCGCCCAGGTTGATCCCCACGTTGAGCGCCTCGCAGCGGTACACGGCCTTCAGCGTGCGCACCGCCTGGGTGACCATCGCCCAGAGCTCGCGCGTCTCCTCGGCGTCGAGGTCCTCGAGCTCGCTCACCTCGCGGTACGGCAGGACGAGCAGGTGGCCCGAGGTGTACGGGAAGGCGTTCATGATGGCGAAGACGCGCTCCCCGCGGCGCACGATGTACGTCTCCTCGTCGCTGCGGCCGCTGCGCAGCAGGGCGGTGAACAGCGAGACGTCGTGCGGCGGCTGCGCGCCCTGCCCGCGGGTGACGTAGGCGGCGCGCCAGCCGTTCCAGAGCCGCTCGATCACGCCCCGGCTCCGGGGGCGGGGGCGACGTCGCGGCGCAGGCGCTCACGGAAGGCGTCGAGCGGCACGCCGCGCTCCACCTCTCCCCCGCGCGGATTGACCCCCACGGTGCCCGCGGCGACGTCCTCGTCGCCGACGACGAGCACGTAGGGGATCCGCTCGAGCTTGGACGCGCGGATGCGCTTGCCGAGCGGCTCGTCGGCCGGGAGCACGTCGACGCGCCGACCGTCCGCCGCG
The DNA here is from genome assembly GCA_041158045.1 of Actinomycetota bacterium. Lineage (GTDB taxonomy): Bacteria > Actinomycetota > Acidimicrobiia > Acidimicrobiales > Ilumatobacteraceae > CAXRBC01. The sequence continues at coordinate 61,714 of JBEBCD010000057.1, read as the reverse complement.
AGCGCCGCCGCCACCTCGGCGGCGCGCGACTCGTGCGCGCTCGCGACGGGCAGCACGCGCGCCTGCACCGGCGCGAGCCACGTCGGGAACGCGCCGGCGTAGTGCTCGAGCAGCACGCCGAAGAACCGCTCGATCGACCCGAAGAGCGCGCGGTGGAGCATGATCGGCCGCTTGCGCTCGTTGGCCGCCGTGACGTACTCGAGGCCGAAGCGCTCCGGCAGGTTGAAGTCGCACTGGATGGTGCTGAGCTGCCAGCGCCGCCCGATGGCGTCGCGCACGTCGACGTCGATCTTCGGCCCGTAGAAGGCCGCGTCGCCCTCCCCCACCGCGTATTGCACGCCGTGGCGCTCCAGCGCCTCGCGCAGCGCCGCGGTCGCGCGCTCCCAGATGGCGTCCGAGCCCACGGACTTGGACGGGTCGCGGGTCGAGAGCTTGTACTCGAAGTCGTGGAAGCCGAAGCGCCGCAGGACGCCGAGCACGAAGTCGAGCAGCGACGCGATCTCGTCGGCGAGCTGCTCCTCCGTGCAGTAGATGTGGCTGTCGTCCTGGGTGAAGCCGCGGATCCGCAGCAGGCCGTGCAGCGTGCCGGCGCGCTCGTAGCGGTAGACGGTGCCGAGCTCGAAGAGCCGCAGTGGCAGCTCGCGGTAGCTGCGCTGGCGCTCGCGGTAGATGAGGCAGTGCATCGGGCAGTTCATCGGCTTGGGGTAGTAGCTGCCGTTGTCCATCTCCATCGGCGGGTACATCCCGTCCCGGTAGAAGTCGAGGTGCCCCGAGGTCTCGAAGAGGCGCGCGTTGGCGAGGTGCGGCGTGTAGACGAACTGGTAGCCGCCCGTCGCGTGGCGCTCGCGGCTGTAGTCCTCCATGATCTTGCGCACCGTGGCGCCCTTGGGGTGCCAGACGGCGAGGCCGCCGCCGAGCTCCTGGGGGAACGAGAGCAGGTCCATCTCCACCGCGAGGCGCCGATGGTCGCGCAGCTCGGCCTCCTCGAGCCGGTGGAGGTGCTCGGCGAGCGCCGCCTTGGACTCCCACGCGGTGCCGTAGATGCGCTGGAGCATCGGGCCCTTCTCGTTGCCACGCCAGTACGCGCCCGCGACCTTCATGAGCGCGAAGTGCCCGAGCCTCCCCGTCGAGGGCACGTGCGGGCCGCGACACAGGTCCACGAAGCCGGAGGCGTTGTGGTAGATGCTCACCGCGCCGCCGGCAGACGCCTCCCCCGAGTCGGTGCCGTCGGCCGAGCCGCTGGTGACGCGGCGGATGATCTCGCACTTGTAGGGCTGGTCGGCGAAGAGCGTGAGCGCCGACTGCGGCGAGACCTCGTCGCGGCGGAACGGCTGGTCGGCGTCGACGATCTCGCGCATGCGCGCCGCGATCGCCTCGAGGTCCGCCTCGCCGAAGGTCCTGCCGCCCGGCAGCTCGAAGTCGTAGTAGAAGCCGTCCTCGATCGCCGGGCCGATGGAGAACTTCGCACCGGGGAACAGCCCGAGCACCGCCTGCGCGAGCACGTGGGCCGTGCTGTGGCGGATCACGTGCCGCCCCGCGTCGCTGTCGGCGGTGAGGATGGCGACGCGATCGCCGTCGGCGAGGGGGGCCGAAAGGTCGCGCTCCTCGTCGTTGACGCGCGCGGCCACGGCCGCCCGGGCGAGGCCCGCGCCGATGGCGGCCGCGAGGTCGGCCGAGGACGCGCCCGCGGGCAGCTCCCGGCGGGAGCCGTCGGGCAGGGTCACCGAGATGCCCGGTCCCCCCGCCGTGCGCGCGCCGCTCATGACGCGCCGATCCTACGAGGCGGGCCCCACCTCGGCGGTGAGGTCGACGCCGAGGAGCGCGGCCGCGCGCGCGACGTCGACCCCGGCGCGCGCCGCGTCGTCGATCGCGCGCAGGGCGGTCGGCGTGTCGAGATCGTCGTCGAGCGCCGCGCGCACCTCGCCGAGCACGCGCGCCGCACCCGCCGCGTCGCCGCCCCCGCGCGTCGCGCGCCAGGCCCCGAGGCGCGCCGTGGCCGCCGCCGGCATGTCGTCGCGCCACTCCCACTCGCGGCGGTAGTGCTGCGCGACGAGCAGCAGCCGCACCGCGCGCGGGTCCCACCGCGCGCGCAGCGCGTCGACGAAGACGAGGTTGCCCCGGCTCTTGGACATCTTGTGGCCGTCCATCGAGACCATCGCCACGTGCATCCAGTGCCGCGCGAACGGCAGCCCCGTCACCGACTCGGACTGCGCGCGCTCGCACTCGTGGTGCGGGAAGATGAGGTCGCTCCCGCCGCCGTGCAGGTCCAGCGTCGTGCCGAGCTCGCGCAGGGCGAGCGCCGAGCACTCGATGTGCCACCCGGGCCGCCCCGGCCCCCACGCCGTCTCCCACGTCGGCTCGTCGGGCGCCGACGGCTGCCAGAGGACGAAGTCGAGCGGGTGGCGCTTGTGCGGGTCGTCGATCCGGCCGCCGCGCTCCGCGGCGAGGGCGAGCATCGTCGCCTCGTCGTAGTGCGACACGGCACCGAACCCCGGGAACGACGACACGTCGAAGTACACGCTCCCGCCCGCCGCGTAGGCGTGCCCACGCTCCATCGCCGTCGCGATGAAGCGCCGGATGTCGCTGATCGCCGAGGAGGCGCGCGGCGCGCTGTGCACCGGGAGCGCGTCGAGCGCCCGCATGTCGGCGTCGAAGCGCGCCTCCTCGCGCGCCGCGAGGTCGAGGTAGTGGACGCCGAGCTCCCGCGCCTTGGCGAAGAGCGGGTCGTCGACGTCCGTCACGTTGCGCACGCACCGCACGGAATGGCCCATGTCGACGAGCCGCCGTTGCAGCACGTCGTAGGTGACGAAGGTGAACGCGTGCCCGAGGTGCGTCGCGTCGTACGGCGTGATACCGCACGTGTACATGAGCACCTCGGGCCCGGGCTCGAACGGCACGACCGCGCCGCGCGCGGTGTCGTGGAGCCGCATCACCCCCGCATTGTGGCAGGTACCGTTGGGGCGTGGGCCTGCTCGCCGGCAAGCGGATCGTCGTCACCGGCGTGCTCACCGAGGCGTCGCTCGCGTTCGGCGTCGCGCGCCTCGCGCTCGAGGAGGGCGCGACGGTCGTGCTGACCGGCGCCGGCCGGGGCCTGTCGATCACGGAGCGCGCCGCGCGCAAGCTCGGCGACGGGATCCCGGTCGTCGAGTTCGACGCCACCGTGCCCGCGCACGCCGCGGCCGCCCGCGACGCCGTCGCGGCGCTCGGGCCGCGCGTCGACGGCGTCCTCCACGCCATCGGCTTCGCCCCGCAGGCGTGCCTCGGCGAGGACTTCATGGCGGCGCAGTGGGAGGACGTGCGCGTCGCGATGGAGGTGTCGGCCTACTCGCTGAAGATGCTCGCGGACGCCTTCGTGCCGCTCATGGACCGCGGCGGCGCCATCGTCGGGCTCGACTTCGACGCCGCCGTCGCGTGGCCGGCGTACAACTGGATGGGCGTCGCCAAGGCGGCGCTCGAGTCGACCAACCGCTACCTCGCCCGCTCGCTCGGCCCGCGCGGCATCCGGTGCAACCTGGTGGCCGCCGGTCCGATCCGCACCATGGCGGCCAAGTCGATCCCCGCGTTCGCCGCCTTCGAGGACGTGTGGGCCGCCCGCGCGCCGCTCGGGTGGGACGTGCACGACTCGACGTCCGTCGCGCGCGCGTGCGTCGCGCTGCTGTCCGACTGGTTCCCCGGCACGACCGGGGAGATCCTCCACGTGGACGGGGGCTTCCACGCCGTCGGCGCCTGACGTGGCCCGGCGCGCGCGCACCACCCTGCTCCTCGCGGTCCTCGCGTGCGCCGCGACGGCCACACCCGCGCTCGCGGCGCCCGACGACCCCGGCTACCCGATGCAGTGGGGCCTCGTCGCGACGCGCGCGCCCGAGGTGTGGTCGGTCACCACGGGCGAGGGGGTGCTCGTCGCCGTCGTGGACTCGGGCTCCGGACCCCACGCCGACCTCGCGGCCAACCTCCTGCCCGGCATCACCGTGCGCCGCGGCCGCGTCGTCGAGGGAGCCGACGACGACGGCGCCACGGGCCACGGCACGCACGTCGCGGGCATCATCGCGGCGGTCGCCAACAACGGGCTCGGCATCGCGGGCGTCGCCCCCGGCGCCAAGGTGCTCCCGATCAAGGTGCTGGACGCGCGGGGCAGCGGCTCCGACGTCGACCTCGAGATCGGCATCCGCCAGGCCGTCGACCGTGGCGCGCGGGTGATCAACCTCTCGCTCGGCAGCGAGACCCGCGACGCGGGCGTGCGCGACGCGATCCAGTACGCGCTCTCCCGGGACGTCGTCGTGGTCGCCGCGGCGGGCAACGACGGCGCGAGCGCCGGTCCCAAGTGGCCGGCCGCCGAGGACGAGCCGCTCGCCGTCACGGCGGTGGGCCAGGACTACGTCGCGCCCGCCTTCGCCCAGCGGGGCGGCTACATCGACGTCGCGGCGCCCGGCGTGCAGGTGTACGCCACCGTCCGTGGCGACGCCTACGCCTCGCTGAGCGGCACCTCCATGGCCGCGGCATTCGTGAGCGGCGTCGCCGCGCTCGTGCGGGCGGCGCAGCCGGCGCTCACCGCCGCGCAGGTGCGCGACGTGCTGACGCTCAACGCGACCGACCTGGGCGACGCGGGCGTCGACGCGACGTACGGTGCGGGCTTCGTCGACGCCTACGCCGTCTTCGCCGGCCTCGGCTTCTTCCCCGCGCCGGTGCGCTACCCCGAGATCCGCACCGAGGCGCGCTTCGACGTCGTGCAGTACGCCGAGGTGCCGGCGCTGCCGGTGCCCTCGCTCGTCCAGTGGTACCGCTGCGGGCGCCCCGGCGACGCCACGACGACGGTGCCCGCCGACTGCGCGCCGATCGAGGGTGCGGTCGACCGCACCTACTTCCCCCGTCGCGCGGACGTCGGCGGATTCCTGCGGCTCGGCGCGACCGTGACGGTGGCCCGCGAGGTGCAGGTGCGCCTCTCGGCCACGGGCGGCCGCGTCGCGGGCGTGTGGGCCGCGGCCCCCGTCGTCGCGCCGGGCCTCCGCGTGCCGCTCGCGAGACTCGTGCGCACGCCGTCGACGGGCGCGCTCTCGGCGACGGCCACGGGTGCGTGCCGCGTCGTCGGCGGGCGCGTCGTCACGGGCGCGGCCGGGACGTGCGAGCTGCGCGTGCGAGTCGCGGCGCGCGCGCCGTGGCCGGCGATGGCCGCGCGGATCGCGCTCGAGGTGGGGGCGCCCGGCTCGTGAACCGTCTCGGCGGCGAGACCAGCCCGTACCTGCGCCAGCACGCGGACAATCCCGTGCACTGGTGGCCCTGGTGCGACGAGGCGTTCGCCGAGGCGCGACGTCGCGACGTGCCGGTGCTGCTCTCCGTCGGCTACTCGGCGTGCCACTGGTGCCACGTGATGGCGCACGAGAGCTTCGAGGACGCCGACACCGCGCGGCGCATGAACGACGCCTTCGTCAACGTGAAGGTCGACCGCGAGGAGCGTCCCGACGTCGACGCGATCTACATGGACGCGGTCCAGGCGCTGAGCGGTCGCGGCGGGTGGCCGATGACCGTCTTCCTCGCGCCCGACGCACGGCCGTTCTTCGGCGGCACGTACTACCCGCGCGAGGCATTCCACCGCCTCCTCGACGCCGTCGGCGACGCTTGGCGCACGCGGCGCGAGGACGTGGACCGCAACCTCGACGCCCTCACCGAGGTCCTCGGTCGCACGGCGCGCATCGCGCCGCTCGCGGACCTGCCGGACGCCACGCCGATCGACGCCGCCGTCGCGCAGCTGCGGGAGACCTTCGACCCGCAGTGGGGCGGCTTCGGCGGGGCCCCCAAGTTCCCCTCCACGATGAACCTCGAGCTCGTGCTGCGCCGGCACCTCGACCGACCCGACCCCGCCCTGCGGGGGATCGTGGTCACGAGCCTCGACGCGATGGCGTCGGGCGGCATGTACGACCACATCGGGGGCGGCTTCGCCCGCTACAGCGTCGACGAGCGCTGGCTCGTGCCGCACTTCGAGAAGATGCTCTACGACCAGGCGCTCCTCGTGCGCGTCTACGCACGGGCCGCGCTCGCGCTGGGCGGCGCCGAGGCCGCGCGGTGGGGCCAGGTCGTCCGCGAGACCGTCGAGTTCGTCCTGCGCGACATGCGCGAGGCCGAGGGCGGATTCTCCTCCGCGTACGACGCCGACTCGGACGACGGCACGGGCCACGCGCACGAGGGTCGCTTCGCCACGTTCACCCCCGCCGAGGTCCGCGAGGCGCTCGGCGAGCCCCTCGCGACCGCCGCGCTGGAGTGGTGGGCGATCACCCCGGGCGGCAACTTCGAGGGCCGCAGCATCCCCCACCGCATCGGCGCGCGCGGCGCGTGGGCGCGGCCGCCCGAGATCGAGCGCGCCCGCACCCTGCTGCGCGAGGCGCGGGAACGCCGCCCGTGGCCGCTGCGCGACGACAAGGTGATCCTCGAGTGGAACGCGCTGATGGCCGCCGCACTCGCGGAGGCCGGCGCCGCGATGGGCGAGCCCGCGTGGGTCGACGCCGCGCGCGACGCCGTCGGCTTCGTCGCCCGCGAGATGCGCGGACCGGACGGTCGCTGGCGCCGCAGCTGGCAGCGCGACGGCGCGCCCCGCGCCCGGCACGCCGCGCTCGCCGCCGACCTCGCGTGCCTCGTCGACGCCGCGACCCGCGTGGCCGAGGCCGCGGGCGAGGCGCGGTGGCTCGACGTCGCCTGCGAGGCGGCCGACCAGCTGCTCGCGCACCACTGGGACGCCGTCGCGGGCGGCTGCTTCACCGTCGCCGACGACGCGGATCCGCTCGTCGTGCGCCAGAAGGACCTCATGGACAATGCGACGCCCGCCGCCAACTCCGTGGCGGCGGGCGCGCTCGCGCGCCTCGCGGCGCTCACGGGGCGCCGCGACTACGCCGCCCGGGCCGACGACGTCCTGCGACTCTCGGCCCGCGTCGCGGCGTCGGCGCCCACCGCGTTCGGCCACCTGCTCGGTGCGCTGCACACCCGGCTCGCGGACCGCACGGAGATCGTCGTCCCGGGCTCCCCCGCGGAGCTGCTCGCCGTCGTGCGCGAGACCTGGCGCCCGCACGCCGTCCTCGCGTGGGGCGCGCCGTCCGACGGCCCCCTGTGGCGCGACCGTCGCGAGGGCGCGGCGTACGTCTGTCGCGACCACGTCTGCGCGGCCCCCGCGCGCACGCCCGACGAGCTGCGCCGCGCGCTCGCGGGCGACGCGGCCTAGCGCGTCAGCCGGACGCGGGCCATCCCGCGTCCCATGCGCCGTCCCGCAGGATCTCGCGCGCCGCGCGACGCCGCCTCCCCGCGCTCGCGCCCGCGCGACGCGGGCCCTCGGCGGGCCAGCCGAGCGCGATCGCGCCGAGGAGCTCGAGGCGCGCCGGGATCCCGAGCGCGTCGCGCACCTCGTCGGCGCCGCGCGAGACGGCGAAGAAGAGCGCGCCGAGCCCCTCGGCGTGGGCCGCGAGCAGCAGCGACATCACGGCGAAGCCCGCGTCGATCGTCCAGTACGGCGCGGGCCAGGCCTCGGTGCCCTCCCCGAGCCCGGTCGCGGCCTTGTCCGGCTCGGCGTAGCGGGCCACGTAGGCGTCCGGGTCCGCGAGTGCGAGCAGCACGACCGGGGCGCGCAGCAGCCCCGGCCAGGCGAAGGTCGCGCGCCGCTCGGCGGGGAGCGTGGCGTCCCAGAAGCGCGCGGTGCGAGCCCCCCGGAGCGCGACGAGGTGCCAGCCCTGCGCCTTGCCCGCGGACGGTGCGCGGGCGGCGAGGTCCACGAGGCGCTCGAGCAGCGCCGCGTCGACGGGCTCGTCGCGAAAGTCGCGGACCATGCGCCGCGATCGCATCGCCTCCCCGGGCGTCACGCGGGCGCCCCGACCGGCGTCAGTGCTTGCCGAGCTTCGCGAGCGCCTCGGTCATCGTCCAGCCGTGGACGATGAGCGCGCCGCCCTTCTTGGCGGGCACGGCCTTGAAGAGCGCCCGCACCTCGGGGTCGGCCTTCTCCGGCTTGAGCGACTCGTGGTCGAGGAAGCCGCCGTGGCCGTTGGCCTTCACCACGAACGACTGGTCGTCGTACTGGTGCTCGACGCCGAAGCGGCGCGCCAGGCGGCGGCCCCAGGCGCGCTCCTCGCCGACCGCGCGGTGGTCGGGGCGCGGGATGATGCCGGTGAGCTGCTTGAACGCCTCGAGGCCGTCGACCGTGGCGAATCGCGAGCCGTAGACGACGTCCTCGTCGGGGAACGCCATGAGTGCCCGGTGGAACGCCTCGCCCATCAGGCCCTTCAGCACGGAGTCGCGCTTGGACGTGCGCTTCACGCTCATCAGCCCGATGAGCACGCACGGCGTGCCGCCGATGCGCTCGAGCGTGGAGAACGTGAATCCCTGGAGCTTCTTGTCCTGGCGCGCGGCGGTGAAGAGCACCCAGTCGCCCTTGGCCTTGGAGATCGCGCCGATCCCGAAGGCCCCGCCCATGCTGGCGAGCTCGTCGAGGTCGGCGTCGGTCAGCGAGGACGCGTCCCGCGTCTGGACGACGAGCGACATACGCCCTCCATTCTGCCAGCGATCCGGACGAATTCCCCCGGGGCCGCGCCCGCCGCGGCGCGGCGCCGCGACGCGTCAGCCGATGGTGACGGCGTCCCCGTACATCGAGCGCATCGTGCCCATGATGGAGTCGAGGTTCACGTTGAACTGGTCGCCGAGCTGGACGACCCGCTCCTGGCTGAGGCGGATCCGCACGGGCGTCGGGCCGCAGTGCTCCTGGAAGATCGCGCCCAGCCGCTCGAGCTCGCCGTCGCCGAGCGTGCGGCGCGAGAGGTCGATGTGGAGCACCATGTCGGCGGCCCGCAGGGGCTCGAGGACCTTGATCTCGAGGGCGGTGAAGGTCGCGCCCGCCTCGTCGCGCCGCTCGAGGCGCCCGCGCACGGCCACGACCGCGTCCTCGACCACCATGTGCCCCTGGCGCTGGAACAGCGTCGGGAACACGGTGACCTCGATCGTGCCCTCGAGGTCCTCGAGGGAGAACGTCGCCATCTGCTGGCCCTTGCGGGTGAAGCGACGCTCCACCGACGCGACGATCCCGCCGAGCGTCACCACCTGCTCCTCGGTGCGCTCCTGGATGTCGGCGAGGGAGAAGGTCACGCGCCGCCGCAGCTGGCCCTCCATGCCGCGCAGCGGGTGGTCGGAGACGTACAGCCCGAGCATCTCGCGCTCGCGCCGCAACTGCTCGGCGGTGTCGAACTGCAGGTCGGGCACGGCGATGCGCTCGTCGAAGCCGCCCGCCCCGCCGCCCCCCGCCGGCGCCTCGAAGAGCGACATGACGCCCGCGTCGCGTTCGGCGCGCCGCCGCAGCGCCGACTCGATGATCGGCTCGTGCACCGCGAGGAGCCCGCGCCGGGGGTGGCCGAGCGCGTCGAACGCGCCGGCCAGCACGAGCGACTCGATCATCCGCTTGTTGAGCACCCCCTGGGGCACGCGGTCGGCGAAGTCGTGGAAGCTCGTGAACGGCGCCTGGTCGCGGCGCCACTCGACGAACTGCCGCATGAGGCCCTCCCCCACGTTGCGCACCGCGGAGAGGCCGAAGCTGATCACCCAGTCCTCGCCGTCGCGCACGACCTCGAAGTCGACGCCCGAGGTGTTGACGTCGGGGGTGCGCACGACGATGCCGTGGCTCCGCGCGTCGGCGAGGAAGACCGCGGCCTTGTCGTAGTTGGCCTTGACGCTCGTGAGGAGCGCCGCCGTGTACTCGCGCGGGTGGTGCGCCTTGAGGTACGCCGTCTGGTACGCGATGAGCGCGTAGCCGTAGGCGTGGCTCTTGGTGAACGCGTAGTCGGAGAAGCGTTCGATGATCTCGAAGAGCGTCTCGCCGAGCGAGTCGCCGTAGCCGTGATCGGCGCAGCCGCGGACGAAGGAGGTGCGCTCGAGCGCCATCTTCTTGCGGTCCTTCTTGGCGCAGGCGCGGCGCAGGTTGTCCGCCTGCTCGAGGGTGAAGCCGGCGAACTTCTGCGCCACGCGCATGATGCTCTCCTGGTAGATCATCAGCCCGAACGTGTCGCCGAGCAGCGACTCGGCATCGGGGTGGAAGTACGACGGGGCCTTGCGCTGGTTCTTGATGTCGGCGTAGTCGACGTGCATGTTGGCGGCCATCGGCCCCGGCCGGTACAGCGCCAGCACGGCGGCGAGGTCGTCGAGCGTGCCGGGCAGCATGCTGCGCAGCAGCGCGCGCATGTTGGGCGACTCGAGCTGGAAGACGCCGACCGTGTCGCCGCGACGCAGCAGGTCGAACGTGGCGGGATCGTCGAGCGGGATCGCGTCGACGTCGAATCCGGGGTGCGTCGTGCGCCGGATCATCTCGTCGGCGTCGGAGATGACGTCGAGGTTGCGCAGGCCGAGGATGTCCATCTTGAGCAGGCCGAGCGCCTCCACGGCGTGCATCTCGTACTGCGTGACGATCGGCGCGAGCGTCGGGTCCTGTCCCGACTCCGGCTTGCGCTGCACGGGCAGGTAGTCGGTGAGCGGGTCCTTGGTGATCACGACGGCGGCGGCGTGGATGCCGACCGAGCGCTTGAGGCCCTCGAGGCCCCGCGCGACGTCGACCACGCGCTTCACGTCGGTGTCGGCGGCGTACAGCTCGCGCAGCTCCGCCGCCGCCGAGTAGCCGTCCTGGTAGAAGCGCGCGTTCTCGCCCTCGTCGGGGTGCCGCTCGAAGCACCACTTGAGCGGCACGTCGCGTCCCATCACGAGCGGGGGCATGAGCTTGGCCACGCGGTCGCCCGTCGCGTACGGCAGGCCCAGCACGCGCGCCGCGTCGCGGACGGCGTTGCGCGCCTTGATCGTGTTGAACGTCACGATCTGCGCGACGCGGTCGCGCCCGTACTTCTCGGCCGCGTAGCGGATCATCTCGTCGCGGTAGCGCGAGTCGAAGTCCATGTCGATGTCGGGCAGGCCGCGGCGACCGGGGTTGAGGAAGCGCTCGAAGAGCAGGTCGTGGCGGATCGGGTCGAGGTCGGTGATGCCGAGGGAGTACGCGACGGCGCACCCCGCGGCGGAGCCGCGGCCCGGCCCCACGCGGATGTCGCGCTCGCGCGCGTGGCGCACGAGGTCCCACACGACGAGGAAGTAGCCGCTCACGGCGTTCATGTCGATCGTCTGGAGCTCGTACGCGAGCCGCTCCACGACGCGATCGGGCAGGCGGTCGCCCCACCTGCGCTTCGCGCCCTCGAAGGTGAGGTGGGTGAGGTAGGCGTGCGCGCCGTCGAAGCCGGCGGGGATCGGGAACGACGGCAGGACGTGCGTGCCGAACTCGAGGCGCACCTTGGCCCGCTCGGCGATCCACAGCGTGTGGTCGCACGCCTCGGGGTGGTCGCGGAAGAGGTGGCGCATCTCCGCCGCCGTCTTGAGGTAGTGCTCCTCGCCGTCGAACTTCAGCCGGTCCGTCTCGGCGATCGTGCAGCCGGTCTGCACGCACAGCAGCGCGTCGTGCGCGGCCGCGTCCTCGCGGTGGGTGTAGTGGCAGTCGTTGGTCGCGAGCAGTGGCGCGCCGATGCGCCGCGCGATCTCCACCAGCTTCGGGTTGAGGCGCACCTGGTCGGCGATCCCATGGTCCTGCAGCTCGATGAAGAACGACTCCCGACCGAAGATGTCCTGCAGCCGCGAGGCCGTCGCGAGCGCCTCCTCCTCGCGGCCGTTGCGCAGCGCCTGCAGGACGTGCCCGCCGAGGCAGCCCGACGTCGCGATGAGGCCCTCGTGGTGGCGCGCGAGCAACTCCCAGTCCATCTTGGGCACGTAGTAGTAGCCCTCGAGGAACGCGAGGCTCGCGAGCCGGATGAGGTTGCGGTAGCCGGCGTCGTTCTCCGCGAGCAGGGTGAGGTGGTAGTAGAACTTGCGCCCCGCGTCGGTGTCGCCGCCCGAGTCGTCGATGCGGCCGCGGCGCGCGGGCCGCTCGGTGCGCGACTCGTAGGCCATGTAGGCCTCCGTGCCGATGATCGGCGTGACGCCGCGCTCCGTGCACTGCCGGTAGAAGTCGACGACCCCGTACATGTTGCCGTGGTCGGTGATGCCGAGCGCCGGTTGGCCGTCGACGACGGCGCGGTCGATGAGCTCGTCGAGGCGCGACGCCCCGTCGAGCATCGAGTACTCCGTGTGGACGTGGAGGTGCGTGAAGGAGGAGCTCACCGCGGATCCGCCGTCCCGCGCCCCGTCAGAGGTAGGTGCCCGGGCGCTCCGGGTTGGGCCGCGGCTGTGCGCCGGGGAGCTGTCGCATCTGCTCGAGCTGCTGTCGCGCGGCCAGCTGCTGCGCGAAGAGCGTCGCCTGGATGCCGTGGAACAGCCCCTCGAGCCAGCCGACCAGCTGCGCCTTGGCCACGCGCAGCTCGGCGTCGCTCGGCACCTCGCCCTCGCGGAACGGCGGGGCGAGCTCGACGAGCTCGGCCGCGAGGTCGGGCGACAGCGCATGCCCCAGCTCCTTGAGGCTGCGGTCGTAGATCTCCGCGAGCCGCCCGCGGCTCGCGTCGTCGAGCTGCGTCGCGCGGACCTCGTCGAGCAGCTGCTTGATCATCGAGCCGATCCGCATCACCTTGGCGGGCTCGGTGACGGTCTCCGAGCCGGCGACGGCGGCCGCGGCGGCCCCCTCGGGCGCGACGCCCCCGGCCCCGAGGATCTCGCCGCCGCCGAGCGTCTCCGCGTCCATGGGGCGCGAACCTACCAGCGGGGTCGTCAGCCCCTCGCCACCAGGAGCGGGACGTCCATCTCCGCGTCGGTGAGCGCGCCGTGGCGACACACGAGCGGCGGCCCGTGGTGCTCGAGCGGGTCGTCGAAGCTCACGTCGGCGTGCGGCACCATCGCGACGTCCCCGAGCCGCGCGCGGGCGGCCGGCGAGACGACGGGGCCGAGCCAGCCCTCGTCGAGGATGCGCTCGCGCGTCGCGACGTGCGCCACGTCCCCGTGCGCGGCGGCGGCGCGCGCCGCCAACTCGTCCACGGCCCCGGCCCGGGCGTGCAGCCATCGGAAGCGGCCCTCCCCCGACTGGCGCTCCGTGAGCGCGAGTACCGCAGGGTCGGGCTCCCGGGTCGCCGCGCCGACCTGCACCTGGCCGTGATCCGCGGTCACCACCAGGGCCGCGCCGCGGGGCAGCGCATCGCGGACCGCGCCCACGAGCGCGTCCGCCGTCGCGAGCTCGGCGTCGTAGTGCGGGCCGAAGCCGCGCTCGTGGGCGACCTTGTCCACGCCGTCGTAGTAGGCGTAGACGAAGCGCTCGCCCTCGCGCAGGAGGCTCCCGACGGTCACGGCGAGGCTCGACGCGACGCGCCACCCGTGGTGCCGGCCGCCGCGCAGGTGCGCGTGGGTGAACGCCGTGTCCTCGAACTCGGCGCGGCTCACCACCGGCACGGCCGCCCCGAGGAAGGGCGGGCAGGGCTGCACCCGCTCCGGCGGGTGCGCCGCGCGCAGGTCGGCGCCGTCGGCGCCCCAGCGCAGCATCTGGGCGATCCGCCCGCCGAGGGCCATGCGATAGCCGACGAGGCCGTGCTCGGCCGGCGCGAGCCCCGTCGTGATCGACGTGAGCGCCGCCACCGTGGTCGTGGGCGCGACGGTGTCGATGCGCGCGGCATCCATCGACGCGAGCACGGGGCAGCGGTCGAGGCGCGCACGCCACTGGTGCCAGCCGAGCCCGTCGAGCACGAGCACCACGACGCGCTCCGCCCCGCGGAGGCTCGCCGGGCACCAGTCGGGCAGGTCGCGCGTGCCGCCGGGTCCGAGCAGCGCGGGCACGATGCCGGCGACGCACGCACCGCGGTAGTCGGGGATGCGCGGTGCGGGCACGGCGGGCGACATGGGGCGGTCACCGTAGCGGGTCGGGTCTACGCTCGTGCCGTGCGGATCTCGACGCGCGGCGACTACGCGTGCCGCGCGCTGCTCTCGCTCGCGCTCCACGACGACGAGGAGGGCCCGACGTCCGTGCGCGACATCGCCGACCGCACCGCGCTCCCCCAGCCGTACCTCGAGCAGATCCTCCTCGCGCTGAAGGGCGCGGGGCTCGTGCGCTCCAAGCGCGGGGTCGGCGGCGGCTACGTGCTCGCGCGCGACCCCGACGACATCCGGCTGTCGGAGATCCTCGCCGCCGTCGACGGCCCGATCAGCGTCGGCGACTTCGGCAGGCCGCACACGCGCGGCGCGTGCAACCACGACGGGCAGTGCGTGCTCATCTCGATCTGGAACCTGGCGAGCGACCACATGCGCGACCACCTCGCGAAGTACACGCTCGCCGACGTCGCGGCGATCGCGCGCGGCGAGGCGGCCTGGCCGCGCGCCCAGCGCTAGCCGCGTCGCGGCGTCAGTCGCCGCAGCGCGCGAGCACCTCGGCCATGTCCGCGGGGATCGGCGACTCCCGCTCGACGCGCACGCCGGTGACGGGATGGGCGAAGGCGAGCCGCCGCGCGTGCAGCATGGGCCGCGGCGCCCGGAGCCGCACCCTCGCGCCGCCGTATGTCGCGTCGCCGACGACGGGGTGCCCGAGCGAGGCGAGGTGGACGCGGATCTGGTGGGTGCGGCCCGTCTCCAGCCGGCAGGTGAGCCGCGCGAGCGGCGCGGGCGTCGCGTGGGCGGCCTCCACGCGGTAGTGGGTCCGGGCATCCCGCCCGCCGACGACCACCGCCATGCGGGTCGGGTCGCGCTGGTCGCGCCCGATCGGCGCGTCGACCACCCCGCTCGGGGCGCTCGGCACCCCCCAGACGAGCGCGACGTACTCGCGCTCGACGTCGCGGCGCTGGAGCGCCGCGACCAGGCCCTCGTAGGCGCGCCGGGTGCGCGCCGCGACGAGGAGCCCCGTCGTGCCCGCGTCGAGGCGGTGCACGATGCCGGGCCGCGTCGGGTCGCCGACGGTCGCCATCTCGGGGTACCGCGCGAGCAGCGCGTGCACGAGCGTCCCGGCGGCGTGGCCCGCGCCGGGGTGCACGACGACGCCGGCGCGCTTGTCCACGATCACGAGGTCCTCGTCCTCGTAGGCGACGTCGAGCGGCAGGTCGGGGTCCGGCCCCGGCCGCGCGGGCGCGGGGAGGCGACCCGGATCCACCTCGAGCGCCTGGCCCGCGCGCACGCGCACCTTGCCCGCGGACGCGGCCTCCCCGTCGAGGCGCACCGCGCCCGCCTCGATGAGCGCCGCGGCGGCCGCGCGGGACAGGTCGGCGACGATGGAGACGACGCGGTCGAGCCGCTCGCCGTCCAGCGCGCCGGGGACGGTCTCGGAGATCACGTGCGCGGGACGCGCGCGCCGAGCCACACGAGCATCGCCGCACCGACGGTGATCGCGGCGTCCGCGACGTTGAACACCGGGAACCACTGGAGATCCACGAAGTCCACGACGGCCCCCTGGAGGAAGCCGTCGCCGCGCGTCGCGCGGTCCACCACGTTGCCGAGCGCGCCGCCGACGACGAGCCCCGTCGCCACCGCGCGGCCCGTGCCGCCGCCGCGCCGGTGCGCGACGAGGATGCCCGCGGCGATGAGCAGCGCCGCGACGCCGATCACGGGGCCCGCGCCGCGCGCCTGCGAGAACGCCATCCCCGAGTTGAACACCAGGTTGAACCGCAGGGTCCACACGATCTCGATCGTGCGACCACCGTCGAGCGCGTCGA
This sequence comes from Actinomycetota bacterium, assembly GCA_041158045.1. Classification (GTDB taxonomy): domain Bacteria; phylum Actinomycetota; class Acidimicrobiia; order Acidimicrobiales; family Ilumatobacteraceae; genus CAXRBC01. The sequence continues at coordinate 46,121 of JBEBCD010000057.1, read as the reverse complement.
GCGCCCAACGCTTGGTGAGCTGGTCCGCGACGAGCACCGCGCCGACGGTGGCGGCGACGACCGTGGGGCGGCGACGTGCGGGGGTCGCGCTACCTGCCGAGGGCGCCGGCTCGCTCATGGACCAGTTCGGTGGCCCAGGGGATCGCCTTGAGCCGCTCGCGCGGGATCGGCAGCCCGGAGACCGCCGAGTAGCCGTAGTCGCCGGTCTCGAGGCGCTTCAGCGCCGCGTTGATCTCGTCGACCGTGTGGCGCGCGGCGGCCGACAAGGTGAGGTCGCGCTCGCGCTCGACGACCATCGTGTCGCCCTCGCCGCCCTCGTCGCCGAAGTCGACGTCCCCCATCTCCTGGTTGGCCAGCAGGTCCGTGGCCTCGTCCTCGAGGCGCGTGGCCTGACCGAGCAGCTCGGCGCGGGTCTCGAGCAGCAGCGCGCGCTGCGCGCGGAGGAAGTCGAGGGCGAACTCCTTGGTGGGCGTGATGCCGTCGACCTTGGGGAGGCGCTCGATCGGCGGCTTGGGCGGCGGCGGCGGTCGGCGGCTCGCGTCGAACTCCCCGCGCCGCGCGGCCTCCCGCTCCGCCTGCGCCTTGGCGCGCGCGCGGGCCTTCTCCTTGGCGAGGCGCTTCGCGTCCTTCTTGCGCTCCCGCTCGCGGCGGCGGCGCGCCGACGCCTCGAGGCGCTTCTCGATCATCGCCTGGCGACGCTGCGCCTTCTTCTCCGCCTCGCGGCGGCGGCGGTCGGCCTCCTTGGCGGCGCGCGCCTCGCGGCGCTCGCGCTCGATGCGCTCCCTGCGCTCGCGACGCTCGCGATCGCGGCGCTCCCGGGCGAGCCTCGCGGCCTTCGCGGCCTGCTCGCGCTTGAGTCGGGCGGCCTTGGCCGCCTTGTCGCGCTTCAGTCGCGCCGCCCTGGCCGCCTTGTCGCGCTTCAGTCGGGCGGCCTTCGCGGCCTGCTCGCGCTTCAGTCGCGCCGCCTTGGCCGCCTTGTCGCGACGTGCGCGCGCGAGGCGCGCAGCCTTCTGCTTCGCGGTGGCCGTCGCCATGGTCGGGCTACGGTAGCCGCTCCACCCCCACGTGGATGGGCACCCCGTCCAGGTCGGCATTGGCGTCCCGCACCTCGCCGCGCACCTCGTGGCGCAGCGCCAGCGTCTCGGCGGCGATCATGCCGGCGTGCGGCGCCACCGCGGCCGCGACGTCCGCGGGCAGCCCGAGCGTGAGCGCGATGCGGTCCGAGACGTGCAGGCCGAGCTCGCGCCTCCGCTGCTGGACCACGCGGACCACGTCCCGCGCGGCACCCTCGGCCTCCAGCTCGGGCGTCACGCGCACGTCGAGTGCGACGACGCCGTCGAGTCCGTCGAGTGCCGCGCTCGCGACGTCGTCGCCGCCGCCCGTGGGCACGAGGCGCATGTCGTACTCGCCCTCGAGCAGCGCGACGCCGCCCGCCACGACGCCCTCCGCGGTGCGCGACCAGTCGCCGCGCTTGGCCGCCGCGATCACCGCCTGGGTCCGGGGGCCGAGGCGCGGGCCGAGCGCGCCGGGCCGGGGCTGCAGCTGCAGCGTCGCGACGGCGGCGACGTCGTCGCGCAGGAGTACCTCGCGCACGTTGACCTCGTCGGCGACGAGGTCCGCGTACTGGCGCAGCGACGCCGAGTCCGGCATCGCGACCGTGAGGCTCGCGAGCGGCAGGCGCACCCGTCGGCCGTGGGCCTTGCGCAGCGAGAGCGCCGTCGAGCAGACGCCGCGCACGGCGTCCATCGCCGCGACGAGCGCGTCGTCCGCGGGGAGCGCCGCGGCGTCGGGCCAGTCGGCGAGATGGACGCTGCGCTCGCCCGTGAGCCCGCGGTACACCTGCTCGGTGACGAGGGGCAGCAGCGGCGCCGCGACCCGCGCCAGCACGTGCAGCGTCGCGTGCAGCGTGTCGATCGCGGCGCGGTCGCCCTCCCAGAACCGGTCGCGGCTGCGGCGGATGTACCAGTTGGTGAGGACGTCGAGGAACGCGCGGATCTCGGCGCACGCCGCGAAGAGGTCGTAGCGGTCGTAGGCGGCCTCGCTGCGCTCGACGAGGCCGCGGAGCTTCGCGAGCACGTAGCGGTCCATGACGTGGTCGCTCGCGGTCCCGACGCGGCCCTCGACGCCCGCCGCGTTGGCGTACAGCGACAGGAAGTACCACGAGTTCCACAGCGGCAGCAACACCTGGCGCACCGTGTCGCGGATCCCCTCCTCGGTCACGGCGAAGTCGCCGCCGCGCAGGATCGGCGACGACATGAGGTACCAGCGCATCGCGTCGGCGCCGTGGCGGTCGAAGACGCCCATGGGATCCGGGTAGTTGCGCAGGCTCTTGGACATCTTCTGTCCGTCCTCGCCGAGCACGATGCCGTGGCTCACGCACGTGGAGAACGCGGGCCGGTCGAAGAGCGCGGTGGCGAGCACGTGCAGGGTGTAAAACCAGCCGCGCGTCTGGCCGATGTACTCGACGATGAAGTCGCCCGGGTAGTGATGCTCGAACCACTCGCGGTGCTCGAACGGGTAGTGCACCTGCGCGAAGGGCATGCTCCCGCTCTCGAACCAGCAGTCGAGCACCTCGGGCACGCGCCGCATCGTGGAGCGGCCGGTCGGGTCGTCGGGGTTGGGCCGCGTGAGCGAGTCGATGAAGGGCCGGTGCAGCTCCGACACCCCGACGCCGAAGTCGCGCTCCAGCTCCTCGATGCTCCCGTAGACGTCGATGCGCGGATACGCGGGGTCGTCGCTGCGCCAGACGGGGATCGGCGAGCCCCAGAATCGGTTGCGGCTGATCGTCCAGTCGCGCGCGTTGGCGAGCCACTTGCCGAAGGACCCATGCTTGATGTGCTCGGGCACCCACGTGATGCGCTCGTTGAGCTCCACCATCCGGTCCCGGATCGCGGTGACGCGCACGAACCAGGAGCTCACCGCCTTGTAGATGAGGGGCGTGCCGGTGCGCCAGCAGTGGGGGTAGGCGTGGTCGTACGTCTCGTGGCGCAGCACGACGCCCCGCTCCTTGAGCGCGCGGATCACCGCGGGGTTGGCGTCGAAGACGAGCGTGCCCTCGTGGTCGGGCACCTCGGACGTGAATCGGCCCCGAGAGTCCACGGGCACCACGAGCGCGATGCCGTGCTGCTCGCAGAGGCGCTGGTCGTCCTCGCCGAACCCCGGCGCGAGGTGCACGACCCCGGTGCCGTCCTCCGTGGTGACGAAGTCGCCGGCCAGCACGCGGAAGGCGCCGGGGTGGTCGGCGAAGTACGGGAAGAGCGGGCGGTACCGGCGACCCACCAGCTCCGCGCCCGTGACGGTGCGCACGACGGGGGCGTCGCCGAGCTCGCGCTCGTACGCGGCGCGGCGATCGGCGGCCAGCACGAGCAGGCGTCCCCCCGCGTCGACGACGTCGTAGCGCACGTCGGGCGCCACGGCGAGCGCGAGGTTGGACGGCAGCGTCCACGGCGTGGTCGTCCACGCGAGCAGGTGCTCCCCCGTCTCGAGCTCGAATGCCACCGTGAGCGCGGGGTCCTGCACCTGCTTGTACGCGTCGTCCATGCGCGTCTCGGTGTTGGACAGCGGCGTCTCGAGCGCCCACGAGTACGGCAGCACGCGGAACCCCTCGTAGATGAGCCCCTTGTCCCAGAGCGTCTTGAACGCCCACATGACGCTCTCCATGTACGGCACGTCGAGCGTCTTGTAGTCGTCCTCGAAGTCGACCCACCGCGCCTGGCGCGTGACGTAGCGCTCCCACTCGCTGGTGTACTGGAGCACCGACGAGCGGCAGTGCGCGTTGAAGCGGTCGATGCCGTGGTCCGTGATGGCCTGGCGCCCCGAGATGCCGAGCTGGCGCTCCGCCTCGGCCTCGGCGGGCAGGCCGTGGCAGTCCCAGCCGAAGCGCCGCTCGACGCGCCGGCCACGCATCGTGCGGTAGCGCGGCACCGCGTCCTTCACGAAGCCGGTGAGCAGGTGCCCGTAGTGCGGCAGCCCGTTCGCGAAGGGCGGCCCGTCGTAGAAGACGTACTCGTTGTCCCCGACCGCGCCGCCCGTGCTCGCGGGCCGCGCGTCCACCGAGGCGCGGAACGTCGCGTCCCGCGACCAGTACTCCAGCGTCTCGCGCTCGAGCGCGGGGAAGTCGGGCTGCGCCCCTACGTCCGGATAGCGCACCGCGCGCTCAGCAGCCGAGGATCATGCCCTGCACGACGATCTGCAGGAAGAGCAGCACGACGACCGGCGAGAGGTCGAGCCGGCCGAGCGCGGGCAGCATGCGCCGCACCGGCTCCATGACCGGCTCGGTGATGCGGCCGAGCAGGTACGACGCCTGGCCGACGAAGCCGCCGCTCGTGGCGGGGAACCAGGAGAGCACCACGCGCAGGATGATGGCGAGCGCGTAGAGCTCGACGATCGGACACAGCACCGATGCCAGGCCGCCCACGACGACCCCCCGCTAGTTGCGGTGCGTGCGGGCGCCGGGGCGCATCATGAACACGCCCTGCTCCATCTTCTCCATCTGCCCGCCGTGCGCGTAGCAGACGCCGCTCGCGAAGTCGACGATGCGACGCATCACCTTCGGCTCCGTGGACTGCACGTTGATGACGACCGGCCGCCCCGCGGCGAAGTGGTCGGCGAGTTCCTTGGCGTCCTCGTAGCGCTCGGGGTAGACGGTGACGGGGTCGGTCCGCACCGGCAGCGGGCGCACGGTGGAGGCGACGCCGCGACCCGCGGCGGGGCGCAGCGTCACGCCGGAGTCGTCGCGGCGACCGCCCGCGCGGGGATCGTCGAGGCCATCGTGCGGCTCCGGCCCCCACCCGTCGTCGGTCTCGTGCACGTCGCGGTCGCGCAGCGTGCGCTCGCGCGGACCCCGATCGCGCACGCGCCGGTCGCGCGGGGCGGGCGTGGAGGCGTCGTAGTCCTCGTAGGCCTCGTCGGGGCCGAGCCCGAGGTAGTCCATGGCGCGACGGAACATCGACACGGCGCCGAGCCTAGTTCCGCGGCGCCGGCGCGGCGGGACGCTCCCCGAAGAGCGCGGTCCCCACGCGCACACAGGTCGTGCCCTCCGCCACCGCCGCGTCGAGGTCGCCCGACATGCCCATGCTGAGCTCCCCGAGACCGAGGCGCGCCGCGGCCGCGCGCACCCACGCGAACGCTCGGCGCGTGCCGGCGGGGTCGCCGCTCGTCGGCCCGACGACCATCAGCCCGCGGACGTCGAGCCCGGCCGATCGCGCGCGCGCGACGAGCGCGTCGAGCGCCTCGGGCGCGCAGCCGCCCTTGTCGCCCTCACCCGTCGCGTTGACCTGCACGAGGATCCGCGCGCCGGGCGCGCGCCGCGCCAGCTCGTCGACGAGCGACTCGCGGTCCACCGTCTCCCACACGTCGACGACGTCCGCGAGCGCACGCACCTTGTTGGACTGCAGCCGCCCGACGAAGTGCACGGGCGGCCGCGGCGCGTCGCCCCACTCGGCGGCCTTCGCGAGCAACTCCTGGGCGTAGTTCTCGCCGATGCCGTCGGCGCCGGCGCGCGCGGCGGCGCGCCACGCATCGACGCCGAACCCCTTGGTCACGGCCACGACGCGCACGCCGCGGCCGCCCGCGCGCGCGAGCCGGTCCCGCAGCGCCGCGAGGCGCGCCGCGACGAGCGTGTCGTCCGTCGGGGTCGTCCCGCTACTTCAGGAACGACGGGAGGTCGTCGTCATCGTCGTCGACGGCGAGCGGGTCCTCCGAGAGCAGCGAGCGCAGTCGGTCGCCGGCCTTGCCGGGCTTCGGCGCCGCGGCCGGGCTCCCCCCGCGCGCCGGGCTCGCCGAGCGCTGCGTCTGGGCGTCCCAGCGGTCGAATCCCGCGGCGACGACGGTGACGCGCACCTCGTCGTTGGTGTCGTCGTCGATCACCATGCCGTGGATGACGTTGGCGTCCTGGTGGGCGACCGCGCGCACGATCTCCATCGCCGCGTTGACCTCGAAGAGCCCGATGTTGGACGGGCCCGTGATGTTGACGAGGATCCCGCGCGCGCCCTCGATGCTCGCCTCGAGCATCGGGGAGTTGATCGCGGCGTTGGCGGCGACGACGGCGCGGTTGTCCCCGCTCGCCGAGCCGGTGCCCATGAGCGCGGTGCCGGCGTTGGCGAGCACCGTGCGCACGTCGGCGAAGTCCGTGTTGATGAGCCCGGGCGTCGTGATGAGGCCCGTGATGCCCGAGACGCCCTGGAGGAGGACCTCGTCGGCCTTCTTGAAGGCGTCGAGGAGCGTCGTCTTCTCGGTCGAGATCGACAGGAGCCGCTCGTTGGGGATGACGACCAGCGTGTCGACCTTCTCCTTGAGCTTCGCGATGCCGGCGTCGGCCTGCACGGCGCGTCGGCGACCCTCGAACCCGAACGGTCGCGTCACGATCGCGACGGTGAGCGCGCCCTCCGCCTTGGCGATCTCGGCGACGACGGGCGCCGCACCGGTGCCGGTGCCACCGCCCTCGCCGGCGGTGACGAACACCATGTCGGCACCCGCGACGACCTCCTGGATCTCGTCGCGGTGCTGCTCGGCGGCCTCGCGCCCGACCTCGGGGTCGGCGCCGGCGCCGAGGCCGCGGGTGAGGTCGCGGCCGATGTCGATCTTGACCGTCGCGTCGCTCAGCAGGAGCGCCTGGGCGTCGGTGTTGATGGCGATGAACTCCACGCCGCGCAGCCCGGCGTCGATCATGCGATTGACCGCGTTGACGCCGCCGCCGCCGACGCCGACGACCTTGATGACCGCGAGGTAGTTCTGCGGTTGTCCTGCCATGGTCCGATGCCCCCTCAGTTGCTCGCGGTGACGGCCCGAGGATATTGCGGGGGCCGGACCTCGACGAAATCCTCTCGTTGAGGTCGAGACCGTACCAGACCCGTCGACGGGGCCGCCCGCGACCCGATCCGCGGGCGCGTCCCTACTTCGACTGCACCGCAGGCGCGCGGGGATCGGCGAGGTCGATCGCGAGGATCGTCGTCGGGTCCTGGCGCTCGAGCAGCGTCACGAGCGCGACCAACTTGTTGAACAGGTCGTTCGGCGCGCCGAAGCTCACGAGCGTGCCGCTCCGCAGCGTCATCGTGAGCTGCGTCGGGCCCGCCACGCCCAGCTGGGCCACGCGCCCACGCACGCCCTCGGGCAGCATCACCGCGAGCTGCGCGGCCGCGCGGTACGTCTCGCCCGCGGTCGCGCCGGGCGCCAGGTTGGCCCCCACGCCCGTGATCTGCAGGTATTCCGTGGGTTGGCCGTCCACCACCGCGAGGACGCGGCCCTCGGTGTCGAGCACGCGCGCCCTGTTGTCCACGCCGACGAACCAGGCGACGGGCTGGCGTTCCACGATCTCGATCACCACGCGCGACGGTAGGTAGGTGCGCAGGCGCGCGGAGCGCACCCAGGGGTCACCCTCAAGTTGACGTTGAGCCGCCGACAGGTCGGCGGAGAAGATCGAGGTGCCGAGCAGCGTCTCCTCGACGGCGGCGAGGACCGCCGGATTCATCGAGCGGGCGCCCTCCACGTCGACGCGCCGGATGCCGACGAGCGGCGTGGCGAGCACGAGGGCCGCGACGGCCACGAGCGCGAGCGCGAGACCCCCCGCCGCGAGCAGCCAGCGCGCCGTGGCCCGCCGCCGCTGGCGTCGCAGCGGCACCACCTGGGCCGCCTCGGGGCTCGTCGTCGGGGCGAGGTGGACGCTGCGCGAGCGCTCGTCGCCCGGGAAGTCCTCGTCGGTGGGGCGGCGCAGGTCCTCGTCGACGATCACGATCGGCCCGCCGCCGGCGGGCGGGGCCGCGGCGGGTGGCGGTGCGGCGGGCGGGGCCGCGGCGGGTGGCGGCGCGACGGGCGACGGCGTCGCCTCGACGCCGGGCACGATCCGCAGGCCGCCGGTCGGCGTGCCGTCCGGGGCGAACGCCTCGCGCAGCTCCTCGAGCACCTCGGGCGGCACCGACTCGTCCCACCGCGGCAGCGGCACCGAGCCGTCCGGCGCGCGCCCCGCGTCGAGCGCCGCGTCGAGGCGCGTGGCGCCCGCCGACTCGCTGCGCCGCGGCGCGTGACCCGCCGCGACGGCCACCGTCGGGGAGAAGCCGACGAGGCGGATCTCGCTGCGCAGGTCGACGCCGTGGCGCTCGGCCACGCGCTGGCGCACCCACGTCATGAGCTCGACGACGTCGTCGGCGCTGCCGCCCTCGTCGGCCTGGATGAAGTTGGCGTGCTTGTCCGACACCTCCGCCGAGCCGATCCGCCGACCGCGCAGCCCGGCCTCGTCGATGAGACGGCCCGCGCTCGGACCGTCGCCGCCCTCCGACGGGTTGACGAACACCGACCCGGCGTTCTGTCCGCCCGGCTGGTGCTCGCGACGCCAGCGCACGATCTCGGCGATCCGTCGCTCGCCCTCCTCGCGCTCGCCCCACTCGAGCCCGATGGTCGCGGAGAGCACGACCTGGTCGTCGGCGAGGTCCGACCCGCGGAAGCGCAGGCCGAGGTCCGCGGCCCGCACGTGCGCCTCGATGCCGCGGCGCAGGTCGAAGATGCGCACCTGCCGCAGCGACGCGGCCATGTCGGAGCCGTGGCCTCCCGCGTTCATCCGTACCGCGCCGCCGACCGAGCCGGGCACGCCGACGGCCCACTCGAAGCCGGTGAGTCCCGCGGCGACGCTCTGGCGCGCGACGACGGGCAGCGAGGCGTGCCCGCCCGCGACCACGACCGGCGGCGCCCCCTGCTCGGGGACGGCGAGGCGCTCGGCGAACGGCCCGAGCGCGACGGCGAGCCCGCGGAATCCCTCGTCGGCGACGAGCGTGTTGCTCCCCCGCCCGAGCACGAGCACCGGCACCGCGACGCGCGCGAGCGCGCGCGCGACGGCGTGGAGGTCCTCGACGCCGGTGGCGCGCACGAACACGGCGGCGGGCCCGCCGACGCGGTAGGTCGTGTACGGGCCGAGCGGCTCGTCGCGCACGGCACGGTCGCCGAGCAGCGACGCGAGTCGCCCGAGGTCCTTGTCGCTCGGCCGCGTGATGTCGACGATCATGCGCGGGACATTCTCACGCGCGCAGCGCCGCGCGGCGGTGCATCACCTCGTCGGGCAGGCCGGCCACGTCGCCGCACCCCATCGAGACGCAGAGGTCGCCCTCGCGCAGCTCCCCCGCCAGCCACGCCACGAGGTCCTCCCGCGCGGGGATCCACTCGACGCGCGCGTCGGGGTGCGCGCCCCGCACGGCGTCGACCACGAGCCTGCCGGTGACGCCGGGGATCGGCGCCGTCCCCGAGGCGTAGATCTCCGTCACCACCGCGACGTCGGCGTCGACGAACGCGTCCCGGTACTCGGGCGAGAGCACGGCCATCCGATGGAAGCGGTTGGGCTGGAACACGGCGACGACGCGCCGCCACCCGGCCGCCGCGGCGCGCACGCCCGCGAGCGTCGCCGCGATCTCGGCGGGCAGGTGCGCGTAGTCGTCGACGAACGTCGCGCCGCCGTCGACGCCGCGGTGCTCGAAGCGCCGCGAGACCCCGGCGAACGCCGCGAGGCCGTCGCGGATCGCGTCGTGCGGCACGCCGAGGCGGGACGCGAGCGCGGCCGCGCCGAGCGCGTTGCGCGCGTTGTGCAGCCCCTGGGCGCGCACGCGGACGGGTCCGCCGGCGAGGCGCATCTCGAGCCCGTCCGCCGCGGTGCGCACCGCGGTCGCCCGCACGTCGGCGCCGTCGGCCAGGCCGTACGTCACGACGTCGCGCGCCCCCGCCGCGCGCGCCGCGGCGGCGACGGAGGCTGCGCCCGGGTCGTCGGCGCAGGCCGCGACCGGGCCGTCGACGCGCACCAGTGCCTCGACGAACGACGCCCGCAGCGCCTCGGTCGTGCCGTAGCGGTCGAGATGGTCCGCGTCGACGTTGGTGAGCACCGCGCCGCGCAGGGGCACCGCGAGGTGCGAGGCGTCGCTCTCGTCCACCTCGACGACGAACCACTCGCCGCCGGTCCAGCGCGCCGCGGCGCCGAGCGCCGCCACGTCGGCGCCGACCAGCGCGCTCGGTCGGGCCCCGGCCGCCTCGAGGATCGACCAGAGCATCGCCGTCGTCGTCGTCTTGCCGTGCGTGCCCGCGACGCCGAGGCTCCTCGCGCGCCCGCAGGCCGCCGCGAGCGCCGCGGACCGCGGCACGACGGGCACGCCGGCCGCGCGGGCCGCCGCGTACTCGAGGTGGTCGCCGGGGATCGCGGGCGACCCCGTCACCGCGTCGCAGCCCCGCACGTGCGCGGCATCGTGGCCGACGCGCACGTCGACGCCGGCGGCGCGGAGCCGCGAGAGGACGGGCGACTCGACCACGTCGCTGCCCGAGACCGCGTGCCCCATGCCGGCGAGGACCGTCGCGAGCGCACTCATGCCGGGGCCACCCACCCCCACGACGTGCACGCGCCGGCGCACCGCGAGGTCCGGCATCCCGGCGCCGCTCACGGGCGGCCCGTCTCGGCGACGCGGCGCACGAGCGCGCCGACCTCCCCCCCGCGGTGCGGCGCACCCGCGGCGCGGGCCGCGCCCGCGAGCGCCGCGCGGCGCGGCGCGTCATCGAGCAGGGACTCGGTCGCCGCCACCGCCGCCGCGACGTCCTCGTCGGCCACGATCTCCGTGCCCCCGCGCGCGGCGAGCCACGCCGCGTTGGCGCGCTGGTGGTCGTCGGCGGCGCCGCGCCACGGCACGAGCACGGAGGCGACGCCGACGCAGGCGAGCTCGGCCACGGTGCTGGCGCCGGCGCGCGCGACCACGAGATCGGCGGCGGCGTACGCGTCCGCCATGTCGTCGAGCGCGGCGACGCGGCGGTACGCGAGCCCGCCGGGCGGCGGCGCGGGCGGCGCCCCGGCGTCGACGAAGCGCTCGCCCGCGAGGTGCAGCACGGCGAGCCGCGCATCGGCCGCGCGGCGGCGCACGAGGGCGGCGCCGACCGCGTTGAGGTGCGCCGAGCCGAGCGAGCCGCCGACGATCGCGACGACCGTGGCGTCGGCGGGGAGCCCGAGGCGCGCCCGCGCGCCCGCCCGCTCCCGGGCCGCGTCGAGTCGCCGCAACGCGCGGCGCACGGGTGCGCCCGTCACCACCGCGCGTGGCAGCCGCGAGTCGTCGAACGCCACGGCACTCGCCACCGCGCGGCGCGCGTAGAGGCGCGTCGCGAGCCCCGGGAGGTGGTCGTAGCTCACCGTCACGAGCGGCACCCGGGCGCGCAGCGCGGCGCGCGACGCCGGGACGCTCGCGTACCCGCCGACCGACACCACCACGCGGGGCCGGAGGGCCGCGACGAGCGCGTCGGCGTGGCGGGTGGCGCGCGCGAGACGCGCGAGCGACCCGGCGTCGTGGCGCAGTGCCGACGCGCCGAGGCCGCGACGGAAGCCGCGCACGTCGAGGAGCGTGAGGGGGTGGCCCGTGGGCGGGACGAGGCGGGTCTCCCGGCCGCCGTGGGTGCCCACGAGGTGCACCTCCGCGGGGTCGCAGCCGCCGTCGACCAGCTGCTCGGCGATGGCGAGCGCCGGGACGACGTGCCCGCTCGTGCCGCCCCCGGCGATGAGTGCGACGGTGCGCGCCGTCGCGGCGTCCTCGTGGATCGCGATTACCTCATGTTACGGGCGACGTTGAGCATGAGCCCCGCGGCGGCCATGCACACCGCGAGCGAGCTGCCGCCGTACGAGATGAGCGGCAGCGTGAGACCCGTCACGGGCATCGCGCCCGTCACGCCGCCGATGTTGACGATCGCCTGCACGCAGAACCACATCGCGATGCCGCCGCCGAGCAGCGCGCCGAAGCGTTCGCGTGCGTGCAGCGCCACCTGCAGGCCGAGGATCGCGAGCAGCAGGAAGCTCCCGAGCACGACGACGACGCCGATGACCCCGAACTCCTCGGCGATCGTCGAGAAGATGAAGTCGCTGTGCGCGAGCGGCACGTAGCCCCACTTGCCGGTGCCCTCGCCCACGCCGACGCCGGAGATGCCGCCGTTGGAGATGCTGAGGATCGACTGCCACACCTGGTAGCCGTAGTGGCCCTTGGTCTCCTCGAGGTTGAGGAACGCGGTGAAGCGGGCGCGGCGCGCCGCGCCCGTGAGCGCCACGAGCGCCGCGCCGAGCACGCCCGCGCAGGCCGTCGCGACGACGAGCCGCAGCGGCGTGCCGGCCATGAACATCACGATGAGCACGATCGTCGCGATGATGATCGCGGCGCCGAGGTCGTTCTGCGCGAGGCACAGCAGGACCGACACCCCGAGCACGAGCATCGGCGGCGCGAACGTGCGTCGCACGTCGGTGATCTCCGCGTGGCGCCGTCCGAGGAGGTTGGCGCTGTAGAGCAGCACCGCCAGCTTGAGGTACTCGGACGGCTGGAAGCCGACGGGGCCGACCGAGACCCATGCGTTGGCGCCGTTGATCGTGAGACCGATGCCCGGGATGAAGGGCAGGAGCATCGCGGCCCACGCACCGAAGAGGTTGACCGAGACGTAGCGACGCCAGTTGGCGTACGGCATGCGGTAGAAGAACGCGCCGACGACGCCGCCGATGGCGGCCCAGAGCAGCTGCTTGAGGAACATCGTCCACGGCGACTCGCCGCGGTTGAGCGCGACGATCGACGACGAGGAGAGCACCATCACGAAGCCGAAGGACAGCAGCCCGATGAACGTGGAGAGCATCACCCAGAAGGTGCGGTCGGGCTGGCCGGCGGCCGTGCGCGGCGCGACGACGGTGCTCACGACGACCTCCCCGCACCCACGAGACCGAGGCGCGCGCGCACGGCGCGCGCGAAGTCGTCGCCCCGCTCCCCGTAGTTGCGGTACCAGTCATAACTCGCGCAGGCGGGCGACAGGAGGACCACGTCCCCCTCGCGCGCCATGCGGGACGCGGCCTCGACGGCGTCGTCCATCGAGCCCGCGCGCACGACGACCGCGCGGGCGCCGAGGGCGGCCTCCACGTCGGGCGCAGCCTCCCCGATCGCGACGACGCCCCGGAGCCGCGCGGACTCCTCGGCGAGCGGGGCGAGGTCGAGCCCCTTGTTGCGGCCGCCGGCGACGAGCACGACGGAGTCGAAGGCGCGGATGGCGGTGCGCGCCGCGTGCGGCGTCGTCGCCTTGGAGTCGTCGTACCAACGCACGCCGCCGCGCTCTGCGACGAGTTGGATGCGGTGGGGCGCGTGCTCGTACGCGGCGAGGGCCGCGCCCGCGGCCTCCGGCGTCGCGAGACCGGACTCGATCGCGATCGCCGACGCGGCGAGCGCGTCGGCCACGTCGTGGGGCAGCGCGCGCGGCAGGTCGTCGAGCCGCGCGATGACGCCGCCCGGCCCGCGCAGCGCCCCCGCCTCGACGCGGTAGTCGCCGCCGTCACCGAAGGTCACGACGCGGCCGCCGGCGCGGCGGGCGTCCGCGACGATCGTCGGGTCCGCCGTCGGGGCCACCAGCACGTCGGTCGCCCGCGCGCGGCCCCACATGCGCGCCTTGGCGGCGCGGTAGGTCGCCATCGAGCCGTGCCAGTCGAGGTGGTCGGGCGCGAAGTTGAGCCACGCGGAGGCCTCGAGGCGGAAGTCGCGCACGTGCGCGAGGCGGAAGCTCGAGCACTCGACGACGAAGGCCCGGGCGTCGCCCCGCAGCGCGGCGACGAGCGGGACCTCGGTGTTGCCGACCGCCTCCGCCGGCACGCCGGCCGCGCGCAGCACGGCGGTCGCCATCCGCACCGTCGTCGTCTTGCCGTCGGTGCCCGTGACGCCGAGCATCGGGCGCGGCGCGCCGGTCGCCGCCTCGAGCCGGTAGCCGACCTCGAGCTCGCCCTCCACGCGCACGCCGACGCGCGCCGCGGCGGCGAACACGGGGTGCGACTCGGGCAGGCCCGGGCTCGGCACCAGCAGCTCGACGCCGGCGAGCAACGCGTCGTGGCCGCCCGCCCCGGGCGCGTCGCGCAGGTCGGCCGAGATCGCGCGGGCGAAGTCGGCGGCGTCCGCGGGCGGGGCGTCGTCGACGAGCACGACGGCCTCGCCGCGCGAGGCCAGCTCGCGCGCCACCGCGCGCCCGGCCACCGCGAGCCCGTAGACGAGGACGCTCACGGGGCGGCCGAGAGGTTGGTGAAGTCGGCGATGAAGATCGCGACGGACGTCGCGACGCAGATCGCCGAGATGATCCAGAAGCGCACGATCACGGTCGTCTCCGGCCACCCGACGAGCTCGAAGTGGTGGTGGATCGGCGACATCCGCAGCAGGCGCCGGGTCCGGCCCGAGGCCTTGAAGACCCCCATCTGGACCGCGACGGAGCCGGCCTCGAGGACCTGCAGGCCGCAGATGAGCGGCAGCAGCAGCTGCGTGTTGAGCGTCACCGCGAGGAGCCCGAGCGCGGTGCCGAGGCCGAGCGCGCCGACGTCGCCCATGAAGATCCGGGCGGGCGCCGCGTTCCACCAGAGGAATCCGCCGCACGCGCCCGCGAGGGCCGCCGCGAGCACGGTGAGGTCGAGCGGGTTGACGACGCCGCCGTAGAGCTCGGGGTTGCGGAACGTCCAGTAGCCGATGATGGTGAACGCGACGAACCCGAGGGCGGCCGACCCCGCGGCGAGGCCGTCGAGCCCGTCCGTGACGTTGACGGCGTTGGCCGTCGCCCAGACGATGAGCGCGATCCACGCGACGAAGAGCGGCCACGTCACCTCGAAGCCCGGGAGGTCGGAGCGCGTGAAGGAGATCGTCTGCGCGACGCCGGTGGCCGACACGAGCCACCACGCGAGCAGGAGGCAGATGCCGAACGTGATCTTGCCCTTGCTCTTCCAGAAGATGCCGCGGTTGTGCTGGCGGCGCACCTTGAGCACGTCGTCGAGCAGGCCGATGCCCCCGAGCACGAGGACCGCGACCCAGATGATCATCGACTGGTCGGAGAACGGGAGCCCGTCGCGCACGTGGGCGACCGCCCAGCCCGCGCCGCCCGCGAGGAGGATGGCGATGCCGCCCATCGTCGGCGTCCCCTGCTTGGCCATGTGCTGGACCGGTCCGCGGTCCTCGGCGCCGAGGATCGGCTGGCCGCGCCCGAGGCGCGCGAAGTACGCCATGAGCGCGCGGGTGCCCGCGAGGGACAGCACGAGCGCCGTCGCCGACGCGAGCAGGATCGCGATCATGCGACGCGCGTCCCCCGCGCGAGCGCCTCGCGCGCGACCTCGGCGTCGTCGAACGGCACCTCGCGATCGCCGATCGTCTGCGTGCGCTCGTGGCCCTTGCCCGCGATCAGCACGACGTCGCCGGGGCGGGCCTCGCCGATCGCGGCGCCGATGGCCTCGCGGCGGTCCTCGACGGCCCGCACCCGCGCGGGGCCCCCGGCCGCGCCGGCGAGGACGGCGGCCGCGATGTCGCCCGGGCGCTCGTGGCGCGGGTTGTCGCTCGTGACGAGCACGACGTCGGCGCGCGCCGCGGCGACGCGGCCCATCTCGGGGCGCTTGCCCGCGTCGCGGTTGCCGCCGCAGCCGAAGACCGCGATCACCCGCCCCGTGGGTGCGGCGGCGCCGCGCGCGGCGTCCAGCGCCGCGGCGAGCGCGTCTGGCGTGTGCGCATAGTCGACGACGACACTAAAGGGCAGGCCGCGCGCGACGGGCTCGAACCGGCCGGGGACGGGTCGGGCGGACGCGAGTCCCGCGACCACGTCGTGCACGGGGATGCCGAGTTCGAGTGCCGTCGTGGCGGATGCCACGACGTTGGCGACGTTGTACTCGCCGCCCATGCCGATCGCGAGGTGCTCGCCGCGCCACTCGAGCTCGAGCGTCTCGGCGGTCGCGCGCAGGACGCGCGCGTCCGCCGGGGACCACCGGACGATCGGGATCCCGGCGGCGTCCGCGAGCAGCGCGCCGTGCGGGTCGCCAACGTTGACCACGCCGACGCGCGCGCGACCGGGGGCGAAGAGCAGCGCCTTGGCCGCGAAGTAGCGCTCGGGCGTCCCGTGGAAGTCGAGGTGGTCGGTGCCCAGGTTGGTGAACACCGCGGCGCGGTAGGTGGTGCCCGCGACGCGGGAGAGCGCGAGGGCGTGCGACGAGACCTCCATCACGACGGCGCGCGCGCCGGCGTCGCGCTCCCGCGCGAGCAGCGCCTGCAGCTCCACCGCCTCGGGGGTGGTCCGCGCACCGGTGAGCGTGCCGACGAGCGCCGTGCGCCAGCCGTGGTGCTCGAGGATCGCATGCAGCAGGTGCGTGGTCGTCGTCTTGCCCGTCGTCCCGGTCACGCCGACGACCACCAGGTCGCGACTCGGGTGCCCGTGCGCCGCGGCGGCCAGCTCCCCCATGGCGGCACGGGCGTCGCCCACGAGCACCTGCGGCACGGTCACCGGGAGGCGGCGCTCCACGACCAGCGCGACCGCCCCCGCCGCGACGGCGTCCGCGGCGTGCGCGTGGCCGTCGTGCGCGTCGCCCGGCACGCAGCAGAAGATCTCCCCCGCCCCGACCGTGCGCGAGTCGCGCGCGACGCCGCGCACCTCGACCGCGTCGTCCCCGATGACCTCGCGCGGCCGCAGCGCCGGCGCGGCGGCCAGCAGGTCGCGCAGGCGCATCAGTGGCCCGGTCCGAGCTCAGCGGGGCGCTCGCCCACGCAGCCGACGTCGCCCGCCGGCGGGCGCAGGCCCGCCTCGTTGATGAGCGCCGAGGCGATGCGGGCGAAGACCGGCGCGGCCGCGGTGCCGCCGAATCGGTCGTTGCCCGAGGCGAGCGGCTCGTCGATGGAGACGAGCACGGTGAAGCGCGGCGCCTGCGCGGGGAGGAAGCCGACGAACGTCGCGTAGTAGGCGCGGGTGCCGTCGTCGCGCACGTACGTGCCGTTGTCCTGGCGCTTGTACGCCGTGCCCGTCTTGCCCGCGACGCTCATGCCCGGCACCTTGGCGAGCTTGCCGGTGCCGTGGCAGACGACGTCGGTGAGGAGCTGGCGCATCGTCGCGGCCGTCGCCGCCGAGTAGACCTGCCGCGTCTCGGCGGGCGGCACCGCCTCCGCCGAGCCGTCGATGCGCACCACCGACCGCACGAGCGACGGCGCCACGTAGACGCCGCCGTTGGCGACGGCGTTGACGGCCGCGACCAGCTGCACGGCGCTCGTCGCGTAGCCGTAGCCGTACGAGTACGTCACCTGCTCGGTGCCCTGCCACTTGGCGACCGAGCGCATGAGGCCCGTCGTCTCGCCCGGGTAGTCGAGGGCGGTCTGCTTGCCGAAGCCGAGGCGCGTGAGGTACGCGAACTGCGTCTCGAGGGAGGTCGACTGGGAGACCTGGATCGTCCCGAGGTTGGACGAGTCGACGATGATCTTCCTGAGCGTCATCTCCTCGGTCGGGTGCGGGTAGGCGTCCTTCAGCTCGAAGCGCCAGTCCGTGCCCTCGCCGAAGACCTGCTTGCCCGGCACGAGGTACGTGGTCGACGGGTCGACGCCGCCCTGGTCGAGCGCCGCCGCGATGCTGAAGACCTTGGCCACCGAGCCGGGCTCGTGGGCCTCGACGACGCCGATGTTGCCCGCGTCGCTGCCGTACGTCCCGTCCTCGCGGCGCGCGATGGCCGACAGGGCCCAGATCTCGCCGGTCGCGGCGTCCATCACGATGGCGGTACCGCCCTTGGCGCCGAGCCGCTCGACCTGCTGCTGCAGCACCGCGTCGACCTGGAACTGGACGTTGCGCGAGAGCGTCGTGACGAGCCGGCCACCGGGCGCGGCCTCGACCACCGAGCCGTGGCCGGCGGAGATCGACTTGCCCGCCGCGTTGACCTCCTTGACGATCCGGCCGTCGATCCCGGCGAGGACCGCCTCGTACTGTTGCTCGAGGCCCGAGATCCCGACGCCGTCGACGTCGGTGCGCCCGACGACGGCGCGCAGACCGTCGCTCGTGACGGCCCGTCCCTGCTCGGGTCGCGACGAGATCCCGGGCAACTTGAGCGCCATGATCGTCGCGGCGACCTCGGGCGAGGCCTGCCGGGCGACGTACTCGAAGGGGTCCCCCGACTTGGCGAGGCGGGACACCAGTGCGGCCTCGGCCTCGGGCGCGAGCTGGAGGATCCCGGCGATGGCGCGGGCGGTGCCCACCGGGTCGGTGACGAACCGCGGGTCGGCGTACACCGTCTCCGTCGGGACGGGGATCGCGAGCTCCTTGCCGTCCCGGTCGAGGATGGAGCCGCGCTCGGCGTCGAGGGCGGTCACGCGCGTGCGCTGCTGCAGCGACGCCTCGCGGTAGCCGGCACCGCCGAGCGTCTGGAGCGTCACGATCCGCACCGCCAGCACGCCGAGCGCGACGCACATCACCACGGAGATGAACGTGATGCGCTTCGAGACGCGACCGCCGCGGAGGTCCTCGGTGAAGTAGCGCAGCACCGCGCCGCGCGCGCCGCCCGCGTCGCGCGGGTCGAGGACCCGGCTCACGGCGCGGTCCCCGCGGCGACCATCGGGGCCTCCGCCGAGTCGGTGGGGTCGACGACGGGCTCCGAGCGCGGCAGGAGGAAGAGCGGGTCCATGTTGCCCGTCGCGGCCATCACCCGTGCCACCGCCTCGGGCGACACCTCCTGGAACTTCGCGCCGAGCCCGCTCATCATCCCGAGCATGCGCGCCTGGGGGATGAGGTGCGACGGCGCGCGCAGCTCCGCGCGGGTCTGGCGCAGCTCGTCGTAGTGCTGCTGCGCGAGGCGCACGTCGGTGAGCGTGCGGTCGAGCTCGAGCTGCTGCTCGGCGATGAGCGTCTGGAGGACCACGACGATGCCGAGCACGGCGACGAAGCTGCCGATCGTCGCGATGACGCGCGTGACCGCACCGCCGGGGCTCGCCGACGCCGCCCGCGCGACGGGCGCCGTGGGGGCCGGCACGGAGCGCAGCGGGCGGGTCCCGTCCCCGCGGGGCGCCGTCGCGCGCCGCGGTGCCGCCGTGCGCGCGGCGCGCGACGGTCGCACGGCCGCGGGGCGCAGGCTCGCCGCCGTCGCCGCCATCAGACCGCCACCGCCGCCGGCACGCAGCGCTCCACGGCGCGCAGACGCGCGGAGCGCGATCGCGGGTGCGCGGTCCGCTCGGCCTGGCTCGGATGCTTCGGCACGCGGAGCCGGCGCGCGCTGCCCCCACCGGCGCGGTCCTCGTGGACGTAGGGCGACGCGACCACCCCGCCCGGCCGCCGCTCGGCGCCGCGGAAGACGCGGGCCACGATGCGGTCCTCGCCCGAGTGGTACGAGAGGACGGCGACCCGCCCCCCGGGCACGGTCGCCTCGAGCGCCCAGCCGAGGGCGCCCTCGAGCGCGTCCAGTTCGCCGTTGACCTCGATGCGCAGGGCCTGGAACGTGCGCTTCGCGGGGTGCCCCCCGGTGCGCCGCGCCGGGGCGGGGATCGCGGCCGTCACGATCTCGGCGAGCTCGAGCGTCGTGCGCAGGGGCCGGCGGGCGACGATCGCGCGCGCGATGCGGCGGGCGAAGCGCTCGTCGGAGTACGCCCGGATCACCTCGGCGAGGCGCGCCTCGTCGTAGTCGTTGACGACGTCCGCGGCCGAGAGCGCGGAGCCCGGGTCCATGCGCATGTCGAGGGGCCCGTCCTGGCGGTAGGAGAATCCGCGGGACGCATCGTCGAGCTGCGGGGACGACACGCCGAGGTCGAAGAGCGCGCCCGAGATCGTCCGCACCCCGAGTGCGGCGAGGACGTCGGCCACCTGGTCGAAGCGGGCGTGGTGCACCGAGAGGCGCGCGGCGAGCGCGGGCTCGCGGCGGCGCAGCTCCTCGGCGGCGCGCACCGCCTCGGGGTCGCGGTCCACCGCGACGACTCGCAGGTGCGGGTGGGTGCGCACGATCGCCTCCGCGTGGCCGCCCCGCCCGTAGGTCGCGTCGACGACGACGCCGGCCGGCACGGGGGCGAAGAGCGCGACGATCTCGTCGCACATCACGGGGTGGTGGGTCGTCGGGTGCATCGTGCGTGGCTCGCCTCGCCGCGGGCCCCCGACCCGCCGTCCAGCAATCCCCCGATCGGCGGGTGCCCCCGGGATGTCTCCCCGGGTGGCGCGACGGGAGCGGGCGGAGTTGGGGCTGACCGTCGTGCCGATCGGGGGACTGCTGGACGGCGGATCGCCCACGGACCGGACCGGTGCCGCGGGGGCCGCGCCGTCGTCGTGCGTGCCGACCCCCTCTCGCTCGTCGCCTACTCGGTGCCGGCGAGCTCGTGCGCGCCGGCGTCGCTGATCCGCTGGTGGCGGGTGGGCTCCCAGATCTCGACGCGGTCGAAGGACCCGCTCACCACGACGGGCGCGCCGAGCGCGAGCCCGGCGTACGCGCGGAGCTTCTCGTCGACGTGGATGCGCCCCTGGGCGTCGACGGCGACCTCGATGATGTTGGACGCGAGCGCGCGCTGCTCGGTGCGGGTCATCGCCCCCAGGCGCACGCGCTCCATCGCCTCACGGGCGACGGTCTGGAAGGCCTCGGCGGTGAGCACGTCGACGCACTTGTCGCGGCCGAGCGCGAGGTAGCAAGTGGGCTCCAGGCGGGGACGGAAGGGGGCGGGCAGCGCCACGCGTCCCTTTGGGTCGAGCTGACGCTCGTGTGCCCCGACGAACATGCCCCTCGCTCCGCTCCTTGCCCCGTATGCCCCTCGTTGGGGGTGTCCCAACGTCCGGAGAGAGCGTATCCCCACCAGCCCCCACTGTCAACCATTCTCCACCACTTCTCCCCACCAGCCCGGGGTCTGGGCTCAGCGGGCGACGACCTCCTCGAGACGGGCGACGAGGGCGGCCGCGGCGTCGGTGTCCGCGAGCGCCGGGATCGTCGCGACGGCGCCGGGCACCGCCCCGAGCCCGGGCGCGTAGCGCACGTACGGGGCCGCGTCCCATCGGGCGTGCACGACGCACTGGAAGCGGGCCCCCTCGCGCGTGCGGCGCTGCGCGACCCCGACGAGCTTGGCCCCCTCGAGCGACACCTCGCCCGGCCCCATGGCGGCGAAGCAGACGCCCGCGTCCCGCTCGAGCGGGCCGCGGTGCACGCCGAGCCCCCCGCCGCGCACCAGCCCCTCCTCCGCGAGCGCGGTCGCCCAGGCGTCGCCGACCCAGCCGCAGGCGCGGGCGACGTCGTCGTCCCACCGCGGGTCGGAGGGCGCGACGAGGAACTCCACCCACAGGTGCGCCGCCGGCGCGAGCCACACCGCACCTCCCCCGCTGCGGCGCCGACAGAGCTCGACGCCGTCGCGCGCGCAGGCCGCCGCGTCGACCCCGTCGCGCTGGCGCGACCCGAGCACGAGCGCCGGACCCGTCGCCTCGATCCACCGGACCGCGACGCCCGGGCCCGCGGGGTGCGGGAGATCGCGGCCGTGGACGTCGCCGGCGGCGCCGCGCAGCGGCGCGGGCGTCACGAGGCGTGCGCGAGGTACTGCTTCCACGCCTCCGGCACGCGGTGCACGGCGACCGTGATCCAGGCCAGTTCGCGCGGCGTGTGCGGCGTGCGCGCGAGCGCCATGCCGGCCTCCTCGGGCGTGCGGTCGCGCTTCTTCAGGTTGCACGCGCGGCACGCGGCCGTCACGTTTTCCCACACGTGCATCCCGCCGCGCGAGCGCGGCAGCACGTGGTCGATCGAGTCGGCGGGCCGCCCGCAGTACTGGCAGCGGTGGTCGTCGCGGGCGAAGACGGCGCGGCGCGAGAGCGCGGTGCGCCGGTGGTACGGGACCTTGACCACGTAGCGCAGGCGGATCACGAGCGGGCCGGGCAGGGTGAGCGTCGCCGCGCGCACCTCGGTGCCGTCGTCCTCGACGATGTCGGCCTTGTCCGCGAGCACCAGGCACACGGCGCGTCGCGCGGGCACGATGCTGAGCGGCTCGAACGTCGCATTGAGGACCAGCGCGCTCCGCATGGGTCGTCCGTCAGGCCCCTCGGGCGCCGGCCGACCTGGCCGCACGCAAACTTCGGCCGCTGTGCCACTCGCGGCACCACAGCAGGTAGCTCACGACGTCGCGCGCGTCCGGCGCGGGCACGCGCGCGTCGGGCGCGAGGTGCCCCCCGTACTGGGTCACGTGGCGGAAGCGCAGGTAGTCGCGCGTCGGCACCGGCAGCCACGGCGCACGCCGCCACCACCCGTCGGGCGCGAGGCGCAGCGCCTGGCGCACGGCGATCGGCCACAGCGCGGGGCGGGCCGCGACGGCGGCGACGACGCGTGCCCAGCTCACGACGGTCGGGGCTCCTTGGGCAGGCCGAGCACCATCTCGCCCAGGATGTTGCGCTGGATCTGCGACGATCCCGCGTAGATCGTGCCGGCCCGCGCGTTGAGGAAGGTCGTCGCCCACGACATCGACGAGTTGGGCGCGCCGGGGTCGTCGGTCTGGAAGCTCGTGAGGGGCTTGCGCCCGGCCGGGGCGAGGGCGTCGGCGCCGAGCACGTCGACCGCGAGCTCGGTGACGACGCGGTGGTACTCGCTCCAGTACAGCTTGGCGATCGCGGCGTCGGGCCCCGGGTGGTGCCCGCCGATGAACTTGGTGAGGGTCCGGCGCCCGAGGTACTTCATGACCTGCACCTTGGCGTAGCACCACGAGAGGCGCTGGCGGATGCGCGGATCGTCGGCCACGCCGCGCTCGCGCGCGAGCTCGAGCAGCCGGTGGAACTCGCCCTCGAAGCGGATCGGGTTGGTCGCCGCCGCCTCCCCGCGCTCGAACCCGAGCAGCGACATCGCAACCGCCCAGCCGTTGTTCACGCCGCCGACGACCTCGTCCACCGGCACGGTCGCGTCCGTGTAGAAGACCTCGTTGAACTCGCTGTCACCCGACATCATCCGGATCGGACGCACCTCGATGCCCGGCTGGCGCATGTCGACGAGCATGAACGAGATGCCCTTGTGCTTGGGCGCGTCGGGGTCGGTGCGCGCGAGCGTGAAGATGTGGTCGGCGTACTGCGCACCCGAGGTCCAGATCTTCTGCCCGTTGAGGACCCACTGGTCGCCGTCGCGGACGGCGCGGAGCCCGACGTTGCCGAGGTCCGAGCCGGCGTTGGGCTCGCTGTAGCCCTGGCACCACACGTCCGCGCCCGAGATGATCCGCGGCAGGTAGCGGCGCTTCTGCTCCTCCGTACCCCAGATGAGCAGCGTGTTGCCCAGCATCTGGATGCCGAACTGGTCGTTGAGCGCGCCGGTCGGCACGCCCGCGCGGGCGAACTCCTCGGCGATGATCACCTGCTCGAGCGCGGAGCGGCCGCCCCCGCCGTAC
This sequence comes from Actinomycetota bacterium, assembly GCA_041158045.1. Taxonomy (GTDB): domain Bacteria; phylum Actinomycetota; class Acidimicrobiia; order Acidimicrobiales; family Ilumatobacteraceae; genus CAXRBC01. The sequence goes on along the minus strand of JBEBCD010000057.1, from coordinate 23,028 downwards.
TCCGTCGGCCAGCCGGGTGCGAGGTAGCCGCTCGTCGCGAGCGTCGCCCGCCACTCGGCGAGGAAGGCGCGGTGCGCGTCGCCCTCGAGCGCCCCGACGCCGCGCCACGTGGCCGGGAGCCGCTCGGAGAGGAACGCCTGGACCTTCTCGCGGTACTCCTCCGCCTCGGCGTCGTAGGTGGGGCGCATCGGCGTCAGCCTAGGTTCGCCCCGCCGGGGCCGCCGCGGCGCGTGCCGCGGCGGGCCACCGCCGCAGCGCCCACGAGGGGCGAGAGGGGCCCGAGCCCGACGGGCACCACCGCGAAGTCGCGGACGAACGAGATGCGCGCGGCGCGCGAGAGCTCCCCGCGCACGGCGGCGAAGAACGGCTCGCCGTACCCGAGCGCCACCGAGCCACCGATCACCGCGAGGCGCAGGTCGACGATCGCGCCGGTCGAGGCGAGCGCGCGCCCGACGTACCGGCCGGTGCGCGCCACCACGTCGGGCCCGGCCTCCGCGGCGGGACGACCCGTGAGGGCCTCGATCGCGGTGCCCGACGCGACGGCCTCGAGGCACCCCCGCGCGCCGCACTTGCACTCGCGGCCGTCGGGCTCGACGATCACGTGCCCGATGTGGCCGCCGTTGCCGTCACGGCCGTCGAGCAGCTCGCCCCGGCTCACGATCCCGCCGCCGACGCCGGTCGACACGACCATGGCGACGAAGTCGCGCTCGCCCACCGCCGCACCGCACCACGCCTCGCCGAGGGCGAGGGCCTTCGCGTCGTTGTCGACCCACGTGGGCAGTCCGGTGAGCGCGGCGAGCCGGGACCGGAGGGGGAAGCCGTCCCACTCGGTGATGTGGAGGTTGGACACCCGCTCCCCGCCGAGGGTCATGGGGCCGCCGCAGCCCACGCCGCAGGCGACCGGCGCGGACGGCGCCGCGTCCAGCTGGCGCCGCACGACCCCGGCGATCGCATCCCAGACGCCCGTGCGCGGCGTCGCGACGCGCTCGTGGGAGTGCACGCGGCCGGCGTCGTCGACGATGCCCGCGAGGATCTTGGTGCCGCCGACGTCGACGGCGAGGAAGGTCACCGGCGCCTACTCGCGGCGGAAGCGCTCCCGCATCTGCCGCTCCGCCTTCGCCCGCTGCGCCCGGAGCGACGCGGTCACGTCGGCCAGCCCGACCTTCGACATCGCGCGCAACTGCCGCTCGATGGCGAGGGCGCAGCCCAGCATCGCGAGGAACCCGACGAATGCGACGGCGACGTGGACCCGCAGCGACCACACGGTGAGCCCGAGCGACGCCACCGCGCCGAGGCCGGCCCACCAGAGGCGGCGGGCGGCGAGGCGGTACGGCGCCTTCGACGACACGTTCTGCGCGAAGCGCTCGTCGGAGCGCAACTCCTGCTCGATCTGGGCCAGGATGCGCTGCTCGTTGTCCGACAGTGGCACCGTCCACCTCCGTGCGCCGGGCGCCGTGCCCGACGGCGTCATCGTAGGCCGTCGTCGTCGGCGTCGTCCGAGCCCAGCGTGCTCGCCGTGCCGATGGCGCCGTCGCCGAACCTCCCGCGGACCGCGTCGACCGCCGCCGACGCGGGCGCCCACGCGGCCTCGGCCGCCGTCGCGTCGCCGGCGGAGCCCGCGGCGGGACCGAACAGGCTGGGTTGCGACGCGCCGCCGGTCACGAGGCCGCGCGCGCTCACGCCGATGAGCCGCACGCCGCCCCCGAGGTCGGCGGCGGCGAGCAGCGGGTCGAGCAGCGCCATCATCGCGGGCGCGGTGGCGACGGGCTCGTCGACGGTCGTCGATCGCGTCGCGATGCGGAAGTCGGCGTACTTGAGCTTGAGCGTGAGCGTCCGCGCGGCGACGCCCTGGTCGCGGCAGCGGCGCGCGACCGCCTCGGCGAAGCGCACCACGTGGCCGCGCGCCTCGGCGCGGCTCGCGACGTCGCGCCCGAAGGTCTCCTCCTGGCCGATCGACTTCGGGTCGCGGTCGGGCACGACCGGGCGGTCGTCGATCGCGTCGGCGAGGTCGCGCAGGTGGTCGGCGTGCGACCCGCCCACCGCCGCGGCGAGGGCCGCGCGGGGCAGGGCCGCGAGGTCCGCCACCGTCGCGACGCCGAGACGGGCGAGGCGCTCGAGCGTCCGCGGGCCGACGCCCCAGAGCCGCCCGACGGGCAGGGCGCGCACGAAGGCGCGCTCCGACCCGGGCGGCACCTCCCACACCCCGGGTCCGGGCTCCACGCCGGCGGCGCTCGCGCGCGGCTTGGCCGACTCGGACGCCAGCTTGGCGACGAACTTGTTGGTCGCGATGCCGACGCTGCACTCGAGGCCCGTGCGGGCGCGCACGTCGTCGCGGACCCGACGGGCGATGGTGACGGGGTCCCCGAGCAGGCGGCGCGCCCCGGTCACGTCGAGGAACGCCTCGTCGAGCGACAGCCCCTCCACGAGGGGCGTGACGTCGTGGAAGGCGTCGAAGACTGCGCGGCTCGCCTCGGCGTACGCCGCGAAGTCGGGCGGGAGGAACACCGCGGCCGGGCACATGCGCCGCGCCCGCGCGGAGCTCATCGCGGAGTGCACCCCGTAGCGGCGGGCCTCGTAGGAGGCGGCGGCCACGACGCCGCGCGAGGAGTCGCCGCCCACGACGACCGGCTTGCCGCGCAGGTCGGGGCGCCGGCGCAGCTCCACGGCCACGAAGAACATGTCCATGTCCACGTGCAGCACCGTGCGCACGGGCGCCATCGCGTCACTCTACGCTCGGGCGCGTGACGGACGCGTCGGGGATGTCGGCGCTCCCCTCCCCCGCGGCGCGGGTCGCCGCGTTCGTCGGCGTCTGCGTCGCCGGCGCCGCCGGCGGCGTGATCGGCTGGGCGCTCGTCGACGTGCAGTGCGACGGCGACTGCGCGCTGCCGCGCGGCATCGGCACGCTCGTCGGTGCCGTCGGCGTCGCCGCGGGCATGGCCGTCGTCGCCGTCCTCGTGCTGCGCGCGCTCGGCGAGTGGCGCGAGCTCGGGGACCGGCGGTGAGGCTGCCCGTCGGCCCGACCGCGCCGGGCGCGACCGTCGACGACGCGCCGCGCGCGCTGCTCGAGCTCGCGCACGACCTCGCGGTGGCCGCCGGCGACCGGGCCCACGCCGGGCGGCGGGGCGGCCTGCGCGAGGTGGGCACCAAGACGACGACCACCGACATGGTGACCGAGTACGACCGCGCCACCGAGCGCGACCTCGTCGAGACGATCCGCGCGCTGCGGCCCGACGACTCGATCGTCGGCGAGGAGGGCGCGTCGCACCGCGGCGCGGGCCCCCACGAGTGGTGCATCGACCCGATCGACGGCACCACCAACTTCCTCTACGACCTGCCCGGCTGGGCGGTCTCGATCGGGGTCGCCGACGCGTCCGGACCGCTCGCGGGCGCCGTGCACGTGCCCGCGCTGCGCGAGACCTACACCGCGCTGCGGGGCGCGGGCGCGTGGCGCAACGGCGAGCGGATCGCCTGCTCGGCCGCGACCGACCTCTCGACCGCGCTCGTCTGCACGGGCTTCAGCTACGCCCGCGAGCGGCGCGGCCCCCAGGCGGAGCGGGTGGCGCGCATGATCCCCCACCTGCGCGACGTCCGGCGACTCGGCGCGGCCAGCATCGACCTCTGCTTCGTGGCCTGCGGCCGCCTCGACGCCTACTTCGAGGAGTCGCTCCACCCCTGGGACCTGGCCGCCGGGGCGCTCGTGGCGAGCGAGGCGGGGGCGCGGCTCGGCGACTTCTCCGGGGGCCCGCTGCGCCCCGCGCAGGTGCTGGTGGCGGCGCCCGGCATCTTCGACGCGCTGTCGCGGCTCATCGTCGGCGGGTAGACAGGGCGGCGCATGGCCACCCGGATCCTCACGGTCGAGGACGACGAGCGGATCCGCCGGTCCGTGAAGCTGGCGCTCGAGGACGAGGGCTGGTCGGTCGACGAGGCCGAGCACGGCGAGGCCGCGCTCGCCCGGTTCGCCGAGGAGGCACCCGACGTGGTGCTCATCGACGTGATGCTCCCGGGCATCGACGGCTTCGAGCTGTGCCGTCGCATCCGCCGCCAGAGCGACGTGCCGATCGTGATGGTGACGGCGCGCGGCGACACGCACGACGTCGTGGCCGGCCTCGAGGCCGGCGCGGACGACTACGTGACCAAACCCTTCGAGCCCAAGGAGCTGTCGGCGCGCATCCGCGCCCTCCTGCGGCGCGCGCGACCGGCGGCATCGGGGCACGCGCGCCTCGCCTTCGGCGACCTCGAGATCGTGCCCGAGGAGGGCAAGGTGCTCGTCGACGGGCGCCACGTCGCGGTCACCAAGACCGAGTTCCGCCTCCTGCTCGAGCTCGCCCACGACCCGGGCGCCGTCGTGAGCCGCGAGCGGCTGCTCGAGACCGTCTGGGGGTACGGCTACTTCGGCGACAGCCGCCTCGTCGACGTCCACGTGCGGCGCCTGCGCACCAAGATCGAGCGCGATCCCGCGGAGCCGCGGCACGTGGTGACCGTGCGGGGCATGGGCTACCGGCTCGAGTCGTGAGCCGCGCCACGCGCCGGCTGCGCGTGCGCCGCGTGAGCGTGCGCACCCGCGTCGTGGTGATCTTCGGCCTCGGCGCCTTCGTCCTCTCGGGCGTGCTCGCCCTCGCCACGCTCACCTTCACGGAGGGCAACCTGCGCGCCGAGCTCGACGACCCCGTGCTGGTCGGCGAGGCCCTCGGCACGCTCCGCACCGGCCTCGCGTGGGCCGCCGTCGTCACGACGCTCGTGGGGCTGCTCCTCGGACAGTTCTCCGCCCAGCGCGTCGTGCAGCCGCTCACCGACGCGGCGCGCGCCGCCCGGGCGATCGCCGACGGGCGGCTCGACACGCGCCTCGAGATCACCGACGACCCCGACCTGCGCGAGCTCTCCGAGAGCTTCAACGAGATGGTCGCCCGACTCCAGCAGCGCGTCGAGCGCGATGCGCGCTTCGCCTCCGACGTGAGCCACGAGCTGCGCTCGCCCCTCACGACGCTCACCAACTCGATCGAGGTGCTCCGCACCCGCCGCGACGAGCTCTCCGAGCGCTCCCGCGCCGCCTTCGACCTGCTCGATGCCGACGTCCAGCGCTTCCGCAGCCTCGTGAGCGACCTGCTCGAGATCTCGCGCTACGACGCGGGCGCGGTGCGCCTCACCCGCGAGCCACTGCGGCTCGGCGAGTTCGTCCGCGCCGCGGTCGGCGTGAGCACGCTGCCCGGCACGGCCGTCTCCTGCACCGACGACGCCGACGCGATGGTGGTGCAGGCCGACAAGCGGCGCCTCGCGCAGGTGATCGCCAACCTCATCGACAACGCCCGCGTCCACAGCGGCGGCATCCCCCGCGTGCGGGTGCAGGCCGCCGACGCCGACGGCCCCTCGGACCACGGCTGGATCATCGTGGAGGACGACGGCGAGGGCATCCCGCCCGCGGAGTACGAGCGGGTCTTCGACCGGTTCACCCGCGGGTCCAACTCGGGCAACCGCTCGGGCTCGGAGGGCGCGGGGCTCGGCCTCGCGCTCGTGCGAGAGCACGTGCGCCTCCACGGGGGGCGCGTCTGGACGGAGCGCCGCCCCGACGGGCGCCTCGGCGCGCGCTTCGTGATCGAGCTGCCGCTGGAGGTCGGCGCGTGAGCGTCGTCGTCGCGATCGACGCGGGCACCACGGGCGTGCGCTCGCGCGCCGTCTTCGCCGACGGCCGCGAGCCGATCGCGAGCTACCGCGAGTTCCCCCAGTACTTCCCCCGACCGGGGTGGGTCGAGCACGACGCGGAGGAGATCTGGACGGCCGTGCTCGCCACGCTCCGCGACGTCGTGGGGCGCATCGGGGAGCCCGTCGCGGCGATCGGGATCACCAACCAGCGCGAGACGGTCGTCGCATGGTCCGCGCGCACGGGTGCGCCGCTGCACCGCGCGATCGTGTGGCAGGACCGCCGCACGGCCGACCGCTGCGACGAGCTCGCGCCGCACCTCGCGACGGTGCGCGAGCGCACGGGGCTCGTGCTCGACCCGTACTTCACCGGCACCAAGGCGGCGTGGCTGCTGCGCGAGGGCGGCGTCGGTGCCGGCCCCGACCTGCGCATCGGCACGATCGACGCCTGGCTCGTCTGGCGGCTCACCGGGGGCGCGTCCTTCGTCACCGATCCGTCCAACGCGAGCCGCACCATGCTCTTCGACATCCGCGAGATGCGCTGGAGCGACGAGCTCTGCGACCTGCTCGGCGTGCCGATCGCCGCGCTCCCCGAGGTGCGCCCGTCGAGCGGCGTGCTCGGCCGCACGGCCGACGGGCTCGGGCTGCCCTCCGGCATCCCCATCGCCGGGGTCGCGGGCGACCAGCAGGCCGCGCTCTTCGGCCAGGCGTGCCTCGACCGCGGCAGCGCGAAGAACACGTACGGCACCGGGAGCTTCGTGCTCATGAACGTCGGGACGACCTGCCCGCCGCCGACCGAGGGCATGCTCACGACGGTCGCCTGGCGGATCGGCGACGAGCCGCCGGTCTACGCGCTCGAGGGCGCCGTCTTCGTCACCGGCGCCGCGATCCAGTGGCTGCGCGACGGGCTCGGCATCATCGCGAGCGCCGCGGAGATCGGCCCGCTCGCCGCGAGCGTGCCCGACTCGGGCGGCGTCGTCGTCGTGCCCGCCTTCGCGGGACTCGGCAGCCCGTGGTGGGACGCCTATGCCCGCGGCGCGATCTTCGGCATCACGCGCGGCACGACGCGGGCGCACCTCGCGCGCGCCGTCGTCGACTCCATCGCCTGGCAGGTGCGCGACGTCGTCGACGCGATGGTCGCCGCGAGCGGCGTCGCGCTGCGCGACCTGCGCGTCGACGGCGGGGCCGCGGTCATGGACCTGCTCCTGCAGACCCAGGCCGACGCGCTCGGCGTGCCGGTGCTGCGCCCGCGGGAGCTCGAGACGACGGCGATGGGGGCCGCGTACCTCGCGGGGCTCGCCGTCGGCGTGTGGGGCTCGCCCGCCGACGTCGCCGCCGCGTGGCGCCTCGAGCGCACCTTCGCGCCCGCGTCGGCCGAGGCCGCCCCGCTCGTGGACGCGGCGCACGACCAGTGGCTGGAGGCGGTGCGCCGCTCCCGCGACTGGGCCCGCTGACCCGCACGCCCGATCGGCCGGCGCGGCCCGGCGCGCGCCCGCCTAGAGCTTGGGGAGGCCGTGCTGCAGCTGGCGCACGGCCTGGTGGATCCGCTGCTCGTTCTCGATGAGCGCGAAACGCACGAAGCCCTCGCCGCCCGGCCCGAAGCCGGAGCCCGGCGACAGTGCGACGTGGCACTCCTCCACGAGGTGCCGGCAGAACTCGACGGAGTTCATCTCGCGGTACGGCTCGGGGATCGGCGCCCAGACGAACATCGACCCGCGCGGCTTGGGCACGTCCCAGCCGATGCGCGCGAGGCCGTCGCAGAGCGCGTCGCGGCGCGACTGGTAGGTGGCGCACACCTCGCGCGGGAAGTCGGCGGCCTCGTTGAGCGTCACCGTCGCGGCGATCTGGATCGGCTGGAAGGTGCCGTAGTCGAGGTAGCTCTTCATCTTCACGAGGGCCTGCACCACCTCGGTCGCCCCGGCGAGGAAGGCGCAGCGCCACCCCGCCATCGAGAATCCCTTGGTGAGGCTGTAGAGCTCGACGGCGCACTCCATCGCGCCCTCGCACTGGAGGATCGACGGCGGCTGGTAGCCGTCGAAGCCCATGTCGGCGTAGGCGAAGTCGTGGACCGCGACCACGCCGCGCTCGCGGCACCAGTCGACGACCCGCTGGAGGAAGGCGAGGTCGACGGTCGCCCCCGTCGGGTTGTGCGGGAAGCTCACGACCAGCACGCGCGGACGCGGCCAGCCCACCTCCCACGCGCGCTCGAGCGCGCCGAAGAACTCGTCGCCGAACGCCGCCAGCTCCTCGGGGTCCCCCGGCCGACGCTGGCTGCGCATCGGGATCTGCCGCAGGTCGGCGCCGGCGAAGAGCGGGCCGAAGATGTGGATCGGGTAGCTCGGCGACGGCACGATCGCGGCGTCGCCCCGATCGAGCAGCACCCACATGAGGTGGCTGAAGCCCTCCTTGGCGCCGATCGTGTTGGTGATCTGCGTCTCGGGGTCGAGTCGCACGCCCCAGTTGCGCTCGTACATCGCCGCGACGGCCTCGCGGAGCTTCGGCAGGCCGCGGGAGAGCGAGTAGCGGTGGTTGCGCGGGTTGTGCGCGGCCTCCGCGAGCTTCTCCACCGCGATCGCCGGCGACGGGATGTCCGGGTTGCCGAAGCCGAGGTCGACCACGTCGACGCCGTCGTGGCGCGCCGCGATCTTGAGGTTGTTGATGATCGTGAAGACGTAGGGCGGCAGGTTGGCGATGCGGCGGAACTCCACGACGCCGAGGCTACGGGCGCGGCGCGACTACGGGCGCAGCTCGCCCGGTAGCAGCGCCGCGCCGACCGCGCCCGCGCGCTCGCCGAGCGTCGCGACCCGCAGGTCGGGCACCTCGCGGTGGTCCGAGGCGTAGAGCGCGTCGCGGAACGCCTCGCGGATCGCCGGCATGATCGTCGCCGCCGACTCGACGAGCCCGCCGCCGATGACGATCGCCGCGGGGTCCGTCATGTTGGCGAGGTTGGACAGCCCGATCCCCACCCACCGGGCGAAGCGGACGATCACGTCGCGCGCCGCCGCGTCGCCGGCCGCCGCGCGCGCCACGACCTCCTCGCCGGGCAGGCCGCCCGAGAGGTTGGTCAGGCCCGAGCCGGACGCGTAGCGCTCCCAGCACCCGCGCCGTCCGCAGCGGCAGGGGATGCCGTCGGGCTCGACCACCATGTGGCCGATCTCGCCCGCGTAGCCGTGCGCGCCGAACTGCACGCGCCCGCCCTGCACGAGGCCGCCGCCGATGCCGGTGCCGAGCGTGACCATCCACATGTCGTCGACGCCGCGGCCGGCGCCGTGGCGCCACTCGGCGAGCGCCGCGACCGTCGCGTCGTTGGCCACCGCGACGGGTCGCCCGAGGCGCGCCTCGAGCCGCGCGCGCAGCGGGTACTCGTCGGCCTCCCGCACGTTGGGCGACGCGCGCATCACGCCGTCGAGCGTCACGAGCCCGGGCGCGCCGACGCCGAGCGAGTCGCACGGCCCGAGCTCGTCGAGCAGGTCGGCGATCACGTCGGGCAGCCCGGCGGCGACCGGCGTCGGCCGGCGCGCCGTCGCGACGATCTCCCCGTCGCGCATCAGCACGCCGAGGCACTTGGTGCCCCCGATGTCGACGCCGGCGGGCGTCACGACTCGCAGCGGGCCTTGAAGTCCTTCAGCGTGTGGAGGATGCGCCCCTCGGCCCGGCGCTTGATGAAGCCGGGCAGCGGCACGATGAGGTCGATCGACAGCGAGTAGGTGACGTCGGTGCGCTCGCCGCGCGACTCGAAGCGGTACTCGCCGTCGATCGCGCGCATGATGTCCCCCTCGGCGAGCCGCCACGAGAGGCGCGCGGGCGCCTGCGAGTAGTCGTACCGCAGCACGTAGTGCGTGCTGCGGCCGAGCGCGGACGCCCGGTACTCGACGAGCACGGGGCGACCCTGGCCGTCGCGCTCGCGGACCGTCGCCTCCTTGACGTCGTGCGCCCACTCGGGGTAGCGCTCGACGTCGGTCGCGACGCCGAAGCAGGTGGCCGCGCTCGCCTCGACCGTCGCGGTCTGCGTCGCCGAGTCGGTCACGGCGGCGAGCCTAGCCCTGGCCCGGCAGGGCGTCCGCGAGCCGCGCCGCGAGGACGTCGTAGTCGAGCACCGTCTCCGCGCGTCGCCGCGACGCCACCGCCATCCGTGCGCGGGCGTCGGGGTCGTCGAGCAGCCGCGCGATCGCCGCCGCGCAGTCGTCGACGGAGCGCGGGTCGTCGAGCACGAGGCCCGTCTCGCCGTGCACCACGGCGTCGGGCGCGCCCCCGCTGCGGCCGGCGATCTGCGGCACCCCGCACGCCGCGGCCTCGGCGAAGACGATGCCGAAGCCCTCCTGCTCGAGCCCGGCCCAGCGGGTGCGGCACGGCATCGCCGCGACGTCGGCGGACCCGTAGAGCAGCGGGAGCGCCGCATCGTCGACGCGTCCGAGCAGGCGCACCGGCGCGTCGAGCGACTCCCCCAGACGCCCGAGTCGCTCGCGGTCCCGCCCGTCGCCGCCGACGAGGAGGCGAAGGCGCGGCCGCGCGCGCGCGAGGCGCGCGACGGCCGCGATGAGCACGTCGAAGCCCTTGCGCGGCACGAGACGGCTCACCCCCACGACGAGCTCCGCGTCCTCGTCCACCCCGAGGCTGCGGCGCGCGACGGCCCGCTCGCGCGCGTCGAGCGGGCGGAAGCGCGCGGTGTCGACGCCCGGGTGGACGACGCGCACGTCGAGGTCGTCGCCGGCGAGCCGGCGTGCCTCCGCGGCCGGGTACGTGCCGGAGGCGATCACGCGCGTCGCACCGCGCAGCACCCGCCGCAGCGGCCCGCGCAGCCCGGGGATGCGCGCGGGCACCGTGACCTCCGCGCCGTGGAGCACGACGACGTACGGCAGCCCGAGTCGCGGGCCGACGGCGCCGAGCGGCAGCGCCGGGTCGAGCACGACGTAGCGCGCGCCGTGCTCGCCCGCCAACGCCCGGATGCGCCTCGCCATCGCGGGGTGCGGCAACATCCACGGCTCGCGCACGCGGTGCACCGCGAAGGCCTGTCGCGCGTCCCACTCGGCCGCGCCGGCGTACGGGGTGGTGAGCACGGAGACGCACTCGGGCGGCAGGCGCCGCCACCACTCGTGGAGGAGGTGCTGGATCCCGCCGACCTTGGGCGGGAAGTCGTTGGTGACGAGGAGGTGCCTACCCGGCGACACGGTGCCGAAGCGTAGGCACCAGACCCGCCGATGCGAGCATCCGCAGCCGCCGCTGCTCCTCCATGTCCAGCACGATCGCGCCGGGGGCGGACGCGCCGTCGTCGCAGAGGAAGCTCATCACGCAGTCGTCGCACGCGCTCGTCGCGCGCATGACGCAGGTGTCGCAGTCGATGACCATATGCATGCCACCCACCGTGTCACAGGGGTGTCACAGACTCGTCGTGGCGGGCTCCACCCTCGCGCCCCGACGATCCACGTCGAGCACGAGCGTCGTGGCGTCGGCGGGCCCGGTCGCGCGCACGCGCGCCGCGACGTCGTCCGCGCGCGCCCCGTCGCACCAGCACGCGACGGTCGGCCCCGACCCCGAGAGCCACGCACCCCATGCGCCCGCCGCCACCATCGCCTCCATCGCGGCGCGCGACTCTGGCACGCGCGAGAGCCGCGCGTCCTGGTGCAGCCGGTCGTGCCCGACGGCGGCGAGCCCGGCGGGGTCGCCGGCCGCGAGCGCGGCCACGAGCACGGCCGTGCCCGCGACGTTGACGACCGCGTCGGCGAGCGCCACCCGCTCGGGCAGGGCGCCCCGTGACGCGCGCGTCGACGTCGTGGTGCGCGGGTACCAGACCACGATCCGCCCCGGCATCGCGAGCGGCAGCGCCGTGACGGCGTCGGCCGTGCTCGCCGTGGCGCCGCCGAGCAGCGAGGCGCCGACGTTGTCGGGGTGGCCCTCGAGCGCCGCGGCCGCGCGGTGGATCTCGTCCCGTGCCGCGAGGAGCGCCGACGGCCCACCGCGCGCCACGTGCGCCGCGGCGAGGCCCGCCACGCGCGCCGCGCCGGAGAAGCCGAGTCCGCGTCCCGCCGGGATGCGCGTGCGCACCCACAGCGGACCGGTGCCGCCCGCGTGCGCGTACGCGACCGCGGCGGGGTGCCCGTCATCGGGCGCCGACGCGTCGGGCGGCGGCGTGCCGACCCCGGCGTCGAACCACAGTGACAGCGCGAGCCCGAGCACGTCGAAGCCCGGGCCGAGGTTGGCCGAGCTCGCCGGCACGCGCACCATCCAGTCGCTCACGACGCGACCCCCGCGCGCATCCGCGCGAGCGCGGCGTCCGCGCGGCCATCGTCGATCGCCGCCGCGGCGACGCGCACGCCGTCCCGCAGGTCGGCCGCGGCATCCGCGACCTGCAGCGCGAGCGCGGCGTTGAGCAGCACGATGTCGCGCACCGGTCCGCGCTCCCCGCGGCAGAGCGACTCCACGGCGCGGGCGTTGTCGGCGGGGTCCCCGCCGCGCACGTCGTCGAGCGAGGCGCGCGGGAGCCCCGCGTCCTCGGGCGCGACGGTCCACTCGCGCGTCGTGCCGCCCTCGCGAGCCACGATCCGCGTCGGCCCGGCGAGCGACGCCTCGTCGAGGCCGCCCTCGCCGTGCACGACCCAGGTGCGCCGCATCCCGCGCGCCTCGAGCGCCTCGAGCATCGGCGCGGCGAGCGCGGGGGCGCGCACGCCGAGCAGCATCGCGCCGATCGGCGCCGGGTTGGCCATCGGGCCGACGAGGTTGAACACCGTGGGCGTCGGGATGCGCCGCCGCACGGGCGCCACGGCGGCGAACGCGGGGTGGTGGGCCGGCGCGAGGCAGAAGCCGAAGCCCGTGGCAGCCACCCGGGCGGCCACGTCCTCGGGTGCGGCGCCGACGGGTACGCCGAGCGCCTCGAGCACGTCGGCCGAGCCGCACCGCGACGTCGCGGCGCGGCTGCCGTGCTTGCACACGGGCACGCCGCACGCGGCCACGACGATCGCGGTCATCGTCGAGACGTTGACCGAGTGGCTGCGGTCGCCGCCGGTGCCGACCACGTCGATGGTGCGCGCCGCGAGCCCCGCCTCGAGCGGCACGCGCCGGCACGCCGCGAGCGCGACCTCGAGCATCGCGCGCAGCTCGTGGCCGCGCTCGCCCTTGGCATGCAGCGCGACGAGGAAGGCCTCGACCGCCCCCTCGTCGAACCCGCCGTCGAGCATCGCGCGCATCGTGCCCGCCGCCTCGGCGGACGACAGGTCGCGGCCCGCGCGCAGCGACGCCGCGAGCGCCGCCCAGTCCACGGTGCTAGGCGCTCGCCCGGCGGGTGCGCAGGAGGCGACGGCGCTCGCGGGCGGAGGCACCGCCCCAGACGCCCTGGCGCTCGCGGGCGTCCAACGCATAGTCCAGACACGCTACGCGCACCCCGCAGCCCGCGCAGACGGCCTTCGCCGCCGCGCAGTCGTCCTCGCGGTCGGGGAAGAAGATCTCGGGTTCGAGACCGTTGCACGCGCCCCGCGTGCGCCAGGAGAGATCCGCGCCCGACATCGGGGCGAGACGATACGGACCCCGCGCCCCCGCCCGCAAACCGTCGCGGCCGCGGGGCGCGTCGCGCTAGGCGGCGAGCAGGCTCCGCAGCATCCAGGCCGTCTTCTCGTGCACCTGCATGCGCTGCGTGAGCAGGTCCGCGGTCGGCTCGTCGTGCGCCGCGTCCACGATCGGGAACAGCGTGCGCGCCGTGCGCACGACGGCCTCCTGGCCCTCGACGAGGCGACGGATCATCTCGGTGGCGGGCGGCGTGTCGGCGTCGTCCGGGATCGACGACAGGCGGGCGAACTCCGCGTACGACCCGGGCGCGAGCACGTCGAGCGCGCGGATGCGCTCGGCGATGAGGTCCACCGCGAGCGCCAGCTCGTTGTACTGCGTCTCGAACATGAGGTGCAGGGTCTGGAACATCGGACCCGTGACGTTCCAGTGGTACTTGTGCGTCCTCAGGTAGAGCGAGTACGTGTCGGCGAGCAGGCGCGAGAGCCCCTCGGCGATCGCCAGCCGGTCGGCGTCGGCGATCCCGAGGTCGGGCCGGCGCACCGCGTCCACCTCAGCCGCCGCGGGGGGCGTCGGCGTCGTCCCGGAGGTCGCCGAGCAGCTCCTCGACGGTGAAGTCGGGCAGCACCACGGACTCCAGGTAGTTGGACAGGTCGCACTCGAGGCGCACCCCTCCCCGCGCGAAGGCCTCCACCTCGGACGGCGTCATCTCGAAGCGCACGTAGTGCACCGCGGCGGTGACCTCCTCGCGGGTCAGCCCCTCGGCGTGCTGCTCGTCCACGACGGCGCGCACCGACGAGCCGTCGGCGAGCCGCAGCACGAGCGCGCGCTCGATGCCGACGAGCTTGGGCAGCCACTCGCGCATCTGGGCGTCGCTCGTGAGCTCGATGAAGAGCGTCGCGCACAGCTGGCCCGGCTCCGGGATCAGCGGGTTGTACGCCCGGAGCTCCTCGAGCACGGCCGCGTCGTCCATCGCCTTCTCCGCGCGCAGCATCTCGTGGATCTGCGAGCGCATCGTCTCGCGGTTCTCGAACGCGACGGTGACGATCGTGCCGAGGGAGATGCGGCGGCGGCGCTTGGTCTCGATGACGCGCACGCGCATGTCCTCGCGCACGCGCTCGTAGGCGCGCAGGTCGAGGATGTCCTCGGGCGTCAGCTTGCGGGTACGGGGGGTCATGGTGGTCACGGTGCCTCCTCCTGGATGCCGTAGGCGCGGGCCATGACCTGCAGGGGGTGCAGCGGCGCCGAGCCGGTCTGTTCGTTGATCGCGGTGTTCGCGAGGTGGCAGTCGCCGGCGACGACCTCCGAGCCGGCGTCGCGGACCATCTTGCCGAGCTTCTCGGCGATGGGGAGCGAGAGCTCCGCGTTCTCCGCGCGCAGTCCCCACATGCCATCGATGCCGGAGCACTGCTGGACGAGCTTGATCTTGGCGCCCGTGAGCTTCATGAGGTCGCGGCTCTTCAGCCCGATGTTCTGCGCGCGCAGGTGGCACGGCGTGTGGTAGGTGATCGACTCCGGCACCTTGCCGGCGAACTCGGTGTCGAGCGCCTGGCCCTCGGTCTTGTGCACCTTCATGAGGTACTCCGCGGCGTCGTACGTGTGCTCGGCCACCAGCTGGGCGTCCGGCCCGCCGACGTAGTCGAGGTAGTCCTTCTTCAGCACGTAGCCGCAGGTCGGCTGCGGCACGACGACGTCGGTGCCGCGGCGCACCTCCTCGGCGAGGCGCGCGACGTTGTCCTTGGCCACCTCGATGAACTTCTCGCGGTCCCCCGAGTGCAGGTACGGCGCACCGCAGCAACCCGCACCCGACAGCTCGCACTCGATGCCGTTGTGCTCGTAGACCTTCACGAGGTCGCGCCCGATCGCCGGCTCCTGGTACTCGACGAGGCAGGTGGGGAACACGGTGACGCGCCCCTGGCGCTTCTCGATGCGCACGCGGGGCCGCCGGGCGAACCAGGTGGAGAATCGCTGCCGCGCGAAGGCGGGCAGCAGCCGCACGCTCGAGACGCCCGCGGTGAGCTCGACGGCCTTGCGCACGAGCGAGCCGCGCGCCGCACCCATCACGGCGTTGGCGAGGCCCGAGGCCTTGGTCGCGACCTTGCCGAGCGCGTCGGTGTGGCCGAGCATGGATGTCGTCACCTTGCTGCGCAGGGAGACGTGGCCGTTGGCGCGGCGCATGGCGTCGGCGCGGAGCATGAGGCGCGGGAAGTCGAGCGCCCACTCGTGCTGTCCCGGGGTGTACGGGCAGTTGATGTAGCAGAGCTTGCACTGGAAGCACTCGTCGACGACGTGGTCCTGCTGCGCGGGCGTCATCTTGCCCGCGTCCTGGTCGTCGTGACGGTCGATGTAGTCGAAGAGGGTGGGGAACGACGGACAGAACTTGAAGCACAGGCGGCACCCGTGGCACAGGTCGTAGACCCGCGTGAGCTCGGCGCGCGTGTCCGCCTCGTCGAGGTACTTGGGGTGGTGCGGGTCGTAGGTGATGGTCATCGTCTGCTCGCGTTTCCGGGGGTGGTCGTGGGTGGACGCGCCGCGCGGCCGGGCCGGTGCATCTCACCGACCCGGCCGCGTGGCTGGTCGCGGCCCGCGGGTGCGGGCCGCTCGTCTCAGAGGGACTTCAGGCCCTCGCCGAACCGTCCCGCGTGGCTCTTCTCCGCGCGGGCGAGGGTCTCGAACCAGTCGGCGATCTCGGCGAAGCCCTCCTCGCGGGCGGTCTTCGCGAACCCCGGGTACATCTGCGTGTACTCGTAGGTCTCACCGGCCACGGAGGCCTTCAGGTTGTCGGCGGTGTCGCCGATCGGCTCGCCCGTCGCCGGGTCGCCGACCTCGGCGAGGTACTCGAGGTGACCGTGCGCGTGGCCCGTCTCGCCTTCGGCGACGGAACGGAACAGCGCGGCCGCGTCGGGGTATCCCTCGACGTCGGCCTTCTGGGCGAACCACAGGTAGCGCCGGTTGGCCTGGCTCTCGCCAGCGAACGCCTCCTTGAGGTTCTCATGGGTCTTGGTGCCGTGAAGCGTGGCCATGATGCTCTCTTTCGTGTGGGTGGATGGGTGCTGTGTTGCTATTGCTTGCTCTTCGGTGAGCCGCGACGCGGTCACCTGTTCGCCTGCGGTGCAGGAGATCCCTTGCGCGCGCCCCTGCAGGTCGCGCACGTGCCGTGGAAGACGACGCCGACCTCGTCGACGGCGAAGCCGCGGGCGCCGACCGGCCGCAGCGCCGCGGCGCCGCGCACCTCGACGTCCCCGATCGCGCCGCAGCGCGAGCAGACCACGTGGTGGTGGTCCGCGACGTTGGGGTCGAAGCGGGTGGCGCCCCCGTCGCAGTTGATGAGGCGGATCTCCCCCATCTCGGCGAGCTCGCCGAGGGTCTGGTACACCGTGCGCAGCGAGATGCCGGGCATCGCGCGGGACGCCGCCTCGTGGAGCGCGTCCGCGGTGGGGTGCGTCGTGTTGCCGTGCATGAGGCCGAAGAGCAGCGTGCGCTGCGGGGTGATCTTGCGGCCCTCGCTGCGGTAGGCGTCGATGAGCTCGGCGGGCGACTTCACGGGGCGAGACCGTAGGCGGCGGCGGCGCTCGTTCGCAAACCGTGCGGATACGCACGTCGTGAAGATTCGCGTGACGTGCGTCGCACCGCGCCCCCGGGGTCCGCGGGGCCGCGCCGCGGACGGGGCCGTAATCTCGGGCGATGCCGAGCCCCACCCGCGCCGCGCCGGAGGGCGCGGCCGCCTCCCGCGACGTCGCGCTCGCGCGACTCGGCGCCGAGGAGTGGGACGTGCTCGTCGTCGGCGGCGGGGTGACCGGCCTCGGGGTCGCGGTCGACGCCGCGAGCCGCGGGCTGCGCACGGCGCTCGTCGAGCGCGACGACCTCGCGACCGGCACCTCGTCCAAGAGCTCCAAGCTCGTCCACGGTGGCCTGCGGTACCTGCAGCAGGGCGAGATCGGCCTCGTCTACGAGGCGCTCCACGAGCGCCGCCGCCTCCAGCACAACGCCCCGCACCTCGTCGAGATGATCCCCTTCATGATCCCCGTGCTGCGGCGCGACGGCGTCGTCTCGCGGCGCATCGCGCGCGCCCTCGGCACCGCCCTCTGGATGTACGACCTCACCGGTGGGTGGCGGATCGGGCGGTTCCACCGGCGCCTGCGCGCCCGCGCCGCGCTCGGGCTGCTCCCGACGATGCCCGCCGACCGGCTCGCCTCGGCGTACCTCTACTACGACGCCACCGCCGACGACGCCCGGCTCTGCGTCGACCTCGCGCGCACCGCGGCGCGCCACGGCGCAGCGATCTGCACGCGCGCCGCGGTCGTCGGCATCGCCAAGGACGCCGCGGGCCGGGCCGCGGGCGCCACCGTGCGCACCGACGGCGGCCGGGAGATCGCCGTGCGGGCCCGCGTCGTGGTCAACGCCACGGGCGTGTGGGTCGACGACGTGCTCGCGCAGGACTCGGGGCGGCCCTCCGCGACGGTCACGCCCGCCAAGGGCGTGCACCTCACCGTGCCGTGGGAGCTCGTGCGCAACGAGGTGGCCGTCGTGATCCCGGTGCCCGGGGACCGCCGCAGCCTCTTCGTCGTGCCGTGGCTGCGCCGCGGTGACGGCACCTGGCACTCGACGTACGTCGGCACGACGGACACGCCGTACGCCGGGCCCCGCGAGGACCCGCCGTGCGACGGTGACGACGTCGACTACGTGCTCCGCGCGCTCAACGCGGCGATCACCACGCGCGTGGAGCGCCGGCACGTCACCGGCGTCTGGTCGGGGCTGCGCCCGCTCGTGCGCGACGGCGACGCGCCGGCGACGGGCCGCACCGCCGACCTCTCGCGACGCCACCGCCTCGTCGAGTCCGCCTCGGGCGTCGTCACGATCACGGGCGGCAAGCTCACGACCTACCGGCGCATGGCCGAGGACGCGGTCGACCTCGCGTGCCGGCGCCTCGGCGTGCGCCGCCGCTGCGCCACGCGACGGCTCGTGCTCGAGGGCGGCGGGCGGGCGGCGGACCTCGACGCGCTCGTCGCCGCCGACCCGCGCCTCGGCGCGCCACTCGTGCCCGGGCTCCCCTACCGCGCGGCCGAGGCGGTCTACGCCGTGACGCACGAGTGGGCGCGCACGCTCGACGACGTGCTGAGCCGCCGCACCCGCGCGCGCCTCGTGGACCGCCGCGCGAGCGTCGCCCACGCCGAGTCCGTCGCGCGCCTCGTCGCGCCACTCCTCGGATGGGACGACGCCGCCGTCGCCCGCGAGGTCGCCGCCTACCGCGCGTCCTGCGAGGCCGAGGAGCGCGCCGGTGACGTCCGCGCGGCCTGAGCGGCTCGCCGGCCCGAGCCGCGAGGTCCCCGCCGCGCTCCTCGACGCGCTGCGCGCCGCGTGCACGACGCACGTCGACGACGCGCTGCTCGACGCGCACTCGCGCGACTGGTGGCCGCTCGCCCTCGCGTGGGCGCACCGCGGCATGACGGCGCGTCGACCCGCCGCGGTGGCGGAGCCCGCGTCGACCGAGGAGGTCCGCGCCGTCGCGCGCCTCTGCCACGCGCACCGCGTGCCGCTCACCGTGGCGGGCGGGCGCTCGGGGGTGCTCGGCGCGGCGATCCCCGCCCGGGGCGGCGTCGTGCTCTCGACGCGCGCGCTGCGCGGCGTGGTCGGCGTCGACGCCGAGTCGGGACTCGTCGAGGTGCTCGCCGGCACGATGGGCCCGGAGCTCGAGGACGCCGTCGCCCCGCACGGACTCGTCGTCGGCCACCACCCGCAGTCCTTCTCCCTCTCGACCGTCGGCGGCTGGATCGGCGCGCGCGGCGCGGGCCAGTACTCGACGCGCGTCGGCACGATCGCCGCGCTCGTCGCGGGCCTCGAGGTGGTGCTCGCCGACGGCACGCTGCTGCGGCTCGGTCCCGAGCCCGCGAGCGCCGCCGGCCCGGACCTCGCGTCGCTCTTCGTCGGCGCGGAGGGCACGCTCGGCATCGTCACCCGCGCCTGGCTGCGCGCCCGTCCGCTGCCCGCGGCGCGCGCCGGGGCGGCGTGGCGGCTGCCCTCCCTCGCGGCCGGCATCGGGGCGATGCGCGCCGCGCTGCGCGCGGGCGCCACCCCCGCGGTCCTGCGGCTGTACGACGAGCGCGAGACGCGCCGCGCACACGGCGGCGACGGCACCTGGTGCGCGCTGCTCGTGCACGACGAGGCCGCGCCCGAGCTCGTCGATGCGACGCTCGCCGTCGTGGCGCGCTGCGCACGGGCCGAGGGCGCCGAGTCGGCCGACCCCCGGCTCGTCGACGCCTGGTTCGCCCACCGCGACGACGTGTCGGGGCTGCACGCGCTCACCGCCCGCGGCTGGGTGATCGACACGCTCGAGGTGGCCGCCCCGTGGGCGCGACTCGCGGCGGTCGCCGACGGGGTCCGCACCGCGATCGCGGCGGTGCCGGGCGCGCGCAGCGCGACCGTGCACGTCTCGCACTCGTACGTCGACGGCGCCTGCGCGTACTTCACGTTCGTCGGCGACCCCGGCGACGGGGATCGCGGCCACGGCGACCCGGGCCTCGGCGACCTCGGCGCGCTCGAGACGCTGCACGGCGCGATGTGGGAGGCGGGCCAGGGCGCCGCGCTGCGCGCCGGCGCGACGCTGTCGCACCACCACGGCATCGGCCTGCACCGCGCCCGCTGGGCCCCCCAGGCGCTCGGCGCCTCGCTCGGCACGCTCGCCGCGATCAAGCGCACGCTCGACCCGCACGGGATCCTCAACCCGGGCAAGTGGATCCCCGGGGACGACGCGTGAGCGTCCTCGTCGTCGACGTCGGCACGACGGGCCTGCGAGCCGCCGTGGTGCGCGACGACGGCGCCATCGCCGCGCTGCGCCACGCGCCCTGCCCGCCGACCGCGCCGTCGCCGGGCCTCGTCGAGTTCGACCCCGCGACGATGGCACGCCTCGTGCTCGACGCGTGCCGGGCGGTGCTCGCCGAGACCGGACCCGTCGCCGCCGTCGGCGTCACCGCACAGCGCGCGAGCACCCTCGCGTGGCGCCGCAGCACCGGCGCGCCGATCGGGCCGGGGATCGGCTGGCAGGACCTGCGCACGGTCGGCGACTGCCTCTCGCTGCGCGCAGCGCACGGCCTCGTCCTCGCGCCCAACCAGACGGGCACCAAGGCCGCGTGGCTCGTGCGCCACGGGCTCGGCGTCGGCCCCGACGCGGTCCCGCTCGACGACGTCCGCATCGGCACCGTCGACTCCTGGGTGGTCGCCGTGCTCACCGGCGGCGAGGC
Source organism: Actinomycetota bacterium (assembly GCA_041158045.1). Taxonomy (GTDB): domain Bacteria; phylum Actinomycetota; class Acidimicrobiia; order Acidimicrobiales; family Ilumatobacteraceae; genus CAXRBC01. The sequence continues at coordinate 2,662 of JBEBCD010000057.1, read as the reverse complement.
CCACGTGACCGACCCGAGCCACGCCTGCGTGAGCGGCGCGTACGACGTCGACGCCGCCGACTGGGACGCCCGCGTCCTCGGCGTGCTCGGGGTCCCGCCCGCCTGCATGCCGCGCGTCGTCGCGAGCCACGGCGTGGTCGCGGCGGCGCGCGCATTGCCCGGCGCACCGCCGATCGCGGCGATCGTCGGCGACCAGCAGTCCTCGCTCGTCGGCCAGGGGTGCGTCCGGCCCGGGGATGCCAAGATCACGTTCGGCACCGGCGGCATGCTCGACGTCTGCACCGGCGTCGACCGGCCCGCCGTGCTCGCGCGCTCCGCGCACGGCACCTACCCGCTCGTGGCGTGGACGGGCCCGACGTCGCGCGACGCGACCGTGTGGGCCCGCGAGGCGATCTGCATCTCGGCCGGGTCCAACGTCGAGTGGCTCCGCGAGGACGTCGGCCTCGTGGGGAGCGCCGAGGAGACCGATGCGCTCGCCGCGTCCGTGCCCGACGCCGGCGGCGTCGCGTACGTGCCCGCGCTGCTCGGCATCGGCACGCCGCACTGGGACTACGGGGCGCGCGGCACGCTGCTCGGCCTCACGCGCGGCACGACGCGGGCCCACGTCGTGCGCGCCGTGCTCGAGGGTGTGGCGCACCGCGGCGCCGACCTGCTCGACGCGGTGCGCGCCGACACGGGCCTCGCCCCGGCGTCGCTGCGCGTCGACGGCGGCATGAGCCGCAACGACGCGTTCGTCGGGGCGCTCGCCGACGCCACGGGCCTGCCCGTGGAGGCCGCGGCCGTCACCGAGGCGACGACGCTCGGCGCGGCGTACCTCGCCGGGACCGCGGTCGGCGCGTGGTCGGACCTCGCCGACGCCGCGTCCACGCGACGTGCGCGTCGCGTCGTCGAGCCGACGCGCAGCCTCGACAGGTCACAATGGCACGAAGCGGTGCGCCGTGCGCGCGGGTGGATCCCCGCGCTCTCGGCGCTCGAGGTCTAGGCGCCGCGTCCCGGCGCGACGCGGGCCGGTCCGGCGCCGCGTCTAGATTTGACCGCCGTGTCGCAGTTCTCCGACGCGGACCGCGCGCTCATCCAGTTCGCGCTCGAGGCCGAGCAGGCCGCGCACGGGCTGTACGCGGCGGCGGCCGGCTCGGCCGTCGGGCGGGGCGACGCAGGTCCCGCGATCGCGCTCATGCGCGACCACCACCGCGCCTACGCCCAGGCGCTCAACGGCCTCTACGGCGAGGGCGCGTCCTCGACCCGCAGCGCCGCGGTCCTCGAGGCCTTCGCCGCGCGGGTGACCGACCCGGCCGCCGCGCTCGGCGCCCTGCGCGAGCTCGAGAACGTGTTGGCGGCGACGCACACGGCCGTCGTCGGATCGCTCGAGTCCACCGACGCCGCCGCGCTCGTCGCGAGCATCGTCACCACCGAGTCGCGCCACGCCGCGGTGCTCGCCGAGTTGGCGGGCGACGACCTCGACGCGGCACTCGACCGCGCGGCGGAGCCGCTCGCCCCGTGAACGACCTCTCCCGCCGCGACCTTCTGCGCCTCGCCGCGCTCGGCCTCGGCGCGGGCGGCGTGCTCGCCGCCTGCGGCCCGCAGGCCGGCGTCGAGGAGAGCCCCAACGTGCCGTCGCTCGGCGTCGCGCCGGGCACCACGGCGCTCCCGGCCGCCGAGGTGACCGACGCGGTGCTGCTGCGCACCGCCGCCTCCCTCGAGTGGACGGCGATCGACGTCTACGGCACGGCGCTCGAGCTCGGCGTGCTCACCGGGCCCTACGCCGGGGCGGCGGCGCTCGCCCGGCGATTCCGCGACGACCACCGCGGGCACGCGGACGCGGTCAACGGCCTCGTGAAGACCCTCGGGGCCGAGCCGTTCGAGTGCGCCAACGCGCGCCTCGTGGAGGCCTACGTCGGACCGGCGCTGCGACTCATCACCGCCGACGCCACCGCCGACCCGGCGGCGGAGGTCGCGCTGCTCGCCCACGCGCTCGAGCAGCTCGCGACGCAGACCTACCAGGGCGTCGTCACCGCGCTCGCGGACCCGAAGCTCCGCGCGGCCGCCCTCGGCATCGGCGGCGACGAGGCGCGCCACGCGGCGCTGCTCGCCCGCGCGATCAGCCCCGCGCTCGAGACGATCGGCACGACGCTCGACCCGGCGACGGGCAAGCCGCGCCTCGCCGCGGTGCCCGGGGCATTCGGCTCGCTCGCGACCGTGCAGGTGACGCTCGGGCGCGACGCGGAGGGCGCGGGCACGACGCTCGCCCTCGACACGCCGAGCCTCAACTCGCTGGCCTACGACTTCGTCGACTGCGCCTGATCGGGCCGCGCCGCCCCGGGGCGCGGGTAGCCTGACGCCACCGGTGAGTCGGTCGGACGACCGCGGCGCGCGAGCGTCGAGGAAAGTCGGGACTTCACAGGACGGGGTGCTGGCGCGAGCCAGGTCGGGGCGACCTGACATTCCGTGCAACAGAGAACAGACCGCCGATGGCGGGGCCGCGAGGCCCCGATCAGGCAAGGGTGAAACGGTGCGGTAAGAGCGCACCACCGGCGTCGGCGACGGCGTCGCGCGGCACGGCGCCCGAAGCAAGACCACGCAGGGGGGATGGACGGTCCGTCCGCCTCACGGCAACCCCCGGGTAGGTCGCAGAGATGGATGGTCGTCAGCGGCGCCGGGAGAC
>JBEBCD010000056.1:0-20511 GCA_041158045.1 Actinomycetota bacterium | reverse complement strand
GTTCAACGTGTCGCGACTCTGGTCGACGTAGCTCAACTGCACCGTCTCGCCGATCGTGATCGAGCCCGAGTCGGGTGCCTCCTGGCCGGTGAGCATGCGAAACAGCGTCGTCTTGCCGGCGCCGTTCGGTCCGATGATGCCGACGATGCCCGCCGGCGGAAGCGAGAACGAGAGGTCCTCGATGAGCAGGCGGTCGCCGAAGCCCTTCTGCAAGTTCTTCACCTCGATCACCGTGTCGCCGAGTCGCGGACCGGCGGGGATCGCGATCTCCAGACGGTCGTCGCCGCGTTCGGCGGCCTGGGCCTCGGCGTGCAACTTCTCGTATGCCGCGAGTCGGGCCTTGCCCTTCGACTGGCGGGCCTTCGGCGCCATGCGCACCCACTCGAGTTCGCGCTGCAGCGTGCGCTTGCGCGCCTCGTTCGCCTTCTCCTCGCGACCGAGTCGTTCCTGCTTTTGTTCCAACCAGCTCGAGTAGTTCCCGGAGAACGGGATGCCACGGCCGCGATAGAGCTCCAAGATCCACTTGGCGACGTTGTCGAGGAAGTAGCGGTCGTGGGTGATCGCCACGACGGTGCCGTGGTACTCCTGCAGGAAGCGCTCGAGCCAGGAGACGCTCTCGGCGTCGAGATGGTTGGTCGGCTCGTCGAGCAGCAGGAGGTCGGGGCGGCTGAGGAGCAGGCGGCACAGCGCCACGCGGCGGCGCTCGCCGCCCGAGAGCGTCGCGACGTCGGCGCCGTCGGGGGGGCAGCGCAGGGCGTCCATCGCGATCTCGACGTTGCGCTCGAGGCTCCAGGCGTCGGCGGCCGCGATCTTGGCCTCGAGGTCGGCCTGCAGCGCGCCGACCTTCTCGAAGTCCGCGTCGGGCTCGCCCCACATCGCGGTGACCTGCTCGTAGCGCGCGAGCAGGTCGCGCACCGGCGCCACGCCGTCCATCACGTTGCCGCGCACGTCCTTGGCCGGGTCGAGCCGCGGCTCCTGCTCGAGCAGCCCGACGGAGAATCCCGGGGTGAGGCGGGCCTCGCCCGTGTAGCCGTCGTCGACGCCGCCCATGATCCGCAGCAGGCTCGACTTGCCACTGCCGTTGGCCCCGAGGACGCCGATCTTGGCGCCGGGATAGAAGGACAGCGAGATGTCCTCCAGCACCGTGCGGTCGGGCGGGTAGAACCGCGCGAGCTTGTAGCAGGTGTAGATGAACTCCGCGCCCACGGCCCATCCAACCTACCCGCGGGTGCGCCGTGGTACGGTCGCCCGCATGGAACTCCTCTCTCGTGACTACTTCGGCATGTTCGCGTTCCGCTGGCTCCACATCATCGTGGGCATCGCGTGGATCGGCCTGCTCTACTACTTCAACCTCGTGCAGGTGCCGGCGTTCGCCGCGTACGGCGACGACGGCAAGTCGCGCAACGTCGCGATCGACAAGGTCGCGCGCCGCGCCCTCTGGTGGTTCCGCTGGGCCGCGATCGCGACCCTCGTGACGGGGATCCTCATCACCGGCCTCGTCGAGGACTACTACCAGGGCTTCTTCCAGGACTCGTCCACGTGGGGCATCGGCCACAACGTGGCGATCACCATCGGCATGCTGCTCGGCATCACGATGGCGGCCAACGTGTGGATGATCATCTGGAAGAACCAGAAGGTCGTGCTCGCCAACGCCGTCAACGTGCTCGGCGGCGGCCAGCCCGACCCCAACGCGGCGACCGCGGGTCGCCGGGCGCTGCTCGCCTCGCGGCAGAACTTCATCTTCTCGTTCTCGATGCTGTTCTTCATGGTCGGGCCGAACCACTTCTATTCCTCGGCGTTCCCCGACGCGACGACCAACGGTGCGACGACGCTGCTCGTCGTCGCGGTGGTGATCTGCGCCATCCTGCAGATCAACGCGCTCGGCAAGATCGGCGGGACTGCGACGACCAACAAGCTGCTCTGGCCGTACGAGTCGCACAAGAACGCGATGATCACCGGCGGGATCCTGTGGCTCGTGCTGTGGATCCTCTCGGAGGTCCTGCTCAAGTAACCCGTACGATGGGGCGCGATGGCTGACGGCCCGCGCCCCGAGGAGTTCGGCGCGAACTCCTGGCTCGTCGAGGAGATGTACGAGCGGTTCCGTGACGACCCGCTCGCGGTCGCCCCGACGTGGCGCGAGTACTTCAGCGACTACCGGCCCTCGGCCCCGTCGGGCAACGGGTCGGTGCACACCGCCCCCGCCCCGTCGGGCAACGGGGCGTCGCGGCCCGCGCCGGCACGGATGCCGTCCTCGCCGCAGCCCGCGCGGGAGCCCGACCCGAGCGGAGCGATCCCGCGGGTCGCACCGCCGCCCGAACGTGCACCGGCACCCGTGGAGCTCGGCGCCCTCGAGGAGCGCGAGGCCGAGCCGGTGCGCGGCGTCGCCGCGACGATCGCCGCCAACATGGAGCGCAGCCTCGGCGTGCCGACGGCGACCAGCGTGCGCCAGGTGCCCGCCAAGCTGCTCGACGTCAACCGCCGGGTCATCAACGGCTACCGCGGGCGGTCGGGATCGAGCAAGGTCAGCTACACCCACCTCATCGCCTGGGCCGTCGTGCGGGCCATCGCCGACGCGGTGCCCCACATGGGCAGCGTCCACTCGGCGGATGCCGACGGCAAGCCGATGGTCACCCGCCACGCGCGGGTCAACCTCGGGCTGGCCGTCGACGTGGACAAGGGTGCGGGCCAGCGCAGCCTCGTGGTGCCCGTGCTGCGCAACGCCGACACGTTGGACTTCGCGACGTTCCTCGCCGCCTACGACGACATCCTGCGCCGCGTGCGCGCCAACAAGCTGACGCCCGAGGACTTCAAGGGGGCCAACGTCAGCCTCACCAACCCGGGGACGATCGGCACCGTGCAGTCCGTGCCGCGCCTCATGGTGGGGCAGGGGACGATCGTCGGCGTCGGCGCGATCGACTACCCCGCCGAATTCCAGGGCGCGGACGAGCGGACCCTCGGGCGCCTCGGCGTGTCGAAGGTCGTGACCGTGACGAGCACCTACGACCACCGGATCATCCAGGGTGCGGAGTCGGGCCTGTTCCTCAAGCGGGTGCACGAGCTGCTCCTCGGCGAGCACGACTTCTACGCCGACGTCTTCCGCAGCCTCGGGGTGCCGTACGAGTCGGTGCGCTGGCGCACCGATCACAACTCGCTGGACGACGAGGATGCCCGTCTGCACAAGCAGATGCAGATCGCGACGCTCATCCGCGTCCACCGCGTGCGCGGGCACCTCATCGCCGACCTCGACCCGCTGCGCTGGCGCGAGCCGCGCATGCCCCGCGAGCTGGACCCCGCGACGTACGGCCTCACGCTGTGGGACCTCGACCGCGAGTTCCTCACCGGGGGCGTCGGGGGCGTGGAGCGCGCGACGCTCGGCGAGCTGCTCGGCATCCTGCGCGACGCGTACTGCCGCACGATCGGCATCGAGTACATGCACATCCAGGACACCGACGAGCAGCGGTGGATCCAGGAGCACGTCGAGGGGGTCCGGCGCAACGACTTCGCCGTCGACCGCGAGCGGCTGCTGCGGCGGCTCAACGCCGCCGAGGCATTCGAGCGCTTCCTCGCGACCAAGTACGTGGGGACCAAGCGCTTCGGCCTCGAGGGTGCCGAGTCCGCGATCCCGATGCTCGACGACGTCCTCGACCGCGCCGCCGACGACGGCATCGAGGCGACGATCATCGGGATGGCGCACCGCGGTCGCCTCAACGTGCTGGCGAACGTGGTCGGCAAGGACCACGACCAGATCTTCCACGAGTTCGAGGGCCACGTCGACGAGGACTCGGTGCAGGGCTCGGGCGACGTGAAGTACCACCTCGGAGCGAGCGGCACCTACGTCTCGCGCGCGGGCGCGTCGATGCACGTCGAGCTGCTGTCCAACCCGAGCCATCTCGAGACGGTCGACCCGATCGTGCTCGGCGCGGCCCGCGCGCGGCAGGACCTCATCGACCGGCCCGGGGAGTTCGGCGTCCTGCCGCTCCTCATCCACGGCGACGCCGCGTTCGCCGGACAGGGCGTGGTGGCGGAATGCCTCGCGATGAGCGACACGAGCGGCTACCGGGTCGGCGGGACGATCCACCTCATCATCAACAACCAGATCGGCTTCACCACCTCGCCGGAGTACGCGCGCTCGTCGCAGTACTGCAGCGACGTGGCCAAGACCGTCCAGGCGCCGATCTTCCACGTGAACGGCGACGACCCCGAGGCCTGCGTGCGCGTCGCCCACCTCGCCTACGAGTACCGCCAGCGCTTCCACAAGGACGTCGTGATCGACCTCGTCTGCTACCGGCGCCACGGCCACAACGAGGGCGACGACCCGAGCTACACGCAGCCACTCATGTACAAGGCGATCGCCGCCCGCCGCAGCGTGCGCAAGCTCTACGTCGAGTCGCTCGTGAAGCGCGGCGAGATGACGCTCGAGCAGGCCGAGGCGTCGCTCGCCGACTACCAGGCGCAGCTCCAGCGCGCGCTCGACGAGACGCGCGCCCACGCGCCGGCCGCCGTGCGCGTGCCGCGGCCGCCGCAGCCGGTCGGCGTGCTGCCGCACGTGGAGACGGGCGTGCCGAGGGCGACCCTCGACGCGGTGATGGCGCAGCTGCGCGCCTACCCCGAGGGCTTCACCGTGCACCCCAAGCTGCTCAAGCAGTTCGAGGCGCGCGACGCCGCGTACGGCGCCGACGGCGAGGTGGACTGGGCGACGGGCGAGGCCCTCGCGTTCGGCTCGCTCGTGCTCGAGGGCACCTCGGTGCGCCTCGCGGGGGAGGACACCCGCCGCGGCACCTTCAGCCAGCGCCACGCGGTGCTCGTCGACCACGTCGACGAGCGGCGGTGGACTCCGCTCAACGCGTTCCCGGGGGACGCGGGACGGTTCTGGATCTACGACTCGCTGTTGTCGGAGTACGCGGCCGTCGGCTTCGAGTACGGGTACGCGCACGCCAATCCCGCGGCACTCGTGGCGTGGGAGGCGCAGTTCGGCGACTTCGTCAACGGCGCGCAGGTGATCATCGACCAGTACCTCGTCGCGGCGGAGGACAAGTGGGGCCAGCGCAACGGCCTCGTCCTGCTGCTGCCCCACGGCTTCGAGGGACAGGGGCCGGAGCACTCCTCGGCCAGGATCGAGCGCTTCCTCCAGTTGTGCGCGGAGGACAACATCCAGGTCTGCAACGCGACGACGGCCGCGCAGTACTTCCACCTCCTGCGCCGCCAGGTGCGCCGCGACGTGCGCAAGCCGCTCGTCGTCTTCACGCCCAAGCAGCCGCTGCGCATGCGCGAGTCGCGCTCGCGCGTCGACGAGCTCACGCGCGGGAGCTTCGAGGAGGTCCTCGACGATCCGACGGCGTCCGACCGGGGCGCCGTGCGGCGCGTGGTGCTCTGCAGCGGCAAGGTCGCATGGGACGCCCTCGCCGAGCGCGACCGCCTGCGTGCGCCCGTCGCCGTCGTGCGGGTCGAGCAGCTCTACCCGTGGCCCGACCACCGGATCCGCGAGATCCTCGCGGCGTACCCGTCGGCGCGCGAGCTCGTGTGGCTCCAGGAGGAGCCGGAGAACATGGGGCCGTGGAGCTTCGTCGAGCAGCGGATCTGGCGCCTCAAGGCCGAGGGCTACGACCTGCGCCACGTCGCGCGCGTGGAGTCGGGCAGTCCGGCGACGGGCAGCAAGGCGATCCACGACCAGGAGCTCGCCGAGCTCCTGCAGATGACCTTCGCGGGGCTCTGACGTGGCGCGGATGGCCACCCACGTGGTGGTCGACGGCTCCAACATCGCGACCGAGGGCCGCGAGGTGCCGAGCCTGGCCCAGCTCAACGAGGCCGTGCTCGCGCTGCTCGCCGAGCACCCCGGGACCAAGCTGACCGTCGTCGTCGACGCGACCTTCGGCCACCGCATCGGGCGCAAGGAGGTCGCGGACTTCGACGCCGCGATCGCCAACAACGAGATCGTGTGCCCGCCCGCGGGCGCCATGGGGCGCGGCGACGGCTTCGTGCTCATGATCGCCGACAAGGTCGAGGCGGCGGTGCTCTCCAACGACAGCTTCCAGGAGTTCCAGGACGAGTACCCGTGGCTCTTCGACGAGGGACGGCTCATCGGCGGCAAGCCGGTGCCGAACGTCGGCTGGGTCTTCATCACGCGCCTACCCGTGCGCGCCAAGTCGGGGAGGGCGGCGCGGGGCGCGTCGAAGGCGGCCGCGTCGGGGACCGCGCGCGGCGCGCGCGGCGGCGCGTCGCGGACGGGCCGCGCGGCCAAGTCGGGTCGGGCGCCGAAGCCCGAGCTCAACGAGGAGGACCGCTTCACCGAGTTCGTCCGGCGCAACCCGGTCGGCGCCAAGGTGCGCGGCGTCGTGGAGGGGTACTCCTCGCACGGGATCTACGTCGCGATCGACGGCGTGCGCGGGTACCTGCCGCTCAAGCACATCGCCAAGCCCGCGCCGCGCAGCGGTCGCGAGCACGCGAAGCCCGGTGCAACGTTGTCGCTCGTCGTCGTCGAGCACTCCCACGCGCGGCGCAGCGTGGACGTGGCCGTGCCCGGCTTCGAGCCGCGGCCCGCGGCGCGCCCCGCGCAGCCGAAGGCGGAGAAGCGTCCCCGTCGCCGGTCGCGCGCCGCCAAGAAGCGCTGACGTGCTCCTCGCGACCTGGAACGTCAACTCGCTGAAGGCCCGGCTCCCGCGGGTCACCGAGTGGGTGGCCGACGTGCGCCCTGACGTGCTGTGCATGCAGGAGACCAAGATGAAGGACGCGGCGTTCCCCGCCCTCGCCTTCGAGGAGCTCGGCTACGCCACGGCGCACTTCGGCCAGGGGCAGTGGAACGGCGTCGCGATCGCCTCGCGCGTGGGGCTCGAGGACGTGCGGGCCAACTTCGCCGACGGGATCGAGCAGGACGCCGAGGCGCGGATCGTGACCGCGACCTGCGGAGGGGCGAGGGTCGTGTGCGTGTACGTGCCCAACGGCAGGGCGCTCGACCACGACCACTACCGCTACAAGCTGTCGTGGATGAAGCGGCTGCGCGCGCACGTGGATGCCCTCGCCGACGCGGGCGACGACGTGGTCGTGACGGGGGACTTCAACATCGCGCCGACCGACGCCGACGTGTGGGACCCCGCGGCCCTCGAGGGCGCGACCCACGTGAGCGCGCCCGAGCGCGAGGTGCTCGGATCGCTGATGGGGTGGGGGCTGCGCGACGTCGTGCGCGACATGCACCCCGAGCCGGGGATCTACTCGTGGTGGGACTATCGCAACGGCAGCTTCCACCGCGGTTGGGGCATGCGCATCGACCTCGTGCTCGCGAGCGCCCCGCTCGCCGCGCGTGCGACGTGGTCGGCCGTCGACCGCAACGCCCGCAAGGGCGAGCAGCCGAGCGACCACGCGCCGGTGCTCGTGGACTTCGCGTGAGCGACGCGGGCGCGCATCCGACGCCGGGCAACCCCTTCGCCAACTTCCACCTCCGCGGCGGGGCGCCGGCCGCCGAGGTCGTGGCGCGCGCGCGGATGGCCGACACGGTGCGCGCGCTGCTCTCCGAGGTGCTCTCGACGTCCGCCCCGCTCGAGGACCTCGAGGAGGTGCGCGCCATGCTCGAGGCCGCGGTCGCGCGGCTCGTGGAGCGCTCGCACACGCGCCGCTACGAGGGGCCGGCCGAGGGCGCGCTCGCGGAGCGCGCCGGCACGTTCCTCGATCGCAGCCCGATCATCGGGGACCTCAACGCGATCGCCCGGCCGATGCGCATGTCGATCGAGGGCGACGGCGGCCCCGGCTCGACGGTGGTCGGTCGCGTCGAGTTCGGCGACGCCTACGAGGGCCCGCCGGGGTGCGTGCACGGTGGGTTCATCGCCGCGTACTTCGACGAGGTGGTCGGCATGGCGCAGTCGCTGAGCGGCAACCCGGGCATGACCGTGCACCTCGAGGTGGACTACCGCTCGCCGACCCCGCTGCACCGCCCCCTCGAGTTCCGTGGGTGGGTGACGGCGATCGAGGGCCGCAAGATCCGCGTCGCCGGGACGCTGCACCACGGCGGGACCCTGTGCGCCGAGGCGACCGGGCTCTTCGTCTCCATGCGCCCCGAGGTGTTCTCGCGCCTCATGGCGCTGCGCGAGTCGCAGTCGGGCTGAGTCGACCTCAGACGGTCGCGACGGCGCGCGCGTGGCGCGCGACGATCGGCAGGACGTCGGCCGACAGCCGCCGCGCGACCGCGGCGCCGACGATCGCGGCGAGCGCCTCGGCTGACCCGGGCGACTCGCGTGCCACGCGCTCGAGCTCCCACTCGCCGAGGATCGTGGTCGGCTCGAGGCGCAGGCTCGCGGCGCGCGTCGCGCGCCACCCTCGCAGGTCGTCGAGCAGCGTCGGCGCGGGGCGCGGCGGGCGCGCCGGGACCCGGGCGGCGGCCGGCGCGTCGGCGCCGACCGGCTCGGTCGCCGCGGTGGCCTCGAGCCCGTCGAGGAGGGGGCTGCGCCCCGAGGTGCGGCCGTGTCGCGTCTCGGCCCAGGTGACGATGAGCCGCTCGGCCGCGCGCGTGAGCGCGACGTAGGCGAGACGGGTCTCCTCCTCGGCGCGCTCGCCGGTGCCGGCCGAGGCGTGCGGCAGCAGCCCCACCTCGGCGCCGGCGACGACCACCGAGTCCCACTCGCGTCCCTTGGCGGAGTGGAAGGTGAGGACCTCGACGCCCTCACCCTCGGGCTGGACGTCCGCGGAGGCGCGCAGCCACGCAGCGAACGTGCGGCCGTCGACGAGGCCGGGCTGGTCGAGGGAGAGGAACTCCCGGACGCGCGCGGCGACCCAGCGCTGCGCCTCCGACGACTCCTCGAGCAGCGCGTCGGTGGCCCACGCGGCGAGCGCGTGGCGCGAGCCGTGCTGCGAGACGTCGGCGACCGCGGCGGCCAGGTCGCGCGACGTGCGCGCGGTGCGCACCGGCACGTCGGCCCGCGCGAGGGCGTCGAGGATCGGCTGGACCTGGGCGTTGGTGCGCACCAGGACGGCGCAGCTGCGCCACGGCGCCGACTCGGCGGCGGCGACACGGCGCCAGAGCAGGTCGGCGATGCCCGCGGCCTCGGCCCGCTCGTCGGGGAATCCGCGCAGCACGACGGCGGCGCCCGGCGCGCGGACGCTGCGCAGGTCGGCGCCGGCGCGGCCGACGTGGCGGGCCGCCGCGACGATCTCCGGGGTGCAGCGGTAGTTGCGACCCAGGCGGATGACGGTGACGCCCCGGATCACATCGGGCAGCCGGTCGAAGAGTCGCCGGTCGGCGCCGTTCCACCCGTAGATCGCCTGCATCGGGTCGCCGACGACGAAGACGTCGGCGCGCCCGCCCCGGATCGCGTCGAAGAGGCGGTACTGCAACGGGTTCATGTCCTGGGCCTCGTCGACGAAGAGGTGTCGGAAGCGCCAGCGGGTGGCCTGCGCGAAGTTGGCGTCCGCGGCCATCGCGTCGAGCACCCGCAGGATGAGGTCGTTGAGATCGACCACGCCGCGGCGCTGCTTGAGCGACTCGTAGCGGCGGTAGACGTCGGCGACCTCGGCGGGGCGGCCCGGGACCCAGCGACCGTCGCGGGCGACCGCCGCGGCATACTGCCCGGGGGCGACGGCGCGGGAGTGCGCCCAGTCGATCTCGGCGAGCAGGTCGACGGCGCGGTCGCGCAGCGCGGAGCCCTCGGCCGCGATCTCGACGAGCTGGCGCCGCTGCTGGACCACGACGGGCATCGGCTGGCGCACGTCGGCGAGGCGCTGGCGCAGGAGACCGAGCGCGACGGCGTGGAAGGTGCCGACGGTGGCGCGGGCGGACTCGCGGTCGACGGCGAGCGCGGCGATGCGGCGGCGCATCTCGGCGGCCGCCTCGCGCGTGAAGGTGATGGCGAGGACGCGCTCGGGGCGCGCGGAGCCGTCGGCGATGCGCCAGGCGATGCGGCGCGTGAGGACGCGGGTCTTGCCCGAGCCGGCGCCGGCGTGGACGATCGTGGCGGTCGGCGGGCAGGTGACGGCCTCGCGCTGGTCCGCGTCGAGTCCGCGGAGGAGGTCGTCGGGCTCCATGGGGGTGAGGCTAGGAGAGGGATGCGCCGGGGGAGGGCCGCACGCGCCACCCGTCGAGTCGCGCGTCGGCGCGCGCGAGCACCACGATGCAGCCGCCGAAGCCGCCGCCCATGAGGCGCGCACCGAGCACCCCGGGCTCGCGCACCGCGGCGTCGACGGCGGCGTCCATCGCCGGCGTCGAGACCTCGAAGTCGTCGCGCAACGATGCGTGCGTGGCGAGGAGCAGCGCACCGAGCGACGGGGCGTCGCCGGCGCGCAGTGCGGCGACGAAGTCGCGCACGCGCACATTTTCCCCCGCGACGTGGCGGGCGCGGCGGCGCGCCACCGGGTCCGTCACCCCCGCGGCCGCGGCGGGATCGGCGAGTCGCAGCGGCCCGATCTCGCGCTCGGCGGCGGCGCATTGCGCGACGCGGTCGGCGTACGCGCTGCCCGCGAGGGCGCGCCGCGCGACGAAGCGCACCACGACCTGCAGGTCGTCGGGGAAGGGCACCGGCTCGATCGCGAGCGAGTGGCAGTCGACGAGGAGCGCGTGGCCGGCGACGCCGGCGCAGGACGCGAGCTGGTCCATGATCCCGCACGGCACGCCCGTCGCGCGGTGCTCGGCGCGCTGGCAGAGCCGCGCGCGCTCGAGCGCGGGCATCGGCCCGGGGTGCATCGCGAGCGACGCGGCGACCTCGAGCGCGGCGCTCGAGGAGAGGCCGGCACCGATCGGGAGGTCGGTGGTGACCCGCCCGTCCACCGCGGCGGCGCGCGGGCCGAGCTCGGCGGCGACGCCCGCGACGTAGCGGCCCCACGCGGGCTCCACCGCGGCGGGGTTGGCGACGGGCAGCGCGATGCGCACCGCGCCGGGCTCGTCGGCGCTCGCGAGCGCGACGGTGTCACCCCCGGGGGTGCGCACCCCCTCGATCGTCGTGCCGCGGTCGATCGCCATGGGCAGCACGAGCCCGCCCGTGTAGTCGGTGTGCTCGCCGATGAGGTTGACGCGGCCGGGGGCGCGGGCGACGAATCGCTCGGGGGCGGGGTCGGCCATCGCGCGAAGGCTATGCGGGGTCGACATCGGGGGCGCGTGGAGCGGGGGAGCGCGGGGGCGCGGATTGAAGGTTGGCGACGGGGCGGGGCGTCGGGGAGACTGACCCCATGCCGCGCGCGAGGGTGTCGCCGACGATCGAGCTCGAGTACGACGCGTTCGGCGCGCCGTCGGACCCGACGCTGCTGCTCGTGATGGGCTTCACCGCGCAGATGGTCGCGTGGGACGACGACCTCTGCAAGATGCTCGCGGACCGCGGCCTGCACGTCGTGCGCTTCGACAACCGCGACTGCGGCCTCTCGACCAAGCTCGACGGCGTCGCCGTCGACGTCGACGCGGTGATCCGCGCCGCGCTCCTCGACGAGCCGATGCCGCCCGTGCCGTACACGCTCTCGGACATGGCGCGCGACGCGGTCGGCCTGCTCGACCACCTCGGCGTGGCGCGCGCCCACGTGCTGGGTGCGTCGATGGGCGGCATGATCGCGCAGGTCATGGCCGCCGAGCACCCGTCGCGCGTGCGCACCCTCGTCTCGGTGATGTCGATGCCGGGCGACCCCGAGTACGGCCAGCCCGCGCCCGAGGCGGCCGCGGCGCTGATGTCGGTGCCGCCGGCGGACCGCGCGGGCTACATCGAGCACTCGCTCGTGTACCAGGCGTACCAGTCGCGCAGGTACCGCAGCGACGAGGCGTCGCGGGCCAACGCGGCGCGCGACTACGACCGCTCGTACTACCCGCAGGGCGCGCCGAGGCAGATGGCCGCGATCTACGGCAGCGGCCGTCGCGCCGACCAGGTGCGCACCATCCGCGTGCCGACGCTCGTCATCCACGGCACCGACGACACGCTCATCACGCCGAGCGGCGGCGAGCGCACCGCGGAGCTGATCCCGGGCGCGCGGCTGCTCATGATCGAGGACATGGGGCACGACCTGCCGCAGCCGCTGTGGGGGACGTTCGTCGACGCGGTCGCGGAGTTCGTCGCCGCGCACTGAGGTCGGCGGCGGGGATGGGACGCGCGTGAGCGGGCCGCTCGCGGGGACGCGCGTCGTCGAGGTCGGGGGCATCGGGCCGGGGCCGTTCGCCGCGATGATGCTCGCCGACATGGGCGCCGACGTCGTGCGCGTCGAGCGCACCGCGGCGGTGCGCGACCCACGACCCGCGGCGCGCCCCGCGGATCCGCTGCTGCGCGGGCGCCGCAGCGTCGCGCTCGATCTCAAGCACCCGGGCGGCGCCGAAGCGCTGATGGCCCTCGTCGCGCGGGCCGACGTGCTCGTCGAGGGATTCCGCCCCGGGGTGATGGAGCGCCTCGGCGCCGGCCCCGACGCGTGCCTCGCGCGCAACCCGCGCCTCGTGTACGGGCGCATGACCGGGTGGGGGCAGGACGGGCCGCTCGCGCCGCGCGCCGGGCACGACATCGACTACATCGCGCTCGCGGGGGCGCTCGCGCACTTCGGCCGCGAGGGCGCGCCGCCGACGCCGCCGATGAACCTCGTGGGCGACTTCGGCGGCGGGGGCATGCTGCTCGCCTTCGGCGTGGCGTGCGCGCTCGTCGAGACGGCGCGCAGCGGCGTCGGCCAGGTCGTCGACGCCGCGATGGTGGATGGCGTCGCCGCGCAGATGGCGATGGCGTGGGGCATGGCGCACGCGGGAGTGCTCGACCAGGACCGCCGGGGGACCAACCTGCTCGACACCGGCGCGCCCTGGTACGACGCGTACGAGTGCAAGGACGGCGGCTGGGTGGCCGTCGGGGCGCTCGAGCCGCAATTCTTCGCCGAGCTGCTCGCCGTGACGGGGCTCGCGGACGACCCGGCCTTCGTCGCCGACGACGGCAAGGGTGGGCGCAGGTCGCTGCAGGGCTCGCGCCCGCACTGGCCCGCGCAGCGCGCACGTCTCGCCGAGACGTTCTCCCGGCGCACGCGCGAGGAGTGGACCCGCGCGACCGAGGGGACGGACGCGTGCGTCGCGCCGGTGCTCGCGATGCGCGAGGCGGCCGCGCACCCGCACCTCGTGGCGCGGGGCACCTTCGTCACGATCGACGGCGTGCCCCAGCCGGCCCCCGCGCCGCGGTACTCGCGGAGCGCGGCCGCCGTGCCGGCGGCGCCCGCGCACCCCGGCGAGCACACGCGCGAGGTGCTGGTGGACTGGGCGGGAGTCGACGCGGGGCGCGTGGACGCGTGGCTGCGCGACGGCGCGGCGCGCCAGGGCTGAGCGCGGGCGCGGTGGCGACGCTCGTGTGCGTGCACGCACACCCCGACGACGAGTGCCTGTCGACCGGCGGCACGATCGCGCGCGCGAGCGCCGAGGGCCACCGCGTCGTGCTCGTGACCGCGACCGACGGCCGCCACGGTGCGGTGGCGGTGGAGCTCGCGCCGGGGGAGACGGTGGTGGAGCGGCGCGCGGCCGAACTGCGCGCGGCTGCCGAGGTGCTCGGGATCGCGCGCCTCGCGCCGCTCGGCTACCACGACAGCGGGATGACGGGCTGGCCCCAGAACGCGGCGCCCGAGGCCTTCATCAACGCGCCGATCGACGAGGCCGCGGGGCGACTCGCGGCGATCCTGCGCGAGGAGGCCACCGGCGGGACGCGCGTCGTCGTGACGACCTACGACTGGCACGGCGTGTACGGCCACCCCGACCATGTCCAGGCGCACCGCGTCGCGAAGCGGGCGGCGACGATGGCGGGCATCGCGGAGGTGTGGGAGTCGACGTCCAATCGCGACCGCCTGCGCGAACTGCGCGCGATGGCGCTCGGGGGGCCGGAGGGCGACCCGATGCGCGAGTTCTTCTCCGACTGGGACGTGGATGCGCCCGCCGACGACGCCAACCCGTTCGGCGAGCCCGCCTCCGCGATCGCGCTCGAGGTGGACGTCGCCGCGTGGGCCGCGACGAAGCGCCGCGCGATCCTCTGCCACGCGAGCCAGGCGCCCGACACCGGGTGGGCGGAGCGCGTGCCGCCCGAGCTCTTCGCCCTCGCCTTCGGTCTCGAGCACTTCGCGCGCGAGGGCGTCCCGGGTCCGCCGCGGCGCGGATGGATCCTGGATTAGCGTGACCGCGTGCTGATCTCGTCGCAGCTGCTCGAGCTGCACACCTCGTGGTCATGGGTGATGATCGTGGGCAACGGCCTCGCCGGCGCGTGGGCGCTCGCCGCACACCGCGCGACGTCGCTGCGCAGCCGCGCGCTGTGGTGGTACACGGCGCTCGCGCAGCTCACCGTCTTCGTCCAGGTCGCGCTCGGCGTCGCCGTCGTCAACCGCGACAAGATCGAGTACCCGGCGTTCCACGCCTTCTACGGCTTCGTCGCGATCATCGCGATCGCGATCATCTACTCGTACCGCGCGCAGCTGCGCTCGCGCGTCCACCTGCTCTACGGGTTCGGTGGCCTCTTCATCATGGGGCTCGGGATCCGGGCGTTGCTCGTCGGGCAGCGGTAGCGGGGCGCGGGACCCGGGCCCGGTCGCACGCGGCGCGGGACGTGCCGCGCCTCAGCCGAGGTCGCGCGCCAGCGCGTCGAGCGCGCCGACGAGCTCGCGCGGGAGGCGGTCGCCGAACGCGTCGTAGTGCTCGCGGATCTGCGGGATCGCGGCGCGCCACCCGTCGGCGTCGACGTCGAGGAGCGCGCGCAGGTCGTCGGGGCGCACGTCGAGGCCCGTCGTGTCGAGCGCGTCGGGCTCGGGGAGCATGCCGATGGCGGTGCGGCGCGCGGCGGCGGTGCCGTCGAGGCGCTCGACGATCCACTTGAGGACGCGCGAGTTCTCGCCGTAGCCGGGCCAGAGGTAGCGGCCGTCGGCGTCGCGGCGGAACCAGTTGACGAAGAAGATGCGCGGCAGGCGCGAGGCGTCCGCGCCGGCGCCGACGCGGAGCC
The DNA here is from genome assembly GCA_041158045.1 of Actinomycetota bacterium. Lineage (GTDB taxonomy): Bacteria > Actinomycetota > Acidimicrobiia > Acidimicrobiales > Ilumatobacteraceae > CAXRBC01. The sequence goes on along the minus strand of JBEBCD010000056.1, from coordinate 5,623 downwards.
AGTGGGCGAAGTAGTCGGCCATGTTGTAGCCGCAGAAGGGCAGCATCGCCATCGGGTCGAAGCGGAGCTTGCCGACGGCACCCGCCTGCGCCGCGGTCGTCTCGCTCGCCATGATCGAGCCGAGGAAGACGCCGTGGCGCCAGTCGAAGGCCTCGGTGACGAGGGGGACGGTGCCGCGGCGGCGGCCGCCGAAGAGGATCGCCGAGATCGGCACGCCGCGCGGGTCCTGCCACTCGGGGGCGATGGACGGGCACTGGCTCGCGGGCGCGGTGAAGCGTGCGTTGGGGTGCGCGGCGGTGGCGTCGGCGCCGGGGGACCACGGCTGGTTGCGCCAGTCGGTCGCGCGGGCGGGGGCGTCGCGCGTCATGCCCTCCCACCAGACGTCGCCGTCGGGGGTGAGCGCGGTGTTGGTGAACAGGCAGTTGCCCCACAGGGTGCGCATCGCCGTCGGGTTGGTGTCGTGGCCGGTGCCCGGCGCGACGCCGAAGAAGCCGGCCTCGGGATTGATCGCGTAGAGCCGGCCGTCGTCGCCGAACTTCATCCAGCAGATGTCGTCGCCGACCGTCTCGGCCTTCCAGCCGGGGATGGTCGGGACGATCATCGCGAGGTTGGTCTTGCCGCACGCGGAGGGGAAGGCGGCGGCCACGTAACGGTGGTGGCCGCGGGGATCCGTGAGCTTGAGGATGAGCATGTGCTCCGCGAGCCAGCCGCCGTCGCGCGCCATGACGGAGGCGATGCGCAGGGCGAAGCACTTCTTGCCGAGCAGGGCGTTGCCGCCGTAGCCCGAGCCGTACGACCAGATCTCGCGGGTGTCGGGGAAGTGGACGATGTACTTGTTGTCCGGGTTGCACGGCCACGGGACGTCGGCGGGCGCCGCACCGTCGGGCCCGGCGACGAGCGGTGCACCGACCGAGTGCACGCAGGGGACGAAGTCGCCGTCGCCGAGCGCCTCGAGCGCGCCCGCGCCCATGCGGGTCATGATCCGCATGCTCACGGCGACGTATGCCGAGTCCGTGAGCTGGACGCCGATGTGCGAGATGTGCGAGCCGAGCGGGCCCATGCTGAACGGCACCACGTAGAGGGTGCGTCCCCGCATCGCCCCGTCGAAGAGCGCGCCGACCTCGCGGCGCATCTCGGCGGGGTCGCGCCAGTTGTTGGTCGGGCCGGCGTCCTCGCGGCGGGCGGAGCAGATGAAGGTGCGGTCCTCGACGCGGGCGACGTCGCCGGGGTCGGAGTGCGCCCAGTACGAGTTGGGGCGCTTCGCGTCGTCGAGGCGCACGAGCGTGCCGGCGCGCACGAGACCCGCGCACAGCGCGTCGTACTCGGCCTGGCTGCCGTCGCACCAGTGGACGTCGCGCGGGCGCAGGATGCGGGTCCACTCGTCGACCCACGCGACGAGGCGCGCGTTGCGGGTGGGCGCGGGGGGTGCGGCGGTGGCGGTCATGGGCGGTGCGGCGGCGCGGGCCGGGTGCGGTCGGGGCGTCAGTGGCCCGGCGTGCCCATGTCGCGCTCGGAGCCGAGGCGCAGCGCGGTGGCGCGGCCCGAGGCGTCGAGGGAGAAGGTCACGCGCTGGCCCTGGCGCAGCATGCGGAAGATCGAGCCGTCGAGCGCGTCGGGTGCGAGCTCGTACTCGGCGAGATCGGTGTCGCGCACCACGAGTCCGTCGCGCGAGCGCGGGTCGTAGGCCTTGATCACGCCCTGCACGCGCCCGACGGTACCACCGGCCCCGAAGGCGGCTCCAACGGCACGGATACGCTGAGCGCGTGCCTGCGCTGGATCGGCTCGGCGCGGATGCCCTGCGTCACACGGTCGTGACGTTCCGCGACACGCTGAAGCGGCACCAGGCCGACCTCAACAAGCTCAACGTGTACCCGGTGCCCGACGGCGACACGGGGACCAACATGGCGCGCACCCTCGACGCGGTGGTCGCGGAGCTCGACAAGGCGGGCGCGGCGGGCGCCGAGCTCGCGGCCACGTGCGCGGCGATCAGCCACGGCGCGCTCATGGGCGCGCGCGGCAACAGCGGCGTGATCCTCAGCCAGGTGCTGCGCGGCATCTCCTCGACGATGCGCGACGCCGCCGACCACGGGCCGGCGACGGTCGCCGCCGCGCTCTCCGCGGCCGCGGCCGCCGCCTACGAGGCGGTGCTGAAGCCGATCGAGGGCACGATCCTCACCGTCGTGCGCGAGTCGTCGGAGGCCGCGGCCGGGGCCGCGGGGCGCGGGGCCACCCTCGCCGACGTGCTGCGCGCCGCCCGCGACGAGGGGCGCGCCTCCCTCGCCCGCACGCCCGACATCCTCCCGGTGCTGAAGGACGCGGGCGTCGTGGACGCCGGCGGGGCGGGGTACCTCCTCTTCCTCGACGCGGCGCTGCACGTGGTCGCGGGGGAGCCCCTGCCGGAGCCGCGCGAGATCGCGGGCCCCAACACGGAGCAGCTCATCGCCGTCTCGCGCCGCACCGCGGCGGAGGGCGAGGTCGACGTGAGCGAGTTGCGCTACGAGGTGATGTTCCTCCTCGAGATCGACGACACCAAGTCGCACGCGTTCAAGCAGGCGTGGGGCAGGGTCGGCGACTCGATCGTCGTCGTCGGCGGCGAGGGCATCTACAACTGCCACATCCACACCAACGACATCGGCGCCGCGATCGAGGCGCCGATCGGCCTCGGCGGGCGGCCGCACCAGATCCGCGTGACCGACCTCTTCGAGGAGGTCGCCGAGGAGCACGCCAAGCGCGAGGCCGAGATCGGCGTGCCCGAGGGCGGGGCCCCGTCGCGCACCGCGGTGCGTACCGCCCTGCCGCCCGTCACGTGCGCCGTCGTCGCGGTCGCGAGCGGCGACGGGCTGGCCGAGCTCTTCGGCGCGATGGGCGTCCACGGCGTGGTCACCGGCGGCCAGACGATGAACCCGTCGACCCAGGAGCTGCTCGACGCGGTCGAACACATGAACGCGACGCAGGTCGTGATCCTGCCCAACAACAAGAACATCATCGCCGTCGCCCAGCAGGTCGACGGCCTCACGGCCAAGGACGTGCGCGTCGTGCCGACCTGCTCGATGCCCGAGGGTCTCGCGGCGCTCGTGGCGTACGACCCGGAGGCCTCCGCCGAGCACAACGGCTCGCAGATGGCCTCCGCCGCGTCCGCCGTCGCGACCGGCGAGGTGACGACGGCGGTGCGCGACACGCAGAGCGAGGCCGGCCCCGTGCGCGCGGGCGACGTGATCGGCATCGTGCGCGGCGACGGCGTCGTCGCCGTGGGCCGCGACCTCGCCACCACCTGCACCGCGCTGCTCGACCGGCTCGTGACGCCGGAGCGCGAGCTCGTCACGCTCATCACCGGCGATGGCGCGAGCACCGCGGTGACGGAGCGGATCTCGGCGTGGCTCGGCGAGCACCGCGCGGGCGTCACCATCGAGGTGCACGAGGGCGGACAGCCCCTCTACCCCTACCTGTTCGGCGTGGAGTGACGTCTCGGCCCGTGCCGGACGCCATCACGCTGCGGGAGCTCGCCGGCATCGACGTCGAGGTCCTCCGCGGCGTGGGGGACAAGCGCAAGGCGGCGCTCGCCGAGTACGGCATCGCGCACGTGCTCGACCTCCTCACGACGTACCCGTACCGCTGGATCGACCGCACGCGCGAGGGCCGCGTCGCCGACCTCGTGGAGGGCGTCGATGCGGGCGTCGTCGCGGAGGTGATCGACGCGCGGCTGGTGCGCATGCGCAACGGGCGGCAGATGGTGCGCGCGACCGTCGGCGACGACACGGGACGGCTCGGCCTCACCTTCTTCGGCCAGGCGTGGCGCGAGCGGCAGCTGCGGCCGGGGGTGCGCGCGATCTTCTTCGGCACGCCCGAGCGCTTCCGCGGCGCGATGCAGATGGTCAACCCGATGGTCGACCGCGTCGGCGACCGCACGGGTCGCATCGTGCCCGTGTACCGCCAGAGCGAGGCGGCGGGCGTCTCCACGTGGGAGCTCGCGTCGCTCGTGGACAACGCGCTCGCGCGCTGCGCGGCTCGCGGCCTCGCGGACCCCGTCCCCGCGGAGGTGCTCGGCCGCCTCGGCCTCGCCGACCGCGGCGCGGCGCTGCGGCACATCCACTTCCCCGAGTCGATCGCGGCCAAGGAGGAGGCGCGGCGGCGGCTCGCGTTCGACGAGCTGCTGCGCGTGCAACTGGTGCTCGCCGGGCGGCGTCGCGCCTGGGAGCGGGAGCGGAGCGGCATCGCGCACGTCGTCGGGGGCGAGCTGCAGCGCCGCTTCGAGGCGGCGCTGCCGTTCCCCCTCACCGGCGCGCAGCGGCGGACGATCGCCGAGATCGACGCCGACCTCGCGGCGCCCGCGCCGATGCACCGGCTGCTGCAGGGCGACGTCGGTAGCGGCAAGACGGTCGTGGCGGTGAGCGCGATGCTCGCTGCGGTGCAGGGCGGTCACCAGGGCGAGCTGATGGCGCCGACGGAGGTGCTCGCCGAGCAGCATGCGGCGGGAGTGCGCGCGCTGCTCGCGGGGCTCGCGGTGGAGGACGGCGGTTCGCTCTTCGGCGACCGCGCGGTGCGGGTGGAGCTGCTCACGGGGCGGGTGACGGGCGAGCGGCGCCGCGACGTGCTGCGAGGGCTCGCGGAGGGCACGGTCGACGTCGTGATCGGGACGCACGCGCTGATCCAGGAGGGCGTGGAGTTCGCGTCGCTCGGCGTCGTGGTGATCGACGAGCAGCATCGCTTCGGCGTCGAGCAGCGCGCCGCCCTGCGGGTGAAGGGTGCGGGCGACGCCGCCCCGGACGTGCTCGTGATGACGGCGACGCCGATCCCGCGGACCGCGGCGATGACGGTCTACGGCGACCTCGAGGTGAGCGTCCTCGACGAGCTCCCGCCGGGCCGCACGCCGATCGCGACCGCCCGCGTCGCGGGCGCGCCCGACGCGCCCGCGCGTGCCGCGATGTGGGGCGAGGTGCGGGCCGCGGTCGCGGCGGGCCGACAGGCCTACGTGGTGTGTCCGACGATCGAGGAGAGCGAGAAGCTCGAGGTCGCGTCGGCCGAGGAGACGCTGCGCGACCTCGAGGTGGGCGCGCTGGCGGGGCTGCGGCTCGGGCTGCTGCACGGGCGGATGCCGTCGCAGGAGAAGGAGGAGGCGATGGCGCGATTCCGCGCGGGCGACGTGGACGTGCTGGTGGCGACGACGGTGATCGAGGTCGGCGTCGACGTGCCCAACGCGACGTGCATGGTGGTGCTCGACGCCGACCGCTTCGGCATCGCGCAGCTCCACCAGCTGCGCGGGCGCGTGGGCCGCGGGACGATCGCGTCGCGGTGCTGGCTGGTGACGGGCGACGAGGGGCCGTCGCCGCGGGTCGAGGCACTCGTCGAGTCGACCGACGGCTTCCACCTCGCGGAGGTGGATCTCGACCTGCGCGGCGAGGGCACGCTCATGAACGTCGCGCAGAAGGGCGCGAGCGACCTGCGCATCGCGTCGCTGCGCCGGGACCGCGACCTCGTGGAGCGGGCGCGCGAGGTCGCGGCGGCGATCGTGGACGCCGACCCGACGCTGGAGCGCCACGCGCAGCTGCGCGACGAGATCGCGCTGCTGCTCACCCCGTCGGACGCGGAGTACCTCTTCAAGTCCTGACGCGTCGGTACGCTCGGC
>JBEBCD010000055.1:0-16206 GCA_041158045.1 Actinomycetota bacterium | reverse complement strand
CGCCCGAACTTGCGCGCCACCTCGCGCTGCACGCCCACCAGCTCGAAGCCGCACGCCGCGTGCAGCGCCCTCGAGGCCGCCCCGCCCGCCTCGATGTGGGCGATCACGGTGTGGAAGCCCGACGCGTGCGCGGTCTCGACGAGGTGGCCGAGCAGCGCCCGCCCCACGCCGCGCCGCGCCCGGTCGCGCCGCACGTACACCGAGTCCTCGACCGTCGTGCGGTAGCCGAACCGGTCGCGGAACTCGCTGAGCGAGCCGAATCCGACGACCTCGCCCGCGTCGACGGCCACCCATGCCGAGAGCGCGCCGCTGCGCGCTGCGATCCACGCGCGCTGCGTCTCGGGCGTGCGCGGCACCGTGTCCATCGTCGAGGTCTCGTGCTCGACCTCGTGGTTGTAGATCGCGCGGATCGCCTCGGCGTCGTCGAGCGTCGCGGCCCGCACGATCACCTCGCGTGCGGCCGCGCCCATCGCGCGCGACGCTACCGCCGCGAGCGCGACCGCCGATAGAGTGAGGAGTCGGTCGACCCGGTCACACGGGGCGCACTCGCCCTCTTAGCTCAGTTGGCAGAGCACTTCCATGGTAAGGAAGAGGTCGTGGGTTCGATTCCCACAGAGGGCTCCGCCAGTCACGGCGGCGTAGCTCAGTTGGTAAGAGCATCCGGCTCATAATCGGAAGGTCATCGGTTCGATTCCGATCGCCGCTACAACGTGGAGAACCGCACGGACACCCCGTCCCCGCGCGCCCCGCGCACGTCCACCGCCCGCGTCGTCTGGGGTCTGCTCACGCCCCGCGACCGCGGCGCGCTGGTCGGCGTGCTCGCACTGGTGCTCGTCGGCATGGTCCTCGAGACCCTGAGCCTCGGCATCGTCGTGCCGATCGTCGCGGTGCTCACCCGCGACGACTACGCGGCGCGCTACCCCTGGTTGGTCGACCTGCTCGGCAACCCGACGCGCGAGCGCCTCGTCGTCACGGTGATGGCGGGCCTCGTCGCCCTGTACGTGGTGCGCAGCGTGTTCCTCGTCTGGAGCTCGTGGGTGCAGAAGTCCTTCACCACCGCGCTCTCGGGCCGCCTCTCCCAGCGCCTCTTCACGATCTACCTGCGCCAGCCCTACATGTTCCACCTCCAGCACAACTCGGCGACCCTCATCCGCAACGCCCGCAACGCCAACGTCGTCGTGAGCGGCGGGGTCGAGCCGTTCCTCGTGCTGCTCACCGATGGGCTCGTCGCCGCGGCGCTCTTCGGCCTCCTCGTCGCGCTCGAGCCGGTCGGGACGCTCATCGTGCTCGTGTTGTTCGGCCTCGCCGCGGGCGGCTTCCAGCGCGCGACCCGCCGGCGCATCGAGCGGTGGGGCGACGAGCGCAACGAGCACGACGCCCTCGTCTTCCAGCACCTGCAGCAGGGCTTCGGCGGCGCCAAGGACGTGAAGATCCTCGGCCGCGAGACCGAGTTCCTCGGCCAGCACGAGGTGCACCTGCGCGAGAGCCTGCGGATCAACAAGGTGTACTCGGTGCTCCAGATGGTCCCACGGACCTGGATGGAGATCATCACCATCACCGGGCTCGGCGCACTGGTCGTGAGCATGGTGGCGCAGGGACAGTCGTTCGACGAGATCCTCCCGACGCTCGGGCTCTTCGCCGCCTCCGCGTTCCGCGTCATGCCGAGCGTCACGCGCCTGCTCTCGGCGTTCCAGACCCTCGTCTTCAGCCGCGCGATCATCCGCGGGGTGCGCGAGGACTTCGCCCTCGCCGCGCCGGACCCGCTCGCGACGGTCCGCCGCGCGCCCTTCTCGCGCGACCTCGAGCTGCGCGACGTGACGTTCCGCTACCCGACGGCCCCGCGCCCGTCGCTCGAGGGGGTCTCGCTCGTGGTGCGCCGCGGCGAGGCCGTCGGCTTCGTCGGCCCCAGCGGCGCGGGCAAGTCGACGCTGGTCGACGTGATCCTCGGGCTCTTCGTGCCCGACTCGGGCAGGGTGCTCGTCGACGGCGAGGACGTCCACGGCAACCTGCGCAACTGGCAGGACCAGATCGGCTACGTCCCCCAGGCGATCTACCTCACCGACGACACGCTCCGCCGCAACGTCGCCTTCGGCCTCGCCGATGCGCGCGTCGACGAGGCCGCGGTGCGCCGCGCGATCCGCCTCGCGCAACTGGAGGAGTTCGTCGACTCGCTCCCCGCCGGACTCGACACGGTGGTCGGGGAGCGCGGCGTGCGCCTGTCGGGCGGCCAGCGCCAGCGCATCGGCATCGCCCGCGCGCTGTACCACGACCCGAGCGTGCTGGTGCTCGACGAGGCGACCAGCTCGCTCGACACCCCGACCGAGCACGGCGTGATGCAGTCGGTCCAGGCGCTCCAGGGCACCAAGACCGTGATCATCGTCGCGCACCGGCTCAGCACCGTGGAGTACTGCGACCGCCTCTACCGCATCGAGGCGGGACGGCTCACGGAGCAGGGGTCGTTCGCCGAGGTCGTCGCGCGGGCCTCGCTGAAGCACTGAGCACCGTGTCCGGCGCGCACGACGTCGCGATCGTCGGCGGCGGCATCGTCGGTCTCGCGACCGCGCACGAGCTCCAGCGGCGGCGGCCCGGCGTGCGCGTCGTCGTGCTGGAGAAGGAGGAGCGCGTCGGCGCGCACCAGACCGGGCACAACTCGGGCGTGATCCACTCGGGCCTGTACTACGCGCCCGGCTCGCTCAAGGCCCGCACGTGCCGCGAGGGCTACGCGCGGCTCCTGCGCTTCTGCGGCGAGCACGGGATCCCGCACGAGGTATGCGGCAAGGTCGTCGTGGCGACCGAGCCCGACGAGGTGCCACGCCTCGAGGCGCTCGCCGAGCGCGGCGCCGACAACGGCCTCGCCGGCATCTCGCGCCTCGGCCCGGCGGGCATCCGCGACCACGAGCCCCACTGCGAGGGCCTCGCCGGGCTCCACGTGCCGCAGACGGGGATCGTGGACTACCCCGCGATGGCGCGCCGCCTCGCGGAGCTCGTCGTCGCGGCGGGCGGCGAGGTGCGGACCGCGACCCCCGCCGTGGACCTGCGCGACGATGGCGACGCGACGATCGTCGTCACCCCGTCGGGCGACGTGCGCGCCCTCGCCGTGGTGACGTGCGCGGGGCTGCAGTCGGACCTCGTCGCGCGCCGCACCGAGCCCGACCTCGACCTGCGCATCATCCCCTTCCGCGGCGAGTACCACGAGCTCGTCCCGTCGGCGCGCCGACTCGTGCGGCACCTCATCTACCCGGTGCCCGATCCCGCGTTCCCGTTCCTCGGGGTGCACTTCACCCGCCGCGTCGACGGGACCGTCGAGTGCGGGCCCAACGCCGTCGTCGCGTTCGCCCGCGAGGGATACCGCAAGACCGACGTCTCGCCCCGCGAGATCGCGGGCATCGTCGCATGGCCCGGCTTCCGCCGGATCGCGCGGCGCTACTGGCGCACCGGCCTCGGCGAGTACCGCCGATCGTTCTCCCGTCGCGCGTTCGTCGCCGCGCTCGCGCGCCTCGTGCCGGAGATCCGCGTCGAGGACCTGCGGCCCGCGGGGGCCGGGGTGCGCGCCCAGGCCTGCGCGCGCGACGGCGGTCTGCTCGACGACTTCGACATCCGTCACGCCGGCCGCGTCGTCCACGTGTGCAATGCGCCGTCGCCCGCGGCGACGGCGTCCCTCGCGATCGGCGACGCGATCGCCGCGCGCGTGACGGACGTCCTCCACTAACCTCGGGCCGGATGCTCGACCACCTCGAGGACTACGCCGCGCGGCTCTCGCGGGCGATGGCGCTCCCCGCGATGCGCGAGGTGCCCGCGCTGGCGGCCGCCTTCGAGCGGGCCTGGGACGCCAAGCGGACGATCTACATGTGCGGCAACGGCGGCAGCGCGGGCAACGCGATCCACCTCGCCAACGACTTCACCTACGGCGCCGGGGTGCGCCGCGGCATCGGGCTGCGGATCGAGGCGCTCCCGGCCAACGCGGCCGTGCTGACCTGCCTCGGCAACGACATCGGCTACGAGAACGTCTTCGCCGAGCAACTGCGGGTGAAGGCCGACCCGGGCGACGTGCTCGTCGTGTTCTCCGGCAGCGGCAACTCGCCCAACGTGATCCGCGCCCTCGAGACCGGTAACGAGCTCGGCATGGAGACGTTCGCCGTGCTGGGCTACTCGGGCGGCAAGTGCAAGGCCCTGGCGAAGCACCCGATCCACTTCGAGGTGGACGACATGCAGATCGCCGAGGACCTGCAGCTCATCGTGGGCCACATGATCATGCAGTGGCTCTGCCGTCCCGGCTCGGCCTGAGCCGCTCCCGGCGGACGAGCGCGTGAGCGGCGGGTCGGCGCGCGCCGTCGTCACGGGCGGCGCCGGCTTCATCGGGAGCCACGTCGTCGACGCGCTCCTCGCGCGCGGCCTGCGCGTCGCGGTGATCGACGACTTCTCCACGGGCCGGCCGGACAACCTGCGGCACGTCGCGGGCCGCGTCGAGCTGCACGAGGCCGACATCGCGGTGCCCGGGGCGTGGCAGTCTGTCCTCGAGGGCGCCGACTGGGTGCTCCACCTCGCTGCGCTCGCCGACATCGTCCCGAGCATCCAGCGACCACTCGACTACTTCCGCGCCAACGTCGACGGCACGTTCCACGTGCTCGAGGCCGCGCGCGCCGCCGGCGTGCGACGACTCGTCTACGCCGCGTCGTCGTCCTGTTACGGCATCCCCGACGCGTACCCGACGCGGGAGGACGCGGAGATCCGTCCGCAGTACCCGTACGCGCTCACGAAGCGCCTCGGCGAGGAGCTCGTCATGCACTGGGCGCAGGTGTACGGCCTCCCGGCGGTCTCGCTGCGGTTGTTCAACGTGTACGGTCCGCGCTCGCGCACCTCCGGCACCTACGGCGCGGTCTTCGGGGTGTTCCTCGCGCAGAAGCTGGCGGGCAAGCCCTTCACCGTCGTCGGCGACGGCACCCAGACGCGCGACTTCACCTACGTCACCGACGTCGCCGACGCCTTCGTCACGGCGGCGGCGTCCGACGCCCGCGGCGAGATCCTCAACGTGGGTAGCGGTGCGACCGTGTCGGTCAACCGGCTCACCGAGCTGCTCGGCGGCGACGTGACGCACATCCCGAAGCGCCCGGGCGAGCCCGACTGCACCTTCGCCGACGTGACCCGCATCCGCGAGGTGCTCGGATGGTCGGCGCGGGTCGACATCGCCACCGGCGTCGGCCACGTGCTCGAGCACATCGACTACTGGCGCGAGGCGCCCGTGTGGACGCCCGACACCATCGCGACGGCGACGCGCGACTGGTTCAAGTACCTTGGGGGTTCGTGAGCGCGCGCAGGGTGTACGTCACCGGCGGCGCCGGGTACGTGGGTGCGATGCTCGTGCCGCGCCTGCTCGAGCTCGGTCACCACGTCACCGTCCTCGACCTCATGCTCTACGGCGACGACGTCATCGACCCGCACCCGCGGCTCACCATGGTCGCGGGCGACATGCGGGACCGGGCCCTCCTCGCCCGCACGATCGCGGGTCACGACACCGTCATCCACCTCGCCTGCATCTCCAACGACCCCTCGTTCGAGCTCGATCCCTCGCTCGGCAAGTCGATCAACCTCGACGCCTTCCGCCCGCTCGTCGAGGTCAGCCGCGACGCGGGCGTCCGGCGGTTCGTGTACGCCTCGAGTTCCTCGGTCTACGGCGTGAAGGACGAGCCCAACGTCACCGAGGACATGACGCTCGAGCCGCTCACCGACTATTCCCGCTTCAAGGCCGACTGCGAGCGGATCCTCGCCGAGTACCAGTCGCCGACCTTCACCACGGTCACGATCCGCCCCGCGACGGTGTGCGGCTACAGCCGCCGCCAGCGCCTCGACGTGGTGGTCAACATCCTCTCCAACCTCGCGTACCACAACCGCAAGATCAGCGTCTTCGGCGGCGCGCAACTGCGGCCCAACATCCACATGGACGACATGGTCGACGCCTACGTCGCGATCCTCGACGCGCCGGACGAGGTCGTGGCGGGCCAGATCTTCAACGCGGGCTACGAGAACCAGAGCGTCGAGGAACTCGCGATGATGGTCAAGGACGTCATGGGCGACGACGTCGAGCTCGTGCGCACGCCGACCAACGACAACCGCTCGTACCACATCTCGTCGGAGCGGATCCGACGGGTGCTGGGCTTCGCGCCGAAGCGCTCGATCCGCGACGCGATCGTCGACATGAAGCGGGCGTTCGATCGCGGGCTGCTGCCGGACTCGCTCACCGACGAGCGCTACTTCAACATCAAGCGCATGCAGTCGGTGAAGCTGACCTGAGGGGCCCCGCCCTGGCGCTGCGGATCGGCCTCGACCTCGACAACACGATCGCCGACTACGACGCGGCCTTCCCCCGCGTCGCCCGCCTGGTCGGCGTCGCGACGACCGCCGTGACCAAGCGGGCGCTCAAGGACCAGCTGCTCGCCGCGCCGGGCGGGGAGGAGACCTGGCAGCGCGTGCAGGGCCTCGCGTACGGCCGCCACGTCGACGAGGCGGTGCCGCACGAGGGGGTGCTCGAGTTCGTCGCGCGGGCGCGCCTCGCCGGCCACGAGCTGCACGTGGTGAGCCACAAGACCGAGTTCGGCCACCACGACGAGACCCGCACGCCGCTGCGCGAGGCCGCGATGCGCTGGCTCGCGGCGCGCGGCATCGTCGGCGACGGCGCGGCGCAGATCCCCCCGAGCCACGTGCGGTTCGCCGCGACGCGCGAGGAGAAGGTCGCGGCGATCGCCGCGATCGGCGTCGACGCCTTCGTCGACGACCTCGAGGAGGTGCTCGCGCACCCCGCGTTCCCCGCGGGCGTGCAGAGGATCTGGTTCGTCGAGCCGGCCGAGGAGGTGGGCGCCGCCGACGCGCCCCGCGCCGACGCCGGCGGCGTCGTGCGATGCACCTCGTGGCGGGAGGTCGGTGAGGCGGTGCTCGGGGCGCCCACCGGCGCCGAGGTGGCCGCGATGGTCGCCCACGCGTGGCCGGGCGCCGACGTCGGTGCGGTCGAGCACGTCCAGGGACGCGGCAACAGCCGCATCTACCGGGTGGAGCGGGGAGGTGCGGCCTGCGCGCTGAAGGTCTATCCCGACCTGCGGCACGACCCGCGGCCGCGTCGCGCGACCGAGTGGGCCGCAGTGCGTGCGCTCGGCGCGGCGGGCCTGCCCGTGCCCGCCGCGATCGGCACGAGCGAGGCGCTCAACTGGTCGCTGTACGGCTGGATCGACGGCGCGGCACCGTCGGCGTCGGACGCCGACGCGTTGTCGAGTGCCGTGGCGTTCGTCGACGGGCTGCGCGCCCTCGGCCGCGCGGGGGGACTCGAGGCCGGGCCCGCGACCGAGGCCTGCCTGCGCCCGCGGGACGTCCTCGCGCAGGTCGACGCGCGCCTCGCGCGGCTCGCGCGCGTCGACGACGCCGCGCTCGCGGCGTTCCTGCGCGACGAGGTCGCCCCCGCGCGCGAGGCCCGCGCGGCCCGGGCGCGCGCCGCGCTCGGCGCCGCGTGGGACGCCGAGCTGCCCGCGGGGCTGCGCGTCCCGAGCCCGTCGGACTTCGGTTTCCACAACGCGGTGCGCGGTCGCGACGGGCGCATCACCTTCATCGACTTCGAGTACTTCGGGTGGGACGACCCCGTCAAGCTCGTGGCGGACCTCGCGCTGCACCCCGGCTCGGCGCTCGGCACGGACGTCCGCGCCGCGTGGCTCGCGTCGATGCGCGCACGCTTCGCCGAGGACCCGACGTTCGACGCGCGCCTCGACGCGACGTTGCCCCTCTACGCGCTGCGCTGGACGCTGATCCTGCTCAACGAGTTCCTCGGCGACAAGGCGAAGAACCGTCGGCACGCGCAGAGTAGGCTCGACTACGACCTGCGCGCCGTCCAGGCGGCGCAGCTCGCGAAGGCCCGCACCATGCTCACGACCATCCCCAGCACCGACGACGGCGGGGCACGGGGGCACCGGGCGTGACGGCGCTCGACGAGCGGTCCAAGTACCTCCGCCGACTCATCGTCGACGCCCTGAAGGGCGGCGGTCGCGGGCACCTCGGGTCCTCGATGTCGATGGTCGAGGTCCTGCGCGTGCTCTACGACTCGGTCCTGCGCTACCGCGCCGACGACCCGGGCTGGGCGGGGCGCGACCGCTTCGTCCTCAGCAAGGGCCACGGCTGCCTCGCGCTGTACGCGATCCTCGCGGACAAGGGGTTCTTCCCCATGGAGGAACTGCTCGGCTTCTGTCGGCCCACCTCGCGCCTCGGTGGTCACCCCGAGCGCGGCAAGGTGCCGGGCGTCGAGGCCTCCACCGGGGCGCTCGGCCACGGGCTGCCGATCGGCGTCGGGATGGCCGCCGGCCTGCGCATGCGCCGCAGCGACGCGCGGGTCGTCGTGCTGACGGGCGACGGGGAGATCAACGAGGGGTCCAACTGGGAGGCCGCGATGTCGGCCTCCAAGCACCGCCTCGCCAACCTCACCGTGATGGTGGACTACAACAAGCTGCAGTCCTACGGGCCGACGCGCGAGGTGCTGGACCTCGAACCGCTCGTCGACAAGTGGCGGGCCTTCGGCTTCGCCACCACCGAGGTGGACGGCCACGACGTCGCGGCCGTGGAGCGCGTGCTGCGCGCGGTGCCGCTCGACGGCGACCGGCCGACGGCCATCGTGTGCCACACGGTGAAGGGCCGCGGCTTCCCCTTCGCGGAGGGCAACCCCGACTGGCACCACAAGTCGGGCCTCACGGAGGCGGACATCGCGCAGATGTACGCCTGTCTCGCGTAGGGGTCGCCGTGCGCAAGACCGCCCTCGACTGCGTCCACGAGCTCGCCACGATCGACGAGCGCGTCGTCTTCGTCGGCTCCGATCTCGGGCCGGGCGTGCTCGCCAAGATGCGGGCCGAGTTCCCCGAGCGCTGGTACATGGAGGGCGTGAGCGAGCAGCACATCGTCGGGATGGCCGCCGGGCTCGCGATGGAGGGCTTCGTGCCCTACGTCAACACGATCGCGACGTTCCTCACGCGGCGCTGCTACGAGCAGGTCGCGGTCGACCTCTGCATCCACGACCTCCCGGTGCGCCTCATCGCCAACGGTGGCGGTGGCGTGTACGCCCCGCTCGGGCCCACGCACCTCGCCATCGAGGACATCGCGATCATGCGCGCGTTGCCCAACATGACGGTGGTGGCGCCGTGCGACGCCGACGAGATGCGCCGCTTCATGCACCGCACGCTCGAGTGGCCGCACCCGATCTACATCCGCCTCGCCAAGGGCGGCGACCGCGTGGTGAGCGACGCGAGCCGGGGGTTCGAGATCGGCCGGTCGATCCGCATGCGCGACGGCGGCGACGGCCTCTTCGTCACGACGGGCGTGATGACCCAGGTCGCGCTCGAGGCCGCCGCGGCGCTCGACGCCGAGGGCGTGCGCGTCGCGGTGCGCCACGTCCACACGGTCAAGCCCCTCGACGTCGAGGGGATCCTCGGCGACGTGGCGCGCGTCCCGGCCGTGGTGACGGTCGAGGAGGGGATCGTCAACGGCGGGCTCGGCAGCGCGGTCCTCGAGGCCTGCAGCACCGAGGCCCCGGCGGAGCTCGCCAAGGTCGGGCGCATCGGCATCCCCGACGCCTTCCCCTCCCAGTACGGCAGCCAGCAGTCGCTCCTCGCGCACTGGGGCATCACCGCGGAGTCCCTGGCCGACGCCATGCGGGCGCGGCGCCGCGCCGCGGGGGCGCGGTGAGCGCCGGGGGTCCGGCGGTGCCCGACGCGCTCGGTGCGGAGTATCTCGAGCGCGGCTACGTCGTGCGCGACGTCGCGGACGCGGCGGCGCACGAGTGGATCGTCACCACCACGGCGCGGGTCGCCGCGGGGGTGCTCGGCGCGACGGCCCCCGAAGGGCTCGCCGCCGCGATCGCCTTCCTCGACGGGATCCACGCGCGGGTGACGCCCGCGGCCCTCAACGACTTCCGCGTCGGGGTCATCCACGGGATCAACGCGCTGCCCGAGCTGCGGCCCGCGTACTTCGCCGTCGCGCGTCCCTACCTCGAGTCGATCGTGGGCAACGAGCTCGCGATGCAGCAGCGCGTCAACCTCAGCATCCAGATGCCCGGCGACACCAGCTCGCTCCTGCCGGTGCACGCCGACACCTGGTCCGGCGACTCGCCGTACGAGGTCGTGGCGTGGCTCCCGCTCGTGCACTGCTACGGGACCAAGGCGATGTACCTGCTGCCGCCCCGGCACGCCACGGCGTTCGACGCACAGTTCTCCGCGCGCGCGGGATCGAGCAGCGAGTCGGCCTTCGACGCGATGCGCGACCAGGTGGAGTGGCTCGAGGTGCGCAGCGGCCAGGTGCTCGTCTTCGACCAGTCGCTGCCGCACGGCAACCGCGTCAACGACGAGGCGGAGACCCGCTGGTCGATGAACTGCCGCTTCAAGGGCGTGTTCACCCCGTACGGCGACAAGAAGCTGGGGGAGTTCTTCGAGCCGATCTCGCTGCGGCCCGCCTCGCGCCGCGGCATGGGCTACCGGCTGCCGAGCGTGCGATGAGCCGCCTGCGCGGCTACATCTTCTCGCGCCCCTTCGTGGGCGAGCGCGCGCCGCAGCACGTGCAGAACATCGTGCTCCGCGACTACTGCCAGCGCCGCGGCCACGAGCTGCTCCTCGCGGCGACCGAGTACGCCATGGAGGACTCGACGCTCATCCTCGAGACGCTCATCCGCGAGCTCCCGACGATCGACGGGATCGTGATGTACAGCATCTTCCAGCTGCCGCGCGACGCCGCGGAGCGCCGCCGGGTCGTGGACCGCGTGCTCGCGGCCGGACGCGAGCTGCACTTCGCGGTGGAGGGGATGCGCATCGGGGACGCGACCGAAGCCGCGGCGGTGGAGCAGTGCTGGCTGGTCAAGGCGGCGATGGAGCCCGGCGCGTCGGCTCCGGCGGCGGGGCGATCCGACGGGGGGCGCCTGCGGTCGTTCGTGACCCCGCTCCACCGGGCCACGTCCCGCGACTACCTCGCCCGCATGGTCGACGACAAGGTGCACTGCATGGAGGTCGCCAAGCAGTACGGCGCCGACTACTGGGACGGCGACCGGCGCTACGGCTACGGCGGCTACTCCTACCGTGCGGGCCACTGGACCCCCGTCGCTCGCGCGCTCATCGACACCTACGGCCTGCGCGCGGGATCGAGCGTGCTCGACGTCGGGTGCGGCAAGGCGTTCCTGCTCCACGAGATGCTGCTGCTCGAGCCCGGCCTGCGGGTCGTCGGCGGCGACGTGTCGGCGCACGGGCTCGCCGGCGCCACCGACCTCGTGCGCCCGCACCTGCGGCACCTCGACGCGCGCGAGCCGCTGCCGTTCGCCGACGGGGAGTTCGACCTCGTGATCTCGCTCGCGATGCTGCACAACCTGCGGCTTCCCGAACTGTGGCGCTGCCTCGGCGAGATCGCCCGGGTCGGCCGCCGCGGCTACGTGATGGCCGAGAGCTACCGCAACGAGCGGGAGCAGTTCAACCTGCAGTGCTGGGCCCTCACCTGCGAGACCTTCCTCGACGTGGGCGAGTGGGAGTGGCTCTTCGATCGCGTCGGCTATGCCGGCGACTACGAGTTCATCTTCTTCGAGTAGCGCGGTGCGCGTCCTCGTCACCGGCGCCGACGGCACCATCGGCGCGCGCCTCGTGCCGGCGCTCGTCGCCGACGGCCTCGAGGTGGTCGGCACGACGCGGCGCCCGGCGGGCGCGGCGCTCCCCGCGACCGACCTCGCCGACGCCGCGGCGCTCGCGCGGGTGTGCGAGGCCGCCGCGGCGGTCGACCACGTCGTGCTCCTCGCCGCCGCGACGTCGGTGGCGATGTGCCGCCGCCAGCCGGCCCTCACCCGCGCGGTCAACGTCGACGCCCAGCGCGCCATCGCGGCCGCCGCGGGCCGCGCGGGCCGCCACGTCGTGCTCGTCTCGACCAGCCTCGTCTTCGACGGCGCGACGGCGCACGCGGCGCCCGACGCGCCGCACCGGCCGCGCACGGAGTACGGCGCGCAGAAGTCGGCGGCCGAGTCGGCGGTGCGCGACGCGGCGCGGGACGCGTGCGTGCTGCGCTTCTCCAAGGTGCTCACGGAGGACAATGCGCGCGTGCGCGCGTGGATCGCGGACCTGCGGCGCGGCGCCACCGTCACCGCGCTGCGCGACCTCGCCTTCAGCCCGATCGGGGCCGACCTCGCCGTCGCGGAGATCCGCGCCGCGATCGCGCGCCGCCATGTCGGCGTCGCGCAGTGCTCGGCGCCGGACGAGATGACCTTCCTCGACCTCGCAATAGCATTGGCGTCGCTCATGTCGGTGCCGCACCAGCGCGTCGTGGGGGAGGCCGCCGAGGCGGTCGGCGAGGCGCCGGTCGCCCACGCGACGCTCGCGGACGCGAGACTCTCGGCGCTGCGGCCCGAGCCCTCGCGCGACGTGGCCCGCCGGGTCCTCGCGGCGGCCCTCGGGGGGCCGGCGTGAAGAAGGGGCTCGTGCTCGTCACCGGCACGTTCAACGTGCTGCACCCCGGGCACCTGCGCCTCCTCAAGTACGCCCGCGAGAGCGGGGAGCGGCTCGTGGTCGGCGTGCTCGCCGACGCCGTCGCCGGCGAGGCGGCCCACGTGCCGGAGGCGCTGCGTCTCGAGGCGGTGCGCATGAACGGGCTCGTGGACGAGGCCTTCCTCGTCACGACCTCCGTCGTCGACGAGATCGCGCGCCTGCGCCCGGCCGTGGTCGTGAAGGGCAAGGAGCACCTCGGCAAGGACAATCCCGAGCGGGCCGCGCTCGAGCGCTATGGCGGGCGGCTGCTCTTTTCCTCCGGCGACGTCGTCTTCTCGTCGCTCGACCTCATCCGCCGCGAGATCACCGACGACGCCCCGCGCGGCATCTCCCTGCCCGACGCCTTCCTCGCGCGCCGCGCGATCGGGCTCGACCGGCTCGGCGAGCTCGTGCGCGGCTTCAAGGACCTGGAGGTGGCGGTCGTCGGCGACACGATCGTCGACGAGTACGTGGCGTGCGACCCGCTCGGGATGTCCGAGGAGGACCCGACCATCGTCGTGACCCCGATCTCGACCGAGCGCTTCATCGGCGGCGCGGCGATCGTGGCGGCGCACGCCGCGAGGCTCGGCGCGCGCGTCACCTACGTCTCGGTGGTGGGCGACGACGAGGCGGGGCGCTACGTGTCCGAGGAGCTCGGTCGCCTCGACGTCACCGCGCGCCTCGTGGTCGACGACTCGCGGCCCACCACGGTCAAGCAGCGCTACCGCACCCAGGGCAAGACCCTCCTGCGGGTCAGCCGCCTGTCGCAGCGCTCGATCGACCCCGCGCAGCAGGACGAGGTGGTCGTCGCCGCCGGCGCCGCGCTCGGCCGGGCGGACCTCCTGATGTTCTCGGACTTCAACTACGGGGTGCTGCCCCAGGGCGTGGTGGACCGCGTCACCGCGCTCGGGCGGGACCGCGGCGCGACGATGGTGGCCGACAGCCAGTCCTCGTCGCAGATCGGGGACGTCTCGCGGTACCGCGACATGACCCTGCTCACGCCGACCGAGCGCGAGGCCCGTCTCGCGCTGAAGAACGGCGAGGACGGCATCGTGGTGCTGGCCCAGGCCCTCGCCCAGCGCGCGAGCGCCCGCAACGTGATCCTCAAGATGGGCGCCGACGGCGCGCTGCTCCACGGCTGGAGCGAGACCTACGGCGACTACGACACCGACCAGGTGCCCGCGCTCAACGCCTCCCCCCGCGACGTCGCCGGCGCGGGCGACTGCCTGCTCGTCGTCGCGAGCATGGCGCTCGCGCGCGGCGCCTCGCTGTGGGAGGCGTCGCTCCTCGGGTCGCTCGCGGCCGCCGTGCAGGTCGGCCGGGTCGGCAACACGCCGATCCAGGCGGGCGAGCTGCTCCGCGAACTGCGCGGGTGAAGGCCCTCCTCCTCGCGGCCGGCCTCGGCACGCGGCTCCGGCCGCTCACCGACCGCACCCCCAAGTGCCTCGTGCCGATCGCGGGCGTCCCGCTGCTCGACGTGTGGATCGCGCGCCTGGCCGAGGCCGGGGTGCGCGAGGTGCGCGTCAACACGCACCACCTCGCTCCCGTCGTCGAGGCGCACGTCGCGGCCGCGGGCTACCCGATCCCCGTGCGGACGGTGCACGAGACCACCCTGCTCGGCACGGCGGGCACCATCGCGGCGCACCGCGACTGGCTCGCCGACGGCGACGCGATCGTCGCCCACGCGGACAACTACGCGCTCTTCGACGTCGCGAGCCTCGTCGCGGCGCACCGCGCCCGCCCCGCGGGCTGCACGATGACGATGCTCGCCTTCCGCACGGCGACGCCGTGGAGCTGCGGCATCCTCGACGTCGGACCCGGGGGCGTGCTGCGCGCGATGTGGGAGAAGTCGCCCGACGACCACGGGGACCTCGCCAACGCCGCGGTCTACGTGGTGAGCCCCGCGCTCGTCGACTCGATCGGCGGCGCGTTCGACCTCTCCACCGAGGTGATCCCCCGCCACATGGGGCAGATCCTCGTCGTCGAGACGGACCGGGTCCACATCGACATCGGCACGCCCGAGACGCTCGCGCAGGCGCAGGCGTACCCGCCGCCGATCGCGGCGGTGCGCGGCGCCGGGCGCCGGCTCGTGCGCCTGCGTCGTCAGGCGTGGCAGCTGCGCGCCGCGGGACCGGCGGCGTGGCTGCGCAAGGTCCCGCGCGTCGGGGTGCCACTCGACCGCGTGCGGGGGGTGCTGGGGCGCGACGCCGCGCGCGCCGCGCGCGCCTTCGCCGAGGCCGACCCACGCCTGCTCCCCGCGCTGCGGCGGCTCGCCGCCGAGGAGCCGCCCGGCCTGCGCGCCTCGATCGACCGGGAGCTCGACGCGTTGCGCGCCGAGCGGGACGCGGGCCGCACGCAGCGCGCGCGGGACGGGGTGCGGGCCCTCGCCGCGCGGTATCCCGGGGACGCGAGGTTGCAGGAGTCGCTCGCGCAATTCGAGTTCGTCGTCGGCAACTTCCCCGCCTACGTCGACGGCTACCGCCGCTGGGCGGCGATCGGCGACGTGCGGCTCGCGGGCGCCGGGGCCGATCCGTCGCGCGTGCGCGTGCTCGGCGACGACTGGGTCGGCGCGCTCGGGCACCTCACCCACCTCGACGCGCTGGCCAAGCTCGCGGCGCTCGGGATGACGCCCGCCGAGCGGCACCTGCTACTCGTCGACCGCACGCGGGTCGCCAACGCGGCGCTCCTCGCACTCTTCGCCCCGCACGTGACGATGGTCGAGGGGTCGCGCGCGCTCACCGCGCGCCTGCACCGCCTCGCCGACCCCGCGCGCGACCCGGTGCCGATGCTGCGGCTGCGCGGCGCCGACGGGGACCGGGTGGTGGACCGCGTCGTGGACCAGTGGACGGGCATCGACGAGGCCAACCGCGCGTGGTGGGAGCGGCACCGGCGGCCGCTCGTCGAGGTGCCAGAGCGCATCGTGGAGCGCGGCCGCCGGGTGACGCGCCGGTGGGGGATGCCGGAGGACGCGTGGTTCGTCGCGATGCACGTGCGCGAGGGCTCGCACCGCGCCCAGGCGAGCCTCCCCAACGCCGACGTGCGGGACTACCTCCCCGCGATCCGGCGCATCACGGAGCGCGGCGGCTGGGTCGTGCGCATGGGCAGCCCGCTCATGACGCCGCTCCCGCCGATGCCGCGCGTCGTGGACTATGCCCACGCGGTCGAGCGGGTCGACTGGATGGACGTGTACCTGTGGAGCCGGGCCCGGTTCTTCCTCGGGACGCAGTCGGGCGGCTCGGAGCCGCCGAAGGTGTTCGACACGCCGACGATCCGGACCAACCATTCGTCCTACGGGCACGCGGAGTGGGGGCCGCGGTCGTTCTTCGTGCCGAAGCGCTACCGCCTGCGCGCGACCGAGCGACCCGTCCACGGGGCGACGCCGCGCGGCGCAGCATCGGGCGCCGGGCATGGCGGCGTGGCGACGCTGTCGGAGTCGCTCGCCTCTCCCGTGCCGTGGTGCGAGTCGCGGATCCACGAGGGCCTCGAGCTCGACGTGATCGACAACGACCCCGACGACCTCGTCGCCGCGGTCGACGAGATGTTCGCGCTGCTCGAGGCGCCCGACGCCCCGCTCGCGCCGGCGCAGGAGCGAGCCCAGGAGCTGCGGGCCGCCGCCGGCGCCGTGGGGCGGATGCCGGTGTCGCGGTCGTTCCTCGAGCGTCACCCGGAGTGGTGCGCATGAGGGCGATCACGCGGTCCG